>JBDZUK010000001.1:12229-65973 GCA_040255165.1 Nitrospiraceae bacterium | reverse complement strand
CCGCCCATCACAAACCGTGGACTCCCCGGAACGAAATGAATGTCGTTCACCGGAGCCGCCTCGGTGCGGAGCTGAGATTCGAACGCGAATACAGCCTGTTCCCACTTGGTGTTGAACACATTCTGAATGAACAAGAACGCCTCAAGGCGTCCATGACTCGGTTTGATCGGTAGCTGGTATCGCTGGCTGAAGTCGACGTCGATCCACGACGGAGCATTCATACTGCGATCTTCTACGAGCGGCCGAACACCGAGATAGGTCGCTTGAAGCTGCGACGTGAGGCCCTCCGGCCAGCGAAGGATCGCCGCGCCGTAGGCCGTATATTCGGGAGCCAGCGGAATCGCGTCGCCGTTTCGGAATTCCGCATGCGTCCACGTAAAACTGCCGTTGATGTACAGAGGGCCCCAGACCTGACCGCGCGCGGCGACTTCGATCCCACGCCGCCTCGTCGCGCCTCGGATTTCGGTCGTGCCTTCATCGCCGATCAATACCAGTTCCTGTTTCAGGTCCAGGGCCCATGCGGTGATCATCAATTCCAGCCCGCCGGCGCCCCAGGGGCGCGACCGCACGCCGACCTCATAGGTCTTTGCGCGGGCCAGCGGTGACGCAGCCGAAGCTACGGTCGCTCGCGCATCGTTGCTGTGGTACCCCTCTCCATAATTCAAGAATAGTTCTGTCTTGAGCCATGGTCCCATGACGATGTTGGCTTTCGGCACGACGAGCCCCGAGGTCGTCCGCCCCGCCGGTTGTTCGGGGCAGTCCGGACACCGGTTCCGAACGTCGAACGTGAAGAACTCACCCCGCACGCCCCCCGCCAATTGTAGCCACGAGACCGGCTGAAACTCAGTCTTGACGAACGGCGCGTATGACGCCTCCATGATGTCGCTATCGACCGTCGTACCCAGAGGGTTCCGCGTCACCTGAGGCCCCAGCCGCGCATGAATGTCATCGACACGACTTTGGAGCCCAACCGTCGCTGCGGCGGGGATTTCGAACAGCTTGCCCTCCTGCCGGTAGCCGAGATCCCCGCCATATACCATCCGACGGTCGGACTGTTGAAATCCGTCGCCGTTCGTAGGAACTCCGTTGGCGGCGATATCGGAGGCGAAGAACGTGAAATTGGTGAACAGGTCGAATTTGTAATACTGGGCGTACGCATTCGCGAAGAACCGCCCGCCGGCCTGAGTGTCGTAGTGATAATTCAGCCGTGCCGTGCTTCGGATCGTTTTGCCTCCTTCGGAAGGATCAATCGAACCGAACCGATCCAGTAAACCGTCCTGCACGGCCCGCAACGGAATCTCCCCGGAGCCGTTCCATTGTGCCTTGTGGAACGTGGCCGTAAGCACGAGCTCGTCGCGGCCCAAAGGATTCATCGTGGCCTTCCCCAAAAGGTTGCCACGAAAGTATCGATTGTCGTTCAAGAATGGGCCGTCCGTGTAATAGCCTTCCCCGGCGAACAGTGTTCGAATCTTGTCCTTCGTCGGCGACAGCATCAGCAAGTGGCGCTGCGTGTTGAATTGTCCACCGGCCAGTTGAACGACTCCTTCCTTGACGGTCTCCCGCGTTCTGAAATTGACCGCTCCTGCCGTGGCGAAGTCGCCGTGCTCGGGGAGGTAGGCCCCTTTGTAGATGTCGAGGCCTTCAATCGTCTCCGGGATGATAAAGTTCAAATCGGTGTAGCCTTGCCCGTGGGCATGCGAACGGAAATTGATCGGCATGCCGTCCGTAAAGAACGCCACGTCGGTGCCGTGATCGGCATCAAAGCCCCGGAGGAAATACTGATCGGCCTTCCCGGCCCCGCCGGAGTGCTCCACCGCGATGAACCCGGGAATCAACCGCAAGACTTGGGCGGGGCGCCCCTGGGGCTGAAGAAGATATTCTTTGTCGGGAATGAACTGTTGAGACGAGGCCGCGACGGGACGGTCGCTTATCACGGACACTTCGGGCAAATCGATGACTTCAACATCAGGGTCATGCGCGTAGGCGGGGGAGGCCAGCCAGAAAAGCAGGGCGCCGACAACACGGACGATCATGACCCCACGTTCTCCTCGACGGGCACGTGGGCATCACAGAGGGCCCACGATAGACTGAATCGGCTCTGTGCTGCCGATGCAGACCCTCGTGTGGCGATGACGAAGAAACCTACGCCTCTCGGACGCGCCGGACGGCGGAGACCAGCGCACGGACCCCGGCAAGCGAAGCGGAGATCAGCGACTCGAGCGATCCGGCATCCGTCCCCACGATTTCAACCCGAGCGCGATTGATCGGCAACAAGACCTTCCTGGCCCTCGCCCCGAGGATCGCTTGGACGATGTTCGGCGGCACCTCCCCCCGGCAACACGAGGTTCAACGAGCCGACGATCACGTCGGCGTGAGGAACGGTGTCGACGATAGCGGCGGCACCCGCGCAGACATGCGACGCGCCGCTCGCTTCATCGCCGCTGCCGCCGCCTCATTCCCGGCGAGGCCGACGATGTCGTCAGTACACTCGAGTTCCGCTTGGAGGCCAGCCACCAGCCGTCGCCCGAGGCCGCCGCTCCGCCCATTGATGACGCACACGCGCACGGTCAGCTCAGTCCCTTGCCGGTCGTCGTCATGGTCAGCTTGCCGTGCTTCACTCCTTTGACACTGACCAGCGCATCGGCCACAACGGCAATATCGGATCCTGTTCCCTTCACGACCAACACCTCCAGGCAATGATCGTGATCCAGGTGTACGTGCATCCCCGCCAGAATCTTCCCCTGGAAGTCGTGTTGTAGCTGGGTGAGCTTTCTCGTCAGATCACGGACGTGATGATCATAGACGAACGTGATCGTGCCGACCGCCTCCTTGTTCTTGTTCCACGCCTCCCCGACCAACGCGTCCCGAATGAGATCCCGGATCGCTTCCGACCGGTTCGTGTACTTTCTGCGTTTGATGTGCCGGTCGAAAACATCCAGCAAACGGCCGTCGAGGGAGACGCCAAATCGGACAAGCTGCTTCATGTGGGGCGACAGTGCCACGAATTGTATAAAAGTGGCACTTAGATACTATGGTGAGGACGCGTCTGTCAACGACGGACGCGCCCAAGCAGGCGAAGAGAGAATCGGGCGCGCGGCCCTGCGGACGACGTTGCCCGGGACTACAACGATCGTTGGGCACAGCCGGGGGCGTCAGGCGTTTCCGCTACTCCCCCTGAATCGGAATGTACAGCGAGTTTCCTTGCCTGTTGACGAGCAGGAGCGCGAGATCGGTGGGCTTCAGTGGATCGGCGAGCCGTTGAAACGTGGCGAAGTCTTTAATCGGCTGGCGGTTGAATTCGAGAATCACGTCCCCGGGCTGCAGGCCTGACGCCTCGGCGAGACTGCCTTCTTCGATGTCCGTGACGACCACGCCGCTGTTCACGCCGAGGTCCATCTGGCGGGCGAGCGGCGGCGTGATCTCGTCGAACACGACGCCTGCCAGAGGATGTGCCGTGGACATCGCCGCGGCCGCCACCTGGTTGCGCTTGACGCCCTCACGGGGCGCCTCCTGCACGATCAGCTCCGTTTGAAGAGGCTTGCCGTCACGAATTACATCGAGGCGGTGCCGGGTTCCGATGGCGGCGGCCGCGACTAAGTTTTTCAGATGGCCGCTGTCCATGACGTCCCGCCCGTCGAAGCGCACGACGACGTCCCCGCGTTTCAAGCCCGCCTTTTCCGCCGATCCCTTGGCTTGCAGATCGGTCACGATCGCTCCTTTCACGTCCGGCAGATGAAAGATCTTTCCGAGCAACGGGGTCACGTCCTGCGTCGATGCGCCGAGAAATCCGCGCACCACTCGCCCGGTTTTGAGCAGACTTTGCATCGCCGCACGGGCCATGTTGCTGGGGATCGCAAACCCCACCCCGACGCTCCCTCCGGTCGGGCTTGCGATCGCGGTGTTGATCCCGACGAGTTCCCCTTTGATATTGACCAGCGCCCCGCCCGAGTTGCCCGGATTGATGGGCGCGTCGGTCTGAATGAAATCTTCGAAGTCGGCCACGCCGACGTCCGCTCGCCCGACCGCGCTCACGATGCCGAACGTCACCGTGCGGCTCAACCCCAGGGGATTGCCGATGGCGAGCACAAAATCCCCCACTGCCAAATTGCTGGAATCGCCCCAGGCAACCGTGGGTAGGTTCGTCGCGTTGATTTTCACGACCGCCACGTCGGTCTTCGGATCCGTGGCAACCACCCGCCCCTTGTATTGGCGGCGATCGGCCAGAATCACTTCGACGTCCACCGCGTCGGCCACGACGTGATTATTGGTCACGATGTACCCGTCCGGGGAGACGATGACGCCGGATCCTTGGCCGTACTGGCGGCGCGGAGGCGGCTCTTTGAACAATCCGAACGGCAGGGCCTCATCGGTAAACGCTTGATCCCGCACCATGACGGTCGAGGCGATGCTGACGACGGCGGGGATGACTTTCGCGGCGGTGGATTTGACTTGAGCCTGCAGATCCCCGGACGCGATGGAAGCAAGCCGGCCGGCGGCCCGGCCGGCGGAGGGATCGCCCGCCCCGGTCGCCGCGATCATCAGTACCGCACAGAAGAGAACTGTCTGCTTCACGCTGCTGGCCTCCCATCGGCGCGACGCCGCAGCCAAGGTACCACGGGACGGAGCGGCAGGCACTTATAATTCAACATGACGCAGACGGAGGGCGTTCGAAATACCTGAAACCGAGATGAAGGTCACGGCCGGCATCGGGCTTGACGTCCATATCCTGTCGGCGCTCCTTAAGGCGCTGTATCCGATACAAGGCCCATTTCCGAAAAACCCTCCTGTCCGGTGCGCTGAACTTCACTTTTTCCCGTCCCCGTCCAGAATGCTGTGGATGATCAGCTTCAAATTTTCCGGGTCGATGTTTTCCACTTTGATGTTCCCGTCGATCAATACCGTGGGGGTTTGCTTGATGTTAATGCGCTCGCCCCAGCGACGCCCATCCTCGAAGACTTTCGCAGGCTTTCCACTGGCCAACCCGGCCTCGAACGCGCTCGGATCCAGACCCACCTCCGTGATCAACACTTCACGTAAGGTCCGGTCCAGCACGCCGGTGATTCTGTCCTGGTGAATCGTGCGAAACAGGACTTTTTTCATCTCGTTGCCCTTGCCCATCATCTTCGCTTGCTCGTACATGTCGAAGGCAGTCGGCAACTTGCCATGGATGACGGGGAAACCCACCATCGTCACTTCCAACTTTTTGCCGAACTCCTTCTCGAGTATGGCCACTCCTTCCGAATCAAACCGGTGACAATGCGGACAGTAAAAATCGGCGAATTCGACCATCTTCACCTTGCCGGGCTGATGCGTGGAAGGCTCATCTTTCAGTATCTCAAACGTGCCCTTGAGCTCTGTTTTCGCGGCCCAGCCGCCCGGGGCGGCCGGGCCGAACAGCACACCGGCCATGATCGCCGTAGCCGCGATGGCGGCCATTTGCACCCGTCGTTCTCCCATAGCACTCTCCTTTGTGATGTCACGGAATCCGAGCCATTATAATGGATGCCGCCACGTTTGTGGCGCTGCTATAATCCCTCCGTGAAACACCTGTCTCCGTCACGATTCGGTTTCGTCTTGCTTCTTGTTCCGGGCCTCCTCACCGGCTGCGCCACCCAAGAGGAGGGTTTCGAACCGGGCCACGCCGAGCAGGTGCCCTTCGCTCAAGTCAAAGCTTCTCCTGACGCCTATCGAGGACAGACGCTGATGTTGGGCGGAAAAGTGTTGAGCGCCAAGCGATTGAAGGAGGGCACGAGGATTGAAATCTTGCAGCTTCCGCTCGACGGCGCGCTGCGCCCCGAATTCGACCTGACCCGATCACGCGGGCGGTTCGTGGCCATGCAGCGTGAATTCTTGGATCCTGCGACGCTCCCGCCGGGGACATCCCTCACCGTCACTGGAGAAGTGACCGGCTCCGTGACCATGCCGCTCGACGAAACGGACTATACCTATCCGGTTCTCGAAATTAAGCAGATGAAGGTCTGGACCGAGGCGGCTGAAGGGCCCCGATTGCGTCCTTACGCCGGACCCGACGGGTATTGGGGACCTTATTGGAGTCCGTATTGGCGGCCGAGGCCTTACTGGTAATGCTTTACCGGCCCCCTGATCCTACAATTCGCTCCACACGATCGTCGCGGCCGCCCAATTCATAATACCGTCTGTACTGGGCCAGCGCTTTCGGCATGTCTTTCCGGTGCAATTCATAAAAAACCCCGAGATTGTAGTGCGCCTCCACATAATCGGGTTTGAGCGCGACGGCTCGTTCATACTCGTGTTCCGCGTCGTCCAGTTTGTTCAAATTCGTGTACACGACCCCCAAATTCATATGCGCTTCGGCGTACTCCGGACGATAGCGCAGCACTTCCAGAAACTCCCGCGCCGCCTCGTTCGGCTTCCCTTGACTGCGGTAGATGAACCCTAAATTGTAATGCGCGTCCACGAGATCCGGCTTGGCGGCGATTGCCTGCCGATAGGCATAGGCCGCTTCCATCAAATCGTTCCCCCGTTCGGCGATGCGCCCGATCAAATACCACCCGTCGGCATGGCGCGGCTCGGCTTTGGTCAGGCGAAAGAGCAAGCCGCGGGCGGTTTTGCCGTCCCCCTTGCCGTCGTATAGGGACGCGAGACCGAATAACGCTTCAGAATGCGTCGGTTGAATCGCGAGGAGCGACTGGTAGACTTTGACGGCCGCATCGGAATCACGTCGGCCCTCATAGACCTTGGCTAAATCGAGGTAAGACTCTTGATGCCGGGGATCGACCTCGAGCGCGCGCCGAAGCGCCCGCTCCGCTTCCATCGTCTTGCCTTGCGCCAAGTACACCTCCGCCAAGTCGTTCAGCGCCTCCGGGTAAGCGGGTTTCAACTTGAGAGCACGTGTCAACGATTCGATCGCGCCACCGGGGTTTTTTTCTCTGAACGAGATGACGCCGAGGAGATGGTGTGCTTCAGCCGACGTAGGATTCAGCTCCAGGGACTTGGCGACGGCCTTGGCCGCTGCCGCCATATCGCCCTCGCGAAGCAAAGACTTGCCTTTTTCATAGTGGCGCTTCGCCGCCTCGGTCTGCGGGGCTGCGGCCGGTACCGGCACGGCGAGCGAGAACCACCACGCCGCAAGAAGGAACATGCCCGCCGTTCGCCATCGAGCATGACCAATTCCCACATTGTCTCTCACCCTCCATCCTCCCGTTCGGACAACGGCGTCAAAACTATAAAGGGAGCAGAGATTGAAATCAACGCGAGCGCGCGAGCGTCATGCAGACTCTCCGCGATGACGTGGATGGGCATTGAATCGCTTGACCCTGGACAGGGGGCGATCTTCTGCTACCTTTGATGTGATCCCCAGTGTGTCGTCCCCGCGCACTCATGACCCGGTTATGACAGACCGTTGAATGCTACGCGTCTTGCACCTCGCTCTCTTGATGTTATCGCTATCCATGGCCCATGAAGCCTCGGCACAGACGCTGGAACCCTACTTCCCCATCGGCACCCAGGAGGTCGGGTTGACGGCCGGCTACCTGCTCCCGCATCGCCTCACGAAGGACCACGTCACCAAACAACAAGGGCCGGCGCTCATGCCGTCATGGGGCATCATTCTGCACGAGCCGGTCGGCAACGGATGGTATCGTGGGCAGACCAGCGTCGGAGCTGAATTCGTGTACATCCAATTTCGCGAGCCGATTCTGACCCACGGGGTTGGATTCACGCCGAAACTCAAGTATACGTTCGTCGCACTCAACCGCCTTCGGCCCTACGTCGAGTTTGCCGGCGGGCCGTTCTGGACGGACCTCGGAGGACGAATCCCTGAAGAATCGTCGGAATTTAACTTTATCCTGACCGCCGGCTTCGGAGTCTCCTGGTTCGTCACGAATCGCACGGCCCTCAACGTGGGATATCGATTCCATCATATCTCCAACGCCGGAACCAAGATGCCCAACCTAGGCATCAACTCCAGTTTGCCGTTCGGGGGATTTGCTTTTTACTTTTAGCTGGAAGGACGCGTCATGCCGAAGCCCGGATGGCAAGCGGGTCACGTCGCGAACATCACTGCCTCGTTGTGCCTGGTATTCACCGTTGCGGCCGGCTGCTCCCGATGGGTGGAAATTCACGACCCGGTGGAGCAGGCGTCATCGAACCAGATCAGCGTACCAGCCCTCGCCCGCGTGCCGTTGGTGCTCGGCTCCATCCAAATCAATCGCAACGGCTCGGCTCAAAATCCTCAACTGGAACTCGACCGTCGTCTGCTGACTGTTTTGGAAGAGACCAATCTCTTTTCGACGCTCTACCAACCCGGTCTGATGCAGCCTCCGTCGGCCGACGACAGGTTCGTCACGGCGCGTCTGACGCTCAACGAAACGATTGAGCCGCACGCCGGCGGAGCGGCCTGGCGCGGGCTCGTGATCGGCGCCTCGATGTTTACTCTCACGCCGGTGCTCCCGCTTGAATATGAATATGGCTCGGAACTGGTATTGGACCTGACCCGATGGGACGGGCAGAGCAAGCAGTACCGGGCCGCCTCGTCCGGGACTGCCCGTTATCACCTGTTCGGCGCGACGCCGCTCGTGATCGACGAGTTGAAGGGGCAGGTGCTCGAGCGCGCCCTCATCGCCCTCACTCACCGGCTGGTGTTTGATGCGGGATTTTTTCTCATCTCGGAGCAGCTCGCGCAGTTTTCCACGAGCCGATCCATCGTCGTCAGGGCGCGCAAGGCCGGTCCCCGTTCATCGGAAGCCGGCCTTTCGCAGGAGACTGCTCTTCGCTGACCAATATCCCCCGTTTCCGTCCCTCGCTACGACTGCAGCTGAAAATACTTGGTGAGGCCGAACGTATAGCTCGTGGCCTGGGCCAAGTTGTCGTTGGAGTCGCGCACGAGCGGGACCTGGGCGAAGAAGAACGCCTGCCACGTCTCGGCGAAACTGACGAGGACGCCGGGCGCCACCCCGAACCAGGTGGAGCCGGTGTTCGGGACGTGCCGGTCGAGAATCGGTCCAGTGCCCAAGCTTGCGCTCATGACGTCGTGAACCAGGTAGCGGTAATTCACTTGCCCAGTGAACGCCAGCCAGGGTACGGATTCCAGCGGAACGTAGTTCAGTCCGGCGTTCAGGATGTATTCGTCGCCGAACTGATACCCGTCGTTGTTCTTGAAGGTATGTCGATAACTGGCAAACACGAATTGATTCAGCCGATGAGGAACCAGTTCGTACGCCTGGTACATCGAGCCGATCAAACCGACCTGACCACGACCGAGCTGGCCAGACGGCTCCAGCACTTGTCCAAGGCTGTCAGCCTGATTGGTGTCCCCGGTCGGCAGCTCTACGCCGAATCCGAATACGAGCATGCTACGGATCGACGGCAGCGCGTTGTATTTGGTCGTGATCCGGATGTCGCCGATCCCTTTGTCTGAAAATTGATGCAATTCAGCGTCCCCACCCCCGTGACGATGGAAGTGGTCGTGTTTGCGCGTGAGATAGGGCAACGTGAGCTGGATGCCGAGCCGGTCGGTTACGCCATAGTTCATATCCAGTGTGTAGCTGTTTGTGATGGTGGACAGCTCCCGGTGATGATTCGGGATAATGCGCCGAGTGGATTGATCCGCCTCAGCAATGATACCCGTATGGCCGCTCGGCAGGTTCATCGGCGTATAGCTGTAAATAAAATTGGTAGTGAGCAATCCCTGCTGAGGCACCTGCTGCTGGGAGCCGATGGTGACGAAGCAACTCACGGCTCCGCACGCAGATTCCGCCCGTTCGAAGATGCCGAAACTCCCCATTATCATGCCGCCGAGTAGGGCGGCTCTCATCCATTGACCTCTTGTCATTCCTTCCTCCCTGCGGCCGGGAAACACACCCGAGCCCCTCACATTTGACCCAGACGCCTAACCCTGACGTCCAAAGGAGCGCAGCGTAGCCCCGGCTTGGTTTTGCCCGGACGTTGTTACGAACCACGTTTGTTAGAAAAGGAGAAGAAGGCGGGGAGGACCGCGGGATTCGAAGCTATTCGGCGACGACCCGACGACCTGCCGTGGCGTCGCTTGTTCCACAACCGCACATGGCTCGGGAACACCGGAAAATGACGCATGATGGCCGGTGAGCGCTTGACCCGCCGCGCACATCCAGGCGCACAGCCCGGTGCCGTGCATGCCGGCGTTGTGATGGGTCGCGTGCCGGAGCTCATGGGCGACGGCCGAGGTGGTGGTGACGGTCAGTAGAAACAGCACGCAGGCCAGCAGCACCCACGTGCTCGCCTGTTTCATCCGAAAATGGCAACGCTCGGAAATGGGCATGGCGCGACTAGGCCCGGCACATCACGCTTTCAACGGACCGAAACTTTGACATCGGATGCGTCTTTTAACCGGGCGATCACTGACTGGATCTTGTCCTCGGTCAGCAACCCGCCCTTGATGTATTCCTGGACGATTCCATGCTCATCGACGAAGACGCTCACCGGGAGCCCGTAGACGCCGTATTGATTGGCCACCTGGTTGTTGAGATCGAGGAGAACCGGAAAGGTATGCCCGTAGGTCCTGATGTGCTCCCGAACTTTGGCCTCGTCTTCCAATTCGTTGACCGCGAGGACGACAAACCCCTGATCCTGGAGCTTGTCATAGGTCGCCTGCATCGCCGGCATCTCCGTCGTACAGGGCTTGCACCAGGTCGCCCAGAAATTGACGAGGACGATTTTGCCTCGGTACTGGCTCAACCGGTGAGACTCTCCCTTCAAATCAAGAAGAGTAAAGTCCGAAGCCGGCATGCCTGTGGCAGGCGGCCTGGAGCCCATCCCCCAGGAGAGGGTGCTGCTTGCCATGAACAGACAGAGCCCTGCTGTGAGACACAGGGCCGTATAGGTACGATTGTTCGACGGTTTCATGATCCTGCCTCCTCAAGTTACGGGCACCTGTCAGTTCGACAAGCTGTAGACAATAGGCAGATTGAACGCGACTTCGGGCCGATCCAATGCCTGTTTCATTTCCAAGGGACACGCAAGACGGACCGCTTCCACGGCGGCGGCGTCGAGGGCTTCATATCCGGAGCTTTTCTGCACCTTGACCTCTAGAAGCCGGCCATCCGCCCCAATGACCGCCCGTACCACCACCTTGCCCTCCCACCCATTCAATCGCGCGGCTGCCGGATAGCGTTTCAGTTGCGCAACCCTTTTCCAAAGGGAGTCCGCCAACCAGCGGTGATCGCTGCGCTTGAGGGCAGGCTGAGCCGGGGACGCCTTCGCCACCTGCTGCGGTGCTTCCGCGGTTGTATCCGTGCTCTCCGGCGCGCGGTTCGGCGAAACGTCGGCGGTCGACGGAACATCACGGGCTCCCTCGTGTTCGTGCGCGACAGGGGCTTCGACGGAGGTCGGTTGTCCCTCTTTGGGAGCAATCGGGCTCATTTCCTGAGGTACCGGTGGCTCCGTCACTCTCGCCTGTGGCTCCGACACCGAGTCCGTCGAATTTTCGGGAGGAGCAGGCTCAAGGAGCGGCAACGACGCCTCCTGCGCCGGCGGGCTGGACGGCTGCTCGGGGGCAGCGTGCTGGACTGCTTCCACGAGGCGGTGCTCAACGCCAGGCTGCACCGGCTCTTCCGGTCGCGGCGTATCGCCTCTGATGTCCCGATTGGTTTGCACCGAAACGGTTGGTTCGGAAGGTCTGGCGACTTCCGCAGGTCGTGTCACTTCGGGGACTGCCGGATTGGTCTCATAAGGTCGTTCCTGACTCGCCGCAGAAGCGGGGGACGCTGGCGCATCGAGCGGCTTGGCTTCCTCAGCGGGGACCGGAGAAGGAAGAGGGTCGGCTGGAAGAGGGTCGGCTGATTGTGAAACAGCTTGCGAAGGCGCGGGATCGGTTAAGGAAACGTCCCAGGTGAAAGGAGCTTTCTCGGGCAGCGGTTCGAGACGCGACACCAGTGCGAACGCGAGACCTAGGGCAAGTCCATGCACGAGCGCAGACGCAATCCAGGGCTGGAGCCCCATCCTGCTCTCCGAATGTGCGGCGGCGACCTGAACACCCATACGACGTTCCATCTCACCCACCCCGCCTAGAGAGCAGGCCGGGTGGCTTACCAAAAACTCACTGTGGAGACGGATCTCCCCACTTTGCGCGAACCGTTATGGAAGGCGACCGGGAGAATCTAAAGAATGGAAGGAGGCGCACGCGAGGCATGGGTGCGTGCGGGGGTGCCGGCTACGGGAAGCGCCATGGAAGTCGGTGCATCGGCGACCGCGTAGCAATGCTGGGGCAGAACCCAAAGTCCGGCGTCGGACATCTGCCCGGCAGCGCACATCCAAGAACAGAGCGGGTTGCCGTGCGTCGCCGCCTGGTGGTGGGCATGGTGAGTTTCGTGCGATACCGTCTTGGCTGAAGCAAGACCGCCGACGATCAGCACACACAGAATCAAGGCCACTGAAACGACGCGCTTTGCCATCCGTTCACCGGGACTTTACAAAAGTGGTCCGATGCTAAAGAAGCGCACGCCTGGTGTCAAGGTGGACTGTCTTCCATCGGCCGGTATGCTTCTTATAGGATTGATGAAACATTTGCTGTATACTGCCTCGAACGTCCGCGAAAGGGGCCGGTCGAGGGCACCCATGCATGCACTGAGTCTATTCCTATGATGCTGACACGTCTCCTCAATCTCATCTTCGGCAGCAAGAACGACAGGGAAATCAAAGCACTCCGTCCGATCGTCGAGCGCATCAATGCCCTGGAGTCCGGGCTCACCCCTCTGTCGGACCAGGGCTTGGTCGACAAGACTCAGGACTTCAAAAAGCGGCTTGATGCCGGGGCGACGCTGGACGACATTCTCCCAGAGGCTTTCGCAGTCTGCCGGGAAATGTCTCGCCGGAAGTTGCACATGCGGCACTTCGACGTCCAGTTGGTCGGCGGGATCATTCTCCACCGAGGCCGGATTGCGGAGATGAAAACCGGCGAAGGCAAAACGCTCGTCGCCACGTTGCCTCTCTATTTGAATGCGCTCGCGGGCAAAGGGGCCCATCTGGTGACGGTGAACGACTATCTGGCCAAACGCGACGCGCAGTGGATGGGGCCGCTTTACCATTCCCTCGGCCTTTCCGTCGGTGTGATCCAGCACGACGCCTCGTTCCTGTTGGATCCCTCCTACGACGCGCCGGACAAGCGGCTTCAGTACCTGAGGCCCTGCACCAGACCGGAAGCGTACCGGGCCGATATCACCTACGGCACGAACAACGAATACGGGTTCGATTATCTGCGCGACAACTTGATCGTCACCGACCTGAGCCAGTGCGTCCAGCGGGAGTTGAACTACGCCATCGTGGACGAGGTGGACAGCATCCTCATCGACGAAGCCCGGACGCCGCTCATCATTTCCGGTCCGACCGACCAATCGACGGACCTCTACTATCGGATCAACGCCGTCATTCCGCAGCTCAAGCCGGAACGGGATTACACAATCGAAGAAAAAACCAAGACCGCCTCGCTGACGGAAGAGGGCAACGTCCGCGTGGAAAAGCTACTCGGCGTGGACAACCTGTACGACCCCGCCAACATGGACCTCGTGCATCACGTCGTCAAAGCCCTCCAGGCCCACGCGCTGTACAAGCGCGACGTGGACTACGTCGTCAAGGACGGCGAAGTGATCATCGTGGACGAATTTACCGGCCGTTTGATGCCGGGGCGGCGATGGAGCGACGGTCTCCATCAGGCGGTCGAAGCGAAGGAAGGGGTCAAGATCGCCAACGAAAACCAGACCCTCGCGTCCGTCACCTTCCAGAACTACTTTCGGATGTACCGAAAGCTCGCGGGGATGACGGGCACCGCCGATACGGAAGCGGGCGAGTTCGCGAAGATCTACAATCTGGACGTCAACGTCGTCCCGCCCAACCGCACGATGATTCGCAAGGACTTCGCCGACGTGGTGTACCGCACGGAAAAAGAAAAGTTCGCCGCCATCGTCGAAGAGATCAAGGAATGCCACGCTCAGGGGCAACCGGTCCTTGTCGGCACGATTTCCATCGAAAAGTCGGAGAAGCTCGCCGGCTATCTGAGCCGCCACGGCATCAAGCACAACGTCCTGAACGCGAAGTACCACGAGAAGGAAGCGGAGATCATCGCGCAGGCCGGCCGCAAAGGAGCGGTGACCATCGCGACCAACATGGCCGGCCGCGGCACCGACATTCTGCTCGGCGGCAACCCGGACTTCCTGTTCAAGCGCATCCTCTATCAGGACGAGAATCTGCCCGAAGAGAAAAAGTTGGCGATCTTCGAGGAAATCAAGGCCGATTGCGAGAAGGACAAGCAGGAGGTCGTGGCCCAGGGCGGGCTGCATATCCTCGGCACCGAACGGCACGAAAGCCGCCGCATCGACAACCAGCTCCGGGGCCGTGCCGGCCGCCAAGGCGACCCGGGTTCGTCGCGATTCTACCTTTCGCTGGAAGACGACTTGCTCCGCATCTTCGCGTCCGAGCGGATCTCGAATCTCATGCTCAAGCTCGGCATGGAAGAGGGCGTGCCGATCGAGCACAACATGGTCACGCGCGCGATCGAGAACGCGCAGAAAAAGGTCGAAGCCCACAACTTCGAAATCCGCAAGCAGTTACTCGAATACGACGACGTGATGAATAAGCAGCGCGAGGTGATCTACCAGCACCGGCGCGCGGTCCTGTCCGGCGAGAACCTCACCGAGGAAATCCACGACATGATGACGGCCACCGTCCAGTCGGCCGTCGACATCTATTGCCCGGCCGAGCAGTACCCGGAAGAATGGGACCTCAAAGGGCTCACGGAGATGATGCAGGGCCAGTTCGGGTTCGACATCACCCAGGGCAAGAACGACAACGGCGAGACGCTGCGGGACTTGGGGCGGGACGCGCTGATCGAAGACCTCCGCACCCAGGTGCAGCAGGCCTACCGACTGAAAGAACAGGAGCTCGGCTCGGACCTCATGCGGTTTCTGGAAAAGACCTTCCTCCTTCAGGTCATCGATCACCATTGGAAGGACCACCTGCTGGCGATGGACCACCTCCGCGACGGGATCGGCCTGCGCGGCTACGGACAAAAGGATCCGTTGATCGAGTACAAGCGGGAAGGCTTCGATCTCTTCGCGGCGATGATGGAACGGATCAAGTCCGACGCTCTCGAGCGATTATTCCGGGTCCAGGCGGTCCGCGGCGAAGCGCCGCCGTCCCCTGCAGTCGCGGCGCCCGCCCCGCCCCGCCTCACGTTGAACCGAGGCGAAGAACCGGCCGCTCCGCAAACCGTTCAGCGCCAAGCCGACAAAGTCGGACGCAACGACCCCTGCCCCTGCGGCTCAGGCAAGAAATATAAGAAATGCCACGGGGCGTGAGGGAAGGATGGTCGACGTCTGCCTGGCGGCGAAACTCGTGCCATCCCAAGCAAAACTTGGATGGAGCGTCGAACAGTCGCCCCCACTAGCGCCTTCGGCAGGTCCCGCCAGAACGGTTCCCCGAGCTTCAGCGTAAGTCGCGTACAGGCCTGACAATCCCGGAAAGTGAGCCGAAGAAAGCTCCATTGCTTGGAGCTCTCTTCGCAGCCTCCCTATTCCAGCGGGTGAACCACGCCGGCGAAGCGGAGCAAATCCGTCATGCGAAAGCTTTCGGCCGCGGCCGAGGGAAGCGTCGGTGTCCAGTCCGGGTCGGCCGACAAGTAGGACGTCGGATCGGCTTTCAGCAGGCCGATGAACACTTCGCCGACGATCCCGCCGCCTACCGGACCCAGTCTGAGTCCGCTCTCCATCACTTCCGCCTCTTTCAGGATGTAATACCAAAGCGGTGTGCTGTGCTCCATGCCATAGGGCCCCAGCGTGGACAGTTGCGCGGGGGTCAAAACCGGCACGCCCATGACCCGGGCGACCATCTGCCCGGAAGGAAGACCGAAATTCACGTGCCTCATCGCGTTGCGGGACGCAAGCGACTGCACCCCGTCGGATGGAAGACCCGGCGCCGGCCCGCGCGAGCCTGGGAGATGCATCAGCACGGTGGACAGCTTGCTGTCGATCTTTTTGTTGGGTCGGACGTTCCCATCTCCAAAATCGAAAAAGGTCTGCCAATCGACGAATCGCCGCGGCGCGCGTTTTCCACCGCGCAAATCATTCGGGTCCGGGTCGTTTGGATCGGCGGAATCATCGAAGATGAACGCAAAAAACGCGGGCCCGCCATCCGCGCCGAAGTTGAGCCGATAGCTGGGCCGTACCTGTGAATGCCCGAAGCGGTAGGCGGCCACGGAAAACTCGATGGGAATCATGGGAATGCGTTGAGAGTGGCGGACCTGCGAGAACAGCGGAGTGTCGACCCGATAGAACCGCAGCCCCTTGAGCAGCAGCTCCGCCACACGTTCTTCCCCGATCGTCACCGGTAGAAACTCGTTCACGATGATCCATTGGTAATGCCAGCGGACCAAGCGCTGCGCTTCCCTGAAGACGCTATCGGCGGAATCATCCGCATGCTCCGGGTCAGCGCGCAGATGATCGACCACGGCGTTGTGGAAGCGAAGCATGGCCAGGTGCATCTGGCTGATCACGACGTTCTCGTCGTTCCGGCTGTCGCCGATGATGGCGTTGTTGTTCTCATCGCGCGGGAGGTCGAACCGCACCGCCCCCTTGCGCGAAACCGTCTCGGAGCCGGGGATGGCTTCTATTCGAAACTTGATATCGCCGGAGGTCAGATCGTACAGCTGCGGCGATTGCTGCGGCCCTTCCCCGTAGAGACTGTCCAGGTCGAACGCCGGCGTACGGAAGTTCGTCGTTTTCCTCGGATCAGCCGATTGCATCAGGGGAGACTTCAAATCCAGCGTGATGTCGTGATCCAGAAACTGGCCGAGAAAGGTGACTCCCGCGGTCATGCCGGGGTTGTCGGGATTGTTCGGACTGAACACGGCCGGATTGAGGATCGATTGAACGGGATCGGTCAACAGATCCGCGGCATCCATCAGCCGGCCCTTCTCCCCCAGTTTGCGCGCCTGTTCGCGGGCCTCGTCGGTCGCCGCCGCGTACGCCGGGAGTCCGGGGAACAAACGTGTGAACGACTGCTCCACCGCGGGAGGCCCCTTCTTGGCGGGAAAATGCAGGTTATCCTGGCTTTGAGCCTGCGCCGGTGAGACAAAGCCCATCGTCCCCCACAGCAGGATAGGAAGGCTCGTCAACACAACCTTTTTGGTACTCCGTGACATCTTTCCTCCTCTTTGAATGACGCTGGGCCAATGACATTGCGTGCACCGAAACCGCGATGAGGGACGAACACAATCCGATGTGACGTGCGCTACGCGAATCCCGCTGGGAGAGCGCATTCTTCCCAAGTCGCTAGCCGGCGGGACCATAGCCGGTGACGGCGCTTTTTCGATAGTCCTCGAAAGGGGGGAGCAGGGCGCGCCTTTAATTGACGGCTGTTTGAAACTCGCCAGGGAATCGCCGCCGCGCGAGAGGGCAGCAACACTCATGCCGTTTACGGAAAGAAAGTCCTACGAGCTGAAACGATACGAATTCGTGGAGGCCTGCCGACATCCTGCTCGTCGATTCGGACGGGCGGATGTAAAATTGTATGACTCAACATTCAAGAGACAACTACGTAGGTACACACTGACCCGATCTCAGACCAGCTATTTTGGTTCGACTCTGTTTGGTCTCTTGTCACTGCTTTCGTGTCAAAAACTCTTTAATCTTCCGATGATTACAGGCCTTCAGCCTTGACTTAGCGCCGGAGCAAAGGCTAATCTAGCCCACTTTTCTCCTGCCGTTTCGTGCAGAGCGGCTTTCGGTCGGGAAAAGGCTCTTCCGGGAAGGGAGCCATTTGTTGTCATTGGACCACCCGCAGCTTGTCGCCGAGATTGCCGCCGAGATCTCCCGCTCAGGTCCGATTCCTTTCGCCCGTTTCATGGAACTGGCGCTGTATCACCCGCAGTTCGGATATTACATGCGACCGGTCGATTCGCCGGAGGAAGAGCGCATCGGCTGGTCGGGCGATTTCTACACCAGCGCCGACGTGCACCCGATTCTCGGTCACGCGCTGGCCAATCAAGCCAGACAGGTTGATGCGCTGCTTGGTCGGCCCACTCCGTTCACCGTCGTTGAGATGGGTGGCGGGAAGGGGTTGCTCGCCCGTGACTTTCTCCAATCGATACTGGCGGACGACCCATCGCTGGCCGGTCGACTCCGGTATGTCTCGATCGAGCGCAGCCCGGCCATGCGCCGCCTTCAACAGACGACTCTTGCTGCGTGGTTGAACCATCCAGGCCTCGTGACGTGGGTGGAAGACCTGCGCAGCCTTCCTGAGCAGAGCGTCGAAGGCTTGTTCATGAGCAATGAACTGCCCGACGCGTTCCCCGTTCACCGCATTCAGGTGGTCGATGGGCAGGTCCAGGAAGTGTTTGTGGATTATCGCGATGACCGGTTTGTAGAATGGCGGGGGCCTTTGTCCGATGCCGCTCTCGCGAGGCACATGGAGCGGCTGCAGTTGTCCTTACCCGACGGCTACCGTACCGAGATCAATCTGCGCGCGCTTGACTGGATGCGGGGCGTGGCGGAACGGATGAGCCGGGGTGTGGTCGTGACGATCGATTATGGCCACACGGCGCAGGATTACTATGGACCCGATCGCGCCAAGGGCACGTTCCTGTGCTATTGGCACCAGATGGCGGGCGAAGATCCTTATGTCCGCGTCGGGCACCAAGACATGACGGCGCATGTGGACTTTACGAGTCTGGCGACCGTGGGAGAGGAAGCCGGCCTGTTACTGACCGGCTTTACGAACCAGATGAGCTTTTTGATGGGCTTGGGCGTCGAAGGGATGATGGACGAGCTGGAGCCGGACAGCCCCTCTTTTCGCGCCGCGATCCATCTGCTTCGGCCTGAAGGCATGGGCCGGACTTTTAAAGTGCTCGTCCAGCATAAAGGCACTCCGCGGCCGGAATTGGACGGATTGAGGTTCAGGCCCTTCTTCGGATCGGCGCTGACGCGAAGCGAGTCGCAGACCGTTTCGTCCTAATGTCAGGAAATTCGACGTTCAGACCTTTCAACATGTGGGCGCGTATGTAATGGGCGGCGAAAGCGTTCCGATCAATTACCTTCCCATACTGCTCTTCATCGGCATCGCCGTCGTGTTCGGCGCCGCGTCGCTGCTGGCCGGCTGGGTCGTGCGTCCCAGCCGCCCGTACCGCGCCAAGCTGAACCCGTACGAGAGCGGGAGCCCGCTCTTCTCCGACGCGCGGATCCAGTTCCCGATGCGCTACTACATCATCGCGATGCTGTTCGTGATCTTCGACATCGAGATCGTCTTTCTTTTTCCGTGGGCCGTGTCGTTCAAAAAGCTTGGACTGGTCGGTTTGATCGAAATGGTCGTCTTCATCGCGATCCTCGTCGTGGGTTTCTGGTACGCATGGAAGAAGGGGGCTCTGGAGTGGGACTAGCGCGCGCTGACGCGCGCGCATGATGAATTATGAGTTTTGAGTTCGAAACGCGTCGACTCATCACTCTCAACTAAGGCGGGTCAGGTGAGCTTTTTAGAGCGGCAACTCGAGGCGAACATCATCACGACGAATCTGGACGCCGTCGTGAATTGGGCCCGAAAGTCGGCGCTGTGGCCGATGACGTTCGGCTTGGCCTGTTGCGCCATCGAGATGATCGCCAGCGTCTCGTCGCGCTACGACATCGATCGGTTCGGAGCGGGCGTCTTTCGCGCCTCGCCTCGCCAGTCGGATTTGATGATCGTGGCCGGCACCGTGACCAGAAAGATGGCTCCGGTGATCCGGCGGATCTACGATCAGATGCCGGAACCGCGCTACGTCATCTCCATGGGCTCCTGCGCCACATCGGGCAACCATTACAACAGCTATGCCGTGGTGCAAGGGGTCGATCAGATCGTGCCGGTCGACGTCTACGTGCCCGGCTGCCCCCCGCGGCCTGAAGCGCTGTTGGACGGGCTGTTGAAGCTCCAGGAAAAGATCCAGCGGGAAAAGGTATTCGTGAAATAACGCTGACAAGCTGACAAGTCGACAGGTTACACGAAGGAACCTGTCAGCTTGCGAACCTGTCAGCCTCAAACGCGTTTTTCAGATGCAGAATTTCGCAGAAACTCTCCTGAGCCAGTTTCCCGACGCTGTGCTGAGCGTTGAGGTCGATGCCGCCCGGTCTGAATTGTCCGCCCGGGTCTCGGCATCCCGCATCCTCGACGTCGCCCGGTACCTGCATGACGCACCGGAAGCGCTGTTCGACCACATCACCGACATCTGTTCCGTCGATTACCCAGAGGATCAGGAGCGCTTCGAGGTGGTCTATCATCTGCACTCGCTGCCCCATCGGCGGCGTATCCGCCTGAAAGCCCGGGTCACGGAGGATGAACCGACCATCGCTTCGGTCACCGGCATCTGGCACGGCGCCGAATTCATGGAGCGTGAAGTCTACGACATGATGGGGATTACCTTTTCCGGCCATCCGGATCTGCGACGCATCCTGCTGCCCGAAAATTACGCGGAAGGGTACCCGTTGCGGAAAGATTTCCCGACCGAGGGGCGCGGCTGGCGCAGCCAATTCGATTTCATCCCGCGGCTGGACGAGGCGCCGATCGAAATGACGCAGGGCGAGATTCCCGAGGAGCAGAGGAAGCCTTTTCTCGCGGGCAACGGCCGCTCGGGCACTCGTCGCCGGGAGGAGCTGCTGTTGAACATGGGCCCCCAGCATCCCAGCACCCATGGCGTGCTGCGGGTCGTGCTGGAGCTGGACGGAGAGCGCATCGTCAAGGCCACGCCGGACCTCGGCTACCTGCATCGGGGAGTCGAAAAGCTGTCCGAAGGCCTGGGGTACATGCAGATCATTCCGCACACGGACCGGCTGGATTACGTCTGCGCTATGGCGAACAACTATGCTTACGTGCGGGCGGTGGAAAAGCTGCTGTGCATCTCGGTGCCGGAACGGGCCGAATACATCCGGACAATCGTGGCGGAGATGCAGCGGATCATCGGCCATTTGTTCTGGCTGGGTACGCAATCGCTCGACATCGGCGCCATGACGGTTTTCTTCTGGACCTTCCGGGAGCGCGAGGTGCTGCTGGACCTTTTCGAGAAGCTCTGCGGCGCGCGTCTGACCTTGAACTATTATCGCATCGGCGGCGTGGACAGCGATTTTACGCCGGATCTGATCGCCCGACTGAAGGCGTTTCTCGACACGTTTCAGGAGAAGGTGGCCGAGTACGACGCTCTGCTCATGTCGAACCGCATCTGGGTGGGGCGGACCAAGAACGTCGCGGTCATCTCGGCCGTGGATGCCATCAATTTCGGCTGTACCGGGCCCGTCCTTCGGGGCTCCGGCGTCGCATACGACGTGCGGAAGTTCGAGCCCTACGGAGCGTATGACAAGGTGGACTGGGAGGTGCCCGTCGGCAAGAACGGCGACACCTACGACCGGTACTGGGTCCGGATGGAGGAAATGCGACAAAGCTGCTGGATCATTCGGCAATGTCTGGACCAACTGCCCCATGGACCCATCATGGCGGAGGACCCGCAATACATTCCCCCGCCCAAGCCGAAAGTCATGCGGGACATGGAGAGCCTGATTCACCATTTCATCCTCTTCACCCAGGGGCTCAAGCCGCCCAAAGGCGAAACGTACTGCGGGACCGAAGCTCCGAAGGGAGAATTGGGCTTCTTCATCGTCAGCGACGGCAGCGCACGGCCCTATCGGCTAAAGATCAGAGCCCCGTCGTTCATCCACATGGGGGCGTTCGATCACATGGCAAGAGGTTATTTGATCTCGGACATCATCACAATCTTCGGGACGTACGACATCGTAATGGGCGAGTGTGACAGGTGAGGGACGATAGGCTGACAAGTCTCTGTCTGCAAGCGGACAGACGGTTTTTGTTAGCTTGGTTTCTTGCCGGCTTGTCGGCATAGGGGCACGAGAGACTCGATGCTTCGCGAAAAACATCGAAAGGAAATCGACGACATCCTGGCCCGCTATCCCGTGAAGCGGTCGGCGCTGATTCCGTTGCTGTACCTGGCGCAGCGGGAAGAAGGGTACGTCAGCGAAGCGGCGATGAAGGAGATTGCGGGTCTGCTCCGGCTGACCCCACCTCAAGTCTACGAGACGGTTACCTTCTACACGATGCTGAATCTGAAGCCGGTGGGGAAGTTCCACATTCAAGTCTGCAAATCCCTGATGTGCGCGCTGGTAGGGTCGGATCAAGTGATCGGGTGGATCAAGTCGAAACTCGGCATCGGCCCGGGTGAAACGACGGCGGACAAACTGTTCACACTCAGCGCCGTGGAATGTCTGGCCGCCTGCGGCACCGGGCCGATGATGCAGATCAACGACGACTATTACGAGCGGTTGACCGAGGAGAAAGTCGACCGCATTCTGGCCGATTTGTGGAGCACGGGAACGAGCTCGCTAAAGAGCGGCCCGTTCATGTGGCCGGAACCAATGAAGGCTGACACGGGGCAGGCGCCAAGCTGACAGGCTCTGGATGTCAGCCTGCTGCCCTGTCAGCGCTGATTAAACGATGCCTCAACACGAACCGGTCCTTTTAAAAAACATGCTGCAGCCGGGCTACGGGGGCTCGCTGACGGACTACGAGCGTGCCGGGGGGTATCAAGCGCTCAAGAAAGTGCTCGGAAAGGTGCCACGGTCCGAGGTCACCGCGACCGTCATGAAGTCGGGGCTGCGCGGGCGCGGCGGTGCCGGTTTTCCGACGGGCGTGAAGTGGAGCTTCCTTCCGAAAGACTACCAGGGCCCCCGCTATCTCTGCTGCAACGCGGACGAGAGCGAGCCGGGCACCTTCAAAGACCGCCAACTCATCGAGCGCGATCCGCATCAAATCCTCGAAGGCATTCTTATCGCCGGCTACGCCATTGAAGCCGAATCCGCCTACATTTATATACGAGGTGAATTTGTCCTCGGCGCGAAGATCCTCGAACGGGCCCTGGCCGAAGCCCGATCCGCCGGCTACGTCGGGAAGAACATCCTCGGTACCGGCGTGAACGTTGACATTTGGGTGCATCGAGGCGCGGGGGCCTACATCTGCGGCGAGGAAACGGCGTTATTGGAATCCTTGGAAGGGAAACGCGGCCTGCCTCGCGTGAAACCTCCATTTCCCGCGACGCACGGGCTGTACAGCAAGCCGACGGTCGTGAACAATGTCGAAACCTTGGCCAATCTGCCCCACATCATCACGAGGGGCGCCGAATGGTTCGCGTCGATCGGCTCGCCTCCCAAGAGCACAGGCACCCGCATTTTCTGCGTCAGCGGCCATGTTAAGCGGCCGGGCAACTACGAGGTCCCGATGGGCATCCCGTTCCGCGAGCTCATCTACGACCATGCCCTCGGCATGCGATCGGACAAGCCGTTGAAGGCCTTTATTCCGGGCGGGGCTTCGGCGCCGTTCCTGACACCCGCCCATCTCGACGTCAAGCTCGACTTCGAATCCGTGGCCGCGGCAGGGTCGATGCTCGGCTCCGGCGGGGTCACCGTCATGGAAGAAGGCACCGACATGGTATGGACCGCGCTCCGCCTGATGGAATTTTTCTATCACGAGTCCTGCGGCAAGTGCAGTCCCTGCCGAGAAGGCAGTTCCTGGCTCGTGCAGACCATGCGCCGCATCGTGGCCAAGCGGGGCCGGATGGAAGATCTTGAAACCCTGGATAATCTGTGTAAAAACATCGCGGGCCGCACGGTCTGCGCCTTCGGCGACGCGGAGGTGTCTCCGATTCTCAGCACCCTCAAGTATTGGCGGCACGAGTATGAAGAGCTGATCCGGCAAGCGGAAGCGGCCGATCTGGTGATGCCAGAACCGGCGGGAAGGCACTGATGGCTTTCCATCCCGAGTTATGAGCCACAATACCCAAGACACAGTTCGCCTCACCATCGACGGCACCCTCGTAACCGTCCCGAAAGGGACGCTCGTCATCGAGGCCGCGCGCCGGGTCGGCGTCATGATTCCGCATTTCTGCTATCACCCCAAGCTGAAGCCGGATGCCAATTGTCGGATGTGCCTGGTGGAAGTGGAAAAAATGCCGAAGCTTCAAACCGCCTGCAGCACGCCCGTGGCCGAGGGAATGGCGGTCCGAACGGCCACGACCGTGGTGAACGACGCGCATAAATCGGTCCTGGAATTCATCCTTGCCAACCATCCCCTGGACTGCCCGGTCTGCGATCAGGGCGGCCGCTGCGACCTGCAGGACTTCTCCCATCGCTACACGGCGACCACCAGTCGGTTCGTCGAGACGAAACGCATCTTCCAAAAGGAGTATTTCAGCCCGCTCATCGAAACCCAGATGAACCGGTGCGTCCAGTGTCTCCGCTGCGTCCGCTATTGCGACGAGGTGATGGACGTGAAAGCGCTCGCGCCCGTCGGCCGGGGCACGCTGACGGAGATCAAACACTTCGGCCCGCATCCCTTGGACTGCGAGTTCTGCGGCGGTTGCGTCCAGATTTGCCCGGTCGGCGCCATCACCAGCCGGTTGTCGATGTACGAATACCGGCCCTGGATGCTGAAGCGTGCCGACACGGTCTGTGCGTACTGCGGCGACGGCTGCCAGATCACGGTGCAGACCAAGGATAACCAGCTGATCGAGGTCAATTCGGCTCACGGCGCCGGCCGCAACAACGGCGATCTCTGCCCTCGGGGATTCTTCGGCTACCATGCCCCGACGCATCCCGATCGCCTCACCCGCCCGTTGATCCGCCGGGACGGACGGCTGGTGGAAACCACCTGGGAAGAAGCGTTGGAGTTTGTGGCAGAGCAGACGAATCGCATCAAATTAGCCCATGGACCGCAGGTTGTCGGTGGGCTCATTTCCGCACGATGTACGAATGAGGAACTGTACCTGTTCCAGAAGTTCATGCGCGTGGCGATCGGCACAAATCATATCGACAGCAGCGCCCGGTATGGCCATCTGAACGGCATACAGGCTATGCGGCGCGTCCAGGGCACCCATCGGTGGACGGTGACGTTCGACGATATCCAGGCGGCCGATGTCTTGCTGCTCATCGGCACGAATATCACCGAAACGAACCCGATCACTGGACTGAAAGTAAAGGAAGCGGTCAAAAAGCGGGGCGCCGCGCTGCTCACCATCGAGACGCTCCAGCCGGCCATCGGCACCATCAGCAACATCGCGAACCTCGCGCAGCAGCATCTCTGCGTTCTTCCCGGGCAGTTCGGCAACGCGGTGCTCGGTGTGATCAAAGCGGTGATTGAAGGGAACCTCGTCGAACCTTCGGTTGCGCAACAAGCCCCCGCGTATGTGTCCGCGGTCAGCCAAGCCCTGCAGAGGCTGACCTGGCAAGGCCTTGAACGAGAAACAGGCATCGCCGCGGAGAACTTCGCTCAAATGGCAACAGCATTCGCCGCTGGGCATCGTGCGGTGGTGTTAGCGGGCCAAGGCGTCCTTCGTCACGAAGGGGGCTACGCCGCGTCGGTCAACGTGTTGGATCTCCTGCTGCTGACCGGCAAGTTGGACAAGGCCGGGTGCGGTTTCGCGCCCTTGGCAGAAGAGAACAACGATCAGGGCGCGATTGAAATGGGGGCGCTGGCTGAGCTTTTGCCCGGATCGCGCGATATTGCCAATCAGTCTGGCCGGGAAAGGCTCACCCGCCTGTGGAAGGAAGACCTGCCGCAGGAGCCGGGCGCTTCCCTGCGGGACATGGTTCAGTTGGCCAAGCAGGGCAAGCTCAATGCCCTATTTGTTGTCGGAGAAAATCCGGTCGGCAGCCTTCCCCCGTCGGCAGAGGTCAGGGAAGCCCTGGCAAACCTGGACTTGCTGGTATGCCAGGAACTGTTTATGACGGAAACCGCCGCCGTAGCCCATGTGGTATTGCCGGCAGTGTCGTCAATGGAGAAGGATGGGACGTTTACCAACACCGAGGGCCATGTCCAGGCCGTACGTCACGCAATCGAACCCATAGGGGAAGGCCGGCCGGATTGGGAGATCCTCTCCGCGCTCTCCGTGCTCATGGGATCCCCGTTGGAATATGGCGACGCCCGCGAAATTTTGAAGGAGATTCGAAGCCTCATTCCGGGCTACGGGTTGCTCGGGCCCGCGCCCGTTCCGCCAAAAGTCGATGCCGCTGCGGTCGGCCGCTATCTCGCGGATGGCTACGCCCACGATATGGCCCGGCGCTATCGACTCGCCCCGGCCGTTACTCGGCCGGACGGCACCATTTGTATGATACTGGTGCAGAGTTTGTTTCATTCAGGAAAACTGTCGAGGAAGGCGAAAGGGCTCCTGCAGGTTCAGGACAGCGGGTGTATAACCATGAGTCCTGTCGATGCCACGCGGTTCATGCTGATGGACGGCGATCGCGTGCGGCTCTCGAACGCAGGAGGAGAGATGACCACGAACGTCAAACTCTCGGACCGCGTTCCCGAAGGGGTCGCCTGGTTCCCCGATCATTTCGCAGAAGAGGTCAACCAGCTGTTCCAGTGCACGTATGACCCAGAAACTCACGTGCCGTATTACCGCTCGGCGGTCGTGTCTGTGATGAAAGCGGCTTAGGATGGGAAAGAGAGTCCTGCGGAGTCTTGCGCCAGCGGCCTTGACGGGAGGTTTCTTTGAACATCTTATCCAAGGGCATGCGAACATTCTGATGAGTCCCCCTCGGAGCGATGTCGGGCAGCGGTAACGAAGAAGGAGTGCGACCGTGACTGAACTAGGATTGCGATTAGCCGTCTCCCTCGCCCAGATCGCGGCGGTCATGGGCGTGGTGATGTTGACCGTCATGATTCTCACGCTTGCCGAGCGGAAGGTGCTCGGCTGGATGCAGGACCGGATGGGGCCGATGGAAGTCGGCCCCTACGGCATCTTGCAACCGATCGCCGACGGCCTGAAACTCTTCTTCAAGGAGGACATCATCCCGGCAGGGGCCAATAAGTTTCTGTTCAGCCTGGCTCCGATCCTGGCCATGGTACCCGCGCTGATCGGGTTCGCCGTCATCCCGTTTGGGCCCAGCCACGAAGTGGAATTGTTCGGAATCAGGTTCCAGCCCTTCATCGTCAGCGACATCAATATCGGGATCCTCTACATCTTGGCCTTTACCTCGATCGGCGCCTACGGCATCATCCTCGGCGGCTGGTCTTCCAACAGCAAGTACTCCTTGCTGGGCGGGCTTCGGTCAGCGGCCCAGGTCATCAGCTATGAGTTGAACGTGGGGCTGGCGATCATCGGGGTGTTGATCCTGGCCGGCTCGCTGAGCCTGGTCAAGATCACCGAAGCTCAGGCGGGCGGGTTCTGGCATTGGTACGTGTTCGCCTTTCCGGCCCCGCAGATCTTTGCGTTCGTGGTGTACGTCATATCCGCCGTCGCGGAAACCAACCGCGTGCCGTTCGACCTGCCCGAGGCGGAAAGCGAACTGGTGGCCGGATTCTTCACTGAGTACAGCGGCATGCGGTTCGCCTTCTTTTTCATCGCCGAGTACGCCAACATGGTGCTGGTGTCCTGCGTCGCGGCAGCGCTGTTCCTCGGCGGCTGGAATGCGCCGTATCCCGGCACGATTTTGGCGCGCGTGGGACTCGACGGCATCGCGTGGCTGGAAAACATCGCCTGGTTCACGGTCAAGGTGTACGTCTTTTTGTTCCTGTTTTTTTGGCTTCGAGCGACCCTGCCGCGGCTGCGCTACGACCAGTTGATGCGCTTCGGATGGAAAGTCATGCTTCCCATCGCGCTCGGAAACATCGTCGTGACCTCGATCGCGGTGTATCTGTTTGCCAACGGCTGAGAGACGGTTCAAGAAACCAACGAGTCCAGGCGGACATGAGATTCCAAGACTGGCTGAAAACCATCACGTTCTATGAATTGCTGGTGGGCATGAAAGCCACAATGAAGCACCTGCTTCGCTACCGGCCGATCACGCTGCAATATCCCCACGAAAAGCGGACGCTCCCGGACAACTACCGGGGCATGCTGTCGCTGCTACGCTACGACGACGGCACGGAGAAATGCGTGGGATGCGACCTCTGCGAGGCGGCATGCCCGTCGCGCGTGATCCGTGTGGTGAGCGGCGAGGTGCCGGGCGAACCGACGAAACGGTACGCCAAGGAATACTACATGGACATGACGCGCTGCTTGTTCTGCGGGCTGTGCGTCGATGCCTGCCCGGTCGACGCACTCGGTATGACGCGGGAATTTGAATGGGCCGTGTACGACAAGCGGCAGCTCTGCCTCAACAAGGAGCAATTGCTCGCCATCGGCGACCGCTCGTTCCCGGTCCGCGAGAAACGCTTGGAAACGCAGCACCCGAACGTAGCGTTTTTCAACGTGGCGTTCAAGCAGCTGCCGCAAAAGCCTGGTTGAGGCCGGGTTTCGCCAGCGCCCTCCCCTCACGGCGATTCAGTCGCTCAGGGACGGATGCAGAACGGCCGTTGGGGACATCGGCCGGATGAACGACCGGAGCGGCTCGCCGTTCTTCCGGCATCAAGGAGACAGCGAACGTGGAGCACGTGTTCTTCTTCTATTTCGCGGCTGTGATCGTCGTCACGTCCGTGCTCGTCGTGGCGCTTCGGAATCCCGTCTACAGCGCCCTGTCGCTTCTCATCATGTTCTTTCATGTGGCGGGGCTCTACGTCACGTTGCATGCGGAGTTCCTGGCGGCCGTCCAAATCATCGTGTACGCCGGCGCCATCCTGGTTCTCTATCTCTTCGTCGTGATGCTGCTCAACGTCAAGGGCGAAGACCGCTACCATGCCCAGCTCCCGGTAGCGGGGCTTCTTGGCTTGCTGCTGCTGGCCGAAGTCCTGATTCTCGCCTTTGCCGCCGGCCGTCCTGTCACGACCGCAGACGGTGTCCGCCAGGCCGTGGCAGAGGCCGGCAACACCGAGGCGCTCGGAGAACTCCTCTACTCCACCTACCTGTTTCCCTTCGAAGTGGCCTCCTTGATTCTCTTGGTGGCCATGATCGGCGCGATCATCCTTGCGAAGCGAGACATTTTCGACAGGACGGTGAAGGAATGACGGTTCCGATCAGCTATTACCTCGGCCTGAGCGCCGTCGTCTTTCTGACCGGGGTGGTCGGCGTGCTGATCCGGCGCAACATCATCATCATTTTGCTGTCGGTCGAGCTGATGCTGAACGCCACGAACATCAACTTCGTCGCATTCTCGCAGTATTTCCAGAACGTGGCGGGACAGGTCTTCGTCTTTTTTGCGTTGACCGTGGCCGCGGCGGAAGTCGCCGTCGGACTGGCGATCATCATCGCTCTCTACCGCGCTCGGTCCACGATCAACGTCGAGGAATTCAGGCTGTTGAAATGGTGAGGACGTCGTCGTTCGTGAAGCGTCACACGTCGCTCCCAGGCGAGTGTTCGATGCCTTCACGCCGTCGTTTACTCGCGCTTCACGAAATACGAGCCACGAGGAACGAACGCTAGTGCTCTACGCTCTGATTCCATTCTTGCCGTTCGCCGCCTTCCTGGTGCTGGGCCTGGCCGGCTCGCGCATCAAAGACCGGGCGCATTGGGTCGCGGTCCCGGCCGTCGTGCTCTCGTGGCTGCTGTCCCTGTCGGCATTCGCCGCAGTGGCGCAGGGGCCGCCCATCTCGATTCCGCTTTACACCTGGCTTTCGTCGGGCGCACTCGAGATCACCATCGACCTCGGCATCGACCGGCTGACGGCCGTCATGCTGCTGCTGGTCACCACCGTCAGCTCGCTGGTCCATGTCTATACCATCGGCTACATGGCCGGCGAAAAAGGGTACGCCCGGTTCTTTGCCTATATCGCCCTCTTCACCTTTTCGATGCTGATGCTGGTGATGGCGGACAACCTGCTGCAGCTCTTCGTGTTCTGGGAAGCGGTCGGCCTTTGCTCGTATCTCCTGATCGGGCATTGGTATGAACGGCCTGCGGCCTGTGCCGCCGCGACCAAGGCCGTCATCGTGAACCGGATCGGCGACTTCGGCTTCATGCTGGGCCTCCTGCTGGTCTGGTATAGCTTCGGCTCGCTGGACTACGGCCTTGTGTTTGCTCAGGCTCAAGAGTCGGCCGGAGAGGTCATGAACGTGCTGGGTCCGTTCGGCGGCACCTGGGATGTCTCCGTCGTGACGTTGATCTGCCTGCTGCTCTTCACCGGCGCGGTCGGGAAGTCGGCCCAAGTGCCGCTGCACGTCTGGCTGCCGGACGCGATGGAAGGACCCACCCCGATCTCGGCCTTGATCCACGCCGCTACGATGGTGACCGCCGGTGTGTTCATGGTGGCGAGGCTCGCGCCGCTCTACGATCTGTCTCCGGCGGCGATGACGGTCGTGGCCTTGGTCGGCGGAGCCACCATGGTCCTCGGGGCCACGATCGCCCTCACCCAAACCGACATCAAGCGGGTCGTCGCCTACTCCACGGTCAGCCAGCTCGGCTACATGATGATGGCGTGCGGCCTCGGCGCGTACACCGCCAGCATCTACCACTTGTTGACCCATGGCGCCTTCAAGGCGCTGCTGTTTCTCGGGTGCGGCTCCGTGATCATCGCGCTGCACCACGAACAGGACATGCGCCGCATGGGCGGGCTGCGGGAGAGATTGCCGGTGACGTACTGGACTTTCGTCGTGGGGTCGCTGGCGCTGGCAGGCTTTCCGTTGACTGCAGGGTTCTTCAGCAAGGACGATTTGCTGGTGTCCGCATGGTCGTCCGGACCGCTGGGGCAGGTGTTGACCATTCTGGGGCTCCTGACGGCGTTGCTGACCGCCTTCTACAGTTTTCGTCTGGTGTTCGTGACGTTCTGGGGTTCCTCGCGGGTCGACCCTCATCACGCGGAGCACGTCCACGAACCCTCGCGGACCATGACCGTGCCGCTTCTCATTCTGGCGATTCTTAGCATCCTCACCGGCTATCTCGGCATTCCTTCGTTCCTTGACCCCGTCTTTTCCGCGGAGGAGGGCGGTCCCCCACATCACGGCGGCACGGCATACGGCATTATGGCGGCCGCCACGCTCATGGGGTTACTCGGGATCGCGGGTGCCTACTACGTCTATGTGGCGAACCCCGGTTTGCCGGACCGGCTCGCCCGACAATGGCAGATGGCCTATCGCCTGTCCCTGAATAAATGGTTCGTGGACGAAGTCTATGACCGTCTCTTCGTGAGCCCGACGTTTGCGGCGGCGAACGGGCTCTGGCAACGGGTCGACGTCGCCGTGATCGACGGCGCCGTCAACGGTGTGGCCCGTGCGATCGCCTGGTGCGGCTGGTTGCTTCGTTTGCTGCAAAGCGGGCAAACCCAACATTATGCGCTCGGGATGGCGCTGGGGGTCGTGGTCATCTTGACGGTCTTTCTCATCTTCTGAGGTAAGGATGGAATCAAGCGGGGTCCCGTGGTTGAGCTTGCTCGTGTTCCTGCCCGTCGTGGGAGTGGCGGCGACCTTCCTGGTCAGAGACACTGCCGTCCGTTGGACCGCCTTGGGTGTCACGCTGGCCGATCTCGTCCTTTCTCTGCCGCTTTGGTGGCGCTTCGATCCCGCATCCGGCGGGATGCAGTTTGTCGAAACGCACTCCTGGATCGCGTGGCCGCCCATCCGCTACAGCCTCGGTGTGGACGGCATCAGCCTGCCGCTCGTGATCATGACGACCGTGCTCATGCCCCTCTGCGTGCTTGCATCCTGGCGGTCCGTTGGCACGCGCCTGCGCGGCTTCATGGCCATGCTGCTGATCATGGAAGCGGCGATGTTGGGCGTCTTCGTCGCGCTGGATTTTGTGCTGTTCTACGTGTTCTGGGAAGCCATGCTGATTCCGATGTATCTGCTGATCGGCATCTGGGGCGGCCCGAACCGGTTGTATGCCGCCATCAAGTTCTTCCTGTATACCCTGGCCGGCAGTGTACTGCTGCTCGTCGCGATCCTTGCTCTGTATTTCCAGGGCGGCCATACCTTCGACATCATGGCGCTGAGCGCCGGGCGTTATTCGGCCACCCTTCAATGGTGGCTGTTCGTGGCCTTCTTCGCAGCCTTCGCCGTCAAGGTGCCGATGTTCCCGTTCCATACGTGGCTCCCTGACGCCCATGTGGAAGCCCCGACGGCCGGCAGCGTCATCCTGGCCAGCGTCCTGTTGAAGATGGGGACGTACGGATTCCTCCGCTTCAGCCTGCCGATGTTGCCGGATGCGAGCCGAAGCTTCACCCCGCTCATGGTCGTGCTGTCCATCGTCGCCATTATTTACGGCGCCTACATGGCGCTGGCGCAGGTCGATCTGAAGAAACTCATCGCCTATTCCAGCGTCAGCCACATGGGATTCGTCACGCTCGGCATCTTCATGTTCAATCAACAGGGCATCGAAGGAGCGGTGCTCCAGATGGTGAATCACGGGATCACCACCGGCGCGCTCTTTCTCTGCGTCGGGTTTATTTACGAGCGCACCCACAGCCGGCTCATCGCCGATAACACCGGCCTCGCGGGTCCGATGCCGCGATACGCCACGTTCCTCGTCATCTTTGCGCTTTCGTCGCTGGCCCTGCCGGGCACGAACAGCTTCGTGGGCGAGTTCCTGGTGTTGGTGGGGACGTTCCTTTGGAGCAAGATTGCCGCGGCCCTCGCGTCCCTCGGCATCATTCTGGCCGCCGCCTACCTGCTGTGGATGGTGCAACGGGTCGCCTTCGGCCGGCCTGCCCTGCACGCGCTGCCCAAGCTGGCGGATCTCTCGGGAAGGGAGATGGCCGCATTGGTTCCGCTCGTGGTTCTCGTGTTCTGGATCGGCCTCTTTCCCAACCCGCTTGTGAGCCGGATGCATGCCAGCGTCGTTCGGGTTCTCGACGGCATGGCCGGAGAACGCGCGGTCGCCGTCGCCGGCGGTGATCGAGTTCAGGTAAGAAGACCGGAGTCCGAGGTTCGCGGTTCGGAGTTGGAGGCTCGTACCTCGATCCATCAGGCCAAGACTGCAACACTCGAACCCAGGACTTCACACGACCGATCTGCGGGTGTGGCGCCATGACTCTCCCATTGGCAGACATCCTGGCGATCCTGCCCGAATTGATCGTGGTTGCGGCGGCCTGCCTGGTGCTCGGGTTGGATCCGGTTACGCCGCAGGCGAAAAAAGACGGTCTGGCCTGGTTGAGTCTCGGCGCGTTGGCGATTTGCCTCGGCCTGACCGCATCGCAGATGCGCACGCCTCTATTCGCCTTCAGCGGGCTGGTCGTCATCGACCCCTTCGCGTGTTTCTGGAAGCTGCTCCTCTACCTGGTGACCGGGCTCACCATCCTGCTCTCCTTTGCGTACCTCAAGGAAGAGCGGCTTCACGTCGGTGAATATTACGGCTTCGTCCTGCTCGCGCTCTCCGGCATGATGGTCATGGTATCGGCCGCCGACTTGCTGACCATCTATCTCGGGACCGAACTGATGTCCCTGTCGCTCTATGTGATGGCGGGCCTGAAGCGGTCGGAGCCGAGGTCGCTCGAGGCCTCAGCCAAATATTTTGTGCTGGGAGCGTTCTCATCGGGCATTCTCTTGTATGGGATCTCGCTGCTTTACGGGGTGGCCGGCAGCACGAAACTGTCGGTAATCGGCGCGGCCACGGCCACCCGCGGCTTCGATGATCCGATGCTGACCCTGGCCACCATCCTGGTGGCCGTCGGCTTCAGTTTCAAGCTGGCCGTCGTGCCGTTCCACATGTGGACGCCGGACGTCTACCAAGGGGCGCCCACTTCCGTCACCGCCTTCATGGCGGTCGCGTCAAAGGCCGCCAGCTTCGGCGCCTTTCTCCGAGTCTTCGTGGAAGGTCTGGGAGGGCTGAAAGACCATTGGTCGATGCTGTTCCTGTTGCTCTGCATCGTGACCTTGGTGCTGGGCAACGTCGTGGCGATCGTCCAGACGAACATCAAACGCATGCTGGCCTACTCCAGCATCGCCCATGCCGGCTATGCGCTCATCGGCGTCGTAGCCGCCGGCCGCGGCGGCACGGACGCCGGGGGATCAGGTAGCCTGGCCAGCGTGCTCTTGTATCTCGCCGTCTACGCCTTTATGACGCTCGGCGCCTTCGCCGTAGTGGCGTTGTTGCGAAAAGGGGGGTTGGAAGGGGAGGAGATCGACGACTTCGCCGGTCTGGCCAAGCGGGAGCCGATCGCCGCGCTCTTGATGCTGGTGTTTATGGTCTCCCTCGCCGGCATTCCTCCCACGGCCGGATTCATCGGTAAGTTCTACGTCTTTATGGCGGCGGTGGAAGCCGGCTTATCGTGGCTTGCGGTCGTCGCCCTCATCTTCGCCGCGGTCTCGGCCTATTACTATTTGCGCATCGTCATGGTGATGTACATGCGTGAGCCCGATCCCTCCTCAGGCGCCATCCCACGCTTCGTCGCTTCCCCCGCCTTGTCCATCGTCCTGGCGTGTACCGTGGGCGGCGTAATCCTTTTCGGACTCTTCCCCAACCCGTTGGTGAGTCTCGCCACCCAAGCCGTGCTGCCGTTCAAGTAAGCGGCCCGCTTTCACCAAAACAGTGCGCCGTTCGCGCGCCCATGTTAGGCTGCCCGGATGCGCCTTGGGGACACCCGCCCTCTGCAAGCGGCGAGGCAGGGGTTGCGCTTCTGCCTGGGCATCGCGGCCGATTTTCGCCGGCACGGCTGCGCCAGCCTTGCCGCTTCTCTCGCGTTTTTCTCTCTTCTCTCCCTGTTCCCTCTCGTATTCCTTCTGCTCTACGGCGTTGGACTCCTCGTCAGCCAGGACGTGATCGGCGAACAATTCCTTTTGAGTTTCCTCAAGGGCTTTTTGCCCACGCTCGGGGAAGGATTGGCGGAGGAGCTGCATCGCGTGAGCCAACTGGAGACGGTCCGATGGGTCGTGCTCCTGACTTTTGCCTGGTTCGGCGCGCTCGTGTTTTACGAGCTGGATTACGCGGTCAACGTCGTCTTCGGCTCGTCCTGGCGCCGCCATCCCCTCATCTCTACCGCCATCGCGGTAGCCCTGCTCGGCGCGATGGCGATACTCCTCATCCTCTCCTATGTGGCGACCCAGACCGTGAACTTGTTCACAGAGTACGCCCCGCACCTGTGGGGCATCGATCTGGCGGCGTTGGCTGCTCACGATTTTCTTCTCACCTACACCTTGCCGTTCTCGCTGGCCTTCATCACCGTCACGGGACTCTATCACTATGTGCCGCCCGATCGACCGGCCTGGCGCGAAGCCTCCATCGGCGCATTGGTCTTCGGCCTGCTCTGGGTGGCGGCCAAACATCTCTTCATCACCTATAGCGGCTACGCTACGGTCTACACCAGGATCTACGGTTCCCTGCTGGAAGTGGTGTTGCTGCTCTTGTGGGTCTATTATTCCTCAGCTCTACTGCTTTTCGGCGCAATCGTCACGCGCCAACTTCATCTGAGGACCACTCCGGCCGCGTCTCCATAGAGAAGGAGGTCGCGATCAGGGTTGCAGCTTGATTGTCGGCTTCCCGGCTTTCGCTGGCCTGCCCGCCGATTCCACGATAAGATTCCCCTCGCCCGAAAACCCGCCGCCAAAGCCGATCGGCGGCATTCCGCCGGGATTGATCATCAAAGTGATGGTGGTATGACACAGGAACTACTGACACTCTTCGCGGTGGCCAGCGGGTTGATACTCACGGCCCTCTCCATCCTGGACCAACTGTTGAAGTTTCACGACCGTCTCAGGGAGGCAAAGCAAGACTCCAAGCCCAAGGCCGGCTCGAAGGAGCGCGTCGCCCCAAGAGAGCGACAGGACGAGGCGCCGGCTCGTTCGATCCGGAAGCCCGGATTGAGCTTGGTCCTGTGGCTCAAGCCTCCGCTGTCGTATCTCCTGTTCCGAGAAGTCCTCATCATCGCCGCGGCGGGCATCCTGCTCAACTATTTGGGACTAGTCCTGAGCCTGCAATTTGAAAGCATTCTCTACCTGGACATGACCGGCACCGCCCTCGCTGCGCTGCTGCTGGGCCCTTGGTGGGGAGCGATCGTCGCCTTACTGTCCAGCTGCGGAGTGAACTGGCTGCTGTATCCCGGAGAGCAAGCCGACATAATCATTTTCCCCTGGGCGCTGGTCAACATGACCGGCGGGCTCCTGTGGGGCTTCATGGCCAGGCGTGAACAGTTTCGCAAATACCTGCAATCCGCGCATAAGGCCTCGGCTTCCCACGCTTGGTTTCTGACGACGTTCGGCGTGCTCGGCGCCTGGATCGTGGCCATACCGGGCACGATCCTCCAAGCCGTTTTCAACCAGCCGTCCACGCTGGTGTTGAATTCTACGGTCGTGGAGACGGTCGCCCGTCTCACGAACGGCTGGGCCCTGCTTCTACAAGACCAGCTCGGCATGCTGGGACTCGACGGGAGCGGAGCGGTGAGCAGTGGCTTGTTGACCTGGGTCCAAAACAGCCTTCGGTACATGCCCGACAAGACGGTCAGCGTCGCGATTGCGCTGGTGATTCTGAAGTATGGATTCCCGCTTTTCGAGCGGGAGTTGATCCTGGGCGGGCCCAGCAGGACTCCGCCGCAGGACAGTCGACTCTCTCCCCTGGTGCTTGGGCTGCTCTACGCCCCCGCCTTCGGGCACTTTCTCGTCAGCGACGCCTACAGGGCATCGGAGTTTTGGCCGTTCTGGGCCGCCCCCTGGATCATCGTAGTGGGAGGCTATGTGATGCTCGGGAGGAAGGGTCCCGAAGATGACGAGGTGCGGGAGGCGTGTCTGGATCGGGCCGATCGGTACGCTCTGGCGTTCAGACCGATCCGGCGGGACCCAGCCTATGTCTTTTGTCGGCGGCTGACTTTTGCGACACTCATCGCTTCAACGGGCTTCGTTCTCGCTCTCCCGCTCCTCATGTCGGAGTTTTACGCGGCGGCATTGCATTTTCTGTGCGTCGTCTATGGGTTTCTCATCGCCATGCATTTGGTGCATGTGGCGATCGCGCAAAACGTGTCAGTCGTCCACGCCGAAGAGTAGACCAGGAGAGGCTCAGCTACCGCCTCGGGAAAGAGCGGCTCCGGCAGCTCGGAGTAGGCGGGGTAAAGCGGACGCCTCGGATATCTGAGCCACTGGCGGCGTTTCTCCGTCCGAGATCCGCACGAACGGGTTTCATACGAATGCGGGACCTCCTCGCTCGCGGTTCCTGAGGAAACTGGCTACGCTAACTCACGGGCGCCGCAGTTGGAGGAAGTGGGCGATCGCTGATCGAGTCACCAGGCCCACAATCCGGTCCTCTTCCATTACGATCAGCCGGTCCCAGTCCTCTTGGGTCATCCGTTCCAACGCCGCCATGGCGGAACAATCAGGGGTCACGATCAGACTCGGGGAAACAGGACGCATCACTTGGTGGACCTGCCGCCACGTCCACAGCGACGGCGGGATAGAATGAAATTCACGGACGGTAAGCAAGCCGATCGGCCGGTCATCTTCCACGACCGGAAAGCCGCCGTATCCATACGGAAGGAAATATTGGTTGACGGCCTCCTCCAGACTGAGCTTGGGAGGAATCATCACGACAGCTTGTACCATCAGATTCTTCACGGGCACCGTCGCGAGTGCCGCACGTAGCATCGCCTGCTTGCGGCTTCCGAGCGCCGCGGCAAAAAGAAACGCCCCGATGAACACCACCCATCCGCCGTTGGAGGCCATCGCGCCTGGCAGCGCGCCGGTGGCGGCTGCGACTATGAGCCAGCCGCCCAATAACCCGAGCAACAGGCCGAACGCCAGCCCGACGAGTGCAGCCTGGCCGGTCGCACGATAAAAGTCCTTACCCCAGGCCCATAGGCCGGCTCTGAGAACCCGGCCCCCGTCCAGCGGAAATCCGGGAATAAGGTTGAACAGACCCAATTGCACGTTTACCACACCCAACAGACCACCCAACGCCACCAGCCCATGCAACTCGGCGCTGGCGACCGATCCGGCCAGCACGGACAACCCCAAGCATAAGGCCCCGAGCACGAAGCTCACCGCGGGTCCGGCGATGGCGATAAGAAATTCCGCGAAAGGCCCGGGGGGCTCCCGCCGCATGTGGGCCACTCCGCCGAAGATGAAGAGCGTGATCTGCCCGATCGGGATGTGATAGCGAAGCGCGACGTAGGAATGTCCCAATTCATGGAGAAGGACCGAGCCGAAGAGAAGCACGGCGGCGATCCCTCCCATACCCCAATAACGAAAGGGCGAGAGTCCCGGCAAACTGTCCGGCAGGTAGCCGGTCGCCAACGTCCAGGTCACAAACACGAACACCACAAACCAGGAGGCATGTACCCGAATGGGGATGCCGAGGACGCGACCAATTTCCCAATCGGGCCACCGCATGAGTTGCACCGTAACAGCGCGACATTTGCAGCGTCAACTCTTCCTCTCCCCAGCTCTTCCTGTATACTAGGCGCGATGAAACTCGCTGCTGCGGTCGCACTCCTGGTACTTCCTCTAGTCGTTGGAACGACGCCGAGCCACGCACAAGTCATCACCTCGGGCCCTCGCTCGTGTCCAGGTGTGGCGTTGACGTTCGATCTCTGTCCGGTCCGTAAGGCAAGCGGGTTCGATCGCGAACTCGTCGATTTCCTAGTGCGGGAGCGAATCCCGGCGACCTTCTTCCTCTCCGGTCGCTGGATCGACAGGCATGAGGCGCATGTCAAGGAACTGCTGGCGACGCCTTTTTTTGAAATCGGCACGCACGGGCACCGCCATGACCATCTCCCGATGCTCGAGCAGGACCGGCAGCGGGAAGAGATTTTGCGCCCCGTAGAGATGCTCAAGACCCGTTTCAATCGAACGGCAACGCTCTTCCGCCCTCCGTTCGGCGAGTACGACAATCTCACGGTCGAAGTCGCGAAATCTCTCGGCTTGCAGTTCGTCCTGTGGAACGTGGTGTCTGGAGATCCCGACCCAAGCCTCTCGAAAGAGCAGCTGCTCGATCGATTGACCCGCCGCGCCCGCGCCGGCAGCATCATCGTGCTGCATGCCAACGGGAAGGGGCTGCACACGAACGAGGTGATTCAGTCGCTCTATCGCGACGTCCTCCAGCCGCGCCATCTGTCCCCTATGACCGTAAGCGACTTGCTCCGATGCAATCAAAACCGTTGATCCGTCCCTACGAGGCGATGGACCGCGACACGATCGTCGCGATGCTGCTTGCGTCCAAGCCTTGGACCACGTTGAAGTACGCGGCATCCGATTGGGAAACCATTTTTACGCCGCAGCTCCCGCCGGGACGGGAAGGTTATGTCCTGACCTCGGACCGTACCGTCCAGGCGTTCGCGCTCTTGCGGACGAAATTTCTGTTCGGGGATTACCTCGAATTGCTGGTCGTCCATCCTGACGCGCGCTCCCAAGGAGCAGGACGCCGCCTGCTGTCGCATGTCGAGGGGGTCGTGTTCGGCCACGGCAAGAATCTTTTCACTTGCGTCTCGGACTTCAATCTTCAAGCGCGACGGTTCTATGAGCAACTTGGGTATCGGGAAGTGGGACCGCTGCCGGATCTTCTGGTCACCGGATCGGCAGAGATTTTACTGCGCAAGACGGCCGGGCCGGCGCGGGGTGGGCGTGACGCTGAATGCTGACGGGGACACGGCTTATCTTATAATGTTCTCATGCGCGTAACAAAACTCTTGCACACCCGCATGCGGGTGAGCGACATCGATCAGACGATCAGATTTTACACCGACGTGCTGGGGTTGGAAGTGCTGGAGCGCAAGACTTCTCCGCGCGGATCGCATCTGGCCTTTCTCAAGGTTCCCAACAGCCAGGAACTCATCGAGCTGGCCAGCTTTCCTCCGAGCGGCCCGGTGAGGGTTCAAGAAGATCTGGTCCACTTGGCGTTTGAAGTTGAGAATCTCGACGACACCGTCAGGCAACTTCAAGAAAAGCGCGTCCCCATCACCGATGGTCCCACGACCACCTCTTCCGGCAGCCGTTTTATCTTCATAGACGCTCCGGACGGGTATGAGATCGAGCTGATCGAGCGTCCTCCCGGCAGCGTCATCGTCTGACTGCCCTCCGATTGACGATTCACGGCCTTCCCTTGTAACTTCGTTCTCCCGATCGAGGTCTAATGCAAAGGAGACTGGGATGAAGAACGGCTTTTTTCGCGGACATGGGCTCGGAAACGACTACGTGGTGATGGATCCCCGAGAACTGACATTCAAACTGACCCCCGCGAACATCCGATCCATCTGCGACCGACACCGCGGGCTCGGCAGCGACGGCATCTTGGCTCTCGTGCCGACCAAGAAAGCTGATTTCGGACTTCGGATCTACAATCCCGACGGCAGCGAGGCGGAAAAGTCGGGAAACGGCCTTCGCATCTTCGCCCGCTATCTCCATGCCACCGGGAAAACGAAGAAGACGCGCTTCACCGTCGATACCAAAGGAGGGCTCGTCACGATCGAGTTGCACCGCGACCGCCATGGCGATGCCGCGGCCGTCACGGTCGACATGGGCCGTGCCACGTTTCGGCCGGCCGCCCTGCCCTGCACGCTGGAGGTCGACGAGTTGATCCAGCAGCGCATCACGGTGGCCGGCCAGGACCTCGCGTTCACCGGCGTCAGCGTAGGCAACCCGCATTGCGTCGTGTTCAAGCCAAAGGGAGCGACATGGACCCGGGATGAACTGTTGCTCCTTGGCCCAGAATTGGAAAACCATCCGGTTTTCCCGAAACGCACGAACGTCCAGCTTGCCGTGCCGACCGGTGCACGAGAGATTTCCATTCTCATATGGGAGCGCGGGGCTGGGGAGACTCAAGCCTCCGGCTCTTCCTCCTGCGCCGCTGCCGGCGCCGCCGTCCGGCTCGGGCTGGCTCGCAGCCCGGTATCGGTCAAAATGCCTGGCGGCACCCTCAGCATCGAGGTGGCTTCGGACTTTCGCCTCACGATGAGGGGTCCGGTGGCCGAAGTGGCGCGTGGGACGCTGAGCCGGTCCTTCCTGCGCGGCCTACGGTAAGCCGCCGGGGCGGTCAGACGCACGGTGCTTCCTCATGGCGGCCGGTTGCCCGTTCTCCAAACCGGTCGTACAATGATCGACGTTCAGGCTTGTATGGCTGGCTGTTGATCCCTGAATCCCGACCACATCATGGCTCTCTTGTCCGAACTGCAATCGAAGCTGGATCACCTTCCCCATCAACCCGGGGTCTATCAATTCAAGGACCACCGGGGCGAGATTGTCTACATCGGGAAGGCTGCGGTGTTGGCGGATCGAGTGCGATCCTATTTTCAAAAGTCGGCCGATCACCAGCCGAAAACTGCTTTGCTCGTCGGTCAGGTGGCGGACCTCGATACCATCGTCACCGGCTCTGAACTGGAGGCGCTGATCCTCGAAAGTAACCTAATCAAGCGCCACCGGCCCCGGTTCAACGTCGTCCTCCGCGACGACAAGCAGTACCCGTACCTCCGTCTTCCTGTCAAAGACGACTTTCCACGGTTGTCCATCGTGCGCCGGGTACAGAGGGACGGCGCCCTCTATTACGGCCCTTACACCCCGGCCGGTGCGCTGCGGGAAACTCTGAAGGTCATCAAGAAAGTGTTCCCGTTGGCGACTTGCAGCATCGACATCGACGGCAAGGCCGACCGGGCGTGCATTGAATTCGAGATCAAGCGCTGCATGGCGCCCTGCACGGGAAATCAGACGAAAGCCGACTATCACCAGATCGTCAAGCAGGTGCGCCATTTTCTCGAGGGTCGGGACACGGAGCTCCTCAACGAGTTGCGGGCCGACATGGAAGCGGCGGCGGAACGTGAAGACTTCGAAGAAGCGGCTCGGCTACGGGATCGAATCTTCAAAATCGAGCGCACGCTGGAGAAGCAGCGCATCACTCAAACCAGCACCGCCGACCAAGACGTGATCGGGTTGGCGCGGCAGGGAACGGCGGTCGATCTTCAGATGCTCTTTGTGCGCGGAGGCCTATTGATCGGTCGAAAAGATTTCTTTTGGCCGAAGGCGGCCGACTCGGCCGATGAGGAATTGGTGCGGGCGGCGATCGAACAATTCTATAACAAGGAGGGTCAGCCGCCTAAGGAGCTGTTGATCCCCACGGAATTGGACGACGCGCCCGTTATCGGGCAATGGCTTTCGGAAAAGAGAGGCGACCAGGTCCGCGTGCTGGCACCGGAACGGGGAGTCAAGCATCAACTCGTTCGTCTGGCGGAGGAAAACGCCGCCGCGGCTGCGGCCGACCACCTTCGCGACGAGGAGCTCGACCGTCAGGCGGTGGAGGAACTGAAGCGGCTGGTGCGCCTGGACAAGGCGCCGCAGCGAATCGAGGGGTTCGACATTTCAAACACAATGGGCGATCAGTCTGTCGCTTCAATGGTCGTCTGGGAGGAAGGCAGGGCGAAAAAATCGGACTACCGGCGGTTCAAGATCAACACCGTCGCCGGGGCCAACGACTTTGCAAGCATGCAGGAGGTCATCCGGCGGCGCTACGGCGAATCCGAGAATCTGGCGCGGCCGGATCTCGTATTGATCGACGGGGGATTAGCTCAATTAGCCGCGGCCATCGAAGGACTTCGTCAGGCAGGAGCGGGGCCTCTGCCCATTATCGGACTCGCCAAAGCACGGGGCGAAAAAGAGGAACGGATCTTCTTGCCCGGTCGTAAAAACCCGATCAATTTGAAACCGAGCTCGCCTGCAACCCACCTATTGCAGCGCATCCGAGACGAAGCCCACCGGTTCGCCATCACGTACCACCGGAATCTTCGAGGGAAGGCCCTGGTCGCTTCCCAACTGGACCAAGTGATCGGAATCGGGTCGATCCGGCGTAATACGCTGCTGAAAAAATTCGGTAGTCTTGAAAAGATTCGGCAGGCTTCGGACGCGGACCTCAGAACCGCTGGAATCGATGCCGCCACGCTGGCCAGGTTGAGAGCTACCCTGGCCTGAATTGCCTATCAGCCCTAGAAAGGACCAAATGGCCCTATCGCTCAAGCGGTGTTTTTGCTAGTATTGGTTCCAGCTCTCCTCTCGTTTTCCTTAGAGGTGATCCATGGAGCAAAAACGGAGGCCTTTCCCCGCTCAGTTGTTCAGTGCCTTCGGAAAGCGTGAACTCCAGGATATCCTCGAAATCGTACACTACGCCGGGCAAGCCAAGACGGACGAAGATGTCAGTCACGTGCTGCATCTTTTCAAACGGCTCCTGCCTTGCCCTAACATCATCGGAGGGATCGTACGGATCAGCAGCGGGGGACGCATTCAGGAGTTTGCGCACGTACTGAACGTCAGCTACCCTAACGATTGGCTCTATCGATACGGGACGAACGGGTACGCTGAAGTCGATCCGGTCCTTCTCTCACTCCTCAAAACGGCCAGGACCCAGGTTTGGACCCAAACCTATCGCCAGGTGAGCTCTAAGAAGCAAAAGGAATTTATTGAGGAGGCACGATCCTTCGGCCTCGAAGGCGGGATTACATCCGGCACGATGGAAGACAAGCGAGCAATGGCCAGCTTCTTTTCGTTCGCGGGAAGTCATACCAGTGAAAAAGAGCGCTATACCGGGATCATCGCTTACGTCACGCCCCTTCTCCATCAAGCCATGGTCAGTCACGTGCAGGTTCCCGACCATGACTACGCACTAAATTTGACTCCGCGCGAGCTCACCGTGCTGACCTGGATGAAAAGCGGAAAGACGAATTGGGAAATCTCCCGCATTTTAGGTGTCAGCGAACGAACCGTCCGGTTTCATGTCGAGAGCATCTTCATGAAGCTGGATGTGTCCTCCCGAACGCAGGCGGTAGCCTACGCGATGGAAACCGGAATGTTTAAAGCTTCCTAGCGTACGCCGCCACCTCGTCGCTCAACCCTGCCTTCACGCTACCTGTTCCACCGGCAACTCCACAAAGCCGCCGTGTCCCCCGTCCGCAATAATCGGCGCCGCTCCCGGCGTGCTGATCCAGTTCAAAAATTCGGGCCGCCGCCTGGCGCTCTCATAACGGAACTGATCCCAATCGAGAACCGCTGCCACGGACAGCACCTCTGCCGGAGGCAAGGCCACCGCCCGGCTGATCGCCTCGCACGGAAAGCCCATCAAACGAAGCACCCGCAGAAACCGTTTCTCGACGACCATGTAGAGATACCGCACGTCATTAGAAAGGCTCCACTGGTAGACGCCCTTGAAGAGGACGGTCATGAGCCGCGAAGAAAGACCCTTGTCGGTGAGAGTGGGATCGACCGTGAGTCTTGTGATCTCGGCTGCGTCGGAACCCTTATGAAATCGGTACCCGGGACTGAGGCAAGGCCTGAACTCGGTTTCGAGCATGATAGGCCCGTCTCCCGGCAGCAGCCGAAAAAGACCGGCTAACTCTCCCGAGCCCATGAACAGCCCGACCGACGTCGCCCAGGCATCATAGCCGTCCACCTCCATCTGATCTGGAGACGGCGGCACCCATCGCAGCCGCTCAGCAAAGACCTTATGTCGCAGTCGATACGCTTCCCTCAGTTCCTCATCGCTGCAAAGAGTTTTCACGAGCAGCTCGCCCTCACAAAACTCAACCCCCTTCGTCGCCTGCATCACCGCCTGCATGGTCGCCTCCTTTCGGGCTTCCGCCCTGATTGACGCAGGCAATGTCGTGCTTTGGCGTGCAGAAATCACCTGGCGCACTCGCCAGGTGCCTACGGGGGCTCCTTTTCATTATGGTTCTCCCATGATGGCACCCCATATCCAGACTTCGGCTCGCTTAAAGAAGCCGTACGGCGCGCCACATCGTTCAACCGCCTGTGCAAGACAGGCATCACCAGTAGTGAGGGACACAATGCTGAAAGCAAAACGGCAGGTGAGTAACGACGCGAGATTTCCGGTCCGTGCACTTCGCAATCCCGAGGAGTTGGGCTTGCGGTTGGTCAAGAAGCCCGAGGCATCGTTGGACTCTTTCTCGACTGGCTCGTCTGGAGAAGACCCCGAGCGCGTTATCACCCTCCAGGTGGTCGACGATCATGAAATGGTCAGGATTGGTTTGCGGGTCCTGTTCGCGCTTACGCCCGATCTCCGCATCGTCGCCGAATCGGCCACGAAATCGATTGCGGTCGAAACGGCGCTTCGGCAGAAGCCGGACCTTATTCTGATGGACATCCGACTCCCCGACGGGAGCGGAATCGACGCCACGCGTGAGATACTCCGCGCCAACCCGAGGCAACGCGTTCTTTTCCTGACAAGCTATGCGGACCGAGAGACCGTCCTGGCAGCCCTGCTGGCCGGCGGGCAGGGCTATCTCCTTAAAGACACAGATTCGGAGACACTGGCCCGATCGATTCGGACTGTGGCGGCCGGACAACCCGTGCTCGACACACGCGTCACGCAGTACACCCTGACGAGTCTTCGATCCACCTATAACCGTGGCAACGGCCTGCCCGAGGATCGTCTATCGGCTCAGGAACGAAGGATTTTGCCGTTGTTGGCGGAGGGGAAAACGAATAAGGAAATCGCAGCGGCCCTCGGATTGAGCGACAAAACCGTCAAGAACTACCTGGCGAATGTCTTCGAGAAACTCAATATTTCACGGCGCACTCAAGCTGCCGCCTTCTTCGCTCGGCAAGCCGGTCAGTCGGCTTTCAGTTCCGCCATGTGAAAGTCGGCATGCGCTGGTTGCAAGCGGCCGTCCGGTTTCATCTGGAGGACAAGATGACGCCATGAGCCGGCGGGAATTCACACGTTTCCGCCGCCTGCGTCGTTCAGGCCGTTCGGCTTCGCCGAGACTCCGGATTAGACAAGCTAGTAGATTTTCCTCGCCACAATAGGCTATGTCCTTGCACACTACGCCTGGCCGCCGACGCCCTGGCCCCCCGAGAGGGAAGCCGTGTGGCTGTCGGCTTGCGTTGGAGGCGCTATGAGTGCACCCGCCATGACCGATGTCGCTCGCCTCGAGACAGCCGATCTGCGCCGGTACATTGCCCAACTGGAATCCGAGCTTCGCGAGGCACGCGAAGCCTGCACACGCTCCCGTCACAACGAAGAACGCCTCATGAAAGTGCTCAACACCCTCGACGACCTGATGTTCGAAGTGGATGCCGATGGCCGTTATCTCAATGTGTGGACGGGACGGGACGACAAGCTCGTCGTGCCGCGCGATGAAGTCTGCAGAAAGACGATGCTTGAGGTCTTCGGTCCGGAGGAGGGCCGGCGGTACGTCGAATTGGTGCGCCGAGTGATCGAAACCGGACACTCGGAGGTCGTCAATTACTCGATCATGCAGGAAGGGGAATGCCGATCGTACTCGGCAATCCTGACCCGCATCGGAGCCGACTCCGATAACCACGCCACGGTGTGCTGCCTGGTGCGCGACGTAACCGACAGAGCGAGAGCGGAGGCGTCGCTGCGCGAAAGCCAGCAGCGACTGGCGGAGGCGGAGCAGGTGGGACATACCGGCCATTGGTATTGGGACTTGGCGACCGATTCCCTGACTTTGAGCCCCGGTGCTTGCGCCCTGTACGGCATTTCCCCTGACGCAGGTCGGCAATCGTTTCGGCAATTGCTCGATATCGTCCACCCGGATGACCAGCCTCGCATCCGGGCCCTCACCGAGCAGGCTCTCAGGGAGCTTCGGGCAATCCCCGTGGAGTTTCGCATCATCCGTCGGGACGGGGCGGTTCGAACCTTGGAGTGCAATGGATCGGTCATTCTCGACGCTTCCGGCAGCTTCACGGCGATGATGGGCTCGCTCGTCGATGTGACAGATCGTAAGCACGCGGAAAATATCCTCCGTGAGAGGGAAACATATCTGCGGGCCATCATCGATCATGAGCCGGAATGCGTAAAAACCATCGCGCTTGACGGAACCTTGCAGAATATAAACAGGGCAGGACTCAAGATCACTGAATCCGACTCTGTCTCCGATGTGGTTGGAAAGAACATATTCTCATTGATTCACAGCGACGATCGTCCGGCGTTCGAGGCCCTGCACCGTTCCGTCGTAGCAGGGCAATCGGGAACCCTGACGTTCCGCATCGTCGGGCTGCGGGGAACTGTCCGGTGGGTGGAGACGCATGCCGTGCCTCTACGCGACGCGGCGGCGGCCGTGCGGTCGGTGCTGAGCGTCACCCGCGACATTACCCAGCGTCGACGCGCAGAAGAAGCGCTCCGCCTGAGCGAAGAGCGATTCCGTGCACTGTACGAGGACACCCCGGCCATGTACTTCACGGTAGACCGGGCCGGGACCGTGCTGTCCGTCAACGGCTTCGGAGCAACGCAATTGGGCTATAGCGTCGAGGAATTGGTCGGGAGTCCGGTGACCATCGTCTTCCATCCCGAAGATCGGGTGCAGGCCTCGGCCAACTTGGCCCACGCCTTTCTCGAACCGATGCAGATCTCCTGCTGGGAACTGCGGAAACAAAAGAAGAACGGCGTCGTCATGTGGGTTCGCGAAACCGTTCGCATCGTGCGAGATCCCTCGGCATCCCCCACGGCGCTCATCGTATGCGAGGACATCACCGACCGGAAGCTGCATGAAGACGAACTCGCGAGAACTACTCAAAAACTCCAAGCCCTCGTGTCCGCCTGTCCCGTTCCTATCGCGACGGTGGACACGGAAGGCCGCGTCACGAGTTGGAATCCCGCGGCCGAGGCGACGTTCGGCTGGTCGGAGGCCGAGGTCCTGACGCGCGAACTGCCCTATGTTCCCCCTGGGAAAGAGGCGGAAGCCGAGGCCATTTGGGAACAGGCCGTACGGGAGCACGGCGTCCGGGGCCTGGAAGTCGAACGCATGCGGAAGGACGGTTCACTGCTGTATCTCCAAATCTGGTCGGCGCCTATCTGCAACCCGGACGGGACCGTCCGGGAGTGGATCGGCTTGATGCTCGACGTGACCGTGCGCAAGCACGCCGAGGAGGCGTTACAGGCCGGCGAAGAACGCTTCCGCAGAATTTTTGAGGACGCGCCGATCGGGATGTGCATCCTGAATCCCGACATGAGCGTGCGCAAGTTCAATCGGGCTTTCCAGCGATTGACGGGCTACGAAGACGACGAAATTCTTGGGCGATCTTACGCGCTCTATAGCGACCCGGACGAGAGATCGCGCATGATCTTGCCGACCGATCGGAAGCTGAGCCCGAACTTCTCCATGTATTCCATCGAACAACGTTACATCCGGAAGGACGGCCGGCTGCTCTGGGTTAACCTCACGGCGAGCCCGTTGACGTTCCCGGGCGAGGACCATCAGTTGATTTTGGCCGTCGTCGAGGACGTGACGGACCGCAAGCGTGCGGAGCAGGAGCTTCATCGGATCTTCGAGGAACGGGTCCGGATCAGCCAGGATCTGCACGACAGCATCCTTCAATCCCTTTATGCCGTCGGCATGGGAGTGGAAGCCGCGAAACTGCTGCTTAGAAAGGCTCCCGGGGAAGCGAGCCGACAGCTCGATCGGTCGGTCGAGCAGATGAACAAGGTGGTCCACGAGGTGCGGGATTTCATTCCGCGCCTGCGCTCGCAACCCGGCGCCGAGATCAGCGTGGAAGACGGGCTCCGGAGCATCGCTGCCTCGGTCAGCGGCGCGCGTCCCGACCTCTTCGCGATTCGTGTCGATGCCGCGGCGGCAGCCGGCATTTCACATGACGAGAAAATCCAGCTGTTCAACATCGCGAAGGAGGCGATCAGCAACAGCATCCGCCACGGGCGGCCGTCGAGCGGGGTCGTGTCCCTCCGACCGTGGCGCCACATGGTTCGATTCGAAGTCCGGGACAACGGAAAAGGCTTCGATCCCAAGCGGCCCGCGCACCAGGGCATGGGACTGGACAACATCGCCTCGCGCGCTCAGAAACTCGGGGGGAAGCTGCGGATTCACTCCAGACGCGGAGAAGGGACCAGGATCGTGATTGACCTTCCCGGGAAAGGGATGCCATGACGACGAAAAAGTCGCGGGTGCTCACGTTGTTTCTGGTAGATGATCATGAGGTGGTGCGAATCGGATTGCGCTCGGTGTTCAATCTGACCCCTGGACTGCGGGTCGTCGGTGAAGCGGCGAACGCACGATCCGCCGTGAAAGAGGTGCTCCGTCTCAAGCCCGACGTAGTTCTCATGGACATCCGTCTGCCCGATCAAAGCGGGACGGAGGCGGCAAGGGAGATTCTCGCCGCTTGCCCGGACACCCATGTCCTGTTTTTGACCAGTTTTGCCGACGACGACACCGTGCTTGCCGCGATCTTGTCGGGAGCCCAGGGCTACGTGCTGAAGGATGCCGGCGCGGACGCCTTAATCAAAGCCATTCGAACGGTTGCGGCGGGGCAGCCGCTGCTCGATCCCCGGATTACCCGCCATACGTTCGACTGGCTCAAGAGCCTGGCCGAGCAAACCACCAAGCCCAAGGCCAGCGCGTTGTCCGAGCAAGAGCGTCGCATCGTCCCGCTGCTCGCCCAGGGCAAGACGAACAAGGAAATCGCGCAGGATTTGGGATTGAGTGACAAGACCGTGAAAAATTATCTCTCCAACATCTTCGCCAAGCTGCAGGTGTCACGGCGTTCTCAGGTGGCCGCGCTTTATGCCAGGAATGCGGTCTAGCGACACCTCTCCCGCGAAATGACCTCCTGGCGAATCTCCAAACTCCGCACGCATCGAACCGCCCATTGAATTGACAGGCCGGCCCACCGCCACTAGGATACCCCCGTCATCGGCCGTGCGCCGAGCCCGGACGGAAAAATTCCAGGAGGTTCAATGTCGGAAGTGATCCGCACTCATTCGCACCCCGCGGCAAAGACCGTAGAGAACGGCATCAACAGAATGGAACAGGCGTTCGAAATCGTTATCTTTGCCAGCCGCTGGATTCAAGCACCGCTCTATGCGGGTTTGATCATCGCCGAGTTGCTCTACGCCTACAAATTCCTGGTCGAGCTGTGGGAAATGATCATGCATATCCAGAAGCTCGAGGAAACCGTGTTCATGCTGGGGGTGTTGTCGTTGATCGACATCACGATGGTGGCCAACCTGCTGACCATGGTCGTGATCGGCGGGTACGCAACATTCGTCAGCAAGCTGGATCTGGATGGGCATCCGGATCGGCCGGACTGGCTGAGTCACGTCGATCCCGGCACGATCAAGGTCAAGCTCGCCGCCTCATTGATCGGAATTTCGAGCATCCATCTTCTGAAAGCCTTCGTCGACGTCACGAACGAAGACCCCGAGCACATCAAGTGGAAGATCTTCATCCACATGACTTTTTTGGGATCCGCGATCCTGCTTGCCTGGACCGACAAGATCATGCAAAAGGACAAGAAGCACTGAGGACCCGGCTCGTCCCGCTCGTCCAGCGCCAGGGGCCTACCGCCAGGCCGCAGTGAGATTGCCGCCGGCGTCGCGCCAGTGCGGCGTCCAGGCCAGTGCGACCACTGTGACGGCAATGTGACTTTTGGCCGGTTTGATGACCACCGTTTCCAATCGTTCTGTGAGCGGAGCCATTGCCGCGGCAAGGGCATCGGCTTCGGATTCAAACTGCGCCTCCAGATCGGCAAGCTGCCGCTGAAGCGCCGCCACGTTCTCCTTCGCCATCCCCACGTCCTGCGTTTCCTTGAGAACCCGGCCTGCTCCGCGGATCGCGGTGGTCGCACGTCCGATGTTCGTGGAGCTGACGGCCTTCCGTCCCAGAAACGCCCCGAGTATCGTGGCCCCGACCGAGATGGCCGTTTGCACCTGGCTCGCGCGCGACTCGGCGGTTTGCCGCGCCACCGTGTGCTCGGCTCGCCTGATCCGTTCTTGCAGCGCCGCGATCTTGGATGCGTACTTTTGTCGCAACGCCTCGGCCTGTTCATCCCGCCGCTCCCGGCCGTGTTGCTGAAGCCGCAGGCGAAAATTTTGCTCCGACTCTTCCGGCGTGGACACCTCCTTCGTGGCCGGACTTTTCAACAACTCCATCTTCTGAGTTCGGAACAGCCACCCCGCGAAATCTTTTTTCCAGGCCTCGTAATGTTCGGCCTTGCCCGCGCTGGCAGGCAGCGCCGCGAACCGCGCGCCCTCAATGGGCGAACGATCCAAGTCTGACACCGACACCCAGGCATCGGCAGCCAGATCCCAGCTCACGGGAACTGCGGCATCGGATATCGGCGCCAGCATCGTGACATCCCGGATCGCGTCGACACCGATCTTGGCGGAGGCAAAGCGGACCTGAGCCGCCCCCAGCACCATGGGCTGATAGACCAACGTGCTGCCGCTCGGCGGCGATCCGCGCAACGGGAAAAAATACTGCGGCACGTCCGGCGGAAGGACCGGGCGTGAAGAACCGACCGAAGCGTGTTCGAGGTTCGAAGTGCGAGGTTGGATGTGTGACGTGGGACTTTGAACATCGAGCTTCGAACCGCTACGCATCGGCTCCATCAGCCTCTTGATCTGGCCACGCGTAAGCGGTCCACGGAGATAGGACAGCGTCCAGCGTGTCTGGAAAACTTCGGGGGCGTCCTCATGCACGTTGTTCAGCAAGAACACCCGGCTACCCAGCCCCGCCAGTAGTTGTCCCAAGGCCTGCTTGTCGAATTTCTTCCCTGATCCGGCCGCGACGCCTTCAAGTCCTTCCAGCACACGCGCCTTGTCCCGCTCGGTCTGCAGCCGGCCGATGAACCACGTGCCCGTGTTGGTCAGGCCCTTGTAGTCGAGGTCCACCGGGTTTTGCGTCGCCAGGACGATCCCGAGACCGAATGCGCGGGCTTGCTTCAGCAGCGTGAGCAACGGTGCCTTGGACGGCGGATTGGCCACAGGCGGAAAGTACCCGAAGATCTCGTCCATATACAGGATCGCGCGCAGACTGGACGTTCCCGATTGAGTTCGAACCCAGCCAAGCATCTGGCTCAACACCAATGTGACGAAGAACATCCGTTCCGCGTCGTTGAGGTGCGCAATCGAGAGAACGGCCAGCCTCGGCTTTCCATCAGGCCTATAGAGCAACGAGGCCATATCCAATGGCTCACCTTCGGTCCAGGCCGCAAACCCGGGCGCCGCCAGCAGATTGTTGAGCTGCATGGACAACTCGAAGCGATCCTTCGCCGGGTAGAACGACTCCAGGTCGAGCACGCCGACCTTCGTCATGGGCGGCGATTGAACTCGGTGGATCAAGCCCGCGATGTCCAATGCCTCGCCGTGTCTCCAGGCCCGGTCCAGAATGGTCGACAGCAGGATGTGCTCACGGCTTTTGATCGGATCGGCCTGCACGCCGATCAGCCCCAAGAGGCCCGCGACCGTGGCGCCGATGCGCTCGCGCAGCAGTTCGGCATCCTCGACGACCTCGTGGGAAGGCGCGGCGAACGATTTGAGAATCGACAGAGGCAATCCGGCATTGCTGCCGGGCGTATACACCCTCACCTCGGCGGCTTCTCTGAAGCGTTGAATGCGCTCAGGGGTCTGACCCCATTCGGCCAGACCCTTCCTCCAGAGCTCGGCCTGTTGCGCCGCATAGTCTGCGGGTGACAGGACCTTCTTCCGCGCGTCTTCTTCATTGATCCAGGGCGCGAAGTCTTCGCCACGGAGCAGAGGAAAGGTCAGCATCAGATTGGCCAGGTCGCCCTTGGGATCGATGATGAGGGCGGGAATGCCGTCGATCGCGGCTTCTTCAAGCAGACCGATGCAGAGACCGGTCTTGCCACTCCCCGTCATACCGACACAGACTGCGTGAGTCACGAGATCTTTGGAGTCGTAGAGCAGCCAGCCGGACTTGGCTTGCTTGATCGCGGGATCGTACGGCCGTCCCAGATAGAAGACACCCAGCTTCTCGAACTCCTCCGTGGCGTCGGACTGCTTCGCCGTAGTTTTCTGAGACGGCATGGCTCGCTCCTTCAGCGTCCCGGCATTCTAGTAATCGACAATCACCACTGCAAGCATCCGATCCGGCCGTCCGAGAGTCAACAAGCTGTTGCGGAAAACCCTTCCGTATCGCACCATACAGCAAATGAGTGCACTGGACGCACGCACCGGCTTGATCTGCCTCCTGTTTGCACTCCCCTGGCATCCCGCTCCAGTCGTTGCCGAGCCGCCGGCACAAAGCGTCCATTGGGGAGCCATCGCCTATCCCGACCATGACCGCACGCTGACGTTGGGTACGGTCGTCGATCGATTCACCGAGTTCGACGGAGCGGGACAGCGCTACAACGACATCCGAGAGACCATGGGTCTCACCTTTTTCACTCTCAGCTGGACCGAGCGGCTGGAGCGGTTCAAAGGCTGGAACGCCAACATCACCGCGGGCGGCGGGCCCACGCGAGACGGCTTCAGCCGCTTCCTCCAGAACGACGTGGTCCACAGGTTGCGGGACTTCGATCCGGTGCCGGTGGGCGACAAACGCGAGACGAACGATTTCATGGTGAGCGGCACGCTGACCAGATGGATGAGCATCTTGGGCTCAGAGGACGTATTCTTCGCGGGAGTCGGCATGGCGGGCGGCTCCTTGTATTATGAGCCCTACGCGCAAGCCGGGTTTCGCCGGTGGTCGATGCTCAGCGCGGTGCCGGTCGTCTCCGACTATCTGCGGTTTTCAGCGCTGGCGCGCTACGGGCGTCCGTTCGGCGGCGCCGCATTTCGGGAGGTGGCCGATCGCTCATGGATCGGACAGATGTCGATCGGGATCGGCAACTACGAGCGGTGGGATTGCGCGACGCCCTGGGAAATCGAAGTCGCGGCGACGGTGGATTCCGGCCTCTTCGTCGATCATCGCAAAGACTCGCTGGAGGAGCGGTTCGTCTCGGTGGCGCTGCGTTATTCGGCGGTCACGTTCGAGACCTGGAACGATCTCATCAACCAGAAGGACTACGGCCCCACGTTCGGAGCCAGACTCACGTTCGACCTGCTGTATATCCTGGACCGTTGGGTCGATTGACCGGAGTGCCGCTCACCATTCCTTGAAGATGAGGAACACCGCACCGATCATCAACGCGAAGCCGACCAGATAGTTCCATTTCAGCTCTTCCTTCAGGTACACCACCGAGAATACGCAGAACACAACCAGCGTGATGACCTCCTGTATGGTCTTCAA
>JBDZUK010000001.1:0-12129 GCA_040255165.1 Nitrospiraceae bacterium | reverse complement strand
TCCTTGAATTTCAAGTGCCCATACCAGGCGATCGTCATGAAGACGTTCGAGACCGTCAACAACGCGATGGTGTGCATGGAAGCATCCTTGAAAGGGTTAAGGTTGAGGTGACGGCTGAAGAAAGGATTCTAAGGACCCTGCTTACATTCCCGCTTCTCTTAATACCTGGCCCGTGTAGCTCCGCTTCGCTTTCGCGACGGCCTTCGGAGGCCCTTCCGCCACGATTTCGCCGCCACGGTCGCCCCCTTCGGGACCCAGATCGATGATCCAGTCGGCGTTGCGGATCACGTCGAGGTTATGCTCGATGACCAGGACAGTGTTGCCGGCCTCCACCAGGCGGTCGAGCACGTCGAGCAAACGCTGTACGTCGGCGAAATGCAAGCCGGTGGTGGGTTCGTCCAGAATGTACAGTGTGCGTCCGGTGGCCCGTTTGGACAACTCGCGGGATAGCTTCACTCGCTGCGCCTCTCCGCCCGAGAGAGTGGTGGCGGACTGGCCCAGCTTCACATAGTGCAGACCGACGTCGTGAAGAGTCTGGAGCTTCCCCTTGATGAGCGGGATATGCTCAAAGAATTCCAGCGCGTCGTCGACCGTCATGTCTAGCACGTCGGCGATGCTCTTGCCCTTATGGCGGATTTCCAAGGTCTCGCGGTTGTACCGTTGCCCCTTGCAGACTTCGCAGGTGACGTACACGTCGGGGAGGAAATGCATTTCGATCTTGATGAGACCGTCCCCTTGGCAGGCCTCACAGCGGCCCCCTTTTACGTTGAAGCTATAGCGTCCCGGCTTGTAGCCGCGGACGCGGGACTCCGGCAGGTTCGAGAAGAGATCCCGAATAAAGGAAAAGAGGCCGGTATACGTCGCAGGGTTGGACCGGGGCGTGCGGCCGATCGGCGACTGATCGATATCGATCACCTTGTCGAGCGCCTCGACACCCAACAGCTCTTTGCACCCGTCGATCTTCGGTTTTTTGTGGTAGAGCAGTTGCGACAGCGAGTGAAACAAGACCTCCAGCACGAGCGTGCTCTTGCCGGAACCGGAGACCCCGGTCACGCAGGTAAAGAGGCCCAGCGGGATCTTGGCGGTGATGCCTTTGAGGTTGTGCTTCTTCGCGTCGACAACGGACACGAACCTCTTCGGCTGGCGGCTGCGTGGAGGGAGCGACACCATTTGAACGCCGCGCAAGTACTGTCCGGTGAGCGACTCGGCGTTCCCCATGACCTCCTGCGGGGATCCCTGGGCGATGACGTGGCCCCCGTGGGAGCCGGCCCCGGGCCCGAGGTCGAGGATATGATCGGCCGCCATCATCGTTTCGGCGTCGTGCTCGACGACCACCACGGTGTTGCCAAGGTCGCGCAGATGCAACAGCGTCTGAAGCAACCGGCGATTGTCTCGCTGGTGCAGGCCGATGGACGGTTCATCCAGGATATAGAGCACGCCCACCAAACCGGACCCGATCTGCGTCGCCAACCGGATCCGCTGCCCTTCGCCGCCCGAGAGTGTCGCGGCGGCGCGGTCCAGCGTCAAATAATCAAGTCCGACGTTAATCAGGAAGCCCAACCGCTCGCGGATTTCTTTCAGAATGCGATGCGCGATGACCAATTCTCGATCGCTAAATTTGAGGGTCGTGAAAAATTCCGCGGCGGCCCGAACGGACAGGCGGGTCACCTCGGCGATGGACTTCCTGGCGATTTTGATCGACAGACTTTCCGGCTTCAGTCTGGCCCCTTGGCAGACCGGGCAACGCTCCAGTTGCGTAAAATCCTCCTCCTCCGGGCAACCCGGCGTCACCGCATATCCGATCCCATCGCAGGCCGGACAGGCTCCGTGCGGACTGTTAAAGGAAAAGATGCGCGGCGTGATCTCCGGATAACTGACCCCGCAGCGAATGCAGGCCAGCTTGTCGCTGTACAGCTGCATCTTGGCGTCTTCTTTCAGCACACCGACCAGACCGCCGGCCAGCTTCAGAGACGTTTCGACGGAGTCCGCCAACCGCCGCATCAACTGCTCGCCGTGCTTCATCACCAGCCGATCAACGACAATCTCGATCGTGTGCTTTTTCTGTTTGTCGAGGACGATGTCCTCCGCCAGGTCCACCGGCCGGCCGTCGATACGGGCACGCACGTAGCCCGCTCGCCGCATCTCCACCAGCTCCTTGCGATACTCGCCTTTCCGTCCGCGGATGAGGGGGGCGAGAATCTGAAACTTCGTTCCCTCGGGCAACGCCCCGATCGCGTCCACCATCTGCTGCACGGTCTGCGCGGTGATTTCTTCACCGCACTGGTAACAGAACGGCCGTCCGACCCGGGCGAACAGCAGCCGGAGATAGTCATAGATCTCGGTAACCGTGCCGACCGTGGAGCGGGGGTTGTGGCTGGTGCTTTTTTGCTCGATGGAAATCGCCGGCGACAGCCCTTCGATGCTGTCGACGTCCGGTTTCCCCATCTGCTCGAGAAACTGCCGCGCATAGGCCGACAGCGATTCCACGTACCGTCGTTGGCCCTCGGCGTAGATCGTGTCGAACGCCAGCGAGGACTTCCCCGAGCCGCTCAGACCGGTGATCACTACCAGCTTGTCCCGGGGAATCTCGACGTCGATGTTCTTGAGGTTATGCTCGCGCGCGCCCTTAATGACGATGGAGTTGGACATGAGGAGGCGGATTATACCATCCGGTTTCATTCCTCGACACCGTGCTCAGGTGCTCCTTGACAAAGCCGGAAGGCGGGTGCTACGACCGCCGCTATGGTCTCGGAAGCGCCCGCGATGAAGGACAAAGTTCCGACTGCGGCCCAAACGGTGTCCACCTGGTCCGGTCAAGCCCGCGAACAGGCCGTGCAACGGATGTTCACCGCCATCGCCGGCGTTTATGATTTGAACAACACGCTGTTAAGCTTCGGCCTGCACCACCGGTGGAAACAGATCACCGCCTCTTACGTACCGGCGGTCGAAGGCGGACGGGCGATCGACATCGGGGCCGGGACGGCGGATCTCGCCCTGTTGATCGAGCCGAAGATGGGGGCGAAGGGCCACGTCATCGCATCCGACCTGAATCATGCGATGCTCGTGGAGGGATTGAAGAAAATCGGGCGGCGCGGCCTCCGCCGCCGGATCACCTGCATCGAGGCGAACGCGGAACAGCTGGGCTTTCCCGATCGCACCTTCGACGCCGTGACGACCGGGTTTTGCATGAGGAACGTCGGCCATCTTGAGCGGGCGTTCGGCGAGATTCATCGCGTGCTGAAGCCGGGCGGCCGGTTCGTCTGCTTGGAATTCAGCCGACCGGTGTACGGCTGGCTGCGATCCCTTTACGACTGGTACTCCTTTCGCCTCCTGCCCTGGATAGGGACCAAGGTCGCGCGTGATACCACCGGCGTGTACGAATACCTTCCCGCTTCAATCCGTACCTTCCCGGATCAAGAGCGTTTGAGCCAGCTCCTTCGCGAGGCCGGTTTTCGACAGGTGGAGTATCGGAATTTGACCGGGGGAATCGTGGCGATACACATCGCAACGAAGTAACAATGTTCAATTTTCAATGGTCAATGTTGAATTCTTTCATTGCGAATTAATCATTGAACATTGATCATTTGCCAGTGATGAATTCGATACTCTACATTTTTCTGCCCTGTAAGAAGGTCTACCCGATCGGGGTGACCTATTTGGCGGATTTCATTCATCGACGCAGGCCGGAGGTTCGGCAACGGATTCTGGACCTCTCGCTGTTCCCGGCTTCGCAGCGGACGCAGGTGGTGCGGGACGCGGCGGCGGACTTCAAGCCGGACCTGGTGTGCTTCTCCTGGCGAGACATTCAAATCTTTTCGCCGCACGAAGGCGACTCCTCGCTGGAGCACGCCTTTAATTTCTATTTTGCCAGCAATCCGCTTAAGCGGGTCGTGGCTTCCGTCGAAGGGCTGAAGCAACTCTACCGGTACTACAGCCACATCCGCGCGACGCTCTCCTACCCCTGGCTGATCAGAAAAGAATTCCCGAACGCGCACATCATGATCGGCGGCGGGGCGTTCACGGCATTTGCGGATCAGTTGATCGAAAAATTGCCCGAAGGAACGATCGGCATTCTGGGAGAGGGAGAGGACGCCATCCTCAAAGTCTTGAACGGCGAGTCGCTCGACGGCGAGCGTTTTATCATTCGCGAGGGCAAGCACGTCCGCAAAGGCGAGCAGCAAAAGCCGGGCCTGCTCGACGCGCTGACCGTAGATCTACCCTATCTCACGACCATCTTCCCGCAGTATCGCGAGTACGTCGGCGAATCGATCGGCGTCCAGACCAAACGAGGCTGTCCTTACGATTGCGCCTTTTGTCTCTACCCCTACATTGAAGGAAAGCGCGTCAGGTACCGGCCGCCCGAGATGGTCGTGCGCGACATTGCCCAGCACTACCGCCAATGGGGCGCCCGCCGATTCTGGTTCACCGACGCCCAGTTCATTACGGGGAAAGAAGCCTATCCGCAATGCACCGAGATCCTCGAGCGCATTCTGAGCGAACGGCTGGAGATCGAATGGTCCGGCTACATTCGCACGTCATTGATTACCCCGGATCTCGCCAAGCTGATGGTGCGCTCCGGCGTGGGGGATCTGGAAGTGGCAATTACGTCCGGCTCTCAGGAGGTCCTGAACAATCTCCACATGGGCTTCAAGCTGGAACGACTGTATGACGGCTGCCGGTATCTTGCTGAGGCGGGCTTTAAAGGCAAGGTGATTTTGAACTACTCTCTCAATTCACCGAAGGAAACGGAAGAGACGCTGCTCCAGAGCGTCGAGTCTTATAAGAAGGTGGCGTCGATCCTGGGCGAGAAACGTGTCTTCCCCCTCATGTTCTTCCTCGGCATTCAACCCAACACCGATCTTGAACACAGGTTGCTGGAAGAAGGCTACTTGTCGGCTGGGTACAATCCCCTGATGCTGACCCCCACGAGCATTCGGAAGCTGCTCTATAACCCGGCTCCGCTGAACAACATTATCGCCAAGGCTTGCCTGGCCGCCTGGGAACGGAAAGAAGGCAGCCGCGACCCCCGACGCTGGACCGGCTCCCTGTCGCAAACCGCCCGGGGAAACGGAGACACCTCCGATCGATATGCCGACGGCAATCTCATCCGCGGCATCGAAAACAACTCAGGCCGGGATGCGTTGCTGTCGCTGGAAGCAATCTTGAAGTCGCGGCAATCCTCTAAGGCCTCTGCCGCGACGGAACCGCACATCACGACGACTGCGGGGTGACGGTCTCAACCCCTTGTCCTTCCATGCATTCATACCGAGTGGCGCCAACCTGGGAAGCGCTGTGTTCCAGCGGCGATCCCCTTGTCCCTCCTTGCATTCTCCGGCGCGGCGATGCTATCATGCGCCCTCTTTGAGGCCGGGGATTGGTGTCATTCGTTCGGTTTTTCTGCCGGTTATGACAGCGCTCCCTGCCTGGGAGAGGTCCTGAAGGAGGCGTCTCGATGTACAAGACGATCTATGTCCCGGTCGATAACTCCGACCATTCCAATACGGCGGTGGACGTCGGTATCCACTTCGCCAAGACCTTCGGCTCCAAGATTGTCGGCAGCCATGTCTATGCCGCCAAGATGCACGATAAACGCTTCAAGCAAATGGAAGCGGGACTGCCAGAGGAGTACCACGACGAGAAGGAATTGGACCGTCAGCGGCAGATCCATGATTCGCTGATTACTCGCGGACTTCAGATCATCACCGACTCCTATCTGGACTATGTCGACAAGAAATGCACCGAGGCCAATCTGCCGGTCGAGCGGCGTTCGCTGGAAGGCCGCAATTGGAAGGTCCTGGCTGAGGATATCAACACGAATGCCTATGACCTCGTCATTATGGGCGCGCTCGGGGTCGGGGCGGTCAAGGACAGCGTCATCGGCAGCAACACCGAGCGGGTCATCCGCCGGGTGCGCAATTCCGACATGCTCATCATCAAGCAGACTCAGCCGATGACGACCGGCAAGATCGTCGTCGCGGTGGACGGCAGCCCCTATTCCTTCGGCGGGCTCATGACCGGCCTGGCACTCGGCAAGGCCTTCAACATGCCGGTCGAGGCGATCTCAGCCTTCGACCCTTACTTCCACTACGCCGCCTTCCACAGTATTTCCGGAGTCTTGAACGAGGAGGCCGGCAAGGTATTCCGTTTCAAGGAGCAGGAAAAGCTTCACGAAGAAATCATCGACAGCGGCCTGGCGAAGATCTACCAATCTCACCTCGACATTTCCCGCGAGATCGCCCAGGCGGAGCAGACCGATATCAAGACGACCTTGCTCGACGGCAAGGCCTTCGAGAAAATCATTCAGTACGTCCGCAAGGACGTGCCGGCCCTCCTCATCGTCGGCCGCATCGGCGTCCACAGCGACGAGGACATGGACATCGGCAGCAACACCGAGAATCTCTTGCGCAGCGCCCCCTGCAACATCTTGATTTCAAACCGGAAGTACGTGCCGCCCATCGACACGCAAGCGGAATACACGATCGCTTGGACGGAAGAAGCCTTGCGCCGGATGGAGAAGATTCCGGTATTCGCGCGAGGGGTCGCCAAAACTGCCATTCACCGTTACGCCATCGAGAAGGGCCACACGATTATCAGCAACACGGTGGTCGACGCGGCAGTCGGCCACATCCTGCCGAAGGGTGCGATGGACGCGATGCGCGCGCTCGGCGGCAGTCTCGACGCCGCCGGCGTCGATCGTGACAAGATGCAGGCGGACGATGCCGTGGCGAAAGATCTCATGGGTAACACGCTGAGCGGGATGATGACCCAGGTCGTTGAAGAAAAGCCGAAGTCCGCCGGCACGACTCAGGCCTATTTGGACCGGATGAGCCAAAATTATTTCGTCTGCGACGGTTGCGGCTACATCGGCAAAGGTGACAATCCGGTGAAGTGTCCCGTCTGCGGTGCGGAAGGCGCGCGCTTCAAGCAGGTGGACAAGAGCATCTTTGAGGCGGCGGCCAAGGCGGAAGGCGGCGTGGAAACGGACGTGGCCTACGACGACGTGCCGATGCAGTGGACAAAGGATGCCAAGGATGCGATCCGAGCGGTTCCGGCCGGATTCCAACGCCGGCGCGCGAAGGCAAAGATCGAGAAGAGCGCCCGCAAGCTGGGAATGACGACGATCACACTCGAATACGCCGCGCCGATGATCAAGGAAGCGGCAGCCGAGGACTATGAACCGATTTTCGGGAACAAGGGAACCGGCACCTCGACGGAGGCCAAGGAGAAACTGGCCGCGGCCGTCGAGGGAACCAACCACGGCGCCAACGGGACCCATGAGAACGGCAACACGAAGGGCACGGAGCCTGCCTCGCCTTTTACCTGGACGCCGGAAGCGCAAGCGCGATTGGAGCGGGCCCCCGAAGGATTCATGCGCGACTGTACGAAAGCTCTCATCCAAAAACACGCCGAGAAAATCGGCGCCACGCTGATCACCATCGAAGTCGCGAACGAGGGGATCGAACAGGCCAAGGGCTACATGGCCGAGGCGATGAAGACGGGCAATCTCAAGGACATGATCGCGAACCTAACCGGCAAGACTTCGTCTTGAGTTGTGAATTGTGAGTTGAGCCGACGCTTTCGGCTAACTAAAAACTAAGAACTCATAACTCACAACTTCCCTCTTTATGGGCAAGTCTCTTCCCATCGTGAACATTTCTTCGCTCGGCGGCGCGCTGGGGTCCCTGCAGCAGCAGGTGACGCAGTTCGTTTCTCCGACTTCTCCGGGTATCGGCCCGAACGACGGCCGGACGGTGGACGACTTCAAGCCGTATCTCGTCGCACTGAACTTGACCAAACGTTGCAATCTCAAGTGCGACCATTGCTACCTCGACGCCACCACGAAGGCCGGCGGGGGCAGCGATGAGCTGAACACCGAGGAATGTTTCCGGCTGATCGACCAAATTGCCGAGGTCAATAAAGGTTGTCTGCTGGTGATCACCGGCGGCGAGCCGCTCGTGCGCCCGGACATTCTCGACATCGCACGCCATGCCGTGAAACTCGGGTTCATGGTCGTCTTCGGCACCAACGGCATGCTGATCAACGACAGAATGGCCAAGACGCTCGTAGAGATCGGCGTGATGGGAGTCGGGATCAGCATCGATTCCTTGGATCCGGAGAAGCACGACCGGTTCCGCGGCGTCCCGGGCGCATGGCAGGCTGCGGTCGCGGGCATTGAAGCCTCCAAACGGAACGGGCTCCAGTTTCAGGTTCACTTCAGCGCGCAGCCGATGAACTATCAAGAGCTGCCTGCCGTCATCGACTGGGCACACGGCCTCGGGGCCAGGGTCTTGAACGTCTTTTTCATGGTCTGCACCGGCCGCGGGGAGGAACTGACCGACATCACGCCCGCTCAGTACGAGGAAGTGCTCGGCTATCTGGTGAACTGTCAGGACAAGTACAAGGATATGCTGGTGCGGGCCCGCTGTGCGCCGCACTTTAAACGGCTCGCCTACGAGAAAGATCCGAACAGTCCGATCACGAAAGCCACCGGCTATATGGGCGGAGGCTGTCTGGCCGGCACGAACTACGCCCGCGTGACCCCGAACGGTGAGCTCACCCCCTGCCCGTACATGCCGCTGTCCGCCGGGAACGTCCGGCAGGACAGTTTCGTGGACCTGTGGGAGAAGTCGGACATCTTCAATTCCTTCCGCTATCCGCAGCTCAAGGGAAAATGCGGCGATTGCGAGTACACGGATATTTGCGGCGGCTGTCGCGCCCGGCCTTACGTCGACCACGGCGATTGGCTCGACGAAGACCAATGGTGTCTCTATACGCCAAAGGGCGGCGAAAAGATCAAGGTCGCGTTCAATACGACCGAGGAGAGCGAGATCGCTTGGGATGAAGCTTCGCAGCTGCGACTGAGCCGCATCCCCTATTTCTTGCGCGCGATGGTGAAGAAAGGCGTCGAGCGCCACGCTCGGGAGCACGGCATCCAACTCGTGACGATCGAGTTGATGGAAGAATTACGCAAAAAGCGGTTTGGGAACGACGCACCGGTCTTTAAGGTCTGATGAACTGTCGTTCGTCACTCGTGAAGCGTATCTCGCATCAGATGATAAGAAAGCACCCGGATTCCAGCGCTTCACGCTTCACGCTTCACGAGTAACGAATCTATGGACGCACTCCAGAGCATCGCCACCGACTTCAATATCCTCATCCCCATCGTCAATCATTGGTTCCATTTGTTGTCGGCGGTGATTTGGATCGGAGGCTTGGCCTTTTTGGTCATGGCGGTCACGCCGGGGCTCCAAAAGGCGGTGGCCAAGGAGCAAGTCCGCCCCATCACCGAGGCCTTCTACCGGCACTACAAGAAAGTCGCCGGCATCCTCTTGTTGGTCCTGCTCTTCACCGGCGGCATCAATCTCCATTATGTGAATCAGGTCCTCACGTCCCAAACGGGGCAGGGCGTCCAGCACCACGCCAAGTACCTGACCGTGTTCTTCATCAAGCTCTTCCTCGTCCTCTGCCTGCTCACGCTCTTTCTTTACACGGTCATTTTCAAGGATGACGAAGAACAGGAGGAAGGGGAAACCTACGAACCCATCCCCTACCAACGCGCCGCGCTCTGGATGGGCTTCTTCATCATTCTTTGCGCCGCGGCGATGAAGCATCTGCATCAATAATAAGCTTCTCTCACAACCTCCAGGCTCCTGTATCGACGGAGATACCTCGTGTATCTGTTCTGATACATCGCCCTCGTCACCCTCAGACTAGAGCTTTCACAAGCTCGGAGTTTTTTTCAGTGATTCTCTTCTGTTCGAACCCCGCAGCTGCCGGTACCTGACAGGCCTCAGTCGGCACGAGCGTTGCTGAACCACACTTAGAAGCTGTTTGAACGCCGTCACCACCCCGCGACCATGACCCGTGGAATCAGAAGACACCAAGTGACCTTGCCGAGTCGAACTATGGTGAAAGATAGGGTCATAAGAAGTTTTGCTAAACACCCTTGGACCCTATATACAGTCTTGCCTATTTACAAATAGTCAGGACTAATCCGGCCGGGGGTCGACCGACCTCAGCGTATCCTGCCACAAGGGGAGCCGGCGCATGTGGCCACAGCGCGAACGCAATCCCCGCATCGCCGTATCAGTTGTTTCTCTCCGGTTTTTCGTCGCTGCCATCCTGACATTCGCGCTGGAACCCCCGAATTCCGCATTCAGCGAAGAATCGCCCTCTCCCAAATCATCTGCATCAGGCATCCCCTGCGTGTCCGCTCGGGGCAAGCCACGTACCATACCGGGTCTTGAAATTCCTGACGAAGAAGTGAGCATCGCGATCGGCCTCGGCCGAGAGCAGCCGGTCAGTCAAGCCCCTTCCAACGTGTACGTCATCACCGATGACGACATTCGTCAATCCGGGGCGGTCGATCTGCCCACCGTCATGCGCCGCATTCCAGGCATGGAAGTCATGCAGATGACGGCAGCGGATTTCAACGTCAGTACGCGAGGGGACAACCAAATCATGGCGAATAAGATGCTCGTCTTGATCGACGGGCGATCCGTGTACATCGATGCGAACGCCTTTGTGTTTTGGCGGGGGTTCCCCGTCACCCTTCCCGAAATCAAGCGGATCGAGGTGCTGAAGGGCCCGGCGTCTTCAATTTACGGATTCAATGCCGTGGATGGCATCATCAATATCGTCACGAAATCGCCACAGGAGATGAAAGGCTGCACGATTCAGTTCGGAGGAGGCGAATACGGCACCATATCCAGCGCGGCCGTGGTCGCCGGCGTCGCGGATAAACTGGGGTACCGTCTCTCGTACGGTCATGACCGATCCAACAGCTGGAACAACCGCGATACGCTGGCATTCCAGGCGAATCGATTGAACAGCCAATTTGAGTATGCACTCCCTGATCGGTCGAAACTGAAGTTATCCGGCGGGTTCGTCGACATGGATCCCTTCGATGGAACAGTTCAGCGGAACATCTCACTCTCCTCCAACGTTCAGCTACCGCACGTCTATGCGACATATGAGCGATCGGACTCGTTTCTGCGTTTTTGGTGGAATCAATTCGATGCCCATAGCCTCACCGTTACGCATCCGGCGATTCGAAACCTGCTCCGCACGACCACTGTCGGCAACAGCCAGGACCTGACATTCTTCGGCAACACGTACAATGTCGACGGACAGCACAATCTCAACCTTTGGAGCGACAATCGTCTGACCGTCGGCGTCAATTACCGATTGAACACTTTCTCCGGGAACGCGGTCACGGGCAGGAACGAGGAAAACCGCTTGGGATTTTATCTCCAAGACGAATGGCGCCTCACGCAACAACTGACGCTCGTGGGCGGAGCGCGGTACGACTTGGACACGTTCATCAATCCACAACTCAGTCCTCGGGCGGCGATTGTCTTCACACCGATCCCAGACCACACGTTTAGGGCGGCCGTCTCGGTTGCGTACCGGACCCCGAGCCTGTTCGAAACCTACGAGAATCTACAGGCTTCCGTCTTTCCATTCCCTCCGCTCGTGCCCCCGATCGCCGTGCAGGGATCGGCGAACCTGGACCCGGAAGAGATGATCTCCTATCAGCTGGGGTACCAAGGCTGGTATTTGAAACACCGTCTGAGAGTGCGCGCGGAGCTGTTTTTCAATCACATTTCCAATTTGATCGACCTCCAGCAGGTAAGCCCCACGGTCATCCGGAACGCCAATGCGGCCGGCGTCGCCGATATCTATGGCGGCGAGGCAGGGGTCGAATATAGTGCCACGCGATGGCTCACCACCTTTGCCAATGTAGCCTACCAGGAGTTTGGACAATCCTTGACCGGCACGTTTCGCCGCGGCGGCCCAAAGTTCAAAGTGAACGCCGGCGCTCGCGGGGATTGGGAGAACGGCGCGAGCGGAGAAGCGGTGTTGCACTATGTGAGCTCAGCCACATATCCGATCGGTGACTTCTTCTCCCAGTTTGCTGCAGTCGGCCTCATTCCTCCGGCCGCTGTTCCCAATACTCGGGTCCCAGCCTATGCTCTCCTAAACGTCCGTGCCGGATATTGGATCTGGAAGGACAAGGCGGAGATCGCCGTGTCCGCGTTCAACGCGCTGAATGACAAACATAACGAACACCCGCTTGGAGAGATCATCGGAAGCCGGGTGATGGGATGGCTCACGATCTTGCTATGA
>JBDZUK010000139.1:0-3372 GCA_040255165.1 Nitrospiraceae bacterium | reverse complement strand
GGCGCAGAAGAAAAGCGGTCATCTCATTGCGGTAGAGCAACTCGAACCAGTTCAAACGGCCATGACCGTGCAAGTCCGAAACGGGATAGCTTCTGTGACCGACGGTCCCTTTGCTGAAACGAAGGAGCAGCTCGGTGGGTTTTTTCTCATCAACGCCGGAGATCTACATGAGGCCGTCCAGGTAGCCTCGACGTTTCCATCCGTGCGGTTCGGGAGCATGGAGGTACGGCCGGTCAGGGAGTTTCCAAGCAGCCGCCAGCTTGCAGTGTAAGGAGTCGCCCATGTGTCTGGCATGTCTCACGACTCTGACGATGATTGTTACCGGATCGACGTCGGTCGGCGGCCTGGCAGCATGTGCGATAAATATGTTGTGCAGATCGACGGATCCGACGACAAGCACAAGACCGTATCACAAAAGGAGACTGAATCATGACTGCGACGAAACCCAAGATCGGCACTCGTGAAGAGTGGCTCACCGCGCGGCTCGAGCTGCTCAAGGCGGAGAAGGAACTCACGCGGCGTAGTGACGAGCTGGCGCAACGGCGGCAGCAACTGCCCTGGGTTCGAGTCGACAAGGACTATCGATTTGAGACCGACGAGGGCGGCGCCTCGCTGGCGGACCTCTTCCTAGGGCGATCGCAGCTCCTCGTCTACCACTTCATGTTCGGGCCCGACTACCAGGCGGGCTGTCCGTCTTGTTCGGCGATCGCGGACGGCTTCAACGGGTTCGTCGTCCACCTCGCCAACCATGACGTGATGCTCTGGGCGGTGTCGCGGGCTCCGCTCGCGAAGCTGCAGGAGTACAAGCGGCGGATGGGATGGAGGTTTCCCTGGGCCTCCTCCGTCGGCAGCGACTTCAACTTCGATTTCAATGTGTCGTTTACCGAGGACCAACAGCGGAAGGGCGGCATCGAATACAACTACGAGCGCGGCGGCCATGCAATGGATGCGACACCGGTCCCGGAACCGGTCACCGAGCTCGCGGTCGTCTGCGGAACCGACGGGCCTACGTACTCCCGCGATCGGCCGGGCATGAGCGCGTTCGCGCTTGAAGGCCGCATCGTCTACCACACCTATTCCACGTATTCACGCGGAGTGGACGCCATCTGGGGCATGTATCCATGGCTCGACCGCGCTCCCAAGGGACGCAATGAGACGGGGGTCTGGTGGCGCCGCCACGATGAGTACGATACGCGCTGAGCCTCGTCGTGAGTGCAACAGAAAGGAGAACACGTATGGGAACCAATACCATTCGACTTCATCGCGTGTTTCGTGCAGCACCAGAACGCGTGTATCGGGCGTTTCTGGATGCGGACGCCATGGTGAAATGGCTCCCGCCCAACGGCTTTACGGGCAAGGTGTATCACATGGATCCCAAAGTCGGCGGCACGTTCAAGATGTCGTTTACCAATTTCACGACGGGCAAGAGCCACTCCTTTGGCGGGCAGTATTTGGAGCTCGTGCCGCATGAACGGATTCGCTACACGGACAACTTCGACGATCCGAACCTGCCGGGAGAAATCCGCGTGACGGTCACGCTGAAGCCGGTTTCGTGCGGAACGGAAGTGAACATCGTGCAGGAGGGCGTGCCCGACGTCATCCCGGCCGAAGCCTGTTATCTCGGCTGGCAAGAATCACTGATCCTGCTCGGCAAACTGATCGAAGCGGAGATCCCCGACTGATACTGCGGCGAACAATCGACGGCGACAATGTTGGATTGCAAGACCTGATTACCGATTTTCGAGTTTCCGGGCGGCCAGGAAGTCGGCCGCACCAAGTACATGGTGCGGGTCAACGAGGAAAAGAAGGAGATCGTTCGAGATGATCTGCAGAAGGTTGGTAGCCATTCGAAAATGGTGAAGTTTTGAGTTGTGAGTTGTCCGATCGTCCAAAACTAAACACTCAACACTCAACACCAAAAACTCGATCCCTGCCCCCGATTAGCAGTGCGGGTCTTGTCGTTCGTCAGCTTGTACTTGCTGGCACTCCGCCCGCAATTCGAAAACAGCAGAACCTTGGAGTGCTTAGTTTTGAGTTGTGAGTTATCCACCCATCCAAAAACTAAACACCCAACACTTAACACTAAAAACTCGAACCCTGCGCCCGATTAACAGTGCGGGTTCTGTCCTTCGCCGGCCCGCGCGTGCTCGCAAGCCTTAGGCAAGATCTCCCGTTCGAATGCGTACGCCGAGCCTGCTCCTATAGAAGCCTTCCTAGTAGAAGAAAAGCCCTCAAACTTTATAATCTAGAGTCCAGCTAGTGGCCGACGGTTGGCAGAAAAGGAGAGCACCGCATGGCTCGCACCATGAAAACCTTCGTGATGAAGAAGATCGGCTCTGTCGGGATGATGGACAAGCCGATTCCCGAGCCGGGGCCGAACGATGCGATCGTCAAAACGACCGCCGCGCTCATCTGCACCTCGGATGTCCATACCGTCGCCGGCTCGATCGGCGAGCGCACGGATCTGACCCTGGGCCATGAAGCCGTCGGCGTCATCGCCAAACTGGGGAGCGCGGTGCGAGGGTTTCGCGAAGGGGATCGCGTCGCGGTCAACGCGATCACGCCCTGCTACCAGTGTGTAAACTGCCTGCGTGGCTACACTTCTCAGTGCACGCAGATGCTCGGCGGATGGAAGTTTGCCAACGTAAAAGACGGGAATCTCGCCGAGTATTTTCACGTCAACAACGCACCGGCCAACCTGGCTCCCATTCCTGCCGATCTCACCGACGAACAGGCCACGTACTGTGCGGATATGATGTCGACCGGCTTCATGGGGGCGGAGCACGCGAACATTCCTATCGGCGGATCGGTCGCCGTCTTCGCCCAGGGACCGGTCGGACTGATGGCGACGGTCGGAGCGCGCCTGTTGGGAGCGGGGCTCGTGATCGCGGTGGAATCGGTCCCTCAGCGGAAGAAATTGGCCAAGGAGTTCGGAGCCGACGTCGTCATCGACTTCACGGAACAGGATCCGGTCGAGGCCATCCTCGCGTTGACGGATGGACACGGCGTAGACGCCACCATTGAAGCGCTGGGAGCACAGAGCACCTTCGAAGCTTGCATTAAAGCCACGCGGCCCGGCGGGACGATCTCGAACATCGGCTACCATGGTGAAGGTGACTTCGTGAAGATCCCCCGTGTTGAATGGGGCGTCGGGATGAGCGACCAGGTTATCAAGACCGGCCTCTGTCCGGGAGGCGCCGAACGCATGAAGCGGCTGCTGCGACTGCTCAGTGCCGGCCGGGTCAATCCATTGCCGCTGACGACCCATCGGTTCTCCTTCTCGGAGATCGAACGGGCCTTCGACATGATGCGCACGAAAGCCGACGGGATGATCAAGCCGCTCATCATGTTCCAGTGAACGATTCGCTTGAG
>JBDZUK010000009.1:0-77135 GCA_040255165.1 Nitrospiraceae bacterium | reverse complement strand
TGGACGCGGCCAGTTCACCATCGTGGGAGGTAGGGAGGTCGATGGGACCGAACGTTAGGGTAATTGTGTTGCGGTCAATAGTCACTCTAGTGGTCGTCTGGTTCTTGAGCGCCGGAACGGTGTGGTGATCTTGATCGTGCAGACCGGAGGCCAGCGCGCCTATGGGCCATGAAACGACAAAAACCACTGCCCAAGCAACTGTTCTCATGAGATCCTCCTGGTGACGGCGCCCTCCGTCCGTCGCTAACGGCCGGGATGCGAGTCAGAATTCCCAGGGACCGGCGTCAGACGTTTCCAGTGGTACGTCCCGCCGTGCTCCCGGGGAGGTATGCTTTTCCGGCTGCCCACCCTCGTGTACCACCAGATTCCTTTTGCCTCTGTGCCATCAACCGACAGCAGCACCTCAAAGCCGCCCTCCCGATCGTTCCCAGGCTGATGCCACGTGCCCTGGAGCAGACGATCGGCAAACTTTGTGGCCACAAACCGCCCGCCGTGCTGTGTATAAGGACCGTTGCCGTTGCGATCGAGGCTGGCAGTGTATGTCTTGTTGTCTTCGACCTCGAGGATTTCCCACTCTCCGCTGAAGTCTAAGCCGGGGTTTCCGGATGAGGAAGTCGGATGCATGAAAGAGGATTCGTTACGATCGCCGAGGATCTTGGCTGGGGTGCGGAAGGATTCGTGCCAGGATACTAGGACCCAGCGGTCGGCCCGTCGCTCCAGGACTCCGGTTTCCCGCAACGGGAGAAGAGTGCGGCGGTTGACTCCCTTTTCAGCCGTGGTACGAATGTAGTCCAGTTCCATGGCGAACCAAGCGATGTCTCCCCTGGTCCAGACCCGAAGGTCGGTGATCGGAATCTCTAACCGGGTGACAGAATCGAATTCCTCCCTCATATCCTGCTCCAACTCCGACCACCCCACATACTTCCGCCCGCCGATCGAGTATCCGACGGCGTCCATATCATGTGCCATCAGCCGGGATAATGTCGCGATATCCTTGTCGGCGTTGGCCCGTACCAGTTCACGAATGACGGCTTCTGGCTCCACTGCTTGCGCATTCACGGCGTCCAAGGCCAGGAAGATTGCATAGAGCATCAACAACCAAACCAACCTGTGTGGCAGCATGGCGACCCATCCCCAGAAGTTAAAGAAGAAAGATCGAAACGGAGGAAGGATGAATCAGAGGCTACCTGCAGTACGAGGGGATGTCAATCCGAAATCACCCGGACTACCCCTAGAACCTGTAACCGCAGACCACTACTGTTACGTTATCTTCGCCGCCCGCATCCAACGCGGCATCGATAAGCATGCGGCAGGCTCGTGCAGGATCGCGCTCGGCCAGAGCGAGGACTGATGCGATGGCGTGGTCCTCCAGCATCTTGGTGAGCCCATCCGTACAGAGCACCAGGAGGTCATTAGTTTCCATGGGATGGGAGGCGATCTCAGGCTTGACGGCGGATTCCATGCCCAAGGCTTTGGTCAGAACGTGCCGTTCCGGGTGAGAACGGGCGAGCTCCGGCGTGATCAAGCCGCGCTCGAGATACCGTTCCATCAACGTATGGTCGCGCGTCAGCCTGGTGAGTAGACCTTGGCGAAACAGATAGGCGCGGCTGTCGCCGACATGCGCCACCCAGGCCATCGGCATGGGGTCGGATACGATTGCCGCGGCTACAAACGTCGTGCCCATCCCGCGCAACTCGGGCGTAGCCTGGGCTTTCTCCACGATGGCCTGGTGTGCGCGCTGGAAAAAATCTGGAAGCAGGGCGGCGATCGAAGAAGGTGAACGGCGAAATTGGTCCGCGGCCTCTTTGGCGCGGGCGACGAAGGCCGCGACAGCCGCTTGTGCGGCGATGTCTCCGCCGCGGTGTCCCCCCATGCCGTCTGCGACGGCCCAAAGTCCTAGACCGTCCAGCGTTGCGAGCGCATCCTGATTGGAAGACCGCACATAGCCGGTTTCCGTTAGGCCGACCCCGATCCAAGTCATACGGCAAATCCTCCGGCCTCTGTAGACCTTGCAGGCATCGCCGAGGCAGGACCGAATTGGGCCGCCAACCGTTCCACAATGAGATCGGCGAGCGGCTCCAAATTGGAGGCGTCGGCTGCGTTGTACCGAAGCAGCAACTCCAAGGCCTCATCACTTCCCGCCCGCCAACGATGCCACAGCCGGACGGCGTCCCAACCGTCCAGTCCTTGGAGGGTTGGATCACGGGCGATGTCCAATTCACGCTCGATGCCCTTCAGCCCCCCGTGTAATCCCAGCCGCCGGGCCGCGAAGCACAGGTCCAGGTGGGGTTTGGCCCAGTCCAGGCGCGGAAACGTCGCGCGCAAGTACGGCAAGTCGAAGCTGCTGCCGAAAAAAGTGACCAGCAAATCTGCCTGCTCCAATTCGAATGCCAGATTCTCCTCGGTCAAAGTTATTCCATAAATGAAATGGCTGGTACGGCCTTGCCGGTGGAGTCCGACCACGGTGATATTCCCGTCTCCAATCGACCTCCCCGTTGTCTCGATGTCCAGAAACAGTGCGCGTCTCCGAAATGTTTCGTACAGCCGCCAATGGTCCCGCGCCTTGAGGCAGGCGGCAAAAAACCGGGTGTCTCGGCGGTCGAGGCTAGCCTGGGCCTTCGCGAGGTCGGCGTCGTACCATGCCTTGCGGCTCGCGGCAATGCCGGGGAGTTCCGGGCTCCGAAGAAAGTCCGACCAGCCGACCACGCCGTCTTGCCAGAGACGCCGTTCAATGCCGGGACCGATGCCTTTCAGAAGTACAAATGTGGAGGTCAACATGCGGGAACAATAGAACCTGGTATGGGCCGGATTGTAGCCTTGATTTGAACCATTAAACAAGCTAGAGTCCGCGACTGACGCGAGGATGGACGTTTTTGTGCGTCCCAAGGACCATCGAACGACCGGAGCGCATGACGATGACCGGCAAGCGGATCAGGATCAAAGTGGGGAGCGTTCAGGTAGAGGCGGAACTGAAACCATCCAAAACGGCGGAGGAAGTGTATGCCGCACTTCCGGTCGAAGCGCCGGTCAATACCTGGGGGGAGGAGTTCTATTTCAAGATCCCCGGCGTGAAGGATTACCGAGAGACCGCGACGACACAGGTGAAAATCGGCGACGTGGCCTTCTGGGGGGCCGGTCAGGTGCTGGCCATTTTCTTCGGGCGCACGCCCATGAGCATGGGATCGGATCCCGTGCCGGCCGATCGCGTGAATATCATCGGACGGATCATCGGTGACGCCACGCCGCTCCGGCAAGCCATGGCGGCGGCGACAATTACAGTGGAACGGGTCTGAATTTCATCCGAGCAGCTCAGCATCCCGTCGGTACCACATGCGGTTGTCCAGGGAGCGAGTAAGACATATTGCGGAAGCGGTTGCGACGCGTCTCCAGCAGGAAGGCTACGTCGAGCTGACGGGCGAACGAAAGCAAGCGGTCGAAGCACTCGATCGGGCCATCACGGAGGAACTGTCCGTAGAGGATCGGCTCAATTCCGAAGTGCGCCAAATGATGAAGGCGTACGAGAAGGAAATTGAGCGCGGACAAGTAGATTATCAGAAGATGTTCACGATGATAAAAAAGAAGCTCGTCCGCGACCGAGGCATCATATTGTAGAGTAGAGCGGGGACCACGGAAACGGCGCGAAGATCTTCCCCGAGGCGCACCATCGTCAGAGATGCATCGATGCTTAGTGAAGACAAGATGAGTCATCTATCTCACGTCATTCTCCAGACGTTGAAAACAAGTTCGTCGCTTCGGCTCGTTGGAGATGAAGGAAAAGCGTTGAAGGAGATCAAACGGATTTTGGCTGCCGAATTGGCGCAGGAACAGGAGATCGACAGAAAAGTGCGCGCCAAATTGGCGTCCTATTCGCGGGGCATTGTTGAGGGCAGTTCGGAATGGGAAGTCCTCTACCGCAAAACGTTTGAAGAGGAATCCCGCCGGCAAGCCAAACCCTGACCATGGTGCACGTCGGCAAGAGAACCACGAAGGTGCTGTCCCTGCTGGCAAGTCTTGTCTTGGTGGTCGGCCTCGTGGCCTGCGGCAAGACGAAGGCGAAGCCGCTGGTCCCACTGGCGCTGGATCCCGGTGTCCAGCCGTTGGCGGTGACGTTGACGGAACAGGGGACTCAAGCGTACCAGAGCGGTGAATTCCAAGAAGCGAAGAATCGGTTCTCCCAAGCGGTCATGGCCGCGCCCCTCTCCGGACAGGCTCACTACAATTTGGCTTTGGCACTCAACGCCCTCGGCGAAGCGGAGCAGGCCCGGCAGCATTTCATCGAAGCGGCCAACCTGGCTCCGGGCGACAAGATCATTTGGGATTCGCCTGCGTTGCGGCCATACGGCAATCCGGAAAGTCCCCAGGTGACCAAGGAACCCCCCCGCGGGACGACCAGGCCGGGGCTTGGTGGCGGGCCCCGATATTGATGGAATGGGCGGGATGATGGGGAGCAGGACAATGGCCAAAGAACCGGCGGTTGGTGATAAGGCCCCCGACGTCGATCTTCCGGATCAGTCCGGCGGGACCGTAAGTTTGAAGGACTTCAAGGGGCGGCAGGTCGTGCTCTACTTTTATCCGAAAGATGACACGCCGGGCTGTACCAAAGAAGCCTGCGCGTTCCGCGACGCGCTGGCGCCCATCAAGAAGGTGGGCGCCGTCGTGCTTGGCGTGAGCATGGACGGCCGGACGGCGCACGAGAAATTCATCGCCAAATACGGATTGCCGTTCAGCCTGTTGAGCGACGAAAAGGCCAAGGTCTCCCAGGCCTACGGAGTGTACAAGAAGAAGAGCATGTACGGCAGGACCTTCTGGGGCATCGAGCGGAGTACGTTCGTAATCGGCTCTGACGGTACGATCAAGGCCGTGTTCCGGAAAGTCAAAGTGGACGGACACGTCGACGACGTCGTGGCCGCCCTGAAAAGAAAAAGCTAGCTCCGCGGCCTCTCCTGTGCCCATCCTTCGACCCGGACGTTTCTCATGAACCGGCTCGGCATCAGTCAATGGCTTGTTCTCATCTGCTTGGTCGGCAATCTGCCTTCCGCATCGGCTGTGGAGAAGACTGAGGGCACTCTTACCCTCAATGATGCACTGACGTACCCGAACCATACGACGCGGATTGAGGCCAAGCTGACCGAGAAGACCCTCTTGGTGGACAAGCCTCTGGGAGGCGAGCCGGTAGAGCTTTCGGTAGAGGGGAAGCCGGCGGCGACCGCGATGACGGGCGGCGACGGCCGGGCTTTTCTCGAGTATGTGCCCAAACGCAGCGGCGTCTTCCCGATGTCGGCAAAGCTCGGCGCCTCGCCGCGAATCGCGCCGGCCGAGACGTCGGCCAATCTTTATGTATGGGAGCGGCGCAGGCCGATTTTGTTGGTTGAAAGTGCGGCGTTGATTGAGGAAGGAAGGCGAGAGCCCCTACCGCTTCCGTCGCTTCCTGGCGATGTAAAGCCGCACATTGCCGTGCAACTGGCGTCCGATGCTCCGGAAGAGTTGGGCCGTCTCAGCCGATTCTATTACAACCTCATTTATGTGGCATGGCCCGGCGACGAGAACGGCGACCATATCAATTCCGAGATCCTACGGCGGCTCATGCGTGAGAACAGGTTGCCCGTGGGGTACGTGCTTTCAGTGAAGCCCGGACGAGCCGCCTTGGAGTCGGCACTTGATGACCTGAAGCAGCAAGGCTGGTCAATGATGAAGGCCGGTATCGGCCGCACAAGCGGTTTTGCGGAAGCGCTGCTTGACCAGCGGATGGAGGTAGTGATTGTGCCGGAACCGCGAAAAGGGGAGCTTCCGCGCAAGGCCAAATCGGTCAAGGAATGGAAAGAGGTTAGGAAAAAATTGTGAGGGGGCTTTCTCCATGCGCGGGATTGACAAGCGTGCAACATAGGTGCATGATTCCGCCCTGTCTCACCCCTGGAGGGCCTGGTATGGAGCCGGGGTAAGCGAATCAGAACTTTCCTTCCGCACTCGTCTCCGTTTCTCTCACGGCGCCCCTGGAGGACTATTCCTTCAGGGGCGTTTTGCTTCATCATCCGCTCGCCACACCATCACAAGGAGGTCGTGTATGAGGTACTGTCGCGCATTGTTGGCAGCACTGATCTCGACGTTCATCCCCACGCTCGCGTTCGCAGAAGGAGCGGGCGGAGGCTACCGCGGCATCGCCACCATGTATTACACCTTGATCACCGTCGTCCTCATCTTCGGCGTGTACGATGTTTTCGGTAAAAAGGCTACGTACATCGCCGGCCCGCTCATCGCCATCGCGATGTACATGTTTCTTCCGGAACACTGAAACTGTGCAGGTAAGGAGCGGCGGCCTGCGGGCCCCGCTCCGTCCCTCTACCCTCGTGCAGGTCACAAGTGAGTCCCGAACTTCCGATGCGCCTGGGATATTGGCGCTCCTGGAACGAGGGAAAGCCGTAGAAAGCGGACGGCGAGCGTCTCTAGGTCCGTTCGCGCGGGAGGCTGACCACGCTCCGCAGCCGAACGGGTGAGAGGTCAGGTGCAGGTGACCCGCAGCACCGAGGACGGTGTTGCTTGCCGTCCACTCGCTCCTTCCTTTTTCGGATCGCATCCATTAAGATTCGGTGAGGCGAACCTTCCGGACCGACGAGGCTCCGAGTTCATGCGGGCCAAGACCAGCTTTTCCTGCCAAGCGTGCGGGCACCAGGCGCCTCGGTGGCTCGGACGATGCCCCGACTGCGGCGGCTGGAATACCATGAAAGAAGAGCGGATTTCCCAGACCGGGAAAGGCCGACCCGCCGGGGTCAAGACCGATCCCGCCAAGGCGACCCCCATTGCAGACATCGAAGTAGTCGGCGAGCCAAGGCGGCTGACGGGCATCGGCGAATTTGACCGGGTCTTGGGGGGCGGGGTGATCCCCGGCGCCGTCATTCTGATCGGAGGCGATCCGGGCATCGGCAAGACGACCCTGCTGCTGCAAGCGTTGCCGCGCCTTGCTCTCAAGCAGGAGCAGGTGCTGTATGTCTCCGGCGAAGAGTCCCCGAGGCAGATCAAAATGCGGGGCCAACGGCTTGGTGTGGAACACCCGAATCTCCTCATCCTTGCCGAGACGTCGCTTGAGCAGATCCTCAAGGCCATGCAGGAGGTTCAGCCTGCCGCGCTGGTAGTCGATTCAATCCAGACTGTGTACACGGAACAGATCACTTCGGCTCCCGGCAGCATCAGCCAGGTGCAGGAAGTGGCCGGCCAATTGATGTGGTTTGCGAAGCGCAGCAGCGTGCCGGTGTTCATCATCGGCCATGTGACCAAAGAAGGCGCCATCGCCGGCCCCAGGCTTCTGGAGCACATCGTCGATACGGTGTTGTACTTCGAAGGCGACAAAGGGCACAGCTATCGCATCTTGCGGGCGGTGAAGAACCGCTTCGGCTCGACAAATGAGATCGGCGTGTTTGAAATGAAGGACTGCGGGCTGGAGGAAGTCGGCAATCCGTCAGAGCTGTTTCTAGCCGAGCGTCCCCAGCACAGCACAGGCTCGGTCGTCGCCTCCAGCCTCGAAGGTTCGCGCCCTATTCTTGTCGAACTGCAGGCGCTCGTCTCGTCCACCGGGTACGCCATGCCCAAGCGGATGGCGAACGGGGTGGAATTGAACCGGGTGTCGTTACTGTTGGCGGTGATGGAAAAGCGGCTGGGAGTGCATGTGTCCGGCCAGGACGTCTATATTAACGTCGTCGGGGGAATCAACATCGACGAACCGGCCATCGACCTCGGGATCGTGACTGCGGTGACCTCCAGTCTTCGCGAGGCGGTCGTCGATCATGCGACGTTGGTCATGGGAGAGGTCGGGTTGGGCGGGGAAGTTCGGGCGATCAGTCAGGCGGATTTGCGCATTCGGGAGGCGGCCAAGATGGGATTTCAACGCTGCCTCCTTCCGGAGCGGAACCTGGCGAAGCTGGATAAGATCGACGGGATCGAGCTGATCGGCGTGCGGGAAATCGGCGAGGCATTGGACGCGGCGCTGGGCTGAGGGCGTGGAATCACTCGAGGTGTGACAGGTGTGTGACGAACGAAAGGCTTTCACCACGAAGCTCACGCGCGGGTGTCTTTTAGCGCGAACCCGCTGTGCCGTCGTGTGGTACGCATCGCTTCTCCTGGTCCTTGCCGGGTGCGCGGTCTTTCCTCCGCGCGAGGAGATCCCGCTGAAACAGGCGTCGCTCGAAGAATTGACGCAGTTGCTCCGGCAGCGCGAATCCGCGATCCAGACGATGAAGGGGCTGTTCAGCGCCAAAGTACGGGGCGGCTTGATACCCATCGCCAGCCGAGTCGAGGGCACCGTGTATTACCGACGGCCGAATGCGATACGGCTGCGGGGGTTCAGCGCGGTGGGCAGCGAGCTGTTCGAGTTCGTGCAGGCGGACGATCAGTACAAGCTGCGGCTGCCCACGATGGGTCGGGTGCTGAGCGGACGGCCGTCGGAAATGGATCACATGGGTAAGCTTACCCGCCCCTTCCAACTCAGCGTATGGGCGATCAGCGGTGTGCTGGGCACGGGCGCCATCGGCAAGCAGGAAACAGCCAAGCTGGTGGAAGATGGGAATCGGTACCGGCTTGATGTCACAGGCCCCGCCGGGCATCTCGCGCGGCGCATTTGGTTCGATCGGCGTGACCTCTTGGTCGTGCGGGAAGAGCGCATCGGTCCTTCGGGCGAGGTGGAAGCGATCATGCAGTTCGAGGATTATCGACCGGTGGGAGAGCCGGCCGTGCTTACCGCCGCTCAGGGAATGAAAGAGGGCGATACCCCCTTGCTGCGTCCGTTCAAAATCTCGTTGGAGGACGGCCAAGGACAGGGAAGCGTGCAGATGACGTTTCACGAGCTGATCCCGAATGAGCAGTTGAAACCGGGTGATCTCGGACAGGTGTAGCGTGAAAGTCTTGGCTGTCGAAACCGCCACGTTTTGGCAAAGCGTCGCACTCTTGGATGAACAGACCGTGCTGGCCCGCCATGACCAGGATGCCGCCGGCTCGCATGCTAGACTGCTGCTGCCGGCCATCGACCGTCTCTTAAAAGAGACCGGCGTGAAGCTTCAGGAGCTCGACGGACTGGTCGTGTCGATCGGACCGGGGTCCTTCACGGGGTTGCGGGTAGGGTTGGCGACGCTGCTTGGTTTCCGCACGGTGACCGAGTTGCCGCTTGCCGTAGTCCCGACGCTCGAAGCCATGGCATGGAATGTTCGGGGCACGACGGCGACTCTCTGTCCCATCCTCAACAGCCGAAAAGGAGAGGTTTACTGGGGATTGTTTCGCTGGGCCAACGATACAATCCTGCAGCGGCTCTTACCGGAGCGCGTCGGCCCACCGGCTGCAGTGGCCGAGAGTCTCACGGGCCCCACCCTCGTGTTCGGCGAAGGATGGAAGACTGCGGAAGCCGATATTCAGGCGCGGACGGACGGATCGGTAAAAGTGAGGGTCGGGCCTCCGGATGTCATGCTGCCGTCGGCGGTCAGCGTCGGATTGGCGGGGATCGAGCGCTTGCGTAGGGGTGAAACAGCGTCGGTTGGTGTGGCGCCTCTGTATGTGCAGAGGGCGGAAGCGGAGCTGAAATTCGAGCAATCGGGGGGCTTGTCTCCGGTGGCCAGAAGGCAGGAGCGGGTGGCTCGCAAGGTAGGAGAACGGTTGAGCCGCGCCCGGCGACGGGTACGAACGGAATAAATTGCGAGAATGGTGGGTCGGTAACCTGCTGAGGAAGTCACTTGGATGTGTGACATGGATGATATGGATGATATTGTGATCGAACCGGCGACACCCTCGGATCTCCCCGAGTTGGTCCGTCTGGAAGAGGCTTGCTTCTCGTCCCCCTGGACGAGCAAAATGTTGGAAGCTGAGCTTTCAGGGAATCGATTTGCTCGCTTTCTCGTCGCCAGGCGGATGGATATGGCCGGGGGATCGGCCATCATTGCGTATCTCTGCTTCTGGATCGTGTTCGAAGAAGTTCGTATCATGAATCTGGCCGTCCTTGAGTCCATGCGGCGCCGGGGGATCGGACGGACGTTGGCCGATCTGGCGCTGCAGGCGGGGCGGGAGGAGGGTGCGGTCCGGGCGTTGCTGGAAGTCCGCTATTCCAACCTCGGAGCCAGGGCGCTGTACGAACGGCTGGGGTTCCGGCAAACGACGATCCGACCCCGCTACTATACGAACCCCGAAGAGGACGCGGTGCTGATGGAGATGTACCCCATTGTGACGGGGGCATCACGTTCCCAGAACGTCGGTGCGCCGGAAGGAGGAGTGGTCCAGTCCAGTTAACCTTTTGCCGGGAGGTGCGACATGATATCAGACGGTTCGATCGCGGAACGGCTTCGCCAATCCAACGCCGAATTCCGTGAGCTTGAAGAGTCTCACCATCGCCTGGATGCCGAACTGAACGATCTTCAAAAACGACACGTGTTGACGCCGGGGGAAGAAGTGCTCAAGAAACAGCTGCAAAAAGAGAAGCTGATGAAAAAAGACAAGATGGCCGAGTTGATCCGGCTCTATCGCGACCAGGAACTGCATCCGGCGGCCAGATAAAGAACTGCCGGCGGCGCTCGGCTGCCGGGATCTGCATGGCACAGTTGCTCAACCCATTAACCGCGCACATCCGGACGGTCAAGAAACGCCTTCTCATCATCGGTGCGACGATCTGCGTGGCGTTGGTCGGTATGTTCGCCTTTTCGGCGGACATGATCGCGTGGCTGAACCGGCCCTTTCCCAATCAATTGGTGTTCTACGGGCCGACTGAAGCCCTGTTCGCCTCCATCAAGGTGTCCTTCCTGGCGGCGCTCATCGTCAGCCTGCCGGTGATTTTCTACCAGTTTTGGAAGTTCCTCGAGCCGGCGCTGCTCCCGAGAGAGCAGCGCTGGGCGATTCCGTTGTTTCTGCTTGCGGGCGGACTGTTTGCGCTCGGCCTCGTCTTCTGCAACCTCGTCATTCTGCCGCTGGTCATCGATTTCTTCGTCAGCTTCGGCGTCGATCGAGACATCACCCCGGAACTGGGTGTCGGGACCTACATTGATTTCAACGTGAAGTTTCTCATCATTTTCGGCTGCGCCTTTGAATTGCCGCTGGTGCTCACGTTACTCGCACGAGCCGGCGTGGTGTCGGCGCAGATCCTGGCGCGCTATCGGAAGCATGCGATCATGGCGGCGCTGATTGTGTCGGCCATCGTGACGCCCGACGCAACGCTCTTTACGATGTTGTTGATGGCGGTCCCCCTTATGATCTTGTACGAGGTCGGCATCCTCGGCGCCCGCGTGTTCGGACGACGAGGCGCTGAATCGGTCGATTTGCCGCTGGATCCTGATCTGCCGATCGGCACAGCCGGACACCGGGTGCGGTAAAATTTGGGATGCTGCATCAGACTGCAACACAAGCACTCCGGAATCACTGGCGGCGTTTCCGCCTGGTTGGTCCGCTCGCGGGTGTTAGTCTTGCCGGGCTTGTCATCGCCGCTGTCGTCCCGGCGGCTGATCTCCTCAGCTATCCAGGGGGCCCTCACGGCACACCGGGTGCTCCGGGCGGGGGAGGCCAGACTCCGCCTTTCGGCCAAACGGTGGCGAGCGTTCAAGCGTTGGCGGTGTCGGGAAAAGATACGGTGTATGCCGGGTCGTTCGGTCAAGGTCTGTTCCGGAGCGAGGATCGCGGCGATACGTGGGCGCCTTCGGGACAGGGCATTACCGATCCTTTCATCCTGAGCCTGGCGACCGGCAAGGACGGCGAGCTCTATGCGGGAACCTTCCGTGGAGGGGTCTTCCGGTCGCGGGATGGCGGAAAGAACTGGCAGGCGATCAACAGTGGGCTCAGACGCTACGAGATCAAGGCTCTATTGGTGACAGGCGACGGCCTGTACGCCGGCACGGGGGACGGCGTCTACCGCTGGAGCTCACAAAGCGAGCGTTGGACAGTGGTGACCGGGGGCCTTGATGAGATCCTCGTGCATGCCCTGGCCAAGGCTTCCGATGGGACCTTGTATGCGGGTACGTCGGGCAAAGGCGTGATGCGCTTCAAGTCCGATTCGTCGGGCTGGACCCGGATGCGCCATGGCCTGAAAGATCACGAGGGCATGGCCGAGAATTTCATCCGTGTCCTTGCGATCGATAAAGATCAGGGAGTCTATGCAGGAACGTTTGACGGCGGCGTCTTCCGCAGCGGCGACGGAGGGGAGACCTGGCGGCAGATCAGCCGGGCTCTGCCCAATGACTCTATCCGCGGCATTGTGAGCACGGAACGCGGCCTGTTCGTCGCCACCGGGCGCGGCATTTACAAGACCGTGGATCAAGGACGCCAATGGGTGCCGCTGAACAAAGGCCTGACCAACCAGGCGATCCAGGTGCTGGTCGACTCCGGCACCGGCTCTCTCTATGCCGGTACCAGCGCGGGTGCCTTCCGCAGCGACGATGACGGAGCAAGTTGGGTCGCCATCAGCCAAGGGCTTGAAGGTCTCAACCAGCCTCCCTTTCTCTTCCGATAACCGTCCATGACGAAAAGGAGTGTTATGTCTCAGCAGAGCCAGAATCCGCACGCGACGATCACCCTGACCAGCAAGGGCGTAGAATTGGGGCAGATCGTTCTTCGCTTGTTTTCAGACGTCGCACCCGGCCACGTGGCGAACTTTACCACCTTGGCCAAACAGGGCTTTTACAACGGGACGACGTTCCATCGCGTCATTCCCGGGTTCATGATCCAAGGCGGCGATCCGAACAGCAAGAATCCAGACCGGTCGTCCCACGGCATGGGAGGCCCCGGGCATCGTCTTAAGGCTGAATTCAACAGTCGTCCGCATAAGCGCGGGACGCTTTCCATGGCCCGGGCCAATGATCCCGACAGCGCGGGTTCTCAATTTTTCATCTGCGTCGCGGATTCTAATTTCCTGGATTGGCAGTACACCGTGTTCGGTGAGGTGGTGAGCGGCATGGAGGTGGCGGACAAGATCGTCAACATGAAACGGGATGGTCGCGACAATCCACTCGAGCGGGTGGAAATGACCGTTACCGTGTCGGAAGGTTGAGAAGGTTGAGGTCGAGGGGGTGGGTCGGTTTGAAAATTTGCTTAGCCTTAACCTTAGCCCCAACCTCTCTGCTCCTGTCCGCCTGCGCCATCCCGCAAGTCCCGTCCCGCATCGTCTACGAAGATCCCGTTAATTATGTGCGGCTGGAAGAAGATTCGTCGGTCTTGCCCGAATGGCCGCCGAGCGCCCACGATCATCCGGCGACGATCGAGCCCGACGAGTTCGCCCGCATTTTAAAGGGGATGGCTGTGCGGGAGCATCGCAGCATGCTCCAGCGGTGGATCCAAGGCGAGGCGCCGCTCGAGCCCGCCTTTCGAGAGGAGGAGGTCGCGCTGTTGGCGCCGCAGCTTTCGGAGGCCCTCTCCCGTGCCAAGCCCAACGAGCGAGTCACCTTCTACTTGAGCCAGCCGCAGACGTCCGTGAAACGCGTGATCACGACGGGAGGGCTGTATCTGCACGACAAGCTGCTGCATTTTATTCTCGGCAATTGGCAGATCGTCTACGGCATTCCGACGTACGGAATGATCTATGACCGGCGGTATCCCATGCGTCCGACTGCGGCAAAAGGCTTCGATCTGCTGTTCGATCAGGAAGAGGCCGTCGTGCGGCAAAAGGTGAGCCTTTGGGATACGGTGTTGGCAAACACCAAGGACGAACTCGTCCTCGACCTTTCCAAGCTCAAATCCGTTCCTTCCGCACTCACCTGCCGTCAGCGCAGGACCGGATCAATCTGGAGCTGTGCGCCGCCTCCGGCCGCGTAAGCCAGCGTGACCTCCGCGATTTTGTAGTCGTACTGAGCCTCCGCCAATTTCGTTTGAGCGGCGGTCACGGCCACTTCGGCCTGCGTCACCTCGACAACCGAACTAAGCCCGAGCTTGTAGCGTTCGCGCGCGAGTTTCAGCGACTCTGTCGCGGTCTTCACGAGCTCCTCGTTCAGCTTGATCTGTTGCGCCAAGGACACGACATCAAGATAAGAAGCAGTCACTTGCTGAGTAAGGGCCTGCCCGATGTCCATGGTGGTTGCGTCGGCGGCGGCCTGCTGGGCTTTTGCTTCGTGCACCTGATTCTCGATCAAGAACCCGGTAAACAGGGGAAAGGATAAGAACGCGCTGGCCGCCCACCAGCCGCCGGTGCGCTCGTTTCGATCCGGGTCGAAGGTCTGAAATTCTCCCGCGCTCGCAATGGCATTGACGGTTGGAAAGTACTGCTTCTTGGTCGCGCGCACTTTGGCTTCGGCCGCACGCAGCTGTTCCTGGGCCCGTTTCAATTCCGGATGATCCCGGCTGCTCGACAGAAATGTGTCAAGCGGCGGAAGGGGGCGAACCTCCGTTTGAATGTCCTCCAGAATATAGTCGTCCGATCCGGCGATGCCCATTGCCCTGTTCAAGTCCGCGAAGCTGGCTTTCAGATTATTGCGCGCCTTGACCAGGGCGGATTCCGCATTCGTCAATTCCACCTGAACAAAGTCAAGGTCCAGTTTGGACCTCAACTCTTGCCGATACAAGGCTTCGACCTGAGACTTGATGGCGCCACGCACCCGAATCCGATCTTCTGCTATTTGAACCAGGCGGCGGTGTTTCAGGCTTGCCAGATAGATTCGCTGGACGTTCAATTCGATCAACACCCGCCGTGCATGGATGTCCTGCTCCCGCGCGGTCGCCTCTTTCTGAGACGACTCGACCAGATCTTTCGTCAAGCCGAAATCGTAGAGCCGTTGGTTCGCGATGACACCGCCGGTGTACTGGCTGAGGTTCTGCCGCAACATGGAGCCGGCAGGCGTCACGAAGCGGGGATTGATGCCTCCCACTCCGGCGGCGGTCGCAAAGTCGGCATAGACTTGAGGGTAATACAGTGACCGAGTTTGTTCTGTCCGCGCCTGAGCGGCCCTCAGGTTTGCGTCGGCGGCTTGCAGTAACGGGTGCTGCTGCAGCGCGAGTTCCAAGGCTTCTTTGAGGCCGAGAAAGCGGCCCTGAACTGCATTTGGCACAGGAGCTTTTGTTGCCGGGGACGGAACCATCTGGGCGGATACCGGCCCCGAGAACATCCAACAGCCGACGAGGAGCAGGGATAGCGCAAGGAGACCGGCCGAAACACGAACGCGATATCGCATCACACGTCCTCCTTTCTACGGTGAAAGTTCAGACCGCCGAATGCGCGGAAGCTTACATCTTCTGGCTTGCCGGTTGTCCGGCCGGGAGGCTGTAGGGGCTTGTCCGGATCAGCTGTCCGTCGGCAAGACCGGTCTTGCCGACGACAACAACTTCCATCCCGTCTGCGAGGCCGTCGATGATTTCCACCCAGAGACCGTCATCCAGACCGGTTTTGATCGGGACGAGCTTAGCCCGATCGTTCTCGACGACAAAGACCGATTTTCCGTTGCCGTTCGTCACCAACGCGGCGGGTGGAATCGCCAGCACTTGCGGATGCTCCTCCAGGATGAGGTGGGCTGTGACGAACATGCCGGGGCGGAGTTCGTAGTGCTCATTGTCCATGTTGAGTTCGACCAGCAACGTGCGGGTCGCGGGGTCGAGCGCCTGGGTTGTGCGGGCGATCGCCGTGCGAAACTCCTTTCCCGGCAATTCGCGGGCCGTGACGATGGCTTTCGTCCCGGGCCGTGCCAACAGAGCCGCTTCCTGCGGAACGCTGACGTAGATGCGGAGTTTCTTCAGGTCCATCAGTGTGAAGAGCGGGGCGGCCTGGGTCGCGGAACCGGTTGCAGATTGGATAAGGGCGCCGGGATCTGCGAAACGGGCCGTAATCGTACCGGCAAAGGGGGCGGACACTCGCGTATAGTTGAGCAGCGTGCGATGGCTGTCCCGGAGATGTCGGGCTGCCTGGGCCGCGGATTCCGCCACGTCGACATCCTGCTTGGCGACGACGTCGGGATTGCTTTTCCACACGTTGTGTAGTCGCTGGTAGGTTAGGTGTTTGATCCGATAGTCCGCTTCTGCCTGCTGCAGTTGCTGAGCGATTTCCGGAGCCTCGATGACGGCGAGCAATTGGCCGGCCTTCACCTCATCCCCCTTGTCCGCTGCGACCCACTTCAGGTACCCCGGGACTTTTGCGAAAAGCGTGGCCTGGCTCCATGGCGAGATGTTGGCCGGGAGCGAGAGCTTTCTGACAAGATCCCGCCGTTGCAGAGGAAGCGTCTGAACGGGAACCGCGGACGAGGTATGAGCGGACGGAGATTCGAGGCTTTCCGGACTGGACGGGTGTTCGGCATCCGATCCCGAGGATTGGCCTCCGCACCCCGTCAAGGACAAAGCCGCCCACAAGCTGGCCAAAAACAGGGAGAGCGTCCGCTTAGACATCGGTAGGCGCTCCAATCGCATGAGGTTGATGGTGGCGGCGCGCGATCGCGTGCAGCACCGGAATAACCAGCAAGGTCATGGGAGTGCCTACGAGCAGGCCGCCGATCACTGCACGGGCCAGCGGGGCGTTCATCTCGCTCCCTTCGCCGAGTCCCAGCGCCATGGGAGCCAGCCCTAGCGTGGTGGCGAGAGCGGTCATGATGATGGGCCGGATCCGAAGTCGGCCGGCGGTGATCAGTGCCTCGTGCAACGGCAATCCGTCACGCAGCTGCCGATTGGCGAAGTCGACCAACAGCACGCTGTTGGATACGACGATGCCGATCATCATCAGCGAGCCGATGAGAGATTCGACATTGACCGATGTATGCGTAATCAGCAGTATCCAAATGACTCCGATGAACCCGAGCGGCACCGCGCCGAGAATGACCAGCGGATCGATAAACGAGCGAAAGAGACCCACAATCACGAGGTAGACGAGCAGGATGGCCAACGGAAGCGCCCCGGCAAAACCGGCCAACGCGGCATTCATGCTGTCCGCCTCGCCCTTCACCATGAGCTTGACGTCTTTCGGCAGGGACACGCGCGCGATCGCTTCCCCGACCTCTCTCGCTACGCGACCCAGGTCGTTGCCCCGCACGCCGACCAGCACGTCGACGCTCCGTTGCAGATTGTAATGATCCACGGTCTCGGGACCGCTCTGGCGTTTCACGTCAGCCACGTCGCGCAAGATCACGGGAGCCGAGCTGCCGTTGCGTGCGAGGGGCAAGGCCGCATTGTCCGAAAAGGGCGTCTGTTCCAGAGCCAGGGAGCTGCCGCGATCATGCGCACCGACGGCGCTGGCTGCGCCGGACAAATCGACCTTGGAGCCTACCAGCGGCATATTGAGGAAATCATCGAATTCGACCAGCGTCTGTTCAGGGTACTGGGTGACCACGAAGTAGGCGTTGTTCGATTTGGGGTCGACCCAATAGCCGGGATTCAGCTGCATGTTGGACGAGAGGCTGGTGACGACGTCCTTGACGATATGTTGCTCCGTCAGGCCGAAATACATCGCGCGCTGGCGGTCGATCGACAACATCAATTCCGGGTACTCGCTCCCCTGGCGGATCTGCACGTCCTGTGTGCCGGGCACAGCCGACACGGCTGCGCGCAGCTCGCCGGCTGCGCGATTCAGGTCCTCGAGGCGAGGCCCGATCAGCTTTAAGTCGATTGGGGCCGGCAACCCGGCGTTGAGCACGTCGCTGATGATGCCGCCGGACTGGAAGGTAAGTTTCAAGCCGGGAAGTTCCTCATTGAGCCGAGTCCGAACTTTGTCGACGAGCGTCGGAGTCGAAATCGTGTGGCCCTTATTCAAACTGACGAGGATGAAGGCCTGATGCGGCCCGGTGACGGGTGTGAAGAGCACCATCCAGCCGTGCGGCAGCCCGATGTTCGATACGATCTGTTCCAACTCGCCCGCGGGGGTCTCTTCTCGAATCACGTCCTCGATCTGTCCGATGATCGCTTCCGTTTTTTCGACGCGCGTCCCTTCAGGGGCCGAGACGTTCAGAATGAACTGACCGGCATCGACTTTGGGGAAGAACTCGGTGGCCAAACGCGGAGCAAACAGGAGACTGATGATGAGCGCTGCGAAGGACGCACCGACGACGACCGCTTTCCAGCGCAGGCACCAAGCCAAGAGGTTGCTGTAGCGCGCGACGACCCAGTCGAACAGGACGTTGAACCAGCGCAGGCCGTGAGTTTCTCCCTTGATAAGCGCGTTGATCGTGACGGGCGCGACGGTGATGGAGGCGACGTAGGAGGACAGCATGGTGAAGGCAACCGCCAGCGCGAGCGGGACGAAAAGAAACCGGATGATACCGGTAAAAAACATGATCGGGAGGTACACGATCAGAATGCTCAATGTAACCACCAGCATGGGCAGCGCCACTTCGCTGGTTCCGTCTCCCGCCGCTTGCGTGACCGATTTCCCGGATCCGAGATGCCGGAAGACGTTTTCCAGTACGACGATGTTATTGTCCAGCAACGTGCCGATCACCAGAGCGAGCCCGCCGAGCGTCATCACGTTGACCGACTGCCCGGATTGGTAGAGGAGCACGAACGCGCCGAGAATGGAGATCGGCACCGCGAGCGCAATAAGGAGGGTGGCGCGGATACTGCCAAGGAAGAGCAGCACCATCAGGCAGGCCAGTCCGCCTCCGATCAGTCCTTCCTCCTCCAAGGTGTGAATCGCCTGACGAATGTACAGCGATTGATCAAACAGGAGTTTGACGATGTAGTCGGACGACAGGCCCGTGAGATTGGGGAGCGCCTCTTTGACTCCATCCATGACCGCGATCGTGTTGGCTCCCGCCTGCTTCAAAATCGGCAGGTAGACGGCCCGCTTGCCGTTCACCCTCACGACGTTTCCCTGAATCATCGTGGAGTCGACGGCGCGACCGACGTCGCCCAACCGGATCGGTACGCCGTTGGCGATCTTGACCGGAATCTCGTTCATCCGGTTCACGACTTCGATCAAGCTGTTCGTGTACAGGTTATAGTCGAAGTCGCCGATTTTCACGTTGCCGGCCGGCAGCAGCAGGCTCTGCGCATTGACCGAAGAGACGACTTCCTGGGCAGAGAGCCCGCGGGCCAGCATCCGCTCCCGATCGAGAAATACGGTGACTTGCCGCACGGTGCCCCCGAAGCTCGGTGCGACGAAAATGCCGGGAATGTTGGCCATCTGCGGCCGGACTGTGTAGTAGGCCGTGTCGCGCACCTCTTTCTCGCTGGCCGTCTCGCTGCTGCCGGTCAGCACGCCGATCGGAAGGCTGGCGGCGCCAAACTTGACGATGATGGGAGGAAACACGCCCGGCGGAAGGTATTTCAAAGTTGAATAGGTGAGGCTGGTGATTTCCGCTACTGCGGCATTGACGTCGTAGGACGAATGGAAATAGACCTTGATGAGACTCACGCCCGGTAGCGAACGTGACTCGATGTGCTCGACGTAGGAGGCCTGCAGAAACAACTGTTCCAGACGGAGCGTGATCGCGCCTTCGATCTGGCTGGGCCCCATGCCTTTGTAAAACGTCGCCACCGCGACGACGGGCAGATTGATCTCCGGAAAGACATCCACCTCCATCTTCTGGTACGAGACGACGCCCAGAATGACCACGATCAACGCGATCGCCACGACGGCATACGGGTTGTGAAGCGCGGCGCGGATCATGGTCTCAAGGACTCCCGCATTAGATGATGTCCTCGCACGGCAGCACCAACAGTCTCATGGGAATGGCTGCGCCGTGTTGCTGCCGCGACATTTCCGTGCGGTGGGCGCGAAACGCCTCGATGACCCGGATGGCCTTGTCATCGGGCAACGCCGTCAGTACGATCGCGTTTTCTCCGTGGGTGGTCAGGGCGCCGAACGCCGCTCCGGTCCGGCCCATGCCGAGAGCCGGCGCGATCACCGTGTAGGCCTCGATCCCTTCCTGCTTGATCAGGGCGTAGACTGCTTCCTGCAAGGAATCTCTGAACGTGAAACAGAGCATTTTCATAGCCAGGCGTGCTCCGGTCGGTGCGGCGGAGAGATCAGCAGCGAGCTATGGAAAACAGGGAACTCACGAGGATGCTCCTACTCCGCCTCTGAACAAAAAGCAAGCACCTGCCCAGGATTCATCGTATCAGCACTCTCTCCGTCTGGCTCCAGTAATAGGACATAACCTCGTCCATGGGCGGCGGGAGGCGTCATCAGAACTCTCCTTGCGAGCGAACCGCCGGTACCCGTCAATCACGAGGCAATCGCCATCGGTGTTCGATTCCATTGCAGCCAAAATCGACAGAAATCGGAAATAAAGCGAACCAGATCTCCGTAGGTGCCTGGCTTCACCACATAGCCGTTCGCGCCACAGGAATAACTCGCCATGACGTCTGCCGAAGAGTCGGAGGTGGTGAATACGACCACCGGTATGTGCGCAAAGCGCGAATCGGATCGCAAGCGTACCAGGAAACCGTCCCCATGCCGTTTCTGGAGATGCCAGTCGAGCAGGATGACCGAGGGCAGTGAAGCTGGCCCGATTCGGTTCATTAGGAAATGCAAGGCCGCCTCTGCGTCGTACGCCGTGTAGAGGTCGACATGCAGGTCGGTCTCCGTCAGCGCCAGCTGAAACAACTCGCATTCCCCGGGACTGTCCTCGATCAACAAAATGCAAGGAGCGTGAGCCATGATCCTTCCGCGCACAGGTTCGTCGCCAAAGATTCAGCAAGGAGCTTGCCCAAGAGTCAGCGAAACCCCATGTGATGGAGAGAACGTAAGTGCGCGAAAAGCGTCGCGCATGCACAACCGGTCTGTAAGGACAACCGGCTGACAGAGGGAGAGCCTATGGAGAAACGCCAGCAAGGATGGGAAAAATTCCAGAGAGCAACGTGACCGTCCGGCTCCATGCTGCGTTCGGCTGGCGGCCTATCGCATCATCACTTTTCCAGATTTGCTCCAGTAATAAAAGATCGAGAAGTTCGGATAAATCGAGTTAGTGGCGTTTTGCCCTGCGACGGTGAAAAGAACGCCGGCTGCGCACAGAAAATTCGTATCGCCGATTCGCCATTGAACGGATGGTTCCACGCCAACGACGGAAAATCCGCTTTTTTGACCGGAGTTGATGTTGTGTCCGTCGATTCGGTGTGTGAACCCGTGTAAGGTGACAAACTCGAGGTTGTATCCAAACCCGTGCTTGTCGCTCAGGATGTGCTCAAAGATCAGACGGGTGTTGAGCAGATCGCCGAAATAGGACGTCTCTCCCTGTTCATTTCTCAAGCCGGGGGCGGAGTAGGTGTAGTAGACCCCCCCGCTCCAGCGAAAAGGGCGGAGGTTTTTCCGAAACGCAACGCCGCTCGTCAAGCTGACTTCACCGGAGCGAGTCGAGGGAAAACGGCCAATGGGAGAAAATCCCCCGGGAGTCTTCTCCGTGCCGGCCCACTTCCCGGTGGGGAGGGACACTTGATTGAACCAATTGAGGCTCGGTACCCAGGAGTCGGGGTCCTGGACAATCGGCCGGTATTTAAGAATGATGGAGGAATCCCCGAGGCCGAAGTCGTTGTCCACTTCACCGTCTTGCCTGGCCCAGAATCCGCCGACCGACGTTTGGCCGACCAGTTCAAGATGATCGCTGAGGCCATAGGCGCTCTGTATGAACGGCGACTGAATATTGTACAGATGAATAGGGCCTGAACTGGCGTCCGTCGCGAGTCGGAACTCGTTACCGAAGCTGCTTTCGCCGATCTGGGAGAAAATCAGCGGACGAATATACCACTGCCCTTTCGGCTGAATATCCGGCGAGGAGATCAACATGGGACCATGGGACAGAGGATTCCAACTCTTGCGGTACTTTCTAATCTCTTCGTCGGTCGGCGTCGGAACCCAGTCGAAACTTCCCCCCACCGCGATCGAGGTGGACGACGACATGGCGAGCATCAAGAAAAAGACTGCGAGACGACCGGAGGAGGGCATATCCACCTGTGCTAAGGCTAGGAAAAGGGACCTTGGCGCCGGGCCGTTGTCTCCTACTCTTGTCGAATAAAAAATACAAGTCTTTGTTTTTGCGGAGATCAGCGGCAATGAAGGGGTTTGGGTGAAGATGAAATCGTTTGGGTCGGGGACTAGCGAGGTAGCGTCAAGTAGCAGAAGAGGGAAAACGATGGGTCACGTGATGGAAACGGCGGAAAAGTAATACAAAGGACGGGGTAGGTCGTCGATCGCAGGTTGGTCCAAGAGTCAAAACCTATGTGACAGAGAAAACCAGGAGGCGTGTTCACCCTGCGACTTCATAGAATACAAGGAAAGCTTCCGCGCTCCATTCGACCAGCCGATTATCCTCGAAGCCGAGCTTCCATTTAATAAGATGATTTGCGCCTTGGTCCTGGCTATACGTCATCCGGACCAGCACGCCGTCTTTCTGAAGCGCGTCCGGCTGACCATACCGCTCGAGGATCTGGTCCACCGAGTCTCCTAGCCGGACGCCATTGTGGGAATCGATTTGAACCGGGTGCAGCACGTTGGAAGTCGGAACGGTCTTCCGGCAGGCGGAGGGTAGTGCCTGGGTCCTGATCATCCCGATGGCATCCACCCTGTCATAATCGACGTGGGAGGAGGCGGTGTTCACCGAAAAGTTGAGGAAGTTTCCGTCCTCGGTTCGATAGATGTAGAGTGTGCGGGTCGGATTGGCTGTGACCAGACAGGCAGGAGCCCCGAGCTTCCGTTCAAGCTCGAAAGCCCGGTCTTGAAGGAGGACGACCCCGTGCAGCACGGCTTCGCCGGGAAGCATTCGATCGGATCCGGCAGCACTCGGGCTTGCACAGGCGACCGCGAATAGTGCAGCCGAGAATAAGCACAGCGACCGAATAAGCATTCTCGGGTGTGAGCTATGGAGCCTCGACATAGATTCTCGCTTTGCAGCGATGCGGTTTGCGTCCTCACCCAGTGGGGTGAGCAAGCAATGTGCCGTGTAATTGGCACTAAATTTTCCGGTAGTTTCACGCGAGCTAGCCGTCTAGCCAGCCATCTAATCGAGCGATTTTGCACAGTCAGCACCGTGCGATTCCTCAGGGGCGGCGGCATGAGGGGTGGAAGCTCCGCTCTTCAGGAGCGATCCCTGCGGACCCTAAAGTTACCTATGTAGACGACGTGAGCGTTCCTTTGGTTGTGCTATCAATTATAGATGTCAGTGATTCATTGTCACCATCATGGTGCCGTGGCCGTCAGCATAGACATCTCGCCGGGGTTGAGAGATGAATCCCGCGCAAGTGCTCATCGGTGTGATTGGGCTGGGAGTGTCCATCGCCACCTTTTGCCTCCTGCGGTTTCCGCATGTTCGTCGTGTACAGTTCCGGCACTATGGAGCCTTTTCGCTTGGGACCTCCCTTCTCGGAGCTGCCATCATCTTGACGGTATGCGTGCTGATGATGTTGGCTCAAGGTGCCTGGCAGCCTTGATGTGACAACCAAGACGATGTTCGACGTCATCCTGTTTCAACCAGAAATTCCCTCGAATACCGGGAATATCATCCGGCTCTGCGCCAATACCGGCGCGGCGCTACACCTCGTGAAACCACTGGGCTTCACCCTGCAGGACAAGCTGTTGCGGCGTGCGGGACTTGACTATCGAGAATATGCATCGATTACGGTCCATGAAACATGGGCCGCCTGCGCGGAGCGTTTTCAGGAGCGCAGGCTTTTTGCCGTTTCTACGAAGGGGACGCAACGTTACGACCTGAATACCTACGTCCCCGGCGATGTGTTCGTGTTTGGCCCGGAAAGCCGCGGGTTACCGGCTGAAATCCTCTATAGTGTTCCCGAACAGAGGGTCATTCGGTTGCCGATGCTTCCGGGAAGCCGGAGTCTCAATCTCTGTAACGCGGTGGCAGTGGTTGTCTATGAAGCGTGGCGACAGGTCGACTTTGGAGCATCCATGTAGGATCCATTGGAAGAAGAGAGGGGCGTTACTCGCTCCGCCGAAAACGACAAATGCTAGACGAGACGCCGGGCTCGCAGCACAATGGGACCCCAGAAGAGGATCGGAGAAAACATTCCGTGAAACGCGAGCGCTGGCTGTATGTGATCGCGGCTGCATCAGGAATCTTGGCCTGGGTGGCCGTCTCTTGGGTATCGGGCCGGCGGGAAGCCTGGGATTCATCTTGGTATTTCGAGGCGGGGATTCCGGCGCTGTGCCTCGTATCCGCGGTCTTAGGCTATCTGGCTCCGAATCGTTCATGGCGCTGGGGCGCGGTTCCAGTGGGCGCTCAAACTCTGTGGATGTATGCCACGCAGGGCATTGGGAGTTTGTGGCCTCTCGGATTGCTGATGGGGGCCATCCTCGCCGTTCCACCGATTCTTGCCGCCCGGCTTGGCGCCTTCCTTGGTCGGAAGGCGGTATGAGGGGGCACAACTATACCGAGCGTGGTTGCAGTCTGTCGGTGGGCCGGCCCGGGAGAGGAATGCTCATTCGGTGCGAGGGCTATCAACCGGCAGCGCCTCACACATCATCCTCGCTGAGGCAGCGACCGAAGCCGTGCTGCTCGGCATAGTGATACGCGTAATGAATGGCTGCGAGGTTCGCCACGCGCTCTTCAGCCTCTTCGCGAGTATCCGCATAAATGATCTTGATCCCGTATCGCGCTGTCAGGGCATCCAGGAAATCCATCAATCCGTTCTTGTGATATTGGCCTAGTCGCCCGCCTCCTTTGGTGTAATGGATGGTGCCTTCGATCACCAGAAATCGATGTGGGATGGCGAGGAGTGGTTCGAGTTCCCGCAGAAACCGTGGGCGCTCATTGGATGGATTCGAGAAGATCGTATTGAACTCTTCCACGCGCCTACGCTCCACGCAGAAGATATCCGGTGCTTCAGCAACGGCATAGTCCCCCGCGGGCAGTGTCTGCCGGATGGTGCCAGCTATTCGAACAAGCCCGCGAAACTCGTAGGGCCATTGCTCGTTGTCGTCTACGAGCAAATGGATTGCCGGCACCGGAGTTTTAAGCTGCCCTGGCCGTGAGATGGCGATGAGTGTTTGAGGGCCTCGAAAGTCCGTCCGCGATCGCGGGGTGGCTTGGGGGTGTGACGGCCGCGATGTTCGTGCCGGCTCCGTGCGCGAAGAGACGGTCTCCATGGTGCCGTCATAGCGTGCGCGTGCGATGGGGTCGCCTAGAATTTGATAGGCTTGGTTGATCAGTTTTGTCCTGGCTTCCGCTTTCCGGTGCAGCAAGGGCGCATGGGTGAAGCGATCCGGATGCCAGACCTGCAATTGTTCGCGCCAGGCCTTTTTGATGTCCGCGTCCGTTGCGGTCGGCGAGAGCTCGAGCACCGCATAATAGTTGATCGCCCGTTCCTGCATCAGTCGTTCCTTGTGAAGTGAAGGGAGTGTAGCGAAGCAGAACCGCGAGATCCAGATTGAAATGCGACGGGACCGCCTCAGTCAATGCGGCTGTGATACGGCCGCGGAAACAGTATCGTGAAGTAGGAGATGTCTCGGTTCCAAAGCCACAGGCTGATCGCGAAGGTCACCACGAGTGAGGGAAGGATCAACAGCGCCAACAGCGCGAGGTCTCGAAAGCCCAACCGCGGCGCGACTAACCGACAGGCGCCTCCCTCACCGCGTTTGACCGCGCGCAACAGCATTGCCGCATTACGGGCGTTGCTCTTGAACCAAAACGAGTAGGCGTCGCCTGCCAACGGCACCGATCCGATCACGCCGTTCTTGATCAAATTGTACGCCATCGCCGCGATGACCCTCCAGGGCACGTTCAACTGGCGGGCGGCCACCAGGATCATCGCGCCCCAGGCCGTGACCAGTACGTCGCCTATGAGGGGGAAGAGTCCCACCAGCGGGTCAAACCCAAGCCTGACGCTCGTGCCGGGTAGTCGGAACACGTCATCGAGCAGGTGGGCGACTCGTTCCGCTTGTTGTTCCTTGGAGCGCACGTCCGCCATTGGTGGATTGTACCTCTCAGTCTGCCGACACGGTAAGAAAGCAGAACCGGCGATCCAGTATCGGATGGCCTGGCATACCGAACGTGGCCTCGCTGCGAGCAGTGCCTACTTCTTCAGCTTGGCCAAGAGGGTTTTGTAATCGATTTGAAGAATCTTGGCCGCTTGAGACTTGTTGCCCCCGGTCGACGAGAGGACTTTCTCTATGTGGCGACGCTCGATCTCTTCGAGCGAGAGCTGAGCCACATCGGCTTCCTGTCCGGGCGCAGCGGCTCGCGGCAACATCTGCATCACGTCCTCGCGGCCGATCAGGTCGGTTTCCGAGCCCATCAGCACAATGCGCTCGATGACATTACGGAGTTCCCGCACATTGCCGGGCCAGGCATAGTCCGTCAGTTGCTGTATGGCGTCCGGTGAGAGGGAACGGGAAGGCAAGCCGGGAGGCCGGACTGCCTGGAGGAAGTGCGCGGCCAAGCGGGGAATATCCTCTTTTCGATCGCGCAACGGCGGCACGCGGAGCGTCACCGCGTTGATTCGATAGAGCAGGTCGTCGCGGAATCTGCCCTGAAGGACCAGTTCCTGCAGGTCCCGATTGGTCGCGCCGATGATCCGGACGTCGGCCTGCAAGCTTCGCGTACTCCCGACCGGCCGATACTCGCCACGATCGAGAAATCGCAACAGACCTACTTGCATGGGGCCCGGCATCTCGCCGACTTCATCGAAAAAGAGCGTCCCGCCTTCGGCGGCCGCGATGAGACCCTGCTTGGCCGTGGCCGCTCCCGTGAATGCGCCCTTCTCGTACCCGAACAGTTCGCTTTCCAGCAGCTCACGGCTGACCGCGCCGCAGTTGACCGCGATGAACGGGCCGCCGGACCGTCGGCTTTGCGCGTGCACCATCCGGGCCACGACTTCTTTCCCGGACCCGGTTTCGCCTTGGATTAAGACGGGAACGTCGGCCGGAGCCACTTGGCTGGCCTGGGCTTTGAGATGCCGCCAAGAGGGGCTCGTTCCCTCGATGATGATGTCCCGAGCAAACCCTCCGTGGCGGGCCGCAAGGTTTTCCCGCCGCAGGCTCCGCATCGCGCGCAGCTTGGCGAGGGCGGCTTTCACGACCGTTCCGTCGAAGGGCGTATCTTTGATCAAGAAATCCCAAGCCCCGGCACGCATGGCTTCGACAGCCTCCTTCACGTCTCCATGGCCGGTCAGGATGATGACGTCCACGTCCGGCTGATGGTCCTTGATCCAGCCCAAGACCGCGCGGCCGTCGACTCCGGGCATGCGAAGGTCGGTGATCACCGCGTCGACCGTCATCATGGCCAACCGGTCGACCCCTTGCTGGCCGGTCGCCACGCTCGCGACCTCGCATCCTTCCTCGTGGAGCGTCTGCTCCAGCATCAGGCGGACGTATTCCTCGTCGTCGATGATCAGAATGCGCATGGTTGAAGCCGGTGTTGTCCTGCCGTCTTTCAAGGGCGTTTCGAAGGCAGGTGAACTTGCCTCCTCCTCACTGCTGAAACGCCAGGTAGAAGGTGGCCCCCTTGCCTGGCGAAGATTCGGCCCAGACTCTTCCCCCGTGCCGTTCCATGACCAACTTGACGATGGCCAGCCCCACGCCCGTGCCTTCGTAGTCGTCAGGCGCGTGCAGCCGCTCAAACAGTCCGAAAATCTTGTCTCGCTGGTCGGCGTCAAACCCGATGCCGTTGTCGCGAACCCAGATGATCCGTTCGGTGTCCGTTTGTTGCCCCCCGATGGTGATCGCCGGGGATGGATCGGTGCGTGAAAACTTGAGCGCATTGTCGAGCAGATTGGTGAGCGCCTGCCTGATGCTGATCGGCTCCCCATACAGGTCCGGGAACGGTACGCTCACGGTGATTTTAGGCTTTGTTCCCGCCTGACTCTGCCGGTCCACCAGCAGGCTGCTGATCATTTCAAGCACGTTGAAACGGGAGCGCGGGAGGGTTTGCTGTCCCAGGCGGGAATATTTCAGCAGCGCGTCGATCATGTGAGACAGGCGCAAGGCCGACTTGTGGATAATCTTGATCTGGTGCGTCACCTGCGGGTCGCCGCTCTCTGCAAATCGCTTTTCAAGAAGCGAGGAGAAGCCCTCGATTTCCCGGAGCGGGCCTTTCAGGTCGTGCGCGACCGAATAGGTGAAGGCTTCCAAGTCCTTCGTCTTGCGCATGAGAGCCGAGCCGTGTTCCCGCAAGCTTGCGAGCATGGTCGCCAGAGAGTCGGCAAGGCGGCTGACCTCATCACGGCCTGGCACAGGGACGAATTGCGCCGTGAAATCATGGTGAGCCACGCGGTCTGCCGTGCCGGCGAGTTGCCGAAGAGGCGTAGCCACCTGCCGTTTCATCCGGAGATACGTGCCGAGAATCAGAAGCCCCAGCAGGCAGACCAACAGGAGCGTAAGTAGACGCGCTTGTTCCACCAAGCGATCCCCTTCGATCTTCATCTCCACGTCGATGAGCCGATGGACCTCGATCAACGTGCCGATCGAGGATTCGAGCCGGGCCGCGACCTCGTCGTACGCCGGTTCGAGAGTCATGACCAGGTTCTGTGGCCGCTCGGTCCCGAGAGCCTCGGCGATCCGGCGTCGCTGGGATTCGAGAGCGGCGATCCCCTGCGTGATCGCCTCGATCGCTGCATCTTCCCGGTCGGCCAACTCAACACGGCCGTGTTGGGTCAACATGCCGAAGAGGATGGGGTGAGTGCGGGCGGCGTGCGTCCCGCCATAAGTATCCAGCGCGGTGGCAAGCTGGCTTTCGAGCCGGCCGAGCCGGTCCAAGGTGGGTTTCTGGCTTCCCTTGGTTTCGTGTTGCAGGAGGCGGTGAACGTCCGCCTCAAGTTGCGAGACGACTTGGAGCATCTCGGCCGCCGTCACAATAGCCGGCACGGTGATGCGCTGGTGTCGGTCAACGTAGCTGTTCACCCTGGACAGATACACCAGGATGGCGCTGAGGCTACCGGCCAGCAGCAACAGAATCAGTCCGAAGGAGACGGCGAGTTTTTGACCGAGCGAGCGACGGGAGAACCAACCGACCGGGGAATAGGGCATGCGGTACCCTACCACAGGGCATCTTGGCGTGCCAGGGCGGAGGCGCGACCCGACAGCTTTACTCTGACGAGGCGACGTGATTCCGGCATCCTCCCTGACCGAGGCGGCGAGGGTTGGCTGACGAAGAAGGCCACATGACATGATACTTGACAAAAATACAGAATACTTGTACACGTTCTGCCCATGGGCGGGCAGAGCAAAGCCGAACCGAGCAGCAATATCGAGAACCGCCTGCGGGAACTTCGTACGGTCAAGGGGATGTCTCAAGCCTCGCTGGCCGGTCTGGCAAACGTGACCCGGCAGGCGATCTGCGCCATCGAGGCCAATCAATACTTGCCCACCACTGCCGTCGCGTTGCGATTGGCCGGCGCTCTTCACTGCCGCGTCGAGGACATCTTCAGCCTCGTGTCGACCGGCGCAACCATCGAGGGAGATCTGGTCGGATCGGCGGGCATCGCGTTGAATGCCGCGTCACGAACCCGCGTCAAGGTGGCCGTGGTGGGCGATCGGACAGTGGTTCGGCCTGTCGCGGCTCTGGGGGAGGTGTTGAACTACACCGTGCCGGCCGACGGGCTGATCGCAGAAGCTATGCATGGGGAGCGCCGCAAGCGATCGGATCGTGTGACGGTGCATTTGCTCAGGGATCGCCGCGCCATCGAGCAGGAAATTGCCGTGGCCGGGTGCGATCCTGCGGTGTTCCTGATCGGGGACTACCTGCGGCGTCGCAAAGACGCGACCACGGTGGTCGGCTGGACCATGGGCAGCGCGGCGGCGGTGGAAGCGCTGAATCGAGGTGAGGTCCACATGGCCGGGGTACACATCATCGATCCGAAATCGGGCGAAGCGAATTTGCCCTATTTGAGACGGCATCTAAAGAACTCCGAAGTCAGCGTGGTTACCTTTGCGACGTGGGAAGAGGGGTTTCTTGTTCGCCCGGGAAATCCTAAGTCCATTCGCACGGTCGCGGATCTGGTCAAAGCAACCGTGACGCTGGTGAATCGAGAGACGGGGTCGGGGGCGCGCCTCTTGCTCGACCAACGTCTACGGGAGGTAGGCATCAATGCGACCTCGGTGAGAGGGTACGACAGAATCGTGCCGTCTCACCTCGAAGTGGCGCGCACCATTGCGGCGCATCAGGCCGACGTGGGGATCGGGATCCGCTCGGCGGCGCAACTGTTCGCGCTGGACTTTGTTCCATTGCAGGCGGCCCGGTACGACCTCGTCGTCCCTACGGCGCATCTGAAATCCCATCCGACCCTCGCCAACCTTTTCGAAGCCATGGTGAGTCGGCCGTTTCGTAAGGAGATCGAGGCGCTGGGCGGGTACGATACGAGGGATATCGGGACCGTCCGAAGTTTGCGGGGGGTGAAAGTCTCCGGCCAGGTACAGAGGTAGGGAGGCATGATTGATCAATCCCGAACTATCCTCTCTGCCGTCGTCCTCTGTTGGTGGCTTGTTGCCTGGCCGGTATCCGGGGCCGCGGAGCCATTGGTGATCGCGGCGTCCCCCGCCGTGAGGGCGCCGCTCGAAGCTTTGGGGAGAGCTTTCGAAGCGACGCATCCGGGTGTATCGGTCCGGTTGTATCTGGACAGCGGGCTGGAACTTCGCCGGACCATTGCGGCGGTGGAAAACGATGGAAGGTATCTTGGCGGGCGTGGCGTCATCCATCTCGTCGCTCCAGGCGGGGATGAGCTGATCACCCGCTTGGAAGCGAAGAATTACATAAGGCCAAACACGCGACGGGCGTATGCCGCAGAACCCTTGGTGCTGGTGGTGCCGGCGTCGCTGGTGGAGGCGCCGGCGTCATTCGAACAGCTGGCCAATGATCCGAACGTGAAGATTGCCGTCGCCGACCCGGCGCTGACGAGCCTGGGCCAAAAGAGTCGAGAGCTGCTCGTTGCGGTTGGAGTCTGGGACCGCGCGAAGGGACGACTGGAGGTCGCCGCGGACGCCCGGGGCGTCATTGACCACATGATGCGGGGACAGTCCGACGTAGGCATTCTCGCGTGGCCGGAGGCGGTCCGGGAGCAAGAGCGAATCCGGGTCGTGGCTTGGTCGGGTCCCGAGCACACGGCTTCGACAATCCATAGCATCGCCATGGAATGGGAGTGTCCGAATCGTGCGCTGGCCCAGGATTTCCTGGACTTCACGCAAACTCCAGCCGCGCAAGCCGCCATTCGGGCACTCGGGTATGCCTTCCCGACTAACGGTGTTCGTCCGAGCACGGTGGAGATGAGTCGCGGTCAGCGCTGAAAATTTTTTTGAACCGATGTCAAGTATACAGGACATATAGCAAGTAGTAGCGGACGAAGGAGGGCTCATGTCGGAAGCGCATGGGCGGGTAAGTCGAGGGGCGCGGAACAGATCGTGGCAGGCGTGGACGAAATCCGTGCCGACGTGGGCCGTCGTTGCGGCATGGGTGGGCCTCATCGGCTGTGCACGGCTCCCATATACCACTCAAGTCGTGCACGAGGATCCGCGGGTGAAGGTGTTCATTCAGCAGGAAGTCGAGCCGGCAATGTACACACATCCGGTTCGCCTGAGTCCCCAGGCCCTCAAGACGATCCTTGCAGGCTTTTCGGTACGGGAGAAAACCAGCTTGCCGTTGCGGTGGTTCGCCGAGGAAAAGCCTCCGCAGCCATTGTTCCATGAAGACGAGGTGCGGGTGTTGGCGCCCCACTTGGCTGCGGCACTGGAGCAAGCGGGGCCTACGCAGCGCGTGGCTTTCCAGGTCTTCATGCCGGGCTTCAATCCGGCCGTCGCACGAGCCACGACTGCGGGCTGGATTGCCGTGCGCGATCCCTACTGGCATCTCACCATCGACCATTTCCATGTCCAAGTCCCGGTACGGCAGGCAGATCAATACGACCCCAATTATCCGCTCGTCCCCGAGCCTCCCAAGCCGTACTTGCTGAACTTTGCACCGGGCCGGTTTTGGACGACCGATCCCGCCAGCGGCGATCGAGTCCTCGAGTACAAGCAGTTCCTGGAATCACCGGAAGCCTCGCCGTCTCGATGAGACACCAACGGGGGCGGGACTGAGGATCAGCAGAAGGCATGATGAAGAGAAAGTCTTCAGAAGAAGTGAATCATCACCGTGCCGGACGGTGGCTGCTCTGGATGACCGTCATCTGTGTCGCGGTTGCTGGCGTGCGGAATGCGGCCGCGGTGGAAACCGGAAAGCTGGTCGAGAAGGACGGAAAATACGTGTTCGTCGAGACTCAGGACCCGGCGCTCCGCTTGTTGCTGGAACGATCGGTCAAACAAGGAATCATCACGCAGGAAGAGTTCGACCGGGTCATGAAGGAATCGGAGGAACGCGCGTATCTCCTCTCGCCGAGCTTCAAAGCTTGGTACGACCGCGGCTTTAATTTTTCGATGAACGACAACGCGTTTTACCTGAAGATCCGCTTCCGGACCCAGTTGCGCTTCTCACAACGCTTTCGGAACGAAGCCTGGCGGGATCCGGGCGACGCCAAAAACTTTCCGGAGCTCCTGGGGGTCTTCGGCGATTATAGGGCCAACCGCTCGGATACCACCTCCACCTCGTTCAACGTGCGCCGGGCCCGGCTGTACTTCATGGGGCACCTCTTCAATCCCGATTTCAAATACTATACGCAGTTTGCCGGCGAGACCGCGGAAAACGCTCAGTCGCCGGGATCGGTCCGGCTCCTGGATCTGGCCTTCATGAGCACGCATCAGCCCTTGCTGAATGTCCAGGTCGGGCAGTACAAGGTTTTTTTCAACCGCGCGCAGATCAACTCGACGGCGTCACTGCAATTTGCCGAACGATCGCTCGTTCAAGACGCGTTCACGGCCAGCGGCTTGGATCGCCGGGATATCGGGATCACCATCATGAACGACGAGGAGATCTATCCGCTTAATTACTACTTCGGGGTCTTCAATGGGGCGGGACCGAGCTTCAATCGGCTGGGCGGCTTCTTCAGCGAGCAGCCTACGGAAGGGTGTCCCGGGGGCACGACCGGCCAGAACCCGTTCCCGTCACCAAGCGACTGTCCGGCGCCCCAGCGGAACGTCAACGCGAATTTACGCAACGACGTCAACCAATTGATGTACGCGGCCCGCCTGAATTGGAACATCATGGGGCGGCCCGGTTACGGAGAAGGGGACATCGGCTACTCGGAAACTCCTCAACTCGCCGTCGGGGGCGGATTCGCCTACAATCCCGCGATCAACACCAGCTCCAACAGTTCCTTCATCGGAACGGACCTCGCGAACCTCAATTTCCGCAGGCAGCTTGCCGCGTTCGGGAACGGACGCCAGCTTGGCTGGGGCTTGGTTGACTACACCACCTGGGCGATCGACGGCGTCTTCAAGTATCGTGGGTTTTCGCTTCAGGGAGAGTACTACTTCAAGAACATCACCCGGCATGAGAAGGGCCTGCCCTGCATGGATGTAGCGTGCACCGTCACGGCGCCGGGACTGCTCGGCAATACGACCGGGTGGTATGTTCAATCCGGCTATTACGTGATCCCGCGCTACTTGGAGGTTGCCGCCCGGTATTCTTACTGGGATCCTGATACCAATGCGGCCGACGACCTGGTCCATCAGTTCGACGCTTCTCTGAACTGGTTTCTCAGCGGCACCTACGATCATCAGATCATGGTGACCTACAGCAACATCCAGATGGGAACGGGGGGCTATGCGATCGGGCGCAGCGCCCCGCTTCCGCCGGGGTCGGGGACCGTGCCGCTCGATGCCACCGGCGGGACGCTCATTGAGAATCTGATTCGTGTCCAATATCAGATCTTTTTCTGATCGCGAAGGAGTCAGGATGAGAGCGATGGTACCACTGAAACGCCCTTGGATGGCGCTGTGTCTACTGGTCGCGGTCGCGAGCCTTGTCGTCGTGAGGCCAGGTCAGGCCGGTGAGTTGGCGGTGGCCGCCGCATCCGATCTAAACTTTGCCTTCAAGGAACTGGTCGGAGCGTTTGAGCGGCAGACGGGGGAAGAGGTGAAACTCTCCTTGGGTTCATCCGGCAACTTTTATTCGCAAATCATAAACGGAGCTCCCTTCGATCTGTACTTCTCGGCGGACATCGGATACCCGAAGAAGCTCGTCGAAGCAGGTCTGGCCGTGCCCGACTCTCTCTATCAGTATGCGACGGGGAGAATCGTGCTGTGGACATCCAACTCAACGAAGCCGGACTTGGCCAAGGGGGTGGAGGCGCTCCTGGATCCATCGATCAAGAAAATCGCGATTGCAAACCCGAAACACGCCCCGTATGGACGAGCGGCGGTGTCGGCCATGAAATATTTTGGCGTGTACGATCGAGTAAAACCCAAGCTCGTGTTCGGCGAGAATGTCTCACAGACGGCGCAATTCGTGCAGTCCGGCGCCGCCGACGTTGGGATCATTGCGCTCTCACTCGCGCTCGCGCCGTCGCTCCAATCGGCGGGGAGCTTTTGGTTGATTCCGCAGGAAGCCCACCCAAGTATCGACCAAGGGGCTGCGATTGTGAACATCTCAAAAAATAGAGCCGGGGCTCAGAGGTTTCTGGAGTATCTTCAAACCCCGACGGCAAGAGCCGTCATGAAGCGGTATGGCTTTCTGTTGCCGGGAGAGGACAAGGGCATGCCGTGAATCGGTATGTCATTCGAAGCCGACATTGGGCAACTGCATGGTCGATAGGCGTGACATGCCTTTGGGCTGTGATCGCGATCGCCTGTTCACAGGCGGTCCTGTTGACCCATGAAACCGAGCACGGCGGCGTCGTCACGTATTTATTTAGGGAGGGCCGCGGAGGTCCGATGGGATCGCCTCACCGGAGGGATGCCTTGAAACGTATGGAAAGGAAGTGCCCCTCGGGGTATCGAATCCTGAGGGATGGCGAAGTCTCATCCTTCGGACAGGTCTCCAGGGTGGAAGGACAAGAAGGGGAGGCGACCGGCCGTCGCTGGGGGATCCAGTTTCAATGCAAATGAGGCCGGTCGCGTCTGCTGATTTAATGGGTGACGGCGGTGCACAGTACCCCTTGGTAAGCGGGGACACGTGAACTGGACTGCCATCTGGGTCACGGTCAAGCTCGCGGGCCTGACGGCGGCGGCGCTGTTGGTGATCGGGATGCCGATAGCCTACTGGCTCGCTTTTTCCAACCGGCGATGGAAGTTCCTCATCGAATCCGTGGTGGCTTTGCCTCTGGTGCTGCCGCCGACCGTGCTGGGCTTCTACATTCTCGTCGCCATTGGGCCGCACAGCCCGCTCGGTCGGTGGTATGCGGAGTTGGTGGGCCATCCCCTGCCGTTCACGTTCGAAGGGCTGCTCATCGCCTCCATCCTATACAGCCTGCCCTTCGCGGTTCAGCCGTTCGCGAGTGCGTTCGACCAGGTGGACCGGCGATTGCTGGAGGCCTCGTGGACGCTGGGCGTGTCCAAGTTCGGAACGTTTTTCAAACTCGTCGTTCCGCTCTCTGCAGCGGGAGTGATCACCGGAGTGGTGCTGAGCTTCGCCCATACGCTGGGCGAGTTCGGAGTAGTCCTGATGGTCGGAGGCAACATCGAAGGCGTGACGCGGACGGTCTCCATCGACATTTATGACGAGGTGCAGGCGCTGAACTATGCGGCGGCCGGTCGGACGTCTCTTTTTCTTCTAGTCACGTCCTACCTGATTCTGCTGCTGGTGTACGCCGTCAATCGAAAGGCGTGGGCCGCATGGCCGCAGAAATGATCATCGACATCCGGCGGTCCTTTCCGAGCGGATTCGTGATGGAGATCAAGCTCGGTCTCACCCTTGAGGCGTCCACGGTCCTGGTGTTGTTTGGACCTTCGGGGTCGGGAAAGACCACGCTTCTGCGCTGCCTGGCCGGGCTTGATTGGCCAGATGCGGGACACATCAAATTCGTCTCCCGGACATGGGTGGACACGGCTGCTCAGCTCCGCGTCCCTCCTCAAGACCGGGAAGTCGGCTACATGGCCCAAGACTACGCGCTGTTTCCCCATTATTCGGTGAAGGGAAACATCGGCTTCGGGCTCGGGGGACTGCCGATGGATCAGCGGGAGCGGCGCATTGCCGAAGTGGTTCGCCTGCTTCAATTGCAAGGATTGGAACAGCGCAAGCCGCGGGAATTATCCGGGGGGCAACAGCAACGGGTGGCGCTGGCCCGCGCCATCGCCCGCCGTCCGCTGATGCTCCTGCTGGATGAGCCGCTGTCCGCCCTGGATGCGCCGACGAGGTTGCGGCTCAGAGGGGAGTTGCGGAGTCTCTTGAAGGAGTTGTCGCTCCCGTCGATCATCGTGACGCACGATTGGGAGGACGCATTGGCGCTGGGCGACCGGATGGCCGTGATTGCAGGGGGAAGGGTCTTGCAAACCGGCACGCCCCAGGAAGTCTTCTCACGTCCGATCGACGCGGAAGTGGCCAAGATCGTGGGAGTCGATACGGTCGTGCAGGGCCACGTCCTCGATCGATCCAATGGGTTGGCGACGATCGCCGTCGCACAACATGGGATAAAAGCCGTCGACGTGGAAAGTGTAGGGCGAGACGTGTTTGTCTGCATTCGCGCCGAAGATGTGGTGCTGGAGCGGGTGGGGACGGGGACGACCAGTGCCAGGAACCATCTCAACGGCACGGTCGAGGAGATTTGCTTTTCCGGGCCCTTCGCGTGTGTCGTCGTCGACTGCGGATTCCGGCTTGCGGCCATGGTGACGAACGCGGCGCTGGAGGACTTGCGCCTTCAGGTCGGAACTCCCGTCGTGGCCGCGATCAAAGCCGGCGCGGTGCATCTCGTTCGCCGGGACGCTGCGTCATAATCATAATAAGATCAGATCTCACACACCTCTCACCTCTTCTCCCCAGCTTCTGGGGATAAACCTGTTGATAACTCTCCCACCTCGATGCAACAAGCGAGGCTCAATAAGAGAGCGACCATCTTGCCTAGTTTTTAAGCATTGAATGGGCCGTCACAGGAAACCACAAGATATGGGGGTGAATCAAAAAATGCAGGTAAAATCATGCAATTCCAGATTAGAAACTGAAACGGTCTAACTCTTCGCACAAGCACTCAAGAAAAACTTCGGAAAACAAGGCTGTTATCCACACCGCACGCGGAGCGACTTTTAAATGGTAGTTAGGACGAACTGAGGGCCTTGACAAGCTAGATGTCATGATGTAACCATTGGCTACATGACGTCGCAGGAGCTAAAAAGAAAGCGCGAAGCACTGGGCTTAACCCAGCAGCAACTCGCGGATCATCTAGGAACGACCCGGGTCTCCATTGCCCGGTATGAAGCAGGCATGCGGCGAATCCCGGGGATGCTTGCCTCTGCGCTTGAACATCTCCGACCACCGAGCAGGCGAGTTGAAATTCCGATGGCCGGCCTCGTCGCGGCCGGGTCGCCTATCGAAGCCGTCCCCCAGACTGAATTGGTCGATGTGCCGCCGAGCATGGTCAAAGGCGAGGGGTATTTCGCCTTGCGCGTCAAAGGAGAGTCGATGCGCGACCAGGGCATTCTTCCCGGCGATCTGGTCGTCATTCAAAAGCAAGCAAACGCCAGGAATGGGCAGACCGTCGTGGCGGTGGTGAATCAAGAAGCCACGATCAAGACCTATGTCAAAAAGGAAACCCATATTGAGCTCCATCCGGCAAACGAAACGATGAAGCCGATCATTGTGACGCCGGAGGACGACATTCGGATTGAAGGGGTGTTAGTCGGCGTCATTCGTCACTTGTCCTGATCTTATTTCGAGAGAAAGGAGAACTCATGGCACTACTCTATGGAACGGACGTGATGGCGGAACGGTTGACGGGACTGGAACGGACGATGGAGCAGATCAACGCTCGGCTTGCGCGTCTGCAAAACGAACGGAGCGGTCGAATACCTTCGAGTCTGCTGTCTGGCCTGAAAGCAGCCGTGCAGTGGAAATGGTTCAGCATGAAACATCCCTGGCCGAGTCCGGGGCGACCGGTTCGGGAAAACAAAAGGCTGGTGACCTATGATCGAGCTTGATGTGAAACAGGACACCGTCGTCGAAGGCGCGTGCTCCGATTGCGGCATGATCGTGCCGGCCAGGACAAGATGCCTTGACCGGTCGACCGCCTCCTACGTGGACCTGTGCGCCGGCTGCCTCCCCGCCTTCCGTCAGCGTGAGCAATTCACCGCCGGCTGTTGCGGTTAGTGTGCCGTCTGAAGCGAGAGTGTGCCTTAGCTTCCGCTGTGCGATTCCGGCCGTCGGCGTCTTATGCCGCTCATTGTTGGTCTGTCTTCAGACGTTCTCCGCTCTAAATCTGTGTGGGGGGATCAACCTTCTGGCAATTTTCTTTTTCATGACTAGGGATATGTCCTGTTCTCTTCACCGCTTGAGCGTCTCACAAAGAGGGAGGATCCGATTATGCGGAGCATTGTATGTGCATGTCGCTTTCGCGATGGTGGCGGAAACGATCTTCCCGACGAGCCTCGCTGTATCTGCTTGAACCATTCGAGTCCCGCCTGTTACTTTCCGTGTCTCCTTCCCTCATCGACTCTTCGGTGAACTTCGACCTGACAAGGTCTTTTCCGGCTCCTGCAAACCAATTTCCAGTTCAAACCGAATCGACTGTCTCGATGACACCCGAGAATCAGATCCCGAATTCGGAAGAGCATGAGTTCAACGTGGAACGGCAATTTTTCGTCACCTCTCACTCTTCCTTCTCGAATTTCGAGGTGACCTTGGCGGCGACTCGGCCAGCCGGCGGCGTTTACACCACTTCGCCCATGGCTGGCGCCCTTGTATTTGCGCAGGTGACTGGTTCGGGTGACGTAGTCGATGAGGAAGCAGAGATCGCGATAATGCCGGATGAGCTAACATCCGAAAAAGCGGCGATCGCTGCAACCCAAATCAGGCTGCCGACCGTTGCGCCTCCGACGGCGGCCGGCATGCCAGCGAGCTTCAGTCCGGTTATTGCCTGGCAGGAGGACGAACAGGGTATCGATTCCGGCGCCTCTTTTGACGCGGCGCTCCGTCATCAGAGAAAGCCGACGTGGTCCAAAACGCTCATGACAGGGCCGAGGCTTGACCAAGATATTCTCGACTTGGTTGTTCAGTACAAAAGACTGCGGATCACATACTGAGGCCGCATGTGTCCGTGTCTGCCTGTCGAAAATCCTCTTGAGCTTCGTCGCCTTCCCTAAGCCCATCTGTCGGGTGTACGTAAGATCGGAGCCGGTGCGCACTGCAGAAAACCTTACCGGCCTGTGGCCCCCTCCGGATCTATCTCTGAACGACCTGCCTAGAACGTCAGTGTTTTTTTATTAGAGGAAGGCGGCACAGAGGGGACACGCTTTGGAATCTCGGGACGGGTCTCCAGTTCGCGATCGAGAAGGTCTTCGTTGGTCCAGTGTTGAGGATGTTGCTTCAAGTGTTTCAGCATGGCGGTCTGCATGCGAGGGACAAGGATCGGCTGCCAGTTTTGGAGGAGGGCCGGATCATTAGCCAAGTCCAGTACCCGCTGGGCTCGTGATGGGTCGAGGAGGTGTGCAGAGTCGGGAAAACTGGAAGCCAACTGAGCCGCCACGTCCGAACGGCTGATCAAGGTCTGCGCGTAGGAGCGAACCTGCGTATCCAGTCGAAACGTAAGCATCAACACCGTCGTCAACTCGTCTAGCGAATGGGGGCGTGAAGGAGAAGCATGATCAAGTTTCCATTTGTTTTCCAGCAGTTGAGCCATCTCATAAAACAGGGAATACGCCAACGCATCGCTCGCTTGTGCCTTATCGGAAAGCGCCGTCAATAGGGCGCGCACATATTCCAGACACAGTGTAAGTCCGTCCGAACGCACGAAGGCGGCGGGCTTGCCGCATTGCTTCACTGAGATAGGAACAGGCTCAAAAATGAACGCCTGATTCAGGCGCTGCTCGAGCTTCTTCAACTGACGCTCCACCTGGCGAACCCGCTCTTCCTGGATTGCTTTGGCTGCTTCTTTGCTAAGGGACGCGCGAGCGGTGATCGTGACTTTTTTAGGCGTTGCGGCGTTGCGATTGTCCAGCACGACATAATAGTCGCCGTTCTGCTGAATCGTCACCGAAAAGCCGAGCTTGGATTCTGCCTGGCCCCAAAACAACGGACGGGACATCGTCGGGAATTGCTTATGATCCGGCGCATCCAGGAAGCCGACCGTAATGGCACCATTGGAAGTCATCGCGACCGCCACGACGATATCCTTGGGAAGATTCTTGAGGTGAACGGATTTCCATTTTCCAGGCGGAACGTCCACGGTGAAGCTCATGGGAGTGGAGGAAGCAGCGACGGCAGAAGAGACCATCGCAAGAGCGGCAAAGAAGAATGCGTATGTCGAAAGTGCAGCTACCTGCCAGCCGCTTGCAAACATGCTATCCCGGCTTCGACCTCGACTGGTCACAACAACCTCATACGGAGAAGCTCAAGACCTGTAGTGCCCGGCTACCATATCAGATTGCAGTCTTCTAAAGCGAGGTCGCACGGAGGCCGCGTCCGACGTCTTTCGGACGGGTCCCACCTCCTATTCTTCCTATAGAGCGCTCCGCTGCCGTTTCCATCACGGATTGTTCAACCTCAGAAATAGACTTTCCTGGAAAGGGCAAGGGTGCAGCGTGTGCTATGAAGAGAATGAGACGTTCTTTGTCACGTTGCGCATTCAATGCGACGATCGCCGACCACCAAGGTCAGGGTCAGGGTACGACCACGAACGATGATGCGGTGCCGCGCAGCGGTGTTTAACAACCGTGCACACATCGCTCAGGACTCGTTCCTCGTCGAAGAAAAGCTTTTGTCTGTAGACGATGAGCCTTCAACGGCCTATCAGGCCAACTCAGAACCTCGGACCCGGAACCTGGAACTTACTGAATTTCGATGCCGTCGCTGCTGTTCAGCTCTGCAGCAGCAACGTCCGATGCGCAAACCGGGTTTCGGACTTTTTGGCGGCGGAAGACGAAGAAGAACTCAGGGTGATGCCGTAAAGCGGGGCGCTTCCGTTCTGTCTTGCATCGTTGTTTGGGCACGGCCGTCCTTCGTTTCTCTGCTGCAATCCGCCATTCTGACAAAACATTTGCCGATTGAATTCCGTTATGAAGACGTTGACTCTCCCGAGGTCGCTCTGTTCAAAAACGGACACGAAAGAAATGTATGTATTACTTTTTTTTCATTCTCCCTAGGAATCCCCCTTGACCTAGGAAGAGCCCCAGGCGTAAAACCCCACCTATTCATGCCTGAGGATTTATAGAATCATGGTGGCTCTTCCTTCGCCTATTCCTGCCATCGTCTTCTTTTTCCCTCGCACACCCCTCACAGTCGATACATTCATCGGAACATATTATCCAGAGGTGATCTATGGCCGTCGCGTCCCGTTGGGCCAATAGTCTGGCCGAGCTGTTCTACGCGCGCAATCCGCGCCGATGCTCACTCACGAGGCCGCCGCGGAAATCTCGTCCCAAGCGTGGGAGCAGACTGGTTCTTGAGCCGTTGGAGCCGAGACTCTTGTTGTCCGGGACGCCGATGCCCGTCGAAATCGACATGGAAGCGGTGGGGTCGGACTTGACCGTGCGCGTCCAGAACGACGGCGCGACCTCCGCCGTGCAAATACTGGACAACGCCACGAATACCGTGGTGCTGAGCCAGGACTTAGCCGATACGACGGCCATCCATTTTTATGGATCGGGCCTAGATGACTGTCTGACGCTGGATGAGACCGCACTGTCCGCTCTTCCCATTACCTTTGCCGGAGGTTTGGGCAGCGATACGGTCTTCGGACCGTCGGTCGATACGACCTGGTACATCACCGGAGAGAATCAAGGTCGCCTCGGTTCGCTGACTTTTTCGGGAATCGAAAATCTGATCGGTGCTGCGGGCAACACGGATACCTTTGTTCTTGAGTCGGGCGGATCGTTAAGCGGAGGGATTCAAGGCGGAGACGGCGGGTTCGACACCCTCACGATCGGGGGTGGGACGTATTCAATTATCGGCCATACGGTCACGGGACCACAGTCCGGCAGCATCAGCCTCGACGGCAATGTTATTGGCTATGAGGGGCTTGAGCCGGTGGACGTGGATCCTTTCCTCGTGGACTCCATTTCGATCGAGCTGACGGCCGGGCCGGATGAGGCGATTCTTGAAGATGGCCCCGTAGCCGGAAAGTTGCGGCTGCGCAGTGCGAACGGGGGGTTCGAGAGCACGGTCTTCGACATACCGGTCGGAAATATCTTTATTGACCTGCTGGACGGGGACGACCAGCTCACGATCGCGACCACCGCCGCAAGCACGGGGAATTTGGTCACGATCGATTTGGGTGCAGGCGATGATCAGCTGACTATCGCTCCGTCCGCGGCGGACGGCCTGCCTTATTCAATCACCGGAGGAAACGACACCGATACGCTGCGCGTCAACAGCCCGGGGGCCGCGACCCTCAGCGACGGCAGTTTCGTCGACACCCGGTTTGTCATGCTGCATGACAGCTTCGAGAAGGCGGTAGTGAGCGCCACCGAAGTCACGAGCAGTTTCTCCGGGCAGATCGCGTTTACCGCTGGCGTCCCGGAGTGGACTTCTCAGGGGCCCGGACCCGTGACCGGAAATCAGCCCGTCGGCATCGTGAACGACCCGGTGTCGGGAGCGATCCAGGCCGTGGCCGTCGATCCGCGCGATCTCAAGGGCCTCTACGTGGCGACCGTCGGCGGCGGAGTTTGGAAAAACAACGATCGGACGCTCCTGTTCGATACCGCGGCCTTCGACGTGACGGATTCCACGACGGTCGAGCTGTCGCCAGGTGTGACCATGTTGCACAAGGACGTGCTCGATCCGTTCGTCGATTTCCTGTTGGCGAACCCGACCCTGACCGTCAAAGTTGTCGGCCATACCGATGATGTGGGGAACGACCCCGACAATCAGTTGCTCTCTTCCAAACGCGCTCACCAGGTTGCGCTCTACCTGCAGAGCAAAGGCATCGACGCGTCGCGAATTACGGAAACACCGTTCGGTGAGAGCCAGCCGATTGTGCCGAACATGGTCGGAGGAACACTCCTCAACCGCCGCGTCGAACTGATCGTCGACCATTGGACGCCGCTGACCGACCAATTTCCTTCTCTCGCGATGAGCTCCATCGCGATCAGCCCATTGGACGCCGACGGTAATCCGGTTACCGCGGCGACTCCGACCAACAAGCTCGTCATCTTTGCGGGAACCGGCAGCATCAGCAGCAACGGCAATGTTGCCAACCTTACCGATAAAGGCATCGGTTTACTGCGGTCCACGGATGGCGGGGCGACCTGGACGATCATCGAGCAACCCCGGTTTCAGGGCAGCGACATCCTTGCGATCAAAATCAGCCCGAGCGGGACAGTGCTTGTCGCGACCGACGGGGTGTCGACCGGAGGGGCCGGGCTGTTTATCGGCGACGGATTCAGTTCGTTTTCCAACGTCAGCGTGCTGACGCTGGGCGATCCAACGCCCTTCCCCATCGCCCGTGTCTCGGATGTCGCGGTCGATCCCAACGACCCAAACCGGTTTTACGCGGCGGTGCCCTCACAGGGAATTTTCAGGAGCAACGACGGCGGCGTGAGCTGGGATTTGGTCAATACCGTTGATCTGGCCGGTGTCTTGACCGCGCAAGATATCCGCCTCGCGATGAGCACCAAGACCGATACCAACACGGCGAACAGCCCTCTCTACGCCGGGATCATCAATCAGGTGCAAGGCGACACACTCGTCGCCGACGCGGTCGCCGGCAGCAACAAGATTCTCGTGGATCTCCTGACGCTGCTCCAAGGCGGAGACAGCATTACGATTTCCGGCGGAGGGAATTCGGAAAGCTTCAGGATCATCTCCGCCCTCAACATCGTCAACGGCAACCAATTAGAGCTGACCTTGGACGGCAATTTGGCAAACGCCTACACGGCCGGAGCGGCGGTCACGCTCGACGGTATTCCATTGTTTCGCTTGTCGAGAGTGTTTCGTACGGCCGATTTGGGGGTAAATTGGACCTCGCTCGGCCGGCCGGAAACTCAGGAAACCACGGGGTTCTTCGGCATCCATCCGGGCGGCCAGGGAGACCTTCATTTTTCCATCGCCGCGGATCCGTATAACGCCAACGTGGTGGTCGTCGGCGGGGACCGCCAGCCGGGTGGTGGCAACGGCGAGCCTGACCTGCCCAATTCGATAGGGGCCACGACGTTCGGGGCCCGCATGTTCCGCTTCAATCCCAATACGAACAATTGGGAGGCCATCACCGATAATCCCACCGCGGATCCCGACGGCGCCGGCCCGCTCAACGGGTCCGCGCCCCATGCGGACTCGCGCGACATGGTGTTCCAGGGCCTGCATCTCATCCAGGTCGATGACGGCGGTATTTACCAGCTGCTCAACCCGGGGGTCGTCGATACGCAGTCGTGGGTCTCGCTGCTCGGCAACATGTCTTTGACCGAGTTCTACGACGTAGGGTACGAGACGGTCAACGACTTGATCCTGGGCGGTGCGCAGGACAACGGCGTCGCGATTCAATCGGCGGAAGACTCCCTCTCCTGGGACACGTTGCGGGTAGGAGATGGCGCGTTCGTCGAAACCGCGGGAACGACCACCTATTACAGCACCCAGAACTTCGGCAGCTTCTCGTTCTCGTCGCCGCTGGTCAATCCCATCGCCGTGGGCGACAACACGCTCGTGCTGCCCTCCGACACTCCGATGATTCAAAGCGGGGCCAATGGAGATTTCATTTTCCTCCCCCTGGAAGATTCGGGATATCGGGTCGCGTCGACGGCGGTGCAGTTGGACGGCACGATCCTCGTCACCCTGGCCGGGGCGAATACGTTTCAGCATCAGTATGACGCCGGGACGCGCGCCAGGATTCGGTTGCCGCTGCGTGTCAACGGGACGCAGCCGGCCCCGACCGTGGCGGATCCGAGCCCGGTTCCCATGACGCTGTCCGCGTTCGATAGCACGATCCAATTCACGCAGCCGTTCGTCTTGAACTCCATCACCCCGAACAATGTACTGATCGGCACGAATTTCGTGTACGAGTCGACCGACAACGGGCGGACATTGACGGCGCTTGACACGGTGCAGGGCAATGGGCCTGTCAATACCGGAGGATCGACGTTCGCGCCGAATCCGACCGCCGATATCGGCACCGTCAACGCGCTGGTCTACGGCGGGCGGGCGCCGGATGCCTCGGGAGTGATGCAAGACCACCCCGAGATTATGTATGTCGGCACGGACGGCAGCAGCGCCAGGCCGGCGAATCAGCATACGCTGTGGGTGCGCCAGGCGGGGAGCACAATCGGCACCACGGCGTTGACCGCGGTCACCAGCTTTACCACCGCCACCGGCGGCGTCGCGGTAAGGGATATCGCGGTGGATCTGAACGACTGGCGGAATGTCTACGTCCTCGACGCCCAAGGACAAATATGGTTCTCCTTCGACGGGGGTGTCGCTGATACCGCAAGCTGGAATTGGTTCCGCTTGGATAGCGGCAATCCGGGAACTTGGATCGATCAAGGTCCCGGACCGATCAACAATGGGCAACTGAATGCTGAGCCCAATGATGCGGTGACCGGGGCGATTGAGAGCATCGTCGTTCATCCTACTGACCCCAACACCGTGTTCGTCGGCACGGTAGCCGGTGGCGTGTGGCGGACCAGCAACTTTAACGATGCGGCTCCAACCTGGGTAGCGCTGACGGACAGCCTCGAGTCGCTCTACATCGGATCGATCGCCTTTGATCCCGACGACGCGAACACCCTCTACGTCGGAACCGGCAGCTACAGCAACACATTCCGCAACCGATTAGATCAAGGCGCGGTGGGCCTCTACCGGACCACCAACGCCAATGCCGAAAATCCACTGGATGTGGAATGGGAGCAGTTGGGGAGTACAACTTTCGCCGGGCTGGAAATCCGCAGCATCGTTCCACTAGCGGGTACCAACGCGGTCCTCGTCGCGGCGGCGGATCAAGACGGCAACGGCGGTCTGTTCCGAAGCGCGGACGGCGGGCAGACATGGGACGAGATTACCGACGGGACCCGTCTCCCCGACAAGAGTGCGACCGATTTGATCGTTGATCCAAACAGTCAGGTCCGGTCCTATGTCGCGTTGCCGGGATCCGGAGTCTTCATGAGCCGGGATCAGGGCTTCACGTGGGACCGCATCGACAATCAAAACACCGCGATCACGGGCATCGCGGGGTCGACCAATATCGAACTAGCCGCGCATGACGCCGGTACGGCGACGGTGCTGTATGTCGGGGTGGTCGATGCGAACCAGCAGCTGTCCGGGGTGTTCCGGGACACGGCCGGTGGAAATCTTACGGACGAAAATGGCGTCGACGGTATCGGGGACGCCGCGGAGTACAACTGGACTGTCATCGGCGCGACGCCGCCGGCGATCCATAACGGCAGCCAAGGATTTAACAACTTTTCAATCGTGGCGGATCCTACCGATTCGGAAGTCGTCTACGTCGGCGGGGATCGACCTCCGCATATCTTCCGAGGCGATGCGGGCTCGAATAGCTGGACCTCCATCGTCCAGGGAGGGACCGACTCGAATACAACCCCCCACGCCGACTCGCGCGATTTAGTCTTCCTCAATAACACCACGCTGCTGGAATCGGATGACGGTGGAATCTTCCTGTTTTCCAACCCGCTGGATGCTGCCAACAACGACTGGGTGAATAAGAACGGAAATCTCCGTGCGGTTGAGTTCCATTCCGTGGCCTACGACACCAGCGTCGATTTGATTTTCGGTGGCTCTCAGGACAACGGGTCGGAACTTCAAGACGCCACCGGCAGCCAAACATGGACCAGATTCCTGGCGGGCGACGGCTCGACGCAGGCGTACGATGCGCTCGGGGATGTTCGCTATTCCTTAGGGAACAACTTCGGAAACTTTGTACGGACGGGCGGCGTACAACTGCTGTTGCGCGCCTCGGGAAGCGGAGTGAATTTCTCAGGCCTGGAAAATACGAGCGGCGGAACCACCGACCGTGCATTTGCGACCGGCGGCACCTTCGAATCATTCATTCCCGTCGCAACCAACAGCGTTGCGGCCGATCGCCTGCTGTTCGCCCGCCGCGCTCTCTATGAAAGCAGCGACAATGGAGACACGATCGCGACCGTGAACCTTCCGGGCAAAACCGCAACGGACGTGATCCGGGCACTGGTCTATGGCGGGGTTCGCAATGGAGCGAACGAGGCCAACGTGTTTTGGGCGGGAACCCAGTCCGGACGCATCTATGTCCGAGACCAGGCGAACACCATCTTTGACAGAACGGCGCAACTGACGGCCGCGGTTCCTGGAACAGGATTCGTCAAAGGCATCGCCGTCGACCCACAGAACTGGCAGCGCGCCTGGGTCGTCACAAATAACAAGGTGGTGTTCACACCCGATGCTGGGGTGACATGGCAGGACGTCACCGAGAACTTGGGGTCGCTGTCCAGCGAGATTCGGGACATTGCGTTTGTCGATCTCTCTCCACGTGCGGGCGACGGCGTGCCTGTCGTGGGAGGCCTGGGAGGTGTGTTCAGACTCGTGGGAGAAGATTGGACCGAATTCGGCCAGGGTATGCCGAATATCTTGGTCCACGATTTGAAGTTTATCGCCGAGGATTTCGACGGGGTTACCAGCAATGGCACCGGTTTCCTGCTCGCCGGAACCTTTGGAAGGGGAGCCTGGATCAGCCAGAACGTCACGACTGCCATCCAGGCATTCGGGTCCAATGATTTGCTCAGCCTACCGGGAGCAGACAACCTCCAGCGGATCGCGGTCGACGTCGTCAATGGAGTTCCGGTGCTGTTCGCTGGCGGAGACGGCGGCCTGTTCCGTAGCGTGGGAGGAGGAACGTGGACCGAGTTCGGGCAGGGTTTACCGAATGTTCCGGTTACGGCCATTGAGATCGTCGGTGGCGCCGATGATCTTTTGTTGGTCGGCACCCAAGGCCGAGGGGCCTGGACGATCGACAACGCGAGCCAATGGCTGGACGTTCCGGCAGGTCTGGTCATCCAAGGCAGCAGCGGAGACGACGTCATCTACATAGAGCGAAACGCCGATCGTCCGTGGTTGGTGGACGTCTTCATGTATTCCCAGGGTGAAGCGAAGCCGGACACCGCGCTCGTGAGCGTCCCGTTCGCGTCGCTGTCGCGGATTGTCGTCGAGGGGCGCGGCGGCGACGATGAAATCATCGTCGACCCGTCGAACGGAGCCATTGCCGTAGGTCGCGACATCGTGCTTGAAGGCGGCGATGGGAACGATGCGGTCGTCATCCCCACGGTATCCAGCAATCTCGTGGTGCTCGGAACGACCGGGATTCGTCCGGCCGGGTACGTCACGTCGGGATCACATGAAGTCTCGGTCATCGACGCATTCGACAATTTGGGTACGCAGCGGGTCAGATGGACCGGAATGGAAGTCGAGACGGATGCCGTCACCAGCCAGCAAAATATCGACACGTTGGGTGCCGGACTGGAGCATCTCGCGTCTGTCTTCAAAAACCTGCTCAACGAAGCGCTACGCAACGAAACATTCGCCGGGCTTGACCTGCCTTCGCTGTCCGGTGCGCTGAACGGCTTGTTCGCCGAGGCCGTGAGGCCACGTGACCGGGCTTTCGTCGAGACGTCGCAAGTGAACGACGGAACCGTTCAAATCAACAATGCCACGTCGTGGCTCCTCCGCCTGTTCGAGGAGAACGGTCTGGATCTGAGCGATATTGGCAGCGGCGGCTCCATCAGCGATCCGAACGCGCTTAGAGATGCCCTGATCGCACTCGCGGGGCCTGATGGAAGCGTCACCTACAATAACGGTGCCACCGACGTCGATGGCGATGGGATGAACGACCTGTTTTTCGACGTCCAGATCGTCGGCAAGCAGCTCACCGGGATCGTGGACCTGAAGGTCGACGCCAACGTCGCGGGGGGCGGGGTCATCGAGCTGGGCGGCGAGGTTGAAATATCGGCGACGACCGACGTGGCCATCGGGTTCGGCGTAGGGGCTAAAGGCTTTTTCATAAAGCCGAACGCTCCCGGTGTCGCCGAAGTGACCATCAAAAATATCACCGTATCCGGTGAAGTCTCCGGCAGCGGTCGCCTCGGGTTCTTGGGAGTCGAAGTGACGAACGGAACGCTCGGCCTCGATCCCGACGTCGCGATTAACTTGAAGCTTTCGGACCCCGGCACGCACGCCGCGGACGGAATTATCAGCCTGGCCGAGCTCAATGGGTCCAATCTGGCCAGTCTCGTGGATGCGACGGTAAACGGAGACCCCGACGACACCGGCGAACCGCTTGGGCAGCAGGAAGAAGACGTCATCTTTACCGGCGACTTCGGTCTGCAAGCCATCGTCCCGGGGTTCGACATTACTGCCGATCTGATCAGCCTCAATTTATCGATCAAATGGGACAACGCGACGATCCTGGACCAGGTGTCGATCTCGGACAATTCCGGAGTCAGTGAGTTCCTGGCGTTTTTGAACGTGACGGCGGACGATCTCGTGACGCAGTTACAGACACTGCGCACGCAGCTCGACACCCTAGCGAATACACCATTTGTCGGTGACAAAGCTGAGCTCATTCAGGATGCGCTCGATCAGATCCTTCAAGTGGTGGAAGCCTTCGACAACAACATTCTCGATCCTCTGACCTCGTTTGCCGGTGGAACGGCGACCTTGCCGACGATCCAGGAACTGGTCGTGCGGCTGGCGGACGTCTTAGGAGTCGACCTCTCCACGCTGAATCTCCATTACGACAATAGCAGCAAGGAACTGACTTACGATGTCAGTTTCCTGCATGACCTCGGTACCTTCTCGGACAAACTCGGCTTTGAGTTTAATTTCGAGCCCATTGCCGATCTATCGATTCAAGCCGATCCCGTGACGTTTACGGCCGAGATCGGGGCCGCGCTCACGCTCGGGATCGATCTCGGAGATCTTTTTGCCCACCTCGAGGCCAGTGATCCGCTCCTTGCTTCTCTCGCCGATTCCACGTTTCTCCGCGATGCGTCGTTGACGGCAAGCGCCACCATCGACGCGCAGAACATCAATGCCACCGCCCGCTTGGGGTTCCTCGACGTCAACGTCGTGAACGGCACCTTGGAAACCACCACGCCGATTAGTCTCGTGTTGGCGCTGGAGGATCCCGACGGCACCAACATGGGCGACGCCGGCGATACCGACGGCGGACGCGTGACCATCCAAGAGTTAATCGACAACATCGGCACGCCGGGCAACCTGCTCGCTAGTCCATCGCTCGGCGGCGGCTTGCTTGCGACATTACCGTTGGCAGCCTCGGTCGGGGGCCTGACTATCTCCGCTTCTGCGGCCACGACGGTGACGATCGAAATTCCGGATATTGCGACCCCGGACAACATCATCTTCACCCCACCGGACCTGGTCGGCGATTTTCAGAAGATGTTCAACTTCACGAACATGAGCGCGGCGCAGTTCGTGAGCGTGATCGCGGTCTTGAGCAGTCAATTGGAAGAGTTCCGAGACGGCGAATTTTTTGCCGACCTTGACATTCCGTTCATCAAGGGCGCGATCACCGATGTGCTTGATTTCGCCGAATCGATTTCAGAAGGCCTGCTTTACGATGACGGCGCGGATGACCAGACCGACGGTGCAAACCGGCTGATCACCGATTTGAACGCGGCGTTGGCCGATGCCGGACTGGACAGGGAAATCGTGGTTCAAGGCGACGGGGCGGATATTACCTTCGAAGCGATCGACCACAGGATCACCGGATTCAAGATCGAGATAGGCACGGGTGATGCGGGCGGATTTGCCGACTTGGGATTCGCCGGTCCCACGGGATTTGCGCTCTCGCATCAGACGACCCCAACCGATGGAACCGGCAAGCTAGGCGACAATGCAGTCCTCAAATTCACGATCCAGCGCACGGGCGTTCCGGACGAGATCGTGGAAGCCAGCGTCAATAAAGCCGACACGACGGATAACGAGGATATCGGCGACGACGTGATCAAGCTGGTGCGCGCCGACAAGTCGGCGACTTTTGAAACCGCGCAGGGCCTCGCCGCACGTCTCGTCACGATACTCGGCTCCAGCATCGTCAACTACGTCGCGGACAATCCTGTCACGACCGACGTCGACGAGAGCGCAATTACCGTCAACATCGGGGCGTTGCTGCCCAAGGCAACTCTTACCAAGGACTTCCCGATTGATTTCGCGCTCGACCTCGGTCCGCTCCTGGACATCCAAACCAATTCGATCATCAGGCTGGAAGCGGAGGCGGGGTTCGACCAGAATTTCATCATCGGCGTCTATCTGGGAGAGACCGTGCCGGGAGCAGTCTCGGGCCTTGAAGGGGTGACGCCGCTCATCACGCTGAACGACAACGAGGGGGTGGATATCAAGACCTCTCCGGCGATTACGACGCCGGACGCCGTGAGCAAGATCTACGGTCGCTTGCAGGCCGATGCAACGATGTCGCTGGCCGTGATGGTCGGCGGTGTTCTGAAAGAAACCACCTTTACGGTCAAAACATCCGACACCAGCACCAACGCCACGACGGCCGATTTGGTGAACGACATCAATGTCGCGCTCGACAATCAATCCCTGGCATCGGTTCGCAGCGGGGCCGTCACCGCTTTCGCGCTCAGCAACAACGCCACGTTCGAGATCACGATCAACGGCGTGGACTACACGGTGACCGTGGCCAAGGCCGACACCGACGGCAACACCAACCTGACGCAGCTCGTCGCAGACATCAACGACGCGCTGACGGAGGCGGACGATCCCGGTTCGATGGACCCCGCGGATTTGACGGACCGCGTGATGGCCGAAGTGAACGGCGACGCCATTCTGTTCAAAGCGGTCAGCGGGTCGGGGGTCGGGGAGTTCACCGTCCACACGCCGAACACGGTGGCCATCAACGAGCTCAAATTGGCCGCGAGTTCGACGGGGACCAATACGCTGGGCACGATCGTGGCTGCGTTGTCCGATGGGAACCGGTTGGGGTTCGTAGCCCATCCGTCCGTCACGGAATTCAAGCTGACGACGACCCAAAACGATCCTGCCGTAAAAGAGCTGGGCTTCCAGAAGGCTCTGACTGCAGAAGGGCCATTGGTCGGGAGCAACCTGGACAATTTTGTGCTCGATTTCGGCAACGCGACGTTCCAGCTCACCATCGGAGGCGTGGTGTACGACGTCACGGTTCCGGCATCGGCCACGGTGGGCAACACGACCATCACTCAACTGGTTGATGACATCAACGATGCCCTGGCCGCCGCGAAAATCTCCGGCACGAACACCGCCGTGGACCTGACCACGAAAATCGTGGCCGAGGTCGCCAACCAAGGGCTGCTCCTTCGGATCGTCGATCCGGGCGTCTCCAGCGTGCAGATCTCCGCGGCGCTGGACAACCCGACGGTCACGGAGCTGGGGCTCACGGACGAGGGTACGATCACCCCGCTGCTCATCGCGGCCGTGAAGGACATTCCGGTTCTGGTCGGCCGGCTCAGCGCGGACACGACGATCAACGTGTCGATCGACGGAGGCGCCCCGATTCCAATCACGATTTACGCGGACGATACCGCCACGAACACGACCGTGCTGAACCTGGTGGCCGATATCAATCAGGCGTTGCGGGTGCCGAGCGTCAAGAGCGGGATCCTTTCCAATTTCGCTCCCGGCGCCGACGTCACGTTCTCCATCGCGATCAACGGCGATGCGCCGCAATCCGTCACGGTCCTCGCGTCCGATACGAATGGAAATACGAGCCTCTCCGATCTTGTAGCCGACATCAATCAAGCATTGACCGCCGCCGGATTCGCCGGAAAGGTCACCGCGAAACCGTCCGGGACGGCTTCGACGCTCGGCCAAGCGCGGATCAAGCTCGAAGGAAACAGCGAGCTCGTTCAGCAGCTCGAAGTCACAGCCTCGCCGGGGAATCTGTTGGCTCTGCCGACCAGCGCCACAGCCGTCAAGCTTTCAGACAAGCTCCAAGCGGACTCGACGGGAAATCAGCTGATCTTGAGCGCGCTGAACGGAGTCACGGCGTTTCAAATCTCTTCGCCGGGCAACGTGGCGTTGCCGGAACTCGGGCTGGGCGTGTTGGCGGATGGTCCGCTGGCTGCGGACAGCGTCGATTTCATCGTCTATGTCAGCAATCCGAACGGCGGGCCGCAAAGCTACAAGGTGACCTTGGACGGGGCCACGACGATCCAGCAGGTCATCGACGCCATCGCCGGTGCAACCAGCGGAAAAGTCACGGCTGTCATCAACGAGGGCGGCACCGGCTTGACGCTGATCGACAACACGTTCCTGCCGGTCACGCTGGACAACACTGGCAAGCTCATCTCGAATCCCAACACCGCCAGGCTCATGGTGGCGGCGGTGAACGGTTCCGCTGCCGCGGCGCAACTCGGCATCGCGGGCATGGATTCGCTCGATGAGTCCAACCTCGACGGCAAGCTCGACGGCCGGCAGATCAGCGGCGTCAAGATGACGGATCGGTTCTTCATGGCCGATGCGTCGGTCGGCGCCAGCCTCACGATCTCGACGCCGCAGTTGAACGAGGCTGGGCAGGTGTTCGATACCGACGGGGACACCCACACGGACGACGGTATCGATGCGCTGGCGCAGTTCGGCTTCGTCGGCGTGACGCTTACCGGCGGGGGCAGTTTGTCGGGTGAGATCAAGGCCGGGTTCAAGGATCCAAGCACGAGCGGTCCCGCAGCCGACGGCCGCATTTCGTTGACGGAGTTCATCGACGCGCTGGACGATATCGGTTCGATGATCGATGCGCCGAGCCTGACGGGCGGTGGATCGATCAATCTCGAGGTTGGCGTCACCGGGGTGCCGTTCATCACGCTGTCGAACGCAAGCATCGGCATCAACGTGCTGAACCTCGGCGACATTTTTAACGAGTACGCCGACGACGTCACCCCGCTCAACGGCGTAAGTCGCGTCAACGGCAACACCTTCACGCTCACCGGCGACTACACGGACGACTTCGCCAAAGGCGCCAAGGTGACGGTGGGAAGTTTCGAGACCTTCGTGACCAATGTCACCTACGACGATGGTACGAACATCACGACGGTCACGACGGTGGCGAGCGACGAGCTGCCGATGTCGCTGGCCGGAGTGAAGATCGGCACGCCGATTCTTCCGGCGATCGATTTCGAATTTACGAACCTTGAGAATCTTCTCAGCTTCGAGAACGTCAACTTCGATTTTGCGGCCATCATCGACGCGCTTATTGCACTCAGCCAGTTCCTCAGCCAGTTCGATACGATCGAGGGCGTGCTGAACGAACCGATTCCCCTGGTCAACGTCAGCGTGAACGATCTCTTGAGCTTCGCCGACCAGCTGTCCGACGCGCTCGACAACGCGCAGAGCAATCCGGGGGGGACCTTGCAACTCCTCGATACGAAGATCAGCGAAGCCTTCGGGGTTGACCCGGCCAGCGATCTGCTGAAGTTCGCCCTGGACCAGAACGGGACGCCGTCGAACCACGACGACGACATCCTGAAGCTCGAATTGAACCTGTCGGAAGGACTCAGCAAATCGCTGAACGTCGAGATTCCGGACCTGGATCTTGGCCTGCCGGACGGCCTTGTCGATTTCGGCGGGGCCGCGACGCTGGGCGCCTCGGGCTCCGCGGATCTCAAGCTGCACATCGGGGTGGGGCTCTCGGATCCGACACAGGTGTATCTGTACAACACGAGCGAGTTGACCGGTAACTTGGCGCTCACCGGAACCGAAATGGCATTCAAAGTGGCGCTTGGGCCGTTTGGTCTGTCGATTCAGGACGGCGAGGCGAGCATCGCCGGGAACTTCGGGTTGACGTTCAATCCGGCGCTGTTCACCAACGGCCGCACGCTGCTGTCGGGGCATTTCGGCGACGTGCTGGGCGGGTTGACGCCGACTTTGAGCGCTCCCGTCTCGGTCGATCTGCCGATCTACTTCCCGACGGAATCGCATCACGTGGGCGATATCACCCTTAGCGGCGATCTGACGGACGTCGCCAACGGTCTCCACGTCAAGACGGATTCGACGCCACCGCCCGCCGACACGATCGTGCTGGACGTATCGGACGTGCTGAACGATATCCTGAGCGGCTTCCAAAACCTCAGCTTGCTCGATCAGATCCTGTTCCTCGTAGACGGCGTCGATCTGGCGCTCGGCGGTGTCCAGGACGCACTGGACGGTGAGATTTTCGGCTTCACGCTCCCGCTCATCGGAGACAAGCTGGCGCAGGGAGCGGACGTCATCGAGGATTTCCGAACCGGCTTCATCGCGGATTTCCGCAATGAGATGGAGAAGCTTGCCAATCCTGACGACAACGGCATTAAGGACATCCTGTTTAATTTGCTGAGCCCGAGCGGGCTGCTGCTGAAAACCGACGGCAGCGGCAATGCGGTGAAGGATGTTCAGGGCAATTTCATTCAAGGCACCAAAGACGACATTCAAACGTTCAACAATCTGGCCGATGTGCAGAGCATCGACGATGCCGAGATTTGGTGGAAGCTCAAGATCGGTCAGAATCTCGTGAATAACGCGGCCGATATCGGCCTTGATCTCGGCATTCCAGGACTGGGGCTGGAAACCGACGGAGAGATCAATCTCGGCATTGATTGGGAACTGGATCTCGGGTTCGGATTGAGCGGAGAAGACGGCTTCTTCCTGTTCATCAACGACCCCAACGAGCTGCTGCTGACCGCCGAAGTGACCCTGCCCAATGCCAGCTTGAAAGGAACGTTGGGCTTTCTTGAGTTCACCGCGGTGAACGAGGACGTCGACGGCGACAACAACGACGGCAACACGCATTTGGCCGCCAGCTTCGCGATCGACATCAACAACTCCAACGATCCGACCGATCAACGGCTCGGCCTCTCCGAGCTGGGTCGTATGGGGTTCGACGTCCTCGTGGGCGCGGAGGCATCGGCCGAGCTTGCCATGACGCTCGGCATTGCGGGAGACGACGGCGGATTCCCGCAAATCCAAGCCGATTTTCTGCTCGACTGGGCGGTCGACGGCGATCCCAATCAGGCGGGGATTCAGCCCATTTCGCTGTTCTCGCCGCCGGCGGGATTCAGTTTCGGACGCTCAATTCAGGACGGGCTTCAAATCGTAGAGTTCCGGGACGTCAGTCTGGATATGGGTGCCTATATCAGCGACGTCGTCGGACCGATTGTCCGCAAAATCCAGGAAGTGACCGATCCGGTCCAGCCGATCATCGACATCATCACGACGCCGATTCCGGTCATCTCGGAGCTGGGGCTGGACATCACGCTCTTGGACTTGGCCAAACAAACCGGTGCGGTGGATGCGCGGTTCATCGACGCACTGCAATCCATCCTCGAGGTCGTGTCGATCGTCAACTCGATCGAGATGCCGGCGGACGGCTCGCTCCTGGTGCCCTTCGGCGACTTCACGATCTTCGAGCGGGACAATTCGCTCTTCGGCGATCTCGCTTCTCAGTTGGGCGGCTTTGATTTGGGCTCCGGAGATTTCGACCTGACCGGATTCGCCGACAAGGTACTCGATCCAAACGGCGCGTTCTTGGGTCAACTCATCTCCGGGCTCCCCGACGGGCTACAGGACGTCATCGGCGAGGTCGCTGGAGTTGCCGGCGATCTGTTGACAGGCCTAACGGATCAACAAGGTGGAACGAAGGAGCCCTTTTCCTTCCCGATCATCGAGGATCCGTCCCAAGTCTTCGGCATCCTGATGGGCAAACCGGCGGTCCTTGTCGCCTACGACATGGAACCGCTCGTCTTCGAGTTCGAGTGGTCCCAATTTTTCTCGATCTGGGGCCCGCTCGGCGTCTCCGTCAACCTCGAAGCCGAGATCGTCATCGATTTCGCGTTCGGTTACGATACCAAAGGGTTTACGGATTTTGCGGACAGCGGGTTCAAGAACCCCCTTCTGCTGGCGAACGGACTGTTCGTCAGCGATCATCCATCCGATCCGCTCTATGACGGCACCGGAGACGATCCACCGGAATTGACGTTCGACGGCGGTCTCTGGGCGGCGGCGGAGCTTAATCTAGGCATCGCGCGCGGGGGTGTCGGCGGCGGTATCTTCATCGGCGTCGACTTCAACCTGTTCGATCCGGACGACGATGGTCGAGTCCGACTGGACGAACTGGTCGGTAACTTCCTGAACCAGCTCAAAGCGCCGAATGAAGCGGAGCGATTCCTCGCGCCGTTGGCGGTGTTCGACGTAACCGGCGAAATCACCGCAGAGTTCTTCGCCTTTGTGAAGATCGATTTCGGGTTGTTCGAGGTCGACAAGAAATTCAACATTACCCCGCCGATCACGCTGGCCGAATTCGAGATCGACTTCTTCCGGCCGCCGGTGCTGGCGACGGAGCTCGGTAACGGCGACCTCATCCTCAACATCGGCGATTTCGCCGAGCAACGTGTGCTGGGCGACACCAGCGACATCGGAGAGCAGATTCACGTCGAAGATGCGGGCGCGGGCAAAGTCGCCGTGTGGGCCGACAACCTCGGCAGCGACGCGACGGTCAAGCAGATCTACAACGTGACCGGGAAGATCATCGCCGTGGGAGGCGAGGGCGACGACGTGATCGACCTCTCGGGCGTGACGCAGGCCATCGCCTTCGAGCTTGAGGGGGGAGTCGGCAAGGATACCATCAAGGGCGGCGCCGGCGGCGGAATGATCCGGGGCGGGGTCGGTGATGACGATTTGTACGGCGGAAGCGGGGCGGACCTCATTTTCGGAGACGAGGGCTCGGATACGATTCATGCCGGAGGTGGCGCGGACATCGTGTTGGGCGACGGCGGGCAAGCGCCGGACAATTTCAATCCCGCTGCCCCGCACGGCTTCGTACGGGCCCTCTTCGCGTTGACGGACGGCGCCGACACAATTTACGGAGAGGACGGGGACGATGTTTTAGTCGGCTCCGGCGGCGTCGATATCATCGAGGGCGGCAATGACAACGACGTGATCATCGGCGATACGGCGCTGTTGTCGTTCAATAGCCCCCCGGTCGTCACGGAAACCGATGCCGATCCAAAGGCCTTTGGGGATGTGTTGAAGGGCAACGCCGGCGGCGACGTCATCTACGGCGGCGGCGGCGACGACGATATCGAAGGTAACGCCGGCGACGACATTATCTACGGCGAAGGCGGTTCGGACACGATTGACGCCGGTGCCGACGACGATACCGTCTTCGGCGACTACGGCACCTTCATCAATGGGGATCTCACAAAGCCGGCCGTGTTGGTCGGCGGGGTAGGGGATACGATTTTCGGCGGCCTCGGCGACGACCGTCTCTTCGGCGGCGGAGGGAACGACACGATTCACGGGGACGAGAATGACGATTGGATCGAGGGCGGCACCGGCGCCGACATGCTGTACGGCGACGCGGGGAACGACACGATCCTGGGCAACTCCGACCCGGACACGCTGTTCGGCGGAAGCGGCAACGACTCCTTGGACGGCGGGCACGGCAACGATGTCCTGTTCGGCGGCGACGGGGTCTTCGGCAGCCACAACGGCGTGCCGAACGGAGACGACGGGATCGATACGCTCGTCGGCGGCTACGGCTCGGACGTGCTGGACGGCGAGGAGAACAGCGATTTCTATCAAATCACCTCGCGGGGCGGGACCACGACGGAGCTGACCACGGCCTACGACACGGGAAGCTTCGGCACGGACTCCTTGAACGTGCTCGGGACGGGAGAGGCGGACGTGTTCCTGCTCCGGGCCATGGCGGATTCCTACTTCCCGACCCTCGAAAAGCTCTTGGCCGCGATCGACCGCGTGTTCGACCGGGCCCAGTTGCTGAGCGAGGATGACGAGAAGACCGAGTTGATCAAGGACGCGATCGACGCCGCCTACGGGCCCCATGCCGTGCCGACCGACATGCTGGATGCGCTGGACGGCGCCGATCCGAACGTCAAAGCCACGCTGAAGACGGCGGTGACGAACAACTACATCGAGGAGGGGCTCGCCAAGCTGCAGGACCTCGTCGAGGACATCTTTGCCCTGAACATGGGGGACGACGACAAACGCGACGCGATCAAGCAAGCCGTCATCGATGCCTACAGCCCGGGATCGGTCCCTGCCGGCATGCTGGCGGCGATCGACGCCGCTGATATTACGGACCTCGATTCACTCAAGGACGCAGTCGCGTCCACCTTCATCAATGGAGTTGAGGCTCTGCAGACCGATACGGCGTTCGTCGCCTTGCTGAACAACGGCGGTGCGAACGTGGAGCGGTTCAACTACCGCAACCTCGAGGGCCTGGTGCTGAACACGGTCGGCGGCGACGATTACGTCGTCACCGACGACGTCCTGAGCGCGACCACGATCAATCTGGGCACCGGCAACGATCGCATGCAGGTCGGCCAGGTCTTCCGGTCCGAGCGGATCGAGAACGATCCGGACAGACTGCCTCCGCTCATCACGAATATCGCCGAAGATGACGTCTTCGCCACGATCGAGATCACGCGCGGCTGGCTCTCCAACGGCGTGAGTGTGGCGACGACCGTGAACGGCGGCGACGGAAACGACGAGTTCACGGTGTTCCACAACATCGCCGTGCTGAACCTGAACGGCGGCGACGGGGACGACCTGTTCACCGTCCGCGCCTTTGCGCTGGCCGGGTCGACCGACAGCGAGCGCGGCCGCACCGACATGAAGGGCGACGCGGGCGCCGACACGATCCTCTACGCAGTGAACGCGCCGGTCGGGATCGACGGCGGCGACGGGTTCGACACGGTCCGGGTCATCGGGACGGAGTTCAGCGACGATTTCGTCGTCACGGACAGCGGCGTCTTCGGGGCGGGCCTCAACGTCAGCTACGTCAACATCGAAAAGCTCGTGGCGGACGGCGCGGAAGGCGACGACCGCTTCTTCATCCTGTCCACCGGCATCGAAGTCGTCACCGAGCTCGACGGCGGGCTGGGCAGCGACAGCTTCTTCGTGGGCGGTGCCCCCGGCAACGCTCCGATTCCGGTCATCAGCAACGACCTCAAAGGGCACAGCGGCGTCATCCTGCACAGCATCGAAGCCGGCGCCGAAGAGTATCAGGACCTCACGATCGACGGCGTATCGGCGAACGTGGCCGACGCACAGGAAGATTTCATCATCGTCACCCAGAGCGGCGGTGGGTCGCGAGTGACCGAAGGTGCCACGAGCGGCGGCGAGGGGTGGGAGTACGACAGCTACACGATCCGCCTGACGCGGCCTCCCGATCCGGGTACGGACGTGAAGATCAACGTCGTGCCGGCCGGATTGCCGCCGGAAGACGAAGCCAAGGGGTACAAGGACCTGGAGTTTCTCCTGCCGGGCACCGACCCGTCCATCGACTCCAATTGGGTGACCGCGGAACTGCTCCCCGCGCTCGTCTTCCCAAGCGTGGGAACGGCGTGGAAGGACGGAAAGACCGTCACCTTCCGCGCGATCAACGACGGCGCGAGCGAAGGCGCCAGATTCACGTTCATCAACCACACCACGTCCAACAGCACCGATCCCTTGTACAAGGAGGCGAAGCTGTTGAGCGTCAAGGTCCAGGTGAACGACGACGACCGGGCCGGAGTCATCGTCACGCCGTCGGAGACAGGGAACACGGTGCTGGAAGGCGGCTTCACCGACACGTTCGACGTCGTCCTGACGCGCCAACCGACGGCGAATGTCACCGTGACGCTGACCCCGCTCAACGGGCAGGTGAGCCTCTCGGAGACGAGCCTCACGTTCAGCGCCGATCCGCTGGCCGCGAACGCCTGGAACAAGCCCCAGGAAATTACGATCACGGCGAACGACGACGCGGTGCTCGAAGGGTTCCACACAGATTACATCACCTACGCGGTGAGCAGCGCCGACGTGGATCAGGCGGTTGAGCAGTCGTTGTACAAGATCGACGGCGATCCGGTGAACGACGTCTTCAGCGACGGGTTGCCGGACGATATCCCGGTCGACAAGCCGACCTCGTTCGTATTCCTGGCGCACAAGCCTATTCAGGGCGATCCGACGAAGCCGATCACCGTTCTGTACGACGCGGACGGAGAGGTGGGGCCCGGCGGCGAGGTGGCCCTGACACAGTTCACGGGCCAAACCGACGCGACGCTGCGGTACGCGATCACGGGGAATACCCTGGAGTTCTTCAGGAACGGAAACCCGACCTCCATCAGCGGATCGGTCCGGGTGAGCTATTCCTACCAGGTGCCTGGATATGACCAGACCCTGGTCAAGGATTCCGTGGTCGACGTGTATGACAACGACGCTCCGACGGTGATCGTGACGCAGAGCGACGGGTCGACCGACGTCGCCGAGGGCGGGTTCACGGACAGCTACACGCTGGTGCTCTCCAAGGCGCCCACCGGCCCCGTCACGGTCACGATCGACGCGGTGAACACGCGAACGACGTTGGAAGGCTTCGCCCGCTTCCAGGAGCAGGTAGAAGTCTCCCTCGACGGCACGAATTTCTTCTCCGCCGTGGACGTGACCTTCACGGCCGCCGATTGGGACAGCCCCAAGACCGTGTATGTCAGGGCGATCGCCGACTCCGTGCTCGACGGCAGCGACACCCAGGTGTTCGCGCCCGAGATGCACACCGTCAACAAGATCCGCGGTCCGCTCATCATCGAAGGAGCCGCAGGGGCTGGGTCGTTGAGTCTGCCGGCGCCGCTGATGCTGCCCGGTGAAATCAACCTCCGCCCGTCCGACGGAGAAGTGATCGCCTTCGAAACCGGCAGCGGCGAGGGCGCGACGGAATTCATGATCGTGGAGAAGGCCGATCTGCAGGCCCTGATCGACAATCCGGAAAAGGAGTTCGACAACTTTGCCGATTTCGTCGGCAAGACGCTGGAACTGACGGAAGGGCCGGGCACCGGCGTCGTGCTGGATGAGGCCAGGCCCCGCGACTTGTTCGACCGTTTCTGGCTCATCACCGAGGTGCAGACCATCGACGGCGATCCCGATCACATGCGGCTGAAGCTCCAGAATCCGAGCATGGTGGATCCGGGCTTGTCCAACGTGACCGCGCCGACCTCGGAGACGAAGTACGCCATTACCAACCTGAGCGTGAACTTCTTCGCCGACGAGAAAGAACAGGTCGATTTCGCGACGATCTTCGACGAAGACAGCGTCGCCGACGATACGGGCCGGCTGACGTCGGCCGACGGCAATGTCTTGAGCTTCTCGTCCGTCGATCTGACCACGGACAAGATGATCGTAGAAACCGCTGATCTCCAGGCCGTCGGCAGTCTCCTCGGGCTTGCCGATGTCTCCGAGTTGGCGGGGCGGTCGCTCGACATCACCGTAGGCCCCGGTCTTGATCGCCGGTGGATCATCGCTGCAGTCGACGATGGATCCACGGCCGGAACGAAAGAATTGACGCTGACGAAGGTGAGCGGCAGCGGCACGCCGACCGATCGCAGCGAATTCAGGATCGAGGGAGGCGATCGGAAGGGCCGCATCACCGGGTTCGGCATGGGGCCGAACGTCATCATCGGCGAGGGCGTGCAGTCGGGCGGGATCACCTACGGCGACATGGAAGTGCTGTTGGTGAACCTGGGGTCGGGCGACGACAACGTGACCGTCAAGTACACCACCAACGCCGAAGACCACACCACCGAGCGCAGCGGCGATTTCTACACCCTCACGCTGCTGAACACGGGTGAGGGGAACGACATCGTCAACGTCGATCTGCAGGACGTGGAGGACGGCGCCTTTGCCTTGAGCACTGAAGCGGGGAACGACGTGGTCAATGGCTCCGGGTCCACGCTGCAGCTCGTCATCTTCGGCGGGGAGGGCGACGACGACCTCACCGGCGGCGACGGCGACGACATCATCTTCGGGGATCTCGGGCGGGTGGACTATCTGAACGCGGCCGGGGAGATCGTCACGCGTCTCGGCCATTCCATCCCGCAGAGCGCGGTCAATCCGCCGGTAGCGTACGAAGTCTCGTCGGCTACAGCTACGACGTTGACTGACAACACGGCGAATTTCGCGGTCGACGCGCTCGTGGGATTCCAGGTGCAGGTTGTCGCCCCGGACGGGAGCGCCCAGCTTGGAACCATTACGAGCAATACGGCGCAGGAGATCACGGTCAGCTCGCCGTGGACGACAACTCCCGACGATACCTACTTCTACAGAATTCTTTTCAATGCGGCGAACGTCACCATCGACGGGACGCCAAGGGCGACCCTCACCGATCCGCTGGGCGATTTCGAGACGAGCTACGGCGGGCTGGTCGGTCTCACCGTGCAGGTGATTTCTCCGGACGGCCACGTGCAGTTCCGCCAGATCATCGCGAACACGGCCACCGAGCTGACCTTGGATACCCCTTGGGATACCTTGCCTGTCGTGGATCAGGCGAAGCCTGCGCAGAACTTCTTCTACCGCATCCCGGCCTACCCTGAAGACCAAACGGACGGCGTGATTCGCGGGCCGCGTGTCGTGTGGTCGATCAATAACGAGATCGGCGGCGACGACATCGTCCACGCCGGCGACGGCCAGGATATGGTCATCGGCGGAGCCGGCGACGACCAGCTCGATTCGGGGGACGGCAGCGATTGGGTTGCCGGAGACGATGCGCGGTTCGACTTTACTCCCGTCGAGGATGACGACGGGCCCACGAAGCTGGTGAGCATCACCGATCCGGGAACCGACGGCGACGATACTCTCATCGGCGGCGACGATCCGGACCTCCTGATGGGAGGGTTCGGCAACGACACGATTTCGGGAGGAGGGAATAACGACATACTCATCGGAGATGCGGTCAAGGTGGATTATGCCGACGACGGGGTCACGATCGTCCGCATCGAAACGCTCGATCGGGCCGATGTCAGGAACGGCATCGACACGATCTATGGCGGCGATCACGACGACGTCATCGTCGGCGGCTCAAGGGCCGACAGACTGGATGGGGGGCTTGGACAAGATCTCATCTTTGGCGACAACGTCTTGCTGGTGTGGAATGCGGGCTCCGGTGACGCCATCGATCCGCGGTTCCGCGCGCTTACCGGCACCACGATGTACGATGCCGACGGCCTTCCGCTGGTTGCCGGCGAATTTCCTGCTTCGGTCCAGCCGGTTCCGGGCGGCCGACCCGGGTGGGCCGATTGGACCATCACGTTGGATCAGACCTTGGAGGCATCCCACTTCGGCGACGATTACATCGCCGGCGGCGGAGGGAACGACGAAATCTTCGGCCAACTCGGCGATGACGTGATTCAGGGCGATGGTTCCATCGACGGGCTGGTAAACGACGGCCTGGCAGCGGGAGCCGGCCGTGATGGAGACGGCAACCTGATCGTGACGCCGTCGTTCGAAGCCGAATCTGACGGCGACGACTACATCGAGGGCAACGCCGGCAGCGACGTCATCTTCGGCAATCTGGGTCAGGACGATGTCATCGGAGGCAGCTCGAGCCTCTATAGCCTGTCGACGCCGGCACTCCGCCAGGACGAATCGGACCTAATCTTCGGCGGCGCAGGGACGGACATCGATCGGAACAACGAGGGCGATGGGCTGCACGGCCGGGACGCCGACATGATCCTGGGCGACAACGGCAACATCTATCGGCTGGTCGGTACGAACGGCACGGCGAGCGGCGCCTTCCTCACCTTCATCTATGACAATTACGGCGGGATCAAGATCGTGCCCCGTGTGGCGCATCTACTGGACTATACGCCGGGCGGGTCTGATTTCGACGCGGACGGAGCAGCCGGTGACATCGGAACCGGCGATGAGGTCCACGGCGAATCCGGCGATGACTTCATCTACGGGATGACCGGCAACGATATCCTGTTCGGCGAAGGACAGGACGACGACCTGATCGGCGGCTGGGGCCATGACTGGATCTCCGGCGGTACCGGTCAGGACGGCGTGCTCGGGGACGACGGGCGGATTTCGACCAGCCGGAACGGATTCGCGGAGACGCTCTACGGGATCTCGGCAATTCCGAGCACCGAGCTGAACAAACTGATCACGACCCCGGGCAACATCCAATCGGCCACCATCAACATGGCTAATGCCCTGAAGAAGATCGTTAACCTTACCCCGTTCAATGTGGATCCGGCCGAGGACCCGCTCTTCGATCCGGTTGCGGCGGACGACATCATCTACGGCGGATGGGGGAGCGATTTCCTGCACGGCGGCTCGGGCGACGATGCGATCTCCGGCGCGGAGGCGTTGCAGCCGTTCTATGATGTACCGGCGAACCCCGGGAACGTCTTGGCCTACAGCACCGTGACGGGAGAGTTCGCGGCCTACGACGAATTCGATCCGTTGGCAAAGATCCCCGGTTTCCTGTTGAACTTCGACGCCGGCGAAGGACCGCTGGTTGATGGGACGATCCATACAGACGGCGACGACGCGCTGTTCGGCGATGTGGGCAATGATTGGCTCGTCGGCGGGACGGGCCGGGACAATCTGTACGGCGGCTGGGGCGACGATCTCCTGAACGCCGACGACAATCTCGACACGAACGGCGGGTTGAACGATGGACCGGACACGCACACCACCTATGAAGACCGAGCCTTCGGCGGCGCAGGTCGGGATGTCCTCATCGCAAACACGGGCGGTGATCGTCTCATTGATTGGGTGGGCGAATTCAACTCCTACATCGTTCCATTTGCTCCTTTTGGGACCTATACGATTTCAAGAAATCTGCAGCCCCAGTTGCCGGAATTCCTCTATGCGTTGTCGGCCAATGACGGGGCGGATCCCACCAGGGCTGCCGATACGGGGGCTGATCCAGCCAGGAACGGCGAGCCGGAAGGCGAGTTGGGCCTCATCCGGCAGCAGGATTTCGCGTGGCGCGATCAGACCGGAGCGCCGGACGATCCGCAGCCCGGCAATATCCCCGGTGGACCGAGGGATGTGCTCCAATCGGCCAACTTTAACACTTCCAGTATGGAGGGCTTCGCGCCAGACAGCGGTGTGTGGCAGGTCCAGGGTGGAGCCTTGCAGGTCTCCGCGGCCTCGCTTGGGGGCGACGCCGTCAGCGTCTATCACGTGAGCGATGCGCTCCCCGGCTATTTCGAAGTCACGGCCTCAATCAAGGCGGTGAAACCCACGGCAGGTTGGAAGGCTAACGCCTATATCATCTTCGATTACCAATCGGAGACCGATTTCAAGTTCGCCGGCCTCGACGTGTCGATCAGCAAGCTAGTCATGGGCCATCGGGATGCGACCGGCTGGCATGTGGACACGCAAGGCGTGGTGCCGGGTGGAGTCAAAGCCGACAAGTCCTACAACATGCTGCTAGCGGTGAACGGGCTCACCGCGACCCTGGTCGTCGACAACACGAACGTCTTCTCCCATACCTTCACCCCGCGGGTCGTAGACGGCTATGCCTACGGCCTCAACTGGGGCCTGGTGGGAGTCGGGTCCGACAATTCGCGCGGCTCGTTCGACAACGTCAAAGTTCAGGTCCTACCGCCGCAGATCACCTTCCAGCAAACGGAAGATTTCGCGGACGGGGTGGCCGACCTCTTCGGTGGGCAAAGCGGGGACTGGGCGGTGGCGGATGGTCGCTATACCGGCACCCCGATCGGTACGGCGCCGGCCGTCAGCCTCATGGATCTCGGAGTAGACCACTTGGCCGTGTCCAGCGTGTTGGACCTCTCGGCTGTGTTGAACACGGACGGTCGGGCGGGCATCATCTTCGACCGCTATTCCGACACCGACTTCAAGTTCGTGGCCATCGACGCGCAAACAGACCAGGTGATCCTGGGACATCGCACGGCCAAGGACGGTTGGGCCGTCGATGCCACGTTCAGCAAACAGATCGATGCCGGCGTGGATTACACTCTGGGCCTGTTCCTCAAAGGGACGACCGTCAGCGTCACGTTGAACAACCAGACGGTGCTGGGCAAAGCGTACAATGCGGTCGTCCTGGACGGTGCGTTTGGCGTTCTAAGCGTGACCGGCACCGGATCGTACGACAGCGTGACCGTCAAGACCAACGATCCCGCGTTCGTCTCCCAAGGGACCACGAGTCCGTTGGTGGCCTCGAGCCAGGGTGAAGGCAGTACCCAGGTCGTCTCGTTAACGTCTGATGCCACGGATACCCTGATCACCGAAGCCATCTTGCAGTGGGCTACCGTGTTGGACGATCCGACGGCGCTTAACCGCCTGGCGGGGGTCACATTCCGCATCGCCGATCTTCCCGATGCGACTCTGGGACTGAACGATGAGCAGACCATCTGGCTCGATACAACAGCGGCGGGATTTGGATGGTTCATCGACGACACTCCGGGCGGCGATGAGGAATTTCGGATCCGAGAACGAGACGGTGATCTGGCTGCCGCCCCGAAAAGCCCGGCCAGCGGCCGCGTCGACCTCTTGACCGTGGTCTTGCACGAGTTGGGGCATCGGCTGGGGCTGGACCATGAAACGAGCCAAGGGATCATGCAGGATGTTCTTGAGACAGGTACCCGGCGAAAGGTGGCACAAGCATCCGTACCGGTTTCCGTCGAGTTTGAACTTGAGTCGGATACCGGACGACAGCGGCTGAGCACCGCGGCGGTTCAGCATCGCTGGCTGTCCGATTTCTTAGTCGGCCAGGTAACAGACGAAAGTTCCGACGAGTTCGCAGACTTCGAGCCCATCGCGTTCACGATAGAGGAGTACGAAAACACTCGCTAAGTCGGAGTCCGCCACAGCGCCTGTACACATCCTTTTGACGTCCAGGAGGTGAGTTTTTCCTTTCCGGCCCTCTTGTTTCGTGCCTCTCTCCGGTCTCGTATCGCAAATGACACTCCACGCCGGGCCTGAAGGCTGGGAAGGGCGGATCCATCCCATGGCCGGCGGCATTTGTTTCTGCCTGCCCGCCGAATACCTCGAAGGGCGGGGTCGTAAGTTTGTCGGCCTTGTGCTAAAGTGCCCGCGCTCCAGCTAGGGGGCGTTGTCTCACTCAACACATCTTAAGGAGGGTTGCGATGGCGACGAAAGAAAAGGAAAACGAATCGGCGACGACAGGTGCGACGAAATCATCGTCCGGTCCGGTAGTGCGCTTTGACGACACTAATATAACCAATGCCTATGCGAACGTGTGCAACGTGTCGAGCTCGCGTGAAGAGGTCGTGTTGGTATTCGGCATGAACAATGCCTGGGAGCGCGAGGCTTCGGAAATCCGCGTCAAGCTGAACAGCCGTATCATCCTGAGCCCGTTTGCTGCGAAGCGTCTGGCGCTCTTGCTGAATTCAGTCGTGCAGCAGTACGAGAGCCGCTTCGGTGTGATGGACGTGGGTGCTTCCCAATCCGATAAATCCGCCGCTCGGTGACCGCTGCACTGTGACGTCCGACGCGGCGAGGCATGGAGACTCGAGCCAAAGCCGAGCAAGGCACGCTGCGGCGGGAGGCAGAAGCTCTCGCTGCGAGCGTCGCCGGTTCGGAAAACGAGCTGGATCAGTCGCTCTGGTCCAAATTTGCACAAGCTCCCACTGTTGAGGCGTTCTGTACCAACTGGTTGGCCCTGCAGTGCCGCATGATCGGCAACGTGCAAGCCGGGATGGTGCTGCTCGGCCAGGCAGACCGCGGGCCGTTCCGTCCAGTCGCCGTCTGGCCGGACAAACATCGCTCCCTCAAGCATCTTACAAAGACCGCCGAACGGACGCTTCAGGAGCGACGCGGTCTCGTGAGTCGCGGTGCGACGGATGACGAGCCCGACGGGGCTACGAACGGCCATTACGAAATTGGGTATCCTATCGAAGCTCGCGGCTCTCTCCACGGAGCCGCCGTCCTAGAAGTCGCTTCCCAAAACGACATCCGCTTGCAAGCCGTCATGCGCCAGCTCCATTGGGGCGCCGCGTGGCTCGAACTGCTGTTTTCTCGTGAAGCGATCGCGTCAGAGCAAGAGACGCGCGAGCGCATGCAGGCGGCCTTGGACTTGACGGCAACCGTTCTGGGGCACGAGCGAGGCTATGCCGCCGCGATGGCCTTTGCGAGTGCGCTTGCCGCCAGGCTCGCTTGCGATCGCGTGAGCATCGGGTTTCTGCGGCACGGGCGCAGTCGGGTCTACGCGATGTCCCACAGTGCGGAATTCAAACTGCAGACGAATCTCGTCCGCGCCATGGGCGGGGTGATGGACGAGGCCATCGATCAACGTGAAACCGTCGTGTACCCACCGGCCGAGGATACCCCTCCGGTCGTGGTCCGGGCGCACGGCGAATTTGCTGCGGATCAGGACAGTGGAGCATTATGCACGATCCCGCTGGAGTCCTGCGGGACTCCCATCGGTGCGCTGTTGCTGGAGCGACCGGCCTCCCGTCCATTTGATCGGAAGACGATCGAGCTGTGTCAATCCGTGGCGGCGTTAGCCGGGCCAATCCTGGACGTGCAACGACGCGAGGATCGATGGCTCGCCGTCAAGGCAGCCGATTCGGTTCGGAACTATGCCGCGAAGCTTGTAGGTCCGCGCCATGTAGGACTCAAGCTCGGGACCATGGCCGTTGCAGGCGTCGCGGCATTTTGTTTCTTGGCGGAAGGCGATTACCGGGTTTCGGCCAAGTCCGTCTTGGAGCCTATCGTGCAGCGGGCCGCCGCCGCTCCCTTCGACGGCTATATTAAGGAGGCACCGGTACGAGCGGGTGATTTTGTGCAGGCCGGGCAGGTTCTTTGTGCGCTCGATGATCGGGAACTGAAACTGGAACGGTTGAAGGCGCTCAGCCGTCTGGAGGAATACCAAAAGGAATTCCACAAGGCGATGGCCGAACGGGAAGCGGCCAAAGTTGAAATCCTGACCGCACAGATGAACCAGGTGCAGGCTGAAATCGCTCTGCTCGACGACAAGTTAGCCCACACGCTCGTCAACGCGCCCTTCGACGGTATCGTGGCGACGGGGGATTTAAGCCAGTCTCTAGGGGCGCCGGTTGAGAAAGGCAAGGTGCTCTACGAGATTGCGCCGCTCGAAAATTATCGGGTTGTGCTGGAAGTCGACGAGCGGGACATCGGAGATGTCAAGGTGGGTCAACGAGGGGCTGTGATGCTCTCTGCCTTTCCGAGCGAAACCCTTGTAGCCACGGTGGACAAAGTGACTCCCGTCTCCACGGCGAGAGAAGGACGAAACTTTTTCCGCGTAGAAGCGCGGCTCGATGAACCGCACGACCGTTTGCGTCCTGGAATGGAGGGAGCGGGGAAAATTGAAATCGATCGCCGGCTCTACGTCTGGATCTGGACGCACCAAATCGTCGATTGGATCCGGTTAACCCTCTGGTCCTGGTTGCCGTAACAAAACAGATTAAAACGAGTCTTCTTATCTCAAGCATAGCCGTCCGAGAGTATGTCTGAAGCGCTCTTCAGCCCCTCCTGGTACCGCGTAGCGGGTCTTACCCCACGCCTGCGTTCCCATGCGGAGCTTCACCGACATCTCTATCGCGGACAAGTTTGGTACGTCTTACGGGACCGCTCCAACGAGCGGTTTCATCGATTTTCTCCCGCTGCCTATGCCTTTATCGGACTGATGAACGGCCGGCGGACCGTACAAGAAATCTGGGAGATGGCGTCGACCAAGCTGGGCGACGACGCGCCGACTCAGCCGGAGGTGATTCAGCTTCTCACCCAGCTGCATATGGCCGATGTGCTCCAGTGCGATATCTCTCCCGACACGATCGAGTTGCTGCACCGGCATGAGAAGCAACAACGGAAGAAGTGGCAACGCCGGCTGATGAACTTCTTCGCGTGGCAGCTCCCGCTTTTGGACCCCGAGCGGTTTCTCGACACCATGGCTCCGCTCGTTCGGCCGTTGTTTAGCTGGTGGGGAGCAGCGCTTTGGTGTCTGACCGTGGTGCCGGCCGTCTTGATCGGGGCCGCCTATTGGTCCGATTTTACCGCCGACATTATCGATCGAGTGACGGCGCCGCAAAACCTGATTCTGCTGTGGATTCTTTTTCCGATCATCAAAGCGCTACACGAGTTCGGTCATGCCTTCGCAGTCAAGGTGTTTGGAGGTGAAGTGCATGAGATGGGCATCATGCTTCTTGTCTTTTCCCCTGTGCCGTACGTGGACGCCAGCGCGTCCTCGGCCTTTCCCAACAAATGGCAGCGTGCCTTGGTGGGTGCCGCCGGCATGGTCGTCGAACTCTTTTTGGCATCAATCGCCATGTACATATGGGTGAGCGCCGAGCCGGGCACGGTCCGGACGTTGGCATACAACACCATCTTGATCGCAGGTATCTCCACGGTTCTTTTCAACGGCAACCCTCTGCTCCGATTCGACGGCTATTATATATTGGCCGACCTCATCGAAATACCAAACCTCCGCCAACGGGCCAATACCTATCTTGGGTATCTGTGTGAGCGATATTTATTCGCCAGAGAGGAGGCGGAGTTACCGGCTGCTACCCCGGGCGAGCGTGCGTGGTTTGTCACATACTCAGTGACCTCTTTCGTGTATCGCGTTTTCGTGGTTGTCGCGATTCTTCTCTTCCTGACGGATATATTTTTCGTGCTCGGAGTGTTTTTTGCGGTCCTTACGAGCCTGACGTGGTTCGTATTTCCTCTTGGGAAGGGGCTCGCATATCTATTGTCGAGTCCCCGTATCCGTCGGGTGCGCGGACGGGCCATTGCCGTCAGTGCAGGGTTTGCATCCTTGATTCTCATCGCATTGTGTTTCATTCCGGCGCCGTGGCGAACCCGGGCGGAAGGCGTCGTATGGATCCCGGAGGAAGCGTTCATCAGGGCGGAAACCGACGGGTTTGTCGAACGAGTGGTGGCTAAGCCGGGGAGCCGCGTTCACTACGGCGACGTGCTGGTCGTGTGCCACGACGCCGACATCGTGACCGAGGTGAGAGTCCTGGAGGGACAACTTCAGGAAATTAAAGCGCGCATCCGCGAACAGATTTTGGACGACCTCGTGAAGGCAAAGATCTTGGAGGAGGAAGAAAGATACATCGAGGAGCGCTTGGCACGCGCACGCCAACGTCTGAATGAATTAACCATCCGCAGCAGAACCGATGGTACGTTTGTGTTGCCACGCGCGGAGGATTTGCCGGGACGCTATGTCAAGCGCGGAGAGTTGCTGGCTCACGTGGTCGACCTTGAGACTATTACCATTCGGGCAATCGTGGATCAGACCGATATCGATTTGATTCGAAAAACAACCCATGGGATACAGGTGCGCTTGGCCGAGCGTCTTGTCGAAACGATCGCAGCGGATATGAGACGAGTCGTCCCCGCCGCGAGCGACGAGCTTCCGAGTCCGGCGCTGGGAAGCGAAGGTGGAGGGCAGGTGCCCATGGATCCGAAGGACCCAAAAGGACAGAAAGCGATTAAACGGGTATTTCAGATTGATTTGGAGTTGCCGGTGCGGCAAGCAGTCTTGAACGTCGGCGGGCGGGTCTACGTCCGGTTCGACCACGGCTGGGAACCGCTGGCGATGCAATGGTACCGTCAAGGCCGGCAGTTGTTCCTTGCGAGATTCAATGTTTGATCTGGCTCAACAACGCACGGCGCTTCACAGTGCCTACCCCGAGCGGGAGATCCCTCGGGAGGGATGGTTGGATCGGCAGGGGATGAAGCTGATGACGCCGGTTCTGAGGGGGTTGCGTCGTCGGCGTTGTTTGGCGGCAGATGTCATCGGGTCTGTCGCTGAAGAAGGCCGCACCTTGGCCGCGATGAAGGACGCTCAGTTGCGTGTTCATGCGGCGAGTATTCGTGAGTTGCTGCGGAAGGAAGGCATCAAGTCGGAATCGGTATTTCGTGCGTTTGCATTAGTGCGTGAAGTTGCGGCTCGCACGATCGGCCAGAGGCACTATGACGTCCAAGTCCTGGGAGGCTGGGTGTTGTTGAACGGTTGCATAGCGGAGATGGCGACGGGCGAAGGCAAAACACTGACCGCGACGCTGGCAGCGGCGACGGCGGCCTTGGCCGGCGTCCCCGTGCACCTCATTACCGTGAACGATTATCTGACGGCACGTGATGCCAAGGAAATGGGGCCGGTCTATGAAATGTTGGGCCTATCGGTCGGAGCCATCACGCACGAGCTCGACCCGGCGGCCCGGCGGAAGGCCTACGCGTCGGATATCACCTATTGCACCAACAAAGAATTAGCGTTCGATTACCTGCGAGACCGTCTCGTCGTTGGTCGAGACCCGAATCGCCTCCAATTGCAACTGGAACGCCTGTACGGGAACGGTGCTCGATTGCGACAACTCGTGCTGCGAGGGCTTTGCTTCGGGATTGTGGATGAAGCGGACAGCGTGCTCATAGATGAGGCGCGTGTGCCCCTTATCATCTCCGGCGCAGGGGGGCAGGTCCCGGAAAAGGAGTTGTACGAGACCGCGTTGGCCCTCGCGCGGGAGTTGAAGCGAGAACAAGACTTTACCGTGGATTTAGGCGAGCGAAGCGTCCGGGTGACTTCCTCCGGACAGGCTCATCTGGCGCGTCGCGCTGCGAATCTCAGCGGATTGTGGTCCGGGCCGCGGCGCCGCGAGGAACTGGTTCGTCAGGCGTTGACGGCCCTGTATCTCTTCCATCGCGACACTCATTATTTGGTCCGAAACGAGAAGGTCCAAATTATCGACGAATACACCGGGCGGATTTTAGGTGATCGCTCGTGGGAGCAGGGATTGCATCAAATGATCGAAATCAAAGAAGGCTGTCCCCTGACTCCGATGCAATCTTCCCTTGCCCGTATCACCTACCAGCGGTTTTTTCGCCGCTACCTGTGGCTTGCCGGCATGACGGGCACGGCCCGAGAAGTCGCGCGGGAGTTGTGGGACGTGTACCGCCTGGCGGTGGTGGCGATCCCGACCAACCGTCCTCTCAGACGAGTGTGGGCAGGAGAACGGATGTTTCGTTCCGCGGACGAAAAATGGCGAGCGGCAGTGGAGCGAATTCGGGTCCTGCATCAGACGGGACGCCCTGTGCTGGTCGGCACCCGATCCGTGGCGGCATCGGAGCAACTGAGCGCGCTTCTCTCGGCCGCCGATGTGCCGCATGTCACGCTCAATGCGCGACAAGACAAGGAAGAGGCCGACATTGTGGCTGGAGCCGGGGAGGCGGGCCGTGTGACGGTCGCGACCAACATGGCTGGTCGTGGGACGGACATCAAATTGTCGGCGGAAGTGGCCGCACGCGGCGGTCTCCATGTCCTCGCAACGGAGCGGCATGAGGCAGCACGTATTGATCGCCAGTTGTATGGTCGTGCGGGGCGCCAAGGCGACCCCGGAAGCTTCGAAGCGCTGACCTCGCTCGACGATGATTTGTTGGCTACTCCTCGAGCTGCCATCTGGAAATGGATGGCACGTCTCATGGTGAAACGCGGAAAACCGGCTGAAGGATGGGTGGCGGCATTGTTTGCCCGACGACCGCAGGTCTCCGCGGAACGGCTGCATGCGCAAATTCGGAAAGATCTGTTGCAGTCGGAGGACCAGCTGGAAGCTGCACTGGCTTTTTCCGGGCGACCGGAATGAATTGGGAGGGGTGGCGTGTCAGGACCTGACATCCGCACAGTTGTGCTGGTGGCCCTGCTGTCGAGTGTGCTTGTCGAAAGTGCATCGGCAGCGACAGGCCAAGACCTAAATTGTCTGGTTCAGCCCTACGTCGTCATTACGATCACCACTCCGGTGGGCGGATTGTTGGAAACCGTGACTGTGGACCGCGGCGATCTTGTCAAGGAAGGACAGGTTTTGGCAACCCTGGACACGACCTTGGAACGTGCCACCGGGGCCGTCCAGCATGCGCAAGCGGAGTTATCGAACCGGCGCCTGGCTGATCTCGAACTCCAGCGCACTTCGGCAGAGGTAGCATTGCGTACTATCCGCAGTCCGGTCCACGGCGTCGTCGTCGAGCGGTTCATGCATCCGGGTGAGTTCCCCAAGCAGGAAAAAATTCTCAAGATCGCCCAAATTGATCCGCTACGTGTGGAGGTGTACGCGCCGGTCGCCATGCTGGGAAAGATTTCTGTCGGCCAGACAGCGTGGGTCAAACCTGAACCTCCGATCACCGGTGAATATGGCGCGCGAGTCACTGTGGTGGATCGTGTTGTCGATGCAGCCAGCGGGACCTTCGGCGTACGCTTGGAACTTCCCAACCATGACCTGAAACTCCCGGCCGGACTCAAGTGTACGGTGCGGTTCGGGAAAAAAGACAAAGAGCCGCCGCCCAAACAAGCGGAGGGAAGTCCATAAAATGACCTCTACGGTCAAAACACTTTGGCTGGCCGTCTTTGCTGTGACACTCTGCGGCATGACATCCATGCTGTCCGGATCTGCCGAGGCAGGCGACTTGGCCTGCGTCATCAAGCCGTATGCGGAGATCTCAATCGGCTCTCCGGTGGAAGGATTGATTCAAACCGTGCCGGTGGACCGCGGCGATTGGGTGACGAAGAATCAGCCAGTGGTCGTCCTTGAGTCGAGTCTGGAGGAGGCAACGGTCGCACTGGCGAAAGCGAAGGCAGGTGCGGAGGCGGTGCTGAAGAGCAGCCAAGTAAAGGTGGGGTTCAGTGCGCGCAAACATGAGAGAGCGATGGAGCTGTATAAGACCTCGTCCATCGCCAGGCATGAGGTAGATGAGGCTCAAACGGAAAAGCTTCTGGCGGAGTTGGCGAATCTGGAAGCGGTCGAAAATAAGCGTATCGCGGAACTGGAACTCAATCGGGCCGTTGCAGCTCTCCACTTACGGACTATCCGAAGCCCGATCACCGGAGTGGTGGTCGAACGGTTTCTCTCTCCGGGCGAATTGGCAAAACAGACGCCGATCCTCAAGCTCGCACAGATCAATCCCTTGCGGGTCGAGGTCTTCGCCCCTCTATCATACCTCGGACGTCTCAAGCCAGGAATGAAAGCGGAGGTGCGGACGGAAGCCGGAGGCCAGGCAGTCTATCAAGCTAAAGTGACCGTCGTGAATAAAGTCGTCGACAGCGCGAGCGGAACGTTCGGTGTCCGGTTGGAACTGCCGAACCCCAACAACGTCATCCCGGCCGGCCTTGCCTGCACGATAGAATTTCAGGCCCCATGAACAGGGCAGCGCTGATGATGAGGAAATGGTGGGGTTACGCCGCACGAGGGGCGCTCGTGCTACTTGCCTGGTACGTGATGGGCCCGGGCTCGTCTCAGGCTGCTGATGCCCCGCCAGAGGACTTGCGGCCGGTTCTCCGGCTGAGTCTCCGCGACGCCATGGATGCGGCCCTGGACAAGAGTCCTCAGGTCCGATTGTTCAGAGAACGAATCGAAGCGGCGCGCGGCGTGACTCAGACCCAGCTTGGTGCGTTGCTCCCGAATCTCGGCTCGACCGCGAAATTCAACAACCAAACGTTTTTTCTGGGCACTATCGGGGGAGCCCCTGTCCGGACCAACCCGTTCGACATCGTGGACGCGCGAGGGAGCCTGTCCCAATCGCTGTTCAGCTTCAGCCTGATCGACCGATGGCGTGCGTCGCGCGCTGCCTTGCAGGTAGCCGAATTGGAATCCGTGACGACGAACAACGATACGATGGCGACCGTCGCGTTGCACTACCTGGAAGTGCTGCGGCAGCAGGAGTTGATCGACTCCCGTGAAGCCAACGTGGAGTTGTACAAGGAGTTGGTGAACTTCGTGAAAAGTCGCCAAACCGGAGGAATGGCCACCGGGCTGGACACAGCGCGGCTGGAAACCCAGCTCGAAAACGAGCGGCAAAGGTTGGAGCTGAGTCGAAGCGACGTGGAACGGGCAAAGCTCGGTTTGATCAATGCACTGGGGATATCATTCGATCTCAAGTTAATGCTCACCGATGAGTTGAAGCCGATCGACGAGTTCATCCCCAGTCAAGAGCTGGCCATGGAAAACGCGATGAACAATCGCCCGGAACTCCAAGCTCAGCTGCAGCGTATGAAAGTCGCCGGGTTGTCGTTGAGCTCCATCAAAGGAGAGCGGATTCCCTCGTTAGCGGCGCAAGGCGATTATGGATTAATCGGCAACCGATTCGACAATACGCTTGGCACCTATAACGTCGGCGTGCTGCTGCAGATCCCTATCTTCGACGGGGGGCAGCGGGAAGGGCGAATCAGCGAGAGCCGCAGCCAGCTCCAGCAGGAACAGATCAAGCTGAGGCTCGTCACCAATCAGATCACCATGGAGACGCGCGAGGCCCTGGTGACCCTCACGTCGGCCAGAGAGCAATATCGGATCGCCAAAGACGGACTGAAGGCGGCCGTGACGGAGGTGCAGTTGGCGCGCGAGCGATTCCGGCTGCTCAGCTCCAACACACTTGAGCTGTCGAACGCGCTGTTTTCGCTGGTGCGCGCGCGGGATAATCTCGTCGACGCGCTCTTCCGGGTCAACGCTTCGCGCGTCAACCTAGCCAGGGCCCAGGGACAGTTGGAACAACTGAATTTGTCGGATGCCAAGTAGACACCGCCGGTCCCGATTGGATATTATTGGAGCCTTCCCGCATCCGTGGCGGTGTAGCTCAGTTGGTAGAGCAGCGGACTCATAAGCCGCGGGTCACCCGTTC
>JBDZUK010000058.1:5908-19017 GCA_040255165.1 Nitrospiraceae bacterium | reverse complement strand
CGAACGCAGTGCGCTACCGGGCTGCGCTACGCCCCGATTGATTTCCGCGGGAAAGGCACCGAGGTGTGCAGTGTCTTATAGGAGAGGGGTAAAACGCAACCCATGGGCGTCTGCGACTCCCTGGCACGTGACTTTGCCGTCTCTCAGATTGACGCCCTTCGCGAGGCCGGGATCGGAACGGACCGCCCGATCCGCTCCCTCGGAAGCCAAGCGGACTATAAAGGGGAGCGTGGCATTGGTCAAGGCCAAAGTCGACGTGCGGGGGACGATGCCCGGCATGTTGGCGACGCAATAATGGAGCACGCCGTCCACGAGATACACCGGATCACTGTGACTGGTCGGTCTGGTCGTTTCAAAACACCCGCCCTGGTCCACCGAGACATCAACGACGACCGAACCCGGCTTCATGCGTGATACCAAATCGCGCGACACCAGCTTCGGCGCTCGTGCTCCGGGGACCAAGACGGCACCGATCACCAAGTCCGCCTGAGGGATCGATTCTTCGATCGCGACGTGCGTGGCCGCCCGCGTCACGATCCGGCCGCGGTAGAGATCGTCGAGATACCGGAGCCGTTCGATATCCAGGTTAATGACCGTAACCTGCGCTCCCATGCCGACGGCGATCTGCGTAGCCGCACTACCCACGATGCCCGCTCCGAGCACGACGACCTTTGCCGATTCCACCCCGGGCACCCCGGCTAGCAGCACCCCGCGCCCACCCTGCGTCTTTTCCAGATATCTCGCCCCGACCTGGACGGACATTTTGCCGGCGATCTCGCTCATGGGCTTCAGCATGGGGAGGCTTCCGTCCTTCGCTTCCGTCGTTTCATAGGCGATGGCGGTCACGCCTCGTTCGATCAGCGCTTTCGTGAGTTCAGGAAGTGATGCCAAATGAAGGTAGGTAAACAGGATCTGTCCGTGCCGGAACAGGTCGCATTCCGGCAAGAGCGGCTCTTTCACCTTCACGATCAATTCGGCCTTTTGAAAGATCTGCCCCTTTGATGAGGCGACGGTCGCGCCCGCTTGTCGGTATTCCTCGTCCAAAAAGCCGCTTCCCGCTCCGGCCGACGCCTCGACCCAGATATCATGACCGGCATCTCGCAAAGTACGCACGCCTTCGGGCGTGACGCTGACACGATACTCGTGATCTTTGCTCTCTTTGGGCACTCCAATGATCATCGGCATCCTCCGTCCTCGACCTGCTCCATTATACTCCCGAGCTCCCTATGGCGTCGCCTCTGCGCGGGTAGACACCCCGTAAAGCGCTAGTGTAAGATGCCACGATTTCGCAACGACGTGCATCTGAAGGAAATCACTATGGACCAAGCGGCTGGTGCATGCAGCGCCTGCGGGGTTACGGGAACGCCCCTTATGAAGCAATCCTTGGGACGTGACTTTTTCCACCGGCCCTATGACCGGCTGTCGCCCTCCGCGGACCAAAGTCCGAAGTGGTATTGTGAGAGCTGCTCACTACACAAGAACATGCAGCGGGATTTTCGCGATATACGCGCGGAGTTCGACAAACTGAGCGTCGGACAGGGATCGGAATTATCGAACTCGGAGGAACTCCAGCGCGCGTCGCTGCGGCTCAGGGAAATTTCCACCGTTCTTGGGAGCACAGGACGATCGCCGCTTCTGGATCCCTCCGACGTGCAACAGCTCATGGCCCGTATGCAGACGGTCGTCATGCCGACTTGATCGCAAGACTGCCTGTGTCCATTTTCAAACACCATATATTCATCTGTATCAATCAGCGGCCCAAAGAGGACCCGCGCGGTTGCTGTGCGAATCAGGGCTCCGAGAAGTTGCACGCGTTTTTCAAGAAAGAAGTAGAACGACTGGGCTTGAAAGGTACTGTCCGAGCGAACAAGGCCGGCTGCCTGGACCACTGCGAGTACGGCCCCAGCGTCGTGATATACCCGGAAGGGGTTTGGTACTGGGTCGGCAGCGAAGCCGACGTAACGGAAATCATGGAACGCCACATTCTCAAGGGCGAAACGGTCACCCGGTTGTTGATGCCCGATCATCCGGCACCTGCCAAAATTCCTCCTTCATAACGTCCAGCGACAACGAGGACCATCATGGCTGTCGAGGAAAAATGGAAGGCCAACCAGGAAAAGGTGGCCTTCATGAAGCAGTTTCCCGGCTTGACGTATCAGTGGGAGGCGATCGGCGGGAAAACAATTCGAGTCGTCGCGCCGCTGACTGGCAAACGGGGTGCGGCCGTCATCGTGTTCACCGACGGATCGTTTCTGGTGGCGCCGCCGCTCGCGCCTGAGCCGCTGGAACTGGGGGAAGCGATTCAGAGTGCGCGCCGATGGCTGGAGCCGGCCCACCCGGAGGCCTATGCCGAGTACGATCGCCTGGTGGCCCGAGATAAGGACGCCTTGCGCTCGGCTCGGCTGGAAAAAATCCTCGGCGCGATCCAGAACAATCTTGAGCATATCCCCGAATTGAAAGATCGACTCAAGCAGCTCGTGCGGGAGTGGAAGTGAGTGAACCGAAGAAGAACAATATGTTTGAGATCTTCTCACAAGGTCTCTTTGAAGGAGTCAAACCTATGATGATCGTGCGCGATCACCTGGTCCGCCACCCGGATCGGTGCACCCACCAGGCCATCTGCGTTCCCGTCTGCCCCACGGGCGCCTGGCTGTCGACCCCGCCCTATAAATTCGATGCCTCGCGCTGCCTCGAAAGCTGCCGTCTGTGCCTCGACGCCTGCCCCTCCAACGCCATCTATGCGGTCTACCGAAAAGGCGACAAAATGTTGGAGCCGCAAAAAAAGTAGGCGCGGAAGGTTACACAATCTGCTTCCGAAGCCACCCCCAGTAGGCCAGCCCCACATAACCACAGGCGCCGGTCAACATCGTGAGCGCCATCATTCCATAGACGCGGGATCGCGGAACTTTTACGTTGGTATGAGGGTCGAGGATATCCGAGGAGACAGCCACCCGCCGCAGGGTTTCTCCTGCCAGTAAAAGCGGCCACATACAGGCCAGACGCAGGCGCAGTTCCATGCGCGGAATCGCGAGCGTGTAGAACCAGCCTTGATCCAGGTGCTCGACGGTCGTATGGAGCAATCGACGAAGGACCGGCCGCAGCGCTGGCAGACTTTCCTGTCTCAACAGATCTTTTGGGGTGAGTCCGCCTTCCCTCAGCATCGGCTCGGGAATGTAGCACCGGCCCCTCGCAAGATCGCGGGCAAGATCTTTCAGGATGTTCGTCAGTTGCAACCCTTTCCCGAATCGGGTGCCGATGGCCGACATCTTCTCGACGTCCCATTGAGACAGCGCGCGGCGATGTGCGCACGTCATCTTGGTCCAAAATTCCCCCACACAGCCGGCGACGTAATAGGTGTAGTCGTCCAAATCCTCCTCGCTGTGGAGCGCCGTCAGCGCGCGGGCCGATTCGACAGGGAACCGCTGCAAGTCCATTTCCATGCCCTTCGGCAGCGTACTCATCAGGTCACGGATCCGCCGCCGGTCCTCCGGCGTGAAGGTCTGGTAGACGCGGAAACAGTCTTCCAGCCTCTCGAGCAGCACACGTTCCGCGCCGTGAGATTGGTGAGGCGTGAGCGCCGTTTGGATCTCGTGGACGCGGGCCCAATCAACGGCGGCGTCGGAGGTGAACTGAGCCATCAGCCCGTACAAGTGGGCCAACCGCTGTTCGCGGCTGATGAGATCGGTATCGGCAATAGTATCGGCCGCCCGCGCGAAAAGATACGACAGACCGATTTGATCCCGGACGTCGGCAGGCAGGACTGAAAGCGTCAGGTAGAACGATCGGGAAACCTGCTTGAGGATGCCGCGGAGAAGCTCTTGTTGCGCGATAGCCGTGGTGAAACCTCTATCTCACTTCTAACTTTCCCTCCATGCCTTTGTCCCGGTGACTCGGCAGGAAGAGTAGTTTCTTGTCACAGTAGAAAGGAAACAGGCCCGGCTGCGTCGGCGTAAACCGAATCACCACGGTTTTCCCAGCGCCCACGTCTTGATCAATGGTCAGCCCCGAGGCCGGTTCTTTTATCACGAAATTATGGGGGGTGATTATCGTCACACTCGTGAGTGTAAATTCCACGGGCTTGCCTGCCTCCACGACGATATGGGATGGGCTATAGGAGTAACTGTCCAGCATGATCGTCGCGCGTTGCACGCCGTCGGGGTCAGCAGTTACTGTCAACGGCTGGTCGAGGCTCAGACCCGGCATGGCATGGACGGTGAACATCAAAAGGACGCCGCTAACGGACAACCACCGGACGCGCTTCATGAATTTCTTCTAACAGAACGCCCCAAGAGTTGGCAACTTCGCGGCCCATCGAAGAAAAGCCCAGACATCGGACCGCAGCTTCAATGCTTGACCAGGACCCGGGGAAAGGTTATCTGTCTCTCACTTACCGCCGTGCCGCCAGTTTGGCGGAGGGTTTGCTGTATAATGGACATCGCCGCCGTCCTGCTCCGGGAGGGCGACCTGAATTCTGAAGGAGGATCCTCGATGAAGTGGTTGAAGGGCATTGGGCTGTTTCTCATCGCCAATTTTTTGATTTACCTAACCCTATCCATTACGGTGCGGGTCCTGGTTGATGTTGTGCTTCCTATTTTCGGCATCGACGTGCGGGGAGTCTTCAGCCAAGAACTGTTGATCTGGGCCTTAGTGATCGGTTTTGGCGGCGCCTTCATCAGTTTGGCTTTTTCGAAACAGATGGCCCGGGCGATGCTGACTTGCGAGCAGATCGTCCAGCCGCGCACGCACGCCGAACACGTGATTTACGGATCGGTCCAGGAAATCGCCCAGCGGCTTCGCATCAACATGCCGGAAGTCTGGATCTACGAATCGCCCGATCCAAACGCGTTCGCGACCGGCCCAAGCAAGAACAACGCGATGGTGGCCGTATCCACCGGCCTGCTCCAGAATTTGGACGAGCCAGCCGTGAGGGCGGTGCTGGCCCACGAAATGGGACATGTCTTCAACGGTGATATGTTCACCACCACGGTGCTCGCCGGGCTGATGAACACCTTCGTGTACTATATTTCAAGTTTCGTATATCAACTTATCGGGCATCCGCAAGGAGATCGAGAGGGTGGATCCGCCGGCAACCCCTTCCTGGCGTTCATCGTCTACATCGTCCTTCAGGTCGTGCTGAGCTTTCTCGCCATGCTGGTGATAAGCTGGCATTCGCGTCGGCGTGAATTCGCTGCGGATGCCTTCTCCGCCAGAGTCTACGGCAAAGGATCGATGATCGCGGCGCTGCAGGCCATCAATCGCTGGGTGAATCGTGCCCACATCGGGTACGGGACGCAGGACCCGTTGGCGACGTTCAAAATTTCGGGCAAGACGCGAGGATTTATGCATCTGTTCGCGACCCATCCTCCCATGGAAGAGCGGATTGCCGCCCTGGAACGCCTTTAATCTTTATAGGATCCTTGAACTGGGGGAGTGCTATGGCCACAAGGACAACAAGCCCGACCGGCTGCGCCTTCATGTTGGGGCTCGGACTAGTGATTTGGTCGGCATCGGGATTGGCCGGCCAGGAAGGAACGCTCATGGCTGCGACAGCGACGAGTATATACGATTACACGCTGGACGACATCGATGGTCAGCCCGTGTCGCTCGACCAGTTCCGCGGCAAGGTGTTGCTACTCGTCAATACCGCCAGCTTTTGCGGGAACACGCCGCAGTACTCGGATCTTCAAAAGCTGTATGAGCACTATCGTGACAAGGGATTCGAGATACTGGCGTTTCCGGCTAACAATTTCGGGCAGCAGGAACCGGGCACGAACGAAGAAATCAAGAACTTCTGCTTCACCAAATACAGTTTAACCTTCCCACTGTTCAGCAAAATCAGCGTGAAAGGACCCGATAAGCACCCGCTCTATCAATTTTTGACGGAGAAGAGTCCGTTCCCTGGCGAGGTGGAATGGAACTTTCAGAAATATTTGGTCGATCGATCGGGCACTGTGGTGGCGCGCTACCACCACCGGACGAAGCCACTTTCGTCGGACATTGTGCACGACGTGGAGCGCGTCGTCGAAAAGAAGTAAGGCGCGTCAGAGTTTCCGATAAAAAGAGATGTGGCTGCGGTACTCTTGGATCGCAGCCGCAAGGGCTTTCCCACCGAGCGGGATGTTCGCCTCCAACACCCGCTCGATCGAAGGATCGTCGATTTCAACCTCATACCTGTCTTGAATATTGGTCCGCACGGCCCCCTGCTTGACTTCGCGGGGCATAAAGATTTCGTTCCACACTTCTTTTTCGACCAAGCAGACATCTTTGAAACGCTCGTACAAGAGCGTCAATTTTTCGGGATCGGCTTCCTTTACCCGCTCCACCGCGTTGACTCCTCCTTGTTTGCCCTCAGTGATCATGCCCTTGCCCGCCGCACTCGCTATGGCTCGGCATCTGAGCCGGCGCTGGAATCCCGGTAATATTCAGCGGAGTCGGATCTGGACTGGATGCTCTTGCTGCACCGCAGCGGGCCGAGAACGAGGAGAACACTCTCGCCACCGGTGCCCCGCACTCTCCGCACTCCTTGATGGGTTCGGCTGAAATGGAATGGATGTATTCTTTTCGACCCGAACATCTGGGCTGCTTCCGGCACTTTTCTGCAAGATACTCATAGATCGGCATCGCGTTCGGGCACCTGCACTACTTTTGTGGACCTGCGCTGGCACGCTCCGGAGTCTCGGCGATGGTAAACCGCATAGAGCCTACCTGATTCACCGAATGAAAGGGCTGCTGACCAAGTGGGGTAATAAACAACTTCACGACATACTTGCCCACCGGCCATGCCTCGCCCGGTTTCTTCAGCTCGAGAAATCCGTACCGCTCATGGCCGGGCACTTCCAAGGTATCCCGACCCACGGGGGCATCCGAAAGTCGCCCCCCTTCGCCTTCGAGAAACCATTGAGCGCTGAACGATGCAGGGTCCTCGAGCGGCGCCACTTCGAAAACAATGTAGATGGCGGACGTGTCAGGAGCAAACACGGTCGTTCCAGGGTCGATCGGCTTGAGCCGAGGGTCTTGTGTATACCAGCCCTTCCTGCCAAAACTGTCCCATTCGACCTCATAGCCCTTGGCCATTCTGATCCACACGAACATTGATTGTGGAACCCCTTTTTGTTGCTCATCGAACGAAGGGCTTTGAGTCGGCTCGAATTCCGTCGAGGCCTGCTCCTTAGGCGTCATGAGTTCCCGGGACCAACCCAGGTCTGGTCCCGGCAGGAAACACAAGGCAAACGAAAAGAGACACCACACCTTTACGGAGGCGAATGGGTACCGCATACGGCCATCCTCCTCTCTCAGATCTCAGAGGACGTTATCGTCGGACATTTGCTTCATTTGCTGGCTGTCATCGTATCGAGAGTCGTCCAAGGGGTCAACTATGCACCGTGAGCGTGATTAATGGCTCGAGGTGCCGCGAATGACGTGATTCTGCGATTGTTTCCCAGCACGGCGGTCCCCGGGCGACGCAAGGACTCGCCCGTCTAACGTGGATCAGGGCTTGGCTCTTCCTCCTTCAGTCTGTCGAAGGAGCGGTCGGCATGACCTCGCACTTCATCGGAAGTCGGCAGCGACGGTCCTTTGTCGGGATGACGCGCACAGGCCACCATCACTCCGAGTATGGCACAACAAATCCCAACATGCATAAGCACGCGTATCGTCCAAGGCTGCATGCGATTCCTCCTTGTCAGGCGTTGCGCATGGGAGACGTCTCGCTGAAAGCTGGTTTGCATCTTACCTTACCGAACGTGGAAACCACTATCGCTCAGCGGCTCCGTCGATCGATTGACTGGATAAAACCAACCCGTTATGCTCATCCCGTTTACCAGGAGGGAGTATGTCGCTTCGAGATCGTCTGAGCGAGGACCTCAAGCACGCCATGAAGGCCAGGGACCAGCTCCGGATGGACGTCATCCGTATGATCAAGGCCGCGATTCTCAACAAGGAAGTGGAACTCAAAAAGGACCTCGACGATGCCGAGATGAGCCGGGTCATGGCCACCCTCATCAAGCAGAGGAAAGACTCCGTCGACCAGTTTGAAAAGGCGAACCGGACCGATTTAGCGGAAAAAGAACGTCACGAGATTTCAATCATCGAAAGCTATCTCCCGAAAGCTCTTTCTCTGCAAGAGATCTCCGACCTGGTGAACACGGTCATTCAAACCAGCGGCGCCACCTCGCAGAAGGATATGGGGACCGTCATGAAAGCCGTCATGGAAAAGTTGGCCGGTCAACCGGTGGACGGCAAGCAAATCAGCGACCTCGTCCGGGCCAAACTCCGATAGCCGCCCTGTACCTGCTATACTTTCACCAACATCGCCCCGTTGCCCTCTAAACCCGGGCACCTCGACAACTGTGTTCGCCGCTGTGGCGGCATTGCACGCCCGCCGGGAGATCGCATGAGCATCCTCATCGTTGACGACTCTGCGGATCAGCAACTTCTCTTGCAGTCGATTCTGGCGAAAGCCGGCTACGGACCAATCCTAAGCGCGGATTCCGCGCAAGCGGCATTTGCCGTGCTCAATACCGAGGGTCATGCGCTCAACACGGCCGTGGACCTCATTCTGATGGACATACTGATGCCGGAACTCGACGGAGTCGCCGCCTGCCGCGTCATCAAGACCCGGGGCCACCTGCGCGATATCCCCGTCATCATGGTGACCGCCAAGACGGATTCCTCAAATTTGCAGGAAGCATTCTCGGCCGGGGCGATGGACTACATCAACAAGCCCGTCAACACGGTGGAACTCCTGGCGCGAGTCTCCTCCGCGCTCACCCTCAAAAGGGAAATGGATTGCCGGAAAGCACGCGAGATCGAGTTGCGCCGCAGCAACGAGCATCTGCAACGCGCGCTCAGCGAGGTCAAGGTCCTGCGAGGCCTCATTCCTATCTGCGCGTCATGCAAGAAAATCCGGAACGATCATGGCTTCTGGCAACAGCTGGAAGAATACCTCCATGAGCATTCCGAGGCCGAATTCAGCCACGGGCTCTGCGCGCCCTGTATCAAGAAGCTTTATCCTGGTGTTTACAAAGACTAGCTGTTAGGATTTTCCCGGTCTGCACCGGCTTGAGGAGATTCCGGTTCATGGGCATTCTCATCGTCGACGATTCGCCTGACGACCGCCTGCTGCTGCAATCGATTCTCTCTGCAGCAGGCTACGAGCACCTCCTCGTGGCCGACTCCGCCGCCGCTGCGTTCCATCTTCTTGGCATGGACGGAGGCAAGCAGGGCGCCGCCCGCGTCGATCTTATTCTCATGGACATCATTATGCCGGCCATGAACGGCATTGAAGCCTGCCGACAAATCAAATCCGTCGAACGATTCCGCGACACCCCAATCATTATGGTGACCGTCAAGACGGATCCCGTTGATTTGCAGCTGGCCTTCGCCGCCGGCGCGATGGATTACATCGGCAAGCCGGTGAACAAAATCGAGTTGCTCACCCGCGTTCGATCCGTTCTCCGGCTGGTCCACGAAATCGACCGCCGGCGAGCTCGCGAGCAAGAGCTGCTCGAAGTGATGCGGCAACTACAGGAAGCCAATCAGATGCTGCTCCGTCTGTCGTGCCTCGATGGCCTGACAGGCATTACCAATCGTCGCCAGTTCGACGATTTCCTCGACCAGGAATGGCGGCGCGCGGTTCGCGAAGCGACCCCGCTCTCGCTCATCATGCTGGACATCGACCGCTTCAAATCCTACAACGACTCCAACGGCCACACGGCCGGCGACGAATGCCTGAAGCAGGTGGCCGCGGCCATTTCCGGCGCAGTGAACCGTCCTGGAGACCTGGTGGCCCGCTATGGCGGGGACGAATTCGTGATCGTTCTGCCCGGGACCAGCGTCGAGGGCGCCGCCCAAGTGGCCGAAACCCTGCGACATCGAATTGAATCGCTCGGGATCACACACTCGACAGGCGAACAGGTAACCATCAGCTTGGGCCATGCCAGCACGATCCCGAATCGGTCCTCATCGCCCACCGATTTGATCAAAGCGGCCGATCAGGCGCTCTATCAGGCCAAGCAGGAGGGCCGCAATCGCGCCAAACAGGCCGGCGTTCTTTCTCTCGTACAAGATATCGAGGAGTAGCCGGTCGCGTCTGGCGCGAGACACCCGTGGGCAGATCGCATCCATCACCACGCACTTCCGCGACCCATCGGTCTGGGAGCCTCTCCTAATGCCCCGCCGCCCGGCCGCCAGTCCTTCCGGACCGCCTCCGCCAAACGCTTCCGCTCCGGGACCCCGTTCTCGTCCTTTCGATCGACTCCAACGTCTCCAGCACTATCAAGCGGCACTGCTGAAACTCACTCAGAGCGAAGCCATCTATACCGGTAACATCGAGCATGCGCTACGGTTAATCACCGAAGCCGGCAGTCGGGTGCTCGAGGTTGAGCGGGCCAGCGTGTGGGTCTACCAGGAGTGTGGCGCCGCCTTGCACCTATTGGATCTGTACGAAGCGTCGAAAGGAACCCATACGGCGGGACATTTGACCTTATCCGCAGCCGACTATCCGGCGTACTTTGCCGCACTCGAGCGTGAAGACATGGCGATTGCGGCCGAAGATGCCATTCAGGACCCGCGGACGTGCGAGTTTGCCCAGGACTATCTCCGCCGGTATGGCATCGGCGCCATGCTTGATGCTCCTATCCGACGCAGGGGCGCCGTCATCGGCGTGTTGTGTCTGGAACATGTCGGCGACGGTCGGAGCTGGACGGCGGAGGAGGAACTGTTGGCGGGGTCAATGGCTACCCTCATCACCCTCGCCATGGAGGCCTTCGATCGCCTTGGCACGGAGAAAGAACTCCGGATCGCCAAAGAGGCGGCCGATATGGCCAGCCGGGCCAAGAGCGAATTCTTGGCCAGCATGAGCCACGAAATCCGCACGCCGATGAATGCCATTATCGGCATGGCCGATCTTCTCTGGGAGACGCCGCTGACATCCGATCAACGGAAATATTTGCGGATTTTTCGGCGAGCGGGCAGCAATCTGCTCAGCCTGATCAACGACATTCTGGACCTCTCGAAGGTGGAAGCGGGACATCTCGAGTTGGAGGCCATCGAATTCGATCTCGGCGAACTGATCGACAAAGCGATCGAGATCCTGGCCATGCGGGCAAATGAGAAGGGACTGGAACTCGCTTGCCATCTCTCTCCCGATGTGCCCTGTTCCCTGATCGGCGACCCCAATCGGCTGCACCAGATCCTCATCAATCTGATCGGCAACGCGATTAAGTTCACCGAAAGCGGGTCGGTCATTGTGCAAGTATCGAACGATCCCGACATCCGAGAGCCGGGTGCCATCCGCTTTTCGGTGACCGATACCGGTATTGGAATCCCAGAAGACAAGCTCCGCACGATATTCGAAAGCTTTACTCAGGCTCATGCGTCAATCTCCAGGAGATACGGCGGCACCGGGCTCGGACTTTCCATCTGCCGAAGCCTCGCGGAATTGATGGAGGGGCGCATCTGGGCCGAGAGCCACCTCGGACGAGGCAGCAGCTTTCACTGTACCGTTCGTCTGAAAGTCCAGGCACAGCAGGCACCGTGTAAGCCCGTCCTGCACGTAAATCTCAGTGGAGTCAAAACGCTTGTCGTCGACGACCACGCCACAAACTTACTGATTCTTCGCGAAACCTTGAGCAGTTGGGGCGCCTCGGTGACGGAAGCAGAAGCCGGCCGTACCGCATTGACTCTATTGCGCGAAGCGTCGGAGTCCGGCCATCCGTATGAATTGCTCTTGTTGGATTGCCGCATGCCTGAAATGGATGGCTTCGCGGTCGCCGAGCACGTTAAGCGCTCGCCGGCGTTAAGGCATCTCACGATCATCATGTTGGCGTCAGATCGCTGGGCCGACGACATCGCCCGAACCTATGACCTCGGGCTAAGCGGTTATCTGGTCAAACCCATCCGGCGATCGGATTTATTCCAGACGATCAGCATCGCACTGGGCCGTACAAAAGGCCTGGCATCACCGCTGACTCCGTCCTCTGCGTCCGATGCCGCAGCCGCAAACACACTTCGTGCGCTCCGCATCCTTCTCGTTGAAGATTCTCCCGACAACCAATTACTCGTCCGCTCCTACCTCAAGCAAACTCCCCACCAGTTGGACCTGGCTGAAAACGGCGCGGTGGCCGTCGAGAAGTATGCAACGGGCCGGTACGACCTTGTGCTCATGGACATGCAGATGCCCGTGATGGACGGCTATGCGGCGACGAAAGCGATCCGCGCCTGGGAACGGGAGCAGGACTTACCGGCATCCAAGATCATCGCGCTCACTGCGTTGGCGCTCAAGGAGGAGGCCGCCAAAATTTTTGAAGCCGGCTGCGACGCCCATATGACGAAGCCGCTGAAGAAGGATACTCTCTTAGAGCTCCTTCGCGCCCTGAATGGCAACTTACCGTCATGAAATCCAACAGTCCTCACCATGCCCCCGACCCCATTACCGTCTACGTTGATCCTGAGCTGAAAGATATCGTGCCCGGGTTCTTGGCGAACCGACGCCGGGACGTCGCCGAGATCGATCACGCGCTACAAAACGGCGATTTCGAAACGGTCCGCGTGCTGGGGCATCGGATGAAAGGCGACGGTGGCGGCTATGGATTCGATACGATTAGCGACATCGGTGCAGCGCTCGAACGCGCCGCGGCCAGGCGCGACCGCCCCGCTCTCGGCCGCCATCTTGCCGAACTGACAGACTTCATCTCTCGCGTGGACGTCGTGTACCGCAAATAGGGCACTCTTCGAGTCCCTCGTTACCATCCCGGGTCATCTGATCGTCGTCCACTCAAGCCCGCTACAGTGTGGCCCCGATTTCACGGGATCACTCCCGTAAGGAAACCCTTACAGCTGAAGTCAGTATTGTTCGTACAGACAAAACGCAATCATCTTGTACAGTTACATTGAACCTCCGACCACCTATTCGCATACCTCTCGAAATGACCCGATCTCAGACCAGTGGCATAACCGCCCGTATTGACGATTTTTGGCGACACGCTCGATTCGTACGACGAAAGGGTAGACATATGGCCCGGATACTCGTGGTAGACGATGAAGAGGGGGTCCACGATTTATTGAAGACCATACTACAACGCAAAGGGCACGACGTGCTCGCGGCCGAC
>JBDZUK010000058.1:3826-5808 GCA_040255165.1 Nitrospiraceae bacterium | reverse complement strand
CGATTTATTGAAGACCATACTACAACGCAAAGGGCACGACGTGCTCGCGGCCGACGGCGGCATCAAAGCCGCTGAAATGCTGAAACGAGAGAAGCCGCACATCATGATTCTGGATCTCCGGCTCCCCGACCTCCATGGTCTCGACGTCTTAAGACGTATACGGCAAAGCAATCTGCCCGTTTTTCTCTTTGGATTTGCTGGGTCAAGGCCTGAAAGCGGCGCTTGATGAACTTCAACTGACCTCAGGACCAGGCGTGGAACAGGCAAAATCCGCTGGCGATACACTCCAGTTGGGTAAATCGAACGCTACTGACGGCGAAGGGGAAGTACACTGCGGCCGAGGTTGCGCCAAACACTCCAGCAAAAGTTTTGGGAGCCTACAATGAAACACGAAACACTCGGATCAGGTACCGGGGTGGGTTTGAAGAAAACGCTTTCCATAGTTGAATCATGTAAGTAGCTTGAAATAGGCACCGGAGATTCCAACTACACAACGGGAAAATAGAAGCATGGAACAGAGAAAGCACACGAGATACCAGGCCAGCTTTCAAGCGTCGTTTTCCGGTGACGGGGTGAGCGGGGGCGGTGAAATCGTGGACCTATCAACCGGGGGGTGTCGGATACGGAGCGACACCCCGGTATTGAAGGGCGACTTTCTCGGCATACTGATCTTTCTCCCCGGTCGCGATACCCCTTTGGCGGTTTCCCTCGCCGTTGTGCGATGGTACTCCAATCGTGAGTTCGGCGTGGAATTCATTCGCACGCAGTCGGAAGATCAGCAGACGTTGCGACAGGTGATCCAGCAGATTCAGCCCCGGGCCTCTTGCGAGGATGATCCGGAGCTGGCAGCCAAGTAGCGGCTCCGGAGATTTCAAGCCGGGCATCGTGTGCCCTGCGTCTGCTTACCGGCCCACGGATAGGATGTTTTTTTCATCCTACCTCGAAGCCCCTCGCCACCAACTCTTTCTGTCGCACACGTTGGTGTGCATCGTCGTTTCCTACCAGCTGGTGTTCAGCCACGAGCCCTTGCTGCCGCACGCGACTCTGAACCTCTTGGTCGCATTGCTGTTGTGCAGCATCGGCGGCCTGATGTTCTTGCCGCAACCACTACTCGACAGCCGGTCGCTTGTGCCGGTGTTGGTGGGCACGGACACGGCAGTCACTGCGTGCGGAATCTATATCTCGGGTACCGCCAGTTCCAGGCTTTACGCCTCGTTCTTCCTTATTATGCTCATCGCGGCATTAGCGACCGACCCGCGGCTCACGATCGGCCTCTCCATTCTCGTATGCTCAGCTTACGCCGGTGTCACGCTTCTCCAGCAGGCGCCGGAAGGGGCGCTGCGAGTGGACCATGTGCTCCAATTGCCCGTCCTACTGATTATGATGACGTTGTACGGTGCGACACAGGACCTGGCAAGGCGGCTGTCCCGGGAAAAGCAAATGCTCGTCAAGAACTTGAACGAACAAGAAGCGTCAAGGCAGGCGTTGCGGGACAGCGAGGCCAGATACCGACGGCTGGTGGAAGTCTCTCCCGATGCGATCATGATCATTCGCAGCGGAAGCATTACGTTTTTAAACCGAACGGGCTGCCGCCTCCTCGGTGTAAGCAGCCCGGAGCAAATCATGGGACGCTCACCGTTGTCGTTTCTTCACCCGGAATATACGCAGGATACAACAACCATGATCCGCCAATCATTGAAAACCGGAAAGCCGCTGCCCCCGGTTGAGCATCGGATGCTGAGTATCGACGGTGCGGTAATCGAGGTCGAATTCTCGGCATCGGATCTCGATGGTCTTGAACCGGACGCGATGCAACTCGTGATCCGTGACATTACGTCGCGCAAACAGCTGGAGGCGCGGGTTCTACACAGCCAGAAGATGGAAGCCGTGGGCAATTGGCGGGCAGCATCGCGCACGTTTCAACAATATGCTCACTATTATAGGAGGCCATACGGACTTGTTGGCACAGGACATGGCGTTGG
>JBDZUK010000058.1:0-3726 GCA_040255165.1 Nitrospiraceae bacterium | reverse complement strand
AGTCATCATCAATCTCGCCATGAATGCCCGCGACGCCATGCCCCGAGAAGGATTGCTTACGGTCACGGCAAGCTGCTGACAGTGAATAAAGACCTCATACGACAAAGGCGCCTCGAAGCCGATGAAGGAACATATGCGGTGCTGACGATCAAGGACACCGGAATTGGGATAGAGCCCACCATACTCCCGTACATTTTTGATCCTTTTTTTACGACCAAAGAAAAAGGAAAAGGTACCGGCCTTGGCTTGGCAACCGTATATGGGATCGCGAAACAGAGCGGCAGATGCTTGTCCGTCGATAGCGCGCCTGGAAAAGGGACGGCTTTTCACCTTTCTCCCTTGGGTGCCGGCTCCGGCCGTGGCTCGGACGGAGGAGGTACCCGCACCAGGTCTACAAAAAGGAAGTGGGACCGTCCTCGTGGTTGAGGATGAGCCCGACGTCCGTCGCTTCGTGTGCCAGACGCTCCGCATGCAGGGCTACACGGTCATTGAAGCAAGACACGGGATCGAAGCTTTAGCAAAAGGAGAGACCTATCAAGCTCCCATCGATCTGTTGTTTAGCGACGTCGTCATGCCTCAAATGAACGGCGGGGAATTGGCGACGCGTCTTCTTGCCGGTCGACCATCGCTGAAAGTTCTCTTCATCTCCGGGTATACGGGTGAGGCGTTGTTGCGCTACGGTTTGGTGGCCGGAGAGCGAGCTGATCTGCTTCAGAAGCCGTTTACAGCATCGATGCTGACAAGCAAGATCCGTACGGTGTTGGACGCCCGTACACGAGAATTAACGGCAGGCATCCACTAAAATCGCGAACCATCCAGCACCTGACTCCGTACTGCTCTCGAACACAAGACGACGTCCCCTGCCCCCTCCGCTGCACGTCCCGCCGCAATTGGATTGACCGGATGCTCGGGTCGACGGCAAGTGGCCTTATCGACAAACCGCAAACGGCTCTATATCCGCACGGCCGGTTCTTGTACCATTCCGGCGTTCTTTTCACGGCATCTCGAAGCGACATGGATCGTTCCCACGTGCCGCTCACTGTAATGCCGTCAACCCACGCTGCCCCCGCGCCGTCGGGCTTTTCTCGCTTCCGTACTCTTCGGTCGGTCGAAGCCGCGATTATTTTCCTCCTCGCGGCCATTTTCTTAGCCGATATTCTGACACCGCTCGAGCACGATGTCTGGGTGTTCTACGTCATTCCGATATGGCTCGCTCTTTGGATAAACGGTGGAGCGTGGGCGCTGATGGTGGGAGCTGTCTCTACAGCGCTCATCAGTGTTGGCTGGCTTTGGGCCCCGGCAGCGACGCATTACGAAGTCGCTCTGCTCAATCGCTTTTTCGGCGCAGCGGCTGTCTGGACCGCGGTCATACTGCTGTACCGAAGACGGCGCGTCGAGCGCGAGTACTTTGAAACCGAAAAGCATTTTCGGCTGGTCGCCGACTCCACCCCCATCATGGTATGGGCCACCGATCCGCAGGGAGCCGGCATGTATTACAACAAATCGTGGCTGCAATTCGTCGGAATGAGCCTGGAGCAGGCGTTGAACAACGGCTGGCAGAACGGCATTCATCCTGATGATTCGATGCGCGTACTCTCCGAACATGCCGCTGCATTTGAGAGACAAGCTCCACTGAACCTGGAATTCCGGAAGCGCTCCGCGCGGGGCGAGTATCGATGGCTTTTCTGCACCGGCGTTCCGCGCTTCGACGGACGTCATGCGTACATGGGACACGTCTGTTCCTGCGTGGACATCACCGAACGAAAGCAGGCCGAAGAGCGGCAAATCCGATATGAAGAACAGCTTGAGCGAGAGGTGACGGAACGCACGAGCCGTCTGGAAGAAAGCAATGCCGCCCTTGCGGCGGAGGTCGGCCGCCGAAGGTTGGCTCAGGAGACGCTCCGCATAAAAGACGAACAATTCTCCTCCTTCATGATGTTCTTGCCGGCGTTTGCCTGGATCAAGAACGGAGAGGGGAAATACCTGTTTGTGAATCGTTACTTCGTCGAGGCATTCGGGTTTTCCAACGCTGAGCAGGTTCTTATGAAACATGATCGTGAGCTGTTCCCAGCGGACACGGCAGAACAGTTCGTTCGAAACGATGCCATCGTCAGGGAATCAGACGATGTGCTCGAAACCATTGAATCGTTCCAGGTCAAGAACGAAGTGCATTACGGCCTCGTGCGGAAATTTCCGTTGCGATACGGCGTGGACGGCACGCTTTATGTAGGGGGCACCGCCATAGACATCACCGAACGCCACCTAGCCGAAGCACGGCTTCGCTCAGCGCATAAGAAGCTCCAAAACCTGACGCGCAAGCTGGTGCAGGCCGAGGAAGACGAGCGGCGGCGGATCTCGAGAGAATTGCACGATGAATTCTCGCAAAGCCTGACGGGTCTCAAGTTTTCGCTGGTGTGGATGTCCAAGCAACTCACTGAGCACTTTTGTGTGTCGGGCGCGGCGGAACTCATAGAAGAAACACGGGCGCTAGAAGCGATGACAGATCAGATGATCGCGGCGACGCGCCGGATTGCAACAGGACTGCGGCCCAGTATCCTGGATGAACTAGGGGTATTGGAAGCCATCCGATGGCTGGCTAAGACGTTCCAGAACAGAACCGGCATTTCCCTCGAACTGCTCATCGATCCGGAATTGGAAACCGCACAATTTGGAGATTCCCAATCTATCACGATCTTTCGAGTCACCCAGGAACTCTTAACTAACATTGAGCGCCACGCCGGAGCATCTGCGGTACGCATGACGGTGATGAACGAGAGCGGGCGCGTTCATCTGAGAGTGAAGGACGATGGCCGCGGGCTTACAACCGAGCAACTACACGGCGGAGACACACTCGGCGTGCGAGGGATACAGGAACGTGTCCGTCTTCTGGGAGGGCGCGTGCAATTTAAAGGGGCAGTGGGAAAAGGAACCACGGTGGATGTATGGCTTCCAAACTCTTAGACCAAAAAGGCCGGAGGATATATGCGAGAGGTGTCGATTGTGGACGACCACCCGATAGTGAGGGAAGGGCTTAAGCGAGTCTTAAAAGAAGGATTCAAAGACGTTCATATAGCGGAATTTGACCGCAGCCACCCCATGCTGGTTGCGATTCGGACGGCACGATGGGATATCATGATCCTCGATATCAACTTGCCGGACAAGAGCGGCCTGGAAGTGTTGAAACAGGTCAAAGCGTATCGCCCGGAGCTCCCCGTCATCATTCTCAGTGTCTACCCTGAGGAACAATATGCCGTGCGTGCTTTTAAGGCGGGGGCAGCCGCCTATCTTACAAAAGAAACCGCCCCCTACCATCTGCTCGCCGCGATCAAAGCGGCGGCGAATGGCGAAAAATATGTCAGTCCGTCGATGGCGCAACAACTTCTCGAGCGAGTGGCGCGTCAGCGCCCGACCCGCGAACCGGTGCTCTCCGACCGCGAGGTGCAGGTGCTGTCATTGCTCGCCCGGGGGAAAGCGCTGAAGGAAATCGGCAATATTCTGAATGTGAGCGAAAAGACGATCAGTACGTACCGCGGTCGACTGATGAGCAAACTCGGACTGCGGACAACCGTCGAACTGATTCGATATGCGCTCGACAATAGATTGGCTGAATGAGAGTGACATTAGGTAAGTACGTGCAATAGCTATGTGCGGCTGCCCCGACCACCCGTGAACTGGTCATCATCCAGCAATAGTCCCAGGCTCTGATGTGGCCATCAAGAACTGACT
>JBDZUK010000138.1:0-3587 GCA_040255165.1 Nitrospiraceae bacterium | reverse complement strand
GGGAACGGTCGGGCCGCTTCTCCTGCGTCACCTGGAGCAGGTGCCGGCCGAGCGAACTGTCGTTCGCGATCTTCTCGCGCAGGCTCGAGCCTTTGGTGCAGACGACCTGGATCACGATCTGCATGGCAGCCCCTCCGTCGCTACAGGGGTTGGTAGAACTGGAGCGAATTCTGGCCGGGATCGCGCAGGTGGAACTCGCGCGTGCCCCACGGCGTTGCCGCAGGCGCGGCCCACGGACTGCCCGCACTGCTCGCCTCGGTGATGGCCCCGCTGGCGCGAAACTCCTGGTAGAGCGCATCCACGTCCGCCACGAGGAACCGGTACGCAGGACGATCCACGGGATGCGCCCATTGGCCTGGATCTCCCCACTGGAGGTGCAACTCGACGCCGTCGCGGGCGACGCCGGCATAGCGCGGCGCATCGGGCCGGTCCTGGAACACCGGTGCGAAGCCGAGCGTGCGATAGAACGCGACCGAAGCGGCGACGTCCCTGACGATGAGGACGGGATGGACCGCCAACAAACCTGCCTTCATGGAACCTCCCAACCGCTGGCGCGGCCTGGCTCCGCGTCGTGCGCCCGACCGGGCGGCAATGCAAGCCCGCACCCATGCTGCCAGAAAGTGGACCGCTAGTCCTCGACGAAGGCCAGCCCGCGCCGGCCCAGGCGCGGGCCGCGTTCACACAGGACGCAACTGATCGGCCAGGCTGCGCGTCTTCTCGGTGACTTCGCTGCCCGTATGCAGCGTCGACTTCCGTTCGATCAGCATGATGTGGCACTCCTGCTCCGCGATCGGGTTGTGACGGACGCCCTTCGGGACGACGAATGTGTCGCCTTCGTCGAGGACCACCGTCCGGTCCTCCATCTCGATGATCAGGGTTCCCTTGAGGATGTAGAAGAGCTCGTCCTCGTCCTCGTGGCTGTGCCAGGCGAGCGTGCCCTTGACCTTGGCGACCTTGACGAAGGAATCGTCGAGCTCGGCGACGACGCGCGGCGACCAGTACTCGGTCAGCGCGGCGGCAACCTTCCCCGGCGAGACGACGTTGTTCATCGGATGTCCCTCATTCCACCTGTTCCGGTGCGATCACGGCTTCGACGGAGACCTCGACGAGCAGGTCCGGCCGGAAGAAGCCGTCCACCACGAGCAGTGTACTGGCGGGAGGGTGCTCGGCCGGCAGATAGCGGGCCCGCACCTTCCTCAGCAGCGGGAGATGCTTGCGGTCGGTGATGTAGTTGTCCGTGCGTACGACATCCTTGAACGTAAGGCCCAGCGAGGCGAGTGCCGCCTTGATGTTCTCGTGCACTTGCACGCACTGCTTCTCGAAGTCTTCCGGGCCAACGAGTTCGCCTTTCGCGTCCAGGGCGACCTGCCCGGAAATGACGACCAATCGACCGGGTGGCGCGACAACGACGTGCGAGTAGCCATTGGCTGGCGGTAGCGCCGCCGGGTTGGTACGGCGCTCCTGGGCGCCGGCGGCGACGGAAGCAAGCAGGCTGCAGAGAGCCAACAATTTCAGGAGGCGCATTGATCCATCCGATGCCACCGAAGACATGAGCCTGTCAGGCGCGTGCTTGTTCAAAACCATCCTGGATTGCCTTCTTGAGAACGTCGAAGTCGATATCCTTCAACGCCTTGAACTTGATGCAGTATCCCGTGACATTGGCTTTCCCGATTGCGTCCGCGTACTTCCGTCGCAAATAGTCCTTGTCGTCGATTCCCATGATGTAGACGGACATCCCGGCAGTGTTTGCGCTGATCCCTACCTGGTAGAACTCCCTGGTCTTGCCGTCGGCGTACTTCCTGCCCAGAGTGCCAAAGCCGATATTCGGGTTCGAGACGACCTTTCCGCGCTCGTCTTTTCCGTCGAGAAACCAGAGTCTGCAACCCGGGTTCATTCCCAGGATGCTGCCATGAAGGGTCCGCATGTCGCCCTGCTTCGGCTCAGGCAGCGATGCGAGGTATTCCTCGATTTGACGGTCCATGGCCATGTCGTGCCCGGTTTGTCGCGTCATAAGCCGCGCTGCTCCAAGGACAGCTTTTCGATACTGGGGCTAGCTGGCATGACAGGTCCTCATGCGGCCTGACGACAATGCGTTGTCAGGCGCCACCCTGGGCCGCGGTGAGCGTGATCGACAATTCACCTACCGCGACAGAGGCCGGGCTGCCCGGCTTGAGAATCAACACCGGCGCCATCGATCCATGACTGGACCTGAGATCCGTGGATGCCTTGAGGGTGCCATCCTCCAAGGGCTCGATGGTGATGGTCAGCGCATATGCGTCGGTGCCTGATACCTCAACGGTAGCAGCCTCGCCAGGCCTGGCCACGAACCTCGGCGCGGCGAATTCCCGGCCAGCATCCGAAATCGTCACCGAGACGTTGTAGAGCTGGCTCGCCAATGCGCTGGTGGAAGCGGCGCAGAGCGCGATTGCTGCAAAGGCCTGTGCAATACGAACATTCATCGATGTCTCCTTTGGCGCCCAACATTCGAGTTGACGAGTTGTTAGGCCCCGGGTGTGGAATCCGGCGCCCACCTGGCACGAGCGTACTTGCCGGCGCCCTTGCCGAGAGCTTTTCGATCAATGACGCAGGAGCTGAAGTTGTAGCCGCCGTCAATACGCACAATGATCAGCTTGTTGAAGTTTCCGGCTCTCTTGACGTGTACGACGGGATCCGACTTGCGAGGGCTGATGGTCTTGACCTCGCAATGATCGCTTCCGATCCGCCCGTCGGAACCAGGTGCATGTTGCCTGTTTCGCTTAAGGCCGTGCTTTACCTCTGCATAGACCTCCCCAAGCTCTCCCCAGATCTCAAGGTGACGGCCAGTTGCATCGTGGTATTGAATTGCCGCCTCAACAAGAGCCTCGAAGGCTTGGATCACCTCAAGAGGCGCGCCTGGGTATTGCTCCATGAGCTCTCGTTCTTCGAGGTGCTCATTGATCCAGTCCCAGCTAATCCACTCTCCGTCGTCCCAAATGCCCTCCGACGAGTCTGAGTAGAGTCTGCGATTCATTGAGCATTGGATCAGGTCGCTCATATGTTTGGTACGGTGCCTACCAGCTGAATTAAGCCGACCTGCGTAGTGGAGACAAGAGGTGGCACGCTTCTTAGAGCCTTTTGCTGTAACGAAGCTGGGTCGGCTTGAGTGAATTGTCAGGCGCGTCCTGCCTGCGTTGCGCGCGCCCAACCCCCAAGAACGGCGCTCGGCGCCATGAGCAACAAGGCAGCCAGCTGCGACCAGATGGCTCCGCGACCAAGTGTACTTGCCAAGGACACTGTGGCACCCAGGACGAGTGCCAATGAAACGGCGACAGCATGTGCCAAAGGCCGCTTGCCCGCCAGCCAGGCAGCAGCATACCCGCCGAGAAATGCGGCAACGACACCGACCGCAATGCTACCGGCCATTATGGTGGGCGGGGCCTTTTGGTGCGGCGCTTGGCCGGAGATCTGGAAGAATGCAAAAGCCAAGAGAGCGAAGAGCAAATATCCGAATACGACTGCGCCAATCGAGCGAAGGATTCTCATAGGAAGACACCGGAATATTTGCTGACGGGCCCAACGCCCGAATTAAGCCGAGCCGCGAAGCGGCT
>JBDZUK010000137.1:0-3613 GCA_040255165.1 Nitrospiraceae bacterium | reverse complement strand
ACCGCCGTATTTGCGGTGTTCGTTTGATCGGCACTCCACACCACTCCGGAATGCGATCCTGCTTTCGGCAGGCGTTTATAGACACTGCCATTCAATTGGGAGCGCTCGATCAGGTAGGAATGAAAGGCTTGCATCGTCTTTCGGTGAGGCTTATGCAGGTGGGCTTGGGCCCAGAAGTCGCTCAAGAGTCCCGTATACGTGAGACCCTTGATGTCATAGACCGCCCGGCCGCACGCTTTCACGGGCACCCCGTGCAGCAACGCCGACAGTCCTACGGTGCTGTTCACCACCACGACGCCGCAGGTCTGTCGAAATACGCTCGGCAAATGCAGATCATGCACGTAGAGTAGCCGTCCTTGCACCCCATAGATCTGAGCCAGGTCTTTGCATAGTCGCGCATAGTCGCGATAGGCCCGATCCATCGGATGGTGTTTGATGACCAGGTAACTATCGGCGGGCGCATTCTTGGCAAAATCGGCGACGACATATTGGATGAACGTATCCACCGACGCATAGCTCGAGTGGACGTGCATTTGAGAGTCGTAGTGGACTTGCAAGGGGACGAGAAAGACCCGGCCCGGCCACGTTGTTTCCAACCCATGCCGGACCTTCCGTTCTTTGACGTGGTAGTAATACTTGCGGCAGAGCCCGCGAATCCACGGCCATGCCTCCCGCACGGCCAGCCGACGATGGTGCTGGTAATGGCGGAAGAGCAACCGGAGCAGCGCGCTGGCCACGTAGTACAGCACCGCCCAGAGCGCGGCATGCCAAAAGACGTTGCCCACGGACAACGGGGCACGATTCTTCTTTTCCGGCAACTTGAGATAAAACTCCGGGTCACGCGGCAGCGGGGAGTAATCGTTGATTCCCGACCGCTCGAGGGTAATGTAATTGGGACGCACATACCCGGCTTCAAAGACTCCCAGTTCAACCCCGAGCTTTTCAGTCACGCCCCGCACGCATTGATGGACCGGCCGGCAGTCTCCGTACATGAGGACCACATCGATTTTCTGCTCAGCCAACAATCGGGCGAGAAAGGCCGGCCAGTCATCCATCCGCCCTCTGAACAGCGCCGCGCCGGTCGGATAGAACAGCCAATCGCCCCCGTTGAAATTCACTTTACTGACACGGGCGCCGTGCTCCGCCAAATCGCGTGACAATCTCCTGAAAAATGGTCCTAACGGACCTTGCAGGAGCAGCACGTGCTTGCCAGAGAAAGCTCTGAGACCTTGTGTAACGATATTCTGACCCTCCTTCAGAAATTAACGGGAGATCGGCGCCACATACCTGCTTTGAATTTTAGGTGGACCGTGGTCCAGCGGGATTTATCTGGAACGTGAGGGGTTGAATTCTTAGAGGAAGGAGAGTTCAGGAAAGAAACTGGAGTGACTAGTGCTCCTCGAGGCGTTCGTGTATGAGGCATACTAAACAAGACGCCAACCAAAATAATAGGAGCGAAATGGATGTATATTTCCTGCGAATTACTTCGGTGGGACGCAAAATATAATAGCCTTTACATGGTTGTCAAACGCTCATACTGAGCTTTGCCAAGTTTTTACAGCCGGACGCGAAAGTTCGTAAGAAACAATCCGGCAATATGTGCAAACGGCCCTACCATAGATCTTGCAAGCAGACTTAAATTTCTCCGTTTTCATCCAATTCAGTGCACTGTACCTGCGCTAGATTACTATCAAGCAGCACAACGGCTACGCATCGTCCCGTCCGTCCAGGAAAGCGTGCGACTCCTTGTCGTCGCCACGGCTCTTTGTCCGGCCGCGGCGCCGACCAGTTGTGTGTTGAGGGAGAAAACTGAGCGGCGGGAATGCGTTTAGGACTTCAGCTCCACAAGAGCGAACTTGCGGCGGCCGATCTTGAGGCGGTACCGGCCGCCTGCTTCAACGGCGAGGGCGGCGTTCGGGTCCGTTTGTTTGTGCCCATCCACTTCGACGCCTCCTTGGATGATGACCCGCCGCGCTTCACTCTTGCTCGGAACTAATTTCGTTTTGGCAACGAGCTCGACAAGGGAAATCGTCCCCGCTTGAGTCAGGTCCTGCCTCACCAGCTCCAAGCGGACATCCGGCTCGTCCGGAAACTCGCGCTCCTGGAACTTGTGCTGGAAGCCCGCCCGGGCTTGGCGCCCCGCGTCCGGGCCGTGGTATCGGCTCACGATCAGTTCGGCCAGGGATTGTTTCGCCTCCATCGGATGGAGTTCCTTGACGCGGCCCAGATCCTCCGTGGTGAGCAGCTCGTAGTATCGCAGCATCAGCGCGTCGCTGATCGACATGATTTTGCCGAACATGTCGTCCGGCTTATCCTCGAGCGCGATGTAGTTCCCCACGCTCTTGCTCATCTTGCGGACGCCGTCCGTTCCTTCCAGCAACGGCATCGTGAGCACCACCTGCGGCTCCTGACCGTAATCCCGTTGGAGGTCCCGTCCGACGAGCAAATTGAACTTTTGATCCGTCCCTCCCAGCTCGACGTCCGCTTTCAGCGCCACCGAATCATAGCCTTGCACGAGCGGATACATGAATTCATGGATGCTGATGGGCTTCTGCTCGGCGTAGCGCTTGTGAAAATCCTCGCGCTCCAGCATCCGGGCGACGTTGTAGTGGGCGCTGAGCTCGATCAATCCCTCGGCGCTCATCGTGCTCATCCACCGGCTGTTGAACTCGACCTGCGTTTTGTTGCGATCGAGGATCTTGAAGATCTGCCGCTCGTAGGTCTTGGCGTTTTCCAACACTTTTTCCTTCGAAAGGGCGACGCGGGTGTCCGAGACCCCGGTCGGATCGCCAATCATGCCCGTGAAGTCGCCGATGAGAAAGATGACGTGATGGCCGAGATCCTGGAAGTGCTTCAATTTGTGGATCAGCACCGTGTGGCCGAGGTGCAGATCGGGCGCGGTCGGATCAAACCCCGCTTTTACGCGTAGCGGGCGTCCTTCCTTGAGCGAGCGGGCCAGTTTGGATTCGAGCTCGGCCTGCTGGATCACCTCGACGGAGCCGCGGAGAATCAACTCGAGCTGGCGGGACAGTTCGCTCACGTGGTCCTCTTCACCGGCTGGGCGCCGCCCGGCGGCGTCACGGTCACAAGCGAACGAATCCGCTCGAACTTCTTGGCGCCGATCCCCTTCACCTCCAGCAGATCGTCAATGCGGCGAAACCCGCCGACGGAGCGGCGATGGGCGACGACTCGCTGCGCGAGGACGGAGCCAATGCCGGGTAATTGCTCCAGACTTTCGACCGTGGCCTTGTTCAAGTCGAGCTTGTGTTGACCGAGGTCGTTCGACGCTGCCTTTGGCACCGGCGTCCGTGTCGGCACCGCCTCTGTCGCAGACGCGATCGACGCAGGCGACATCGGGCCGGGAATCGTTCCCGCCGGCGGACTCGCGGCCGGCACCGCGGAAGAGCCGCTTTCGGGTAACTTCCACCCGATCCAGAACACCAGCCCCATCGTGGCGGCCAACATGCCGAGCTTGATCGACAGGGAATAAATCATGGTCTATCAGGTCCTTCAGGTCGTCACGTCGTCAGGTCTACCAGGTCAAGTCCGTCAGGTCTATCAAGTCCGTCAGGTCTATCAAGTCCGTCAGGTCTATCAAGTCCGTCAGGTCTAT
>JBDZUK010000057.1:0-19745 GCA_040255165.1 Nitrospiraceae bacterium | reverse complement strand
ACACACCGCGTGGGCGGTCATCCCTTCTTCTTTTCCCACGGCGTCGAGCCCTTCCCCGCTTTTCACTTTTACGTTGATGCGATCCGGATCAACACCGATCACTTCAGCGAGTTTCTTCTGCATCGAGGCGAGATGAGGCCCGAGGCGCGGAGCTTGCGCCACGATGACCGTATCGATGTTCCCGACACGGTACTGTTTTTCCTTCAATTTCGAGACCACGTCTTCGAGGAGCTTCAGGCTGGAGATGCCTTTGTAGCGCGGGTCGGAGCTCGGATAGTGGCGTCCTAAATCGCCTTCTCCCATCGCCCCCAGCAAGGCATCGCAGACGGCGTGAACGAGAACATCCGAGTCCGAATGGCCCAACAGGCCGCTGCCGTGGGGAATTTCGATGCCGCCGAGAATCAGTTTCCGCCCGGGCCCCAGCGGGTGCACGTCGTACCCGTACCCAATGCGCATGACACCTCCTTAATGAAAGCCGACCAGTAGCAGGAGAGAAGGCTGCATGAAGGGCAGCTGACAGGTTACAGGCTGACGGGAGACGGGTGTGATCCTTGTCAGCCAAGCTCTCTCACGGTGAGCAGCTTGTCAGCTCGACATTGTCAGCTTGAGAGTTTGTCAGCCCGCCCTTTGTCTGTCTCTTTCATTCTCGAAGCCAATATGGCTTCGCCGATCACCATGTCCTCGGGCCTCGTCACCTTTATGTTCTCTCCGCTGCCTTCGACGACGACGACCGGACGTCCCAGCCATTCGAGCAAGTACGCATCGTCGGTCGCATGAATGCCGTCGAGGTGGGCTTTGCGATGCGCCTCGTCCAACCAGTCCCGGCGAAACGCCTGAGGCGTCTGAGCCAGCCAGAGAGGCCGGCGATCGACCGTGCGCTCAATCACCCGGTCCGCCCCGATTTGCTTGACCGTATCCCTCATCGGTAGAGCCACGATCGCCGCGCCTTTGGCGATTGCCGCCTGCACGACGTCCTCGATCATCCGCTCCGTGACAAAGGGCCGGACGGCATCGTGCACCAGCACGATTTCCGTGTCCTCTTCCACCTCGGCCAGCGCGTGGCGCACGGAATCCTGCCGTTCGTGCCCGCCGGAAACGATCTTGGTGACTTTGGAAAACCGATGCGGCGTGACGATGTGGGTAAGGCAATACTCCCGCTCGGCCTGAGGCACCGCCAGGATGATCTCTTGGATGACCGGCGAGGCCTGGAGGACTCGCAGGGAATGGACGACGAGCGGCAGCCCACCGAGCGAGAGAAACTGCTTCGGGACCGGGCCGCCCATCCGCAAGCCGCGGCCGGCGGCCGGCATGAGAGCCACGACGCGGGCGGCCTTGGGCAACTCCGCACCACGGCCATCAGCCTCGCGCGACTTGGAACTCCTCTCGCTCACTCTCTTCCTTGAGCCTGGTGAAGATCATCCGGCCCGCCGTGGTCTGAAGCACGCTGGTGACGACCACGTCCACGTTGCGGCCGATGCATCGACGGGCGTTGTCCACCACGATCATGGTCCCATCGTCCAAATAGGCCACGCCTTGGCCCGCTTCCTTGCCTTCTTTCAACACGAAGACGCGGATCGTTTCACCGGGCAGGACGACCGGCCGGAGGGCGTTGCAGAGCTCATTGATGTTCAACACCCGGACTCCCTGCAATTCGGCCACTTTGTTCAGGTTGAGGTCGTTCGTGATGATCTTCGCTCCCATCTTCTTCGCCAATACCACGAGCTTGGCATCGACCTCTTTCACGTGCGGGAAATCTTCGTCGATGATCCGGACGTCGACGTCGGACATTTTTTGGATCTTGTTCAGGATGTCCAGCCCGCGGCGGCCTCTGGCCCGTTTGAGAGAATCCGAGGAGTCCGCGATGTGCTGCAATTCGTTCAGGATGAAATGCGGGACCAGGAAGGTGCCCTCGAGAAAGCCCGTTTCGCAGAGATCCGCCACCCGCCCGTCGATGATGACGCTCGTGTCCAGGACTTTCGGGCTGATGGACCCGGAAACGTCCGACGCTTTCTGATGGGCCGAGGGAAACTGTTCCTTCCCGAAGCGCGCGCCGAGCACAAGCCCCAAATAGGGCAACCCGAGCAGAAAGACGAGTCCGCCGATATGGAAGAGAAACGTCTGGACGTCGAAAATTTCACCGCCTACCCATTCGATCAACCCCGTCAACAACAGGCCCACGGCCAGCCCGGCGGTTCCTCCCACGATGATGCCGAATGAAAGATTCCGCAGCGCGTATTCGCCGGCGACAATGAGACCACCTGTGGCGGCGCCGATCGCAAACCCCCACAGCCAGAACCCGGTGCTGACGCTGTCGGCTCGAAGAAACAGGGCCGCCCCCGCCAGCGCACTGAGAAGGACGAATATGGCTCGTTGTACCATACCTTTACCTCCTCGATTTGGACGATTGTGCCACAACCCGCTGACTGTCTGATCACGGCCGGAGCGTCAGATAAATCGTGCGCCCCTGCCGCTTGAGCAGCAGCAGGACCGCCTGGTCTTTCGGCAAACCGGATGCCGCCCTCTCGTATGCTTTGAGCGAGCCGACAGGCTTGCGGTTGATTTCCAGCACAAGATCGCCCTCCCGGACTCCGGCTTCTTCCGCCGGGCTTCCGGACTTGACCCGCGTCACGATCACCCCGCGTTCGCCGGATTTCAATCCATAGCGGGAGGCCAATTCCTCGTTCACTTCGCGGACTTCCAGATCGGAGAGCACTCCGCTGGGCGCCGACGGCTCGCCGGTTTCTTCACCGCCGGCCTGCCCCAACGATTTGGGCTGTTCGGCGATCGCCACTTCGATGGTTTTGGGCTTTTTGTCGCGGATGATCTTCAACGGCACTTTCTTGCCGACCGGCGTCTGGGCCACGGCGTTCCGGAGATGGGTCGGCGAATCCATCGGCTTGCCGTCGTATTCGACGATCACGTCCGCGCGCTCCAACCCGGCCTTCTTCGCGGGGCTGTCGTCCATCACGTCGCTGACCAGCACCCCCTTGGTGTCGCCCAGTCCGAACTGAGTGGCGAGCTCCGGGGTGAGCTCCTGGATCGAGACACCCAACCAGCCTCGCACGACCTTGCCGTGCTTGACCAACTGCTCCATGATCGACCTGGCCATGTTGCTCGGCACGGCAAAGCCGATGCCCATGTTGCCCCCGCTCTGACTGAAGATGGCCGTGTTGATTCCGACCAATTCTCCGCGGATGTTCACGAGCGGTCCTCCGGAATTGCCGGGGTTGATCGCCGCGTCCGTTTGGATGAAATCCTCATACTCGGCGATTCCCGCGGCGCGGCCCAGGGCGCTCACGATGCCCAACGTGACCGTTTGCGTGAGCCCGAACGGATTGCCCACCGCCAGCACGAACTCGCCGACCTCCAGCTTGTCCGAATCCGCCCAGGGCACGGTCGGCAAGCCGGTCGCCTCGATCCGCACGACCGCGACGTCCGATTTCGGATCGGTCCCGATCAGCTTGGCCTTGAACTCGCGCTTGTCGGCCAGCGTCACGCGGATCTCGTCGGCGTTGGCCACCACGTGGTTGTTCGTGATGATCAGACCACCCGGTTCGACCACGACGCCGGACCCCAATCCTCGCTCTTTCCGCTCTTTCGGCTGCTGCTCGAACCGACGAAAAAACTCGTCACCGAAAAAACGGCGAAAAAACGGATCGTCGAACGGATTGGACTGCAACCCCTGGCTTCGCCCCGTCTTGCTCGCATAGATATTCACGACCGCCGGCTTCACAGCCTTTGCGATTTCCACGAAGGATCGGCCCTCCGCGCCGGGCAACGTCGGCTGCGGCGCCGTCGTCACAGGACGGGCCGTCGGAGGCGGAACGGGATCGGGTACGGCGTGGCCGGTCGGCATCCAGCCCAGGTCAGACGCGGCAATGACCCCGATCAGGATCCCTGCCGCAAGGAGCAGGGCCGCGACGACCCACCTCCGCCCCGACCTCGCAGACGTGTCTTGTCGCCGATATTCGTCCATCCCATTGATCCTTTAGCAGGTTGCCGACGGAGTCCCCGCGTCTTGAGAACCGCTCGGTGGTTCCTTATGGAAGTTCTCCGGCGTAGATGCCCATGACCGTTTGGAGAAACTTGATCGCTTCCGCCCGCGGCCGCTGGAACGAATTGCGCCCGATGATCGAGCCGAACCCGCCGCCGTCGCGGATCGCGCGCGCTTCCTCGAACACGTTCTTGTCCTCGCTCTTGGCTCCGCCGGAGAAAATGACGATCCGCCGCCCGTCGAAGGCGCTCTGCACGACATGCTTGACCCGTTCCGCCAGCGTCTTGATCGGTACTTGCTCCGCTTCGTACACCTTTTTCGCGGCGGCCTGTTCGAGATGCGGCGTCGGCAACTTCACCTTAATGATGTGGGCGCCCAGTTGCGCCGCGATCTGCGCGGCATAGGCGACGACGTCGATCGCGGTCTCCCCTTCCTTGCTCAAGCCCGACCCGCGGGGATAGGACCATACGACGACCGCGAGCCCGCAGCGCTTCGCCTCTTCGGCGATGGCGCGCAATTGCTCGTACATGGTGTTGCAATGCACCGAGCCGGGATAGATCGTAAACCCGACGGCCGAGCAGCCGAGCCGCAAGGCATCCGACACGCTGCCCGTGACCGAAGGCAGGGGATCCTTTTCGTCATGGAGCACATCGTGATTGTTCAACTTGAGAATCAGAGGGATCTGTCCCGCAAACTGACTGGCCCCGGCCTCCAAAAATCCCAACGGGGCCGCATAGGCGTTGCAGCCCGCGTCGACGGCCAGTTGAAAATGGTAGTTGGGATTGTACCCGGGAGGGTTGGGCGCGAAGCTTCTGGCCGGGCCATGTTCGAATCCCTGGTCCACCGGAAGGATCACCAATTTTCCCGTCCCGGCAAGCTTGCCGTGGTTCAGCAACCGCGCCACGTTGGTCTTCGTGCCGGCATTGTCACTCGCGTACCAGCTCAGAATTTCCTGTACTCGCTCACCCATGACTGCCTCCGATTTGGTGCTCGTTGAATTGAGACGGTGTAAAACCCTTGCTGGACGGGCTTCTCATCATCCTCGATGGTTTGTCCAGTTCCTCAACCTCGTCACAATACCCGTGAATTCACGGGATAGGCGCGCCACGTGCGCGCAACTTCACGAGTCGCGCCGCCCCTGGATGAACGCTTCCGCCGTCGCCACGTCGTCCCGGCTCCCGATAACGAGCGGAATGCGTTGATGCAGAGATTTCGCCTCCACGTCCAGGATGCGGGCGCTCCCTGTACTGGCCCGTCCTCCCGCCTGCTCCACCAAAAGAGCGAGCGGATTGGCTTCGTAGAGCAGCCGTAATTTCCCCTCGGGCTTGTCCACTTCGGCCGGATAGAGATAAATCCCGCCGGAGAGAAGGATGCGATGCACATCCGCGACAAGACAGCCGGTATAGCGACCGGTATAGGGCCTCCCGTCCGCTTTGTCCTTCGCCTTTACGTAGTCGATATACTTTTTCGTTCCGGCCGGCCATTTGTGATAGTTGCCTTCGTTGACGGCATACACCGTGCCCTTGGGCGGAATCTCGATCTGCTCATGGGAAAGCAGGTACTCGCCGATGCCGGGTTCCAGCGTGAATCCATGGACTCCCTGCCCGTCCGTGTACACGAGCATCGTGCTGGAGCCGTACAAAATATACCCGGCCGCCACCTGCTCCACTCCGTTCCGCACCAACTCCTGGTCGGTCGGCAGGCGATCGCTCTCACCGAATCGCAATACCGAGAAGATGGACCCCAACGGCATATTGGCGTCGGTATTCGAAGAGCCGTCGAGCGGGTCGAACAACAGCATATACTTGCCATGCGGCCAGTTTTCAGCCAAATGAACCGGCTTTTCCATCTCTTCGGAAGCCAGAGCGCAGACGAGGCCGCCGTATTCGAAGACCCTGACGAAGTTGTCGTTCGCGATCTCATCAAGTTTCTTGACCGTCTCACCCTGGACGTTGGTCTCGCCGGTGGTCCCCAAGACGTCGATCAAGCCGGCGCGGCGCAAGTCTTGCGCGATTAATTTTCCGGCCAGACCGATCTGCGAAAGCAGGACGGAAAACTCTCCCGTGGCCTCCGGGATGGCGGCCTGCTTTTGGATAATAAAACGACTCAGCGTCAGTGGAAACGATCGCATAAGCGGCTCGCAAAATTTGATCCGGAGGCACACCGAGACACGAGGCGGTGGGAAACTCCGCAACCGGATGCTCGAATTATAACGACTTTACGGAGTACGAGCAACGAAAGTTGACGCGATCATCGCGGCCCGGAAGGAAACCCTTGGACCAGGTCGGCCACAATGGAACCAATGATAACCTTGGCTTTCATCCGGACCGGCACCCGCCGGTCGTCCGTTGTGAACCACACGCGCACGTTGCCCTCGTTCAGAAAAATTCCTTGGAACGGCATGACGGCCAGCACGCGAGCCGCCTGAACGGCGCCCCAAGGCCCCCTGACCGTTTCGATGGCCTCGACCCGTACTTCGAGTTTGTAGTTTTTCTTGTCGTGATGGACGTCCAACACCACGGTGGCCCCGGGCGTGAACGGCAGCGTGCTTCGAACGTAGTACAGACATGAGATGGCGTCCTGCGTCTGCCGGGGAATCGGCATCGTCTCGACCGATCCGTCCTTGGTCGCCGACACACTTCCCTTTCGATGATCGAACACATAATGAAAGTCGTTCTTTCGCTTTCCTTCCCGGCGCCGGAAAGTCATTTCTTTCGGCAGCAAGGTGCCGGGATCCACGATGGATTCCACCCGGTTATCGACCGGATAGAACTTTGTGATCATCGGGCTGGATCGAGCCGTCGTCAGAAACGTAACCGGCCCCGAGCGTTCGTCTGTGCCGGCCACTTCCATGACGGCCGTCCCGGCCGTAATATTCAGCCAGGTAATGCTGTAGGTATAGCGTTCGCCGACGAAGAAGGGTCGGGACGCGCCGGCAGGGCGCCCCTCGACCGCTGCTTCAAGCGTCGGAGTGAGACCGATAAGGGAGGCGGCAAGGAGGCCGAGAAGTGTGGCGAGCGTAAATCTGCTCACTCAACCTGAACCTTAACCTCGGCCTGCCGGGTGGAAGACGGCGTCGTCCTCAGCGGCCAAGAACCTGCCTGGCAGTGGTTAATTCGCCCTCGACGACCGCTCGGATAGCGTGCAGACGCTCGGGGGAATCGGCCTCGAACCGCAGCACCAGCGCCGGTTGCGTATTCGAGGCGCGGATTAATCCCCAGCCGTGCTCAAAGACGGCCCGCATCCCGTCGATCGTCACGACCTCTCGCACTCGAAGTTTCTCCGGCCCGAGCGGCTGCCGATTGGTTGCATACTCGGTGAATTGCTGTCGCACTTGTTCCACCACATCGAATTTCACGATGTCCGGCATATCGACTCTGATTTCCGGCGTAACCGACGTGGGCGGAAGACCCTCAACCAGCGCCGACAGCGAAGCCTTGCGCTTAGCCAGGATTTCCACGAGGCGGCACGAAGCATAGATGGCGTCGTCATACCCGAAGTACCGGTCGGCAAAGAACATATGGCCGGACATTTCGCCGGCCAACACGGCCGACTCTTCCTTCATCTTTGCCTTGATGAGTGAATGGCCGGTCTTCCACATGATGGGCCGCCCGCCTTGTTTTGCGATATCGTCGTAGAGGCACTGCGAGGCTTTGACTTCGGAGATGATCGTGCTGCCCGGTTTCTCTGCCAGAATGTCCCGCGAGTAGACGACCATCAAACGGTCGCCCCACAGCACGTTGCCCGATTCGTCGATCACCCCGATCCGATCCGCATCCCCATCATAGCCGATGCCCACGTCGGCCTTGTGCTTCTTCACCGCTTGGACGAGATCCTCCAGGTTCTCCAGGACGGTCGGGTCGGGGTGATGGTTGGGGAACCGTCCGTCGAGATCGCAATAGAGCCCGGTGACGCGGCATCCCAACTGCTCCAACGCCTCCTTCGCCACCAACGAGGCGGCGCCGTTGCCGCAATCGATCACGACGTGCAAGTGATCGGCCCGCAGGCCGGCGAAGCATTGCTTCAAGTATGCCAGGTACTCCGGAATGATCGGATGCTCACCAACCGACCCGGCACCGGCCGCGTACTGTCCGGCCTCCATGACCTGCCGAAGCCGCTGGATCTCTTCCCCGTGAATCGCTTCTTTCCCGATACAGATCTTGAAGCCGTTGTACTCCGCAGCATTGTGGCTGCCGGTGATCATGATGCCGCCGTCGACCGGTAACTGGAAAAGGGAAAAATAGAGCAGCGGCGACGGGCAGACTCCAATGTCGATGACGTTGAGGCCTCCGCCGGTCAGCCCGCGAACCATAGCATTTTTGAGTGCCGGCGAGCTGAGTCGTCCATCTCTGCCCAGACTCACCGTCCGGACGCCGCGGTCTTTGACGAACGTGGCGTAGGCCCGGCCCACGCGCTCGGCGATGTCTTCCGTCAGTTCCTTCCCGACGATCCCGCGCAGATCGTATTCACGAAAGAGGGCCATAAAACCTCATGTAGTCTGAAAGTCGAAGGTCTGAACGTCGAAAGTCTTCGGACTTGACGACATGACGGACATGATGACCTTACGACCCATCATTTTTCGTCCGCCCATAATCATCCTGGAACCGTACGATGTCGTCCTCGCCCAAATAGGGACCGTTTTGCACTTCGATGATATGCAGCGTTTCCTGGCCGGGATTCTCCAGGCGATGCTTGGTTTCCTTGGGAATCGCGGTGCTCTGACTCACCATCAAGTCGAACACGTCGTCACCGCGCGTCACGCGGGCCGTCCCAGTAATGACCACCCAGTGCTCACTCCGCTGGTGATGCATCTGCAGCGAAAGCCGCCCGCCCGGCTTGACGGTCACGCGCTTCACCTTATAGCCGGGGCCCTCCTCCAACACGGTGTACGATCCCCATGGCCGATGAACCGTGAGGTGCTCGAGATGTTCCGGCGCTCCCTGTTTCTTCAGCACGTCGACGATCTTTTTCACGTCCTGCGCGCGCGACTTCGGGCACACCAGCGTGGCGTCGGGCGTATCAACCACGACCATGTCCTTCAGCCCGATCGTCGCGACCAGGCGGCGGTCCCCGTAAATAATCGAATCCCTGCTGTCCAGATCCACCGCACGGCCGCTGATCACGTTGCCCGCCTTGTCCCCTTTCGCGACCTCCGTCAGGCTTCCCCAACTGCCGACGTCCGACCAGGCGAACGTCACGGGAACCATCGCGGCTCGCGAGGACTTTTCCATCACGCCGGTGTCGATCGACACGGACGGGACCGTCCGGTACGTATCGTCCGCGGCCTTTCTGGTCGCGGGAGAGGAGGCCAGTCTGATGACTTCATCCATAGCGCGGCCGAGCGCCGGTTGGTGCCGCCGGAGCTCGTCGAGAATCGTCGCCGCCCGCCAGACGAACATGCCGCTGTTCCAGTAATAGTTCCCGGCGCGGAGATATTGCGCCGCTTTCGCTTCGTTCGGCTTTTCCACGAAGCGAGCCACCGGATGGCCGGTCAGTTTGCCTTTGCTTCCGAGCCGGATCTGTCGCTTGGGCTGGATATAGCCGTAGCCCGTTTCCGGCCTCGTGGGTTTGATGCCGAAGGTCACGAGATAATTCTGCGCGGCAAGCTGAGCGGCCAAGGCGACCGCGGATTCGAATTGAGCCCGCCCGGCGATGACGTGATCAGCGGGGACGATCACCATGATCGCTTCCGGATCCCGCCGCAGCAACTCACCGGCAACGAGGGCGATGGCGGGCGCGGTATTGCGTCCTTCCGGCTCGATGACGAAATTCTCCTTGAGAGACTCCTTCCAATCTCCCAGTTGGACGCGGATCGAATCGGCCTGCGCCGGGTTCGTGGAGATCATGATCCGATCGGCCGGCGCACAACCCAACACCCGCCGCATCGTCTGTTGAATCAAAGTTTCGTCGCCGATGATCTTCAAAAGCTGCTTGGGGTAGAGATGCCGGCTGAGCGGCCAAAACCTCGTGCCGCTCCCGCCTGCCAGGATTACCGGATACACATGGTGTTCGAGGTTCGAGGTTCGAGGTTCAACACGCACCGCTTTCATTCTCCTTGTTCTCACCATCCCCTCCTGAACTCGAATCTCGAGCTTCGAACCGATCCTATTTTCAACGTCTCCGCCGAACGTCAGACTTCGAACCTCGAACGTCTTTCTTTTTGGCGTCCAGGATCATGTCCACAATCTCCCGCACCGCTCCCTCGCCGCCCTTCTTCCGGCACACGTAATGGACCGATTTCAACACCTGCGGGATGCTGTCGGCCGGAGCGGCGGAAAACCCGACCGCCTTCAAAGCTTCAAGGTCGTTCACGTCGTCGCCGATATACGCGACCTGCCCCAGAGACAAGCCGTATCGCGCGGCCATTTCCTTCAACGTGGACAGCTTGTCGAAAATCCCCTGGTGAACTTCGGGAATCGTCAGTTTTTCCCCCCGGCGAGCGACGATCTTGGTCCGCTCTTGCGTCACCAGCGCGGTGACAACACCGGCCTTCTGCAGCAGCTTGATGCCCATCCCGTCCCTGGTATTGAATTTTTTCCATTCGTCGCCGGACTCGGCGTAATACATGCCCGCGTCGGTCAAGACACCATCGACGTCGCTCGCGAACAATTGAATCTTGGATAGATCCGGTATGGAACGCCGGCGGGATCGCACGGAGAGACGACGAGCTGTCACTGGATCTCCTCGATGACAAAGCGCGTTCGGCTCGTCATCAACGACGACTGATCGATGGCGTCAGAATACTATTCTGGAGGACCGACAGGAAGGAATATTTTCTTCCGGTAGGATCAGCACTTAGCGGAAACGGAGGCGGGAGACCCGTTCAAGAAGCGGGTCAACGACTCTCTCCAATGCGGCAGAACAATGCCCAAAGATTGAAGGCGGCTCAAGGACAGGACCGAATAAGGGGGACGTCGGGCCGGACGGTCTGCTTCCGCTGTCGTAATCGGTTCGACCATGGTCGACAGTCCCATGGCCTCGACGATCGACTGTGCGAACTCGTACCAGGTGCAGTCGCCGCTGTTCGTGGCATGTAAGATGCCTTTCACGTCGCTTCGGATGAGTTTGCCGATCGCCTGCGCCAAATCCTGCGCATGAGTGGGACAACCACGCTGATCGCTCACGACGCGCAGCACCGGCTGTTCTGCCGCAAGGCGCGCGATCGTTTTCACGAAGTTTCTGCCGCTCGCGCCATACAGCCAAGCCGTCCGCACGATTAAAGAGCCGGAACAGTGTTTCATGACCTGCTCCTCGCCGCGGAGCTTCGACCGTCCATACATATTAAGCGGATTGGGGCGATCATCTTCCCGATAGGGAACCTGCTGCCGCCCGTCGAAGACATAATCCGTGGAGATATAGATCAACCGAGCCCCAAGGGCTGCAGCCGCTCGCGCCACGCGGGAGGTTCCTTCCGCATTGATTGCCATGGCCCGCGCCGGCTCACGCTCCGCCCCGTCCACGTCAGTGTAAGCCCCGGCATGAACAATGACCTCCGGCCTCGCATCCGCGATCTGCTCCTCGCACCCGTCACCGGCCAGATCGAAGTCCGGGAGATCCTTCAGAATAAGCGTCTCCCCCATCAACTCCTGCCGGAGCTCCGTGCCCAACTGCCCATTCGCGCCGGTGATTAAAATGCGCATCTTCCAAGTCCGACGTTCGAGGATCGACGTGCGGTACGTCGAACAACAAACCTCGAGCTATCTTCCGTCTGCGTCTAAAAGCCGCCGCCCGTACTGCCGTTCATAATACTCCCGGAATTCACCAGATTTAATGGGCCGCCACCAGGGCTCATTGGCTTGGTACCATTCCACGGTCTTGCGAAGTCCTTCTTCGAAAGAAACGGTCGGTTGCCATCCGAGTCTGCGCAGCCGGCTGCAATCAACGGCGTAGCGGCGATCGTGACCGGGACGATCCGTGACGTGGCGGATGAGAGACTCCGGCTTGCCGAGGCACGAGAGGATCCGTCGGGCGACCTCGATATTTTCCCGCTCGTTTCCTCCGCCGATGTTGTACACGCTCCCCGGCTCTCCTTCGGAAAATACGTGCTCAATCGCCGCGCAATGATCCTCTACCGCCAGCCAATCGCGGCAATATTTGCCGTCGCCGTAGAGAGGAAGCGGCTGACTGTCGATCGCGTTCGTCACGAAAAGGGGAATGAACTTCTCAGGATATTGATTCGGGCCGTACGTGTTGCTGCCTCGCGTCACCACCACGGGGAATCGGTATGTCGTCCAATAGCTCAACGCCAACAGATCCCCGCCCGCTTTGCTGGCCGAATAAGGACTGCGCGGTGCGAGGTGGTCCTCTTCGCGAGACAACCCGGACTCGACGCTGCCATATACTTCATCAGTGCTGACTTGGAGAAACCGCCGGACTCCGGCTTGCCGAGCTTCCTCCAACAAAGTCCCCGTTCCGACCACATCGGTACGAGCAAAGGCGCTAGGGTCAAGTATCGATCGGTCCACATGCGTTTCCGCCGCGCAGTTTATGACCCCCTCGATTCGATGCTCCCGGAGTAAGGAGGCCACCAGTTTCGAGTCGCCAATATCGCCCTGGTGAAACACATAGCCGGTATGCCTTTCCACATCCTTCAAGTTTTCCAAATTGGCTGAGTACTTCAATGCGTCAAGATTCACCACCATATTCTCGGCACGGCCAAGCAGCCGACGAACCAAATGTGATCCAATAAAACCGGCCCCGCCGGTAATGAGAATCCGCATAAAATCGCGTTTAAGTTACGGCCGTAGTTGAGGTTAAGGTCTTCCAGACAGCGTGGCTTTCACAATATCTTTCTCATGAGCATAAAGTCTATCGTCGGCTTGTTACAACCTCCTCACGCGAGTCCGTGAGCAAGACGGCCGACATTTAATAGGCATTCTTGTGTAAAAATCCCTTCCACAACGTCATTACCATGATTTTCAGGTCAAACCATAAGGACCAATGCTCAATGTAATACAAATCGTATTCGATACGCTTCTCGAGTGATGTGTTGCCTCGCCATCCGTTGACTTGCGCCCAGCCGGTAATGCCTGCTTTCATCTTATGCTTGAGCATGTAAAGCGGGATTTGTTTCCGCACCTTTTCCACGACCCAGGACCGTTCGGGCCTCGGGCCGACAATGCTCATATCCCCTTTCAAAACGTTCCAGAACTGAGGGAGTTCATCGATGCTGGTCCGTCTCATCCACCGGCCCACCCATGTTACGCGGGAATCATTCTCGGGAGTCAACAGGGCGGTGTCTCCGGGATGATCGACGCGCATCGTCCTGAACTTCAGCATGAAAAAGGGCTTTCCATCCAACCCCATGCGCTCTTGCTTGAACAAAACCGGACCCGGAGAGGTCAGCTTAATAAGCATGGCAGCAAGAAGCTGAAGCGGCAAGGTCGCAACCAAGGCGATCACGGCGCCGATCACATCGCTGAGACGTTTCAGCACTACATTCCATCCGTACAGCGGAGATCCCTGGAGCGTAATGACAGGCAAGCCTTCAAACATCTCCGCCTCCGCCCGAAGCGTGCTGAACTCGTATATCGATGGGATCACTTTCACCTCCACGGTCGTGGTCGCCAGGTCGCTCAGCATTTTTTCCACGTGTTGCTCTGCATCCGGTGGGAGACAGAGAAATACGATGTCAAAGGGCGGGGCGTGCCGTAGTAAGTCGTCGTACAGACCAATGACGGGCACCCCTTCAAACACCTTTCCTAACTTTTCCGGCTGGCGGCTGAGATAGCCGTGGACCCTGATTCCGAACTCGGACCGAAGTGCGAGTGAGCGCGCCACCCGTTGTCCAAGCTTTCCCGCTCCGATGATGAGGCAGTGCCGCTGATTATAGCCTCTCTTTCGCATGAATCGCAGGCCTTCGCGGAAGGCCATTCGCGAAAAGCCCAACAACACGAGGTTCAGCAGCCAGAAATAGAGGAATACCAGGCGAGAGTACTCGAATTGCCGGACGAAGAACGTCAGTGCCGCAAGAATCAATACGGAAACGGTATTGGCTTTGGCGATGTCGATGAACTCGGCAAGGTGAGTGCCCATGCGTCGGGGGCGATACAGATTGAAGGCTTTGAAGCAGACTCCCCACACCACGAGAATGGGCGCCAAGACCCAGAGATAGATATCGAAGGGGGGATGGCCTTTGTCGACAGGCGCCCAGCCTTCCACGAAGCGCAGATAGTACGCAACAATCCAGGAAACACAGATCAAGGACAGATCAAAGGCAAACAACAAGCTCTGCAGGAATCTCGCATGCTGCTTCAACATTGCATCACGACTCCATCACACCCATGGCGGGGCGGACCACTTAGGAGGAGAGCATCGTCAGGCGTTTGGCGGCCCATTTCGGCAGGTATTTGGACCATTGACCAAGGCGATATCCAAGGAACTTGGCCGTAAGTCGAAGGGCACTGAGAGGAAGATAATGAACCAGGCCCTGCTTGATCAAGAAGCGCCACTCGGAACGGATAAAGCGGTGCGCTTCAGTTTCAGGTTTTCCGAATTCATCGAGCAGCCATGTTTCTTTTGTGAAAAATCTCCCCAGGTCGAAGTACCGCTTCAGATCTTGGCTGATTGTATAGTTGTGTGAATGATAGACGACGGCATCGGCCACGTAGCGCACTCGGTAGCCCCGTTTGAGCATCTTTGCGCAGGCGTGGAGATCCTCTCCCATAATGAGTCCTTCTTGAAACCATCCGACTGTTTCCAGCGCACTCCGACGATAGGCCGCGAAAGAGTTCGAGCAAAACGCAGCGCGGATTCCCAATGACGCTCTATCATCAAAGGTCCTCGTATAGGACTGATCGGGATAGTTGAAATATCGCAAATGTTGGGCAAAGGGCGTGGCCTGGACATAGGGCAATTGCCTGCCAAATGTGATTCCTATTCGATCGTCTTCGTAGATTGGCTGTACTAACGTCGCCACAGTGGTTTCGACCACGGGAAGCGCGTCTTGCGTAAGATACACAAGGATGTCGCCTTTAGCGACCCGCCCCACAAATGTCCGCGTTCCCCCGTGATCGAACTCATCCTTTGGAATGACGTGCGTCTGCACACCATATGCCTTAGCGATCGATACCGTACCGTCCGTTGAGGAGGAATCGACGACGATGACTTCGAAATTTTCGAGGCGTTGTCGAATCAATGCGCCGAGCAACCCACCAAGGAACGAAGCCGCATTGCATGTTGGAATCAAGACACTAACCATCGTGTCGCAAATCAGCGATTGAGGATTTTTTCGTAAACCTCCTCAAGCTCCTGGACGTGCCTCTCGATCGTCCTGGGCCTCCGCCAGTAATGAGCATAAGCCGCGAGGCCCATACGTGCAACGCACTCACCGTCACGCATGATCGCCATCTTCCTCTCGAGATCCTCCCTGTCGCCGGCCTTGAACCACAAGCCCGTGACACCGTCTATCACTGAGGAGCGGGCCGCGGACCCATCCGATACAATCACTGGTATTCCGAGCGCTGCGCCTTCGAGCACAGCGAGTCCATCGGTCTCATACCAAAGAGACGGAAAAACCAAGACCCTGGCCTCTCTTAGCCGCTTCGATAGATCATTCGGCGCAAGCCAGCCTGTCACTTTTGCGGAAGGGCAGATGTGCAAAACGTCAGCCCTTTTCTCACCGTCGCCTATAAAGAGCGCCTCACAGCCTGATTTGTGGGCGGCTTCGGCAAGTAAGAGGGGTCCCTTCTCCTGTGCTATGCGTCCGACCATGACATATGCAGAATTCGACCGGACATCGACCGGCTCTGTACGAGAAATGTGTACTGGGTTCTGCACGTGATAGATTTGTGCGCCAGGCGAGAAAAATGGATTCAACATTCGGCCACTGAACTCCGACACGGCGATAAAGTGACGGACGTCTCTCGGGATTCCGCCCCAACGGTTTTGCACGACTTGTCTCGCCACGCGCCAAAGCTTGTGGCCGTAGTGCCATCTATCACATTGGCTGGCGATACATGCGGGAGAGAGCGGTCGGAGCTCACAGACTTCATTCCTCGCATAATTAAAGAAACTGCCGTTTGGACAAGCGGAGAAATAATCGTGAAGGGTACAGACCACCTTGAATTTTCTGGATACAGCGACCCTAATCACGCTGGTCGACAGTGATTTTGTCCACCCATGGACGTGAATTACCGTGGATTGCGGATCAAGTCCGTGTAGAGTCCCCGCCATCGATCGAGCGGCTTTGAAATTCCATAACCCTTGGGTGAGTGCCCTCACTCGGTTCGGATCGGTCCCGATGGCATGCTGTTTGGTGCAGACTACCCGAATCCCACTTTCAAGAATTCTCTCGTCTATAGGAGGAACTGCCGAAAAGAGAGTCACATGGTGGCCCTTTCGAGCAAGCCCTATCGCACTCGACAGCGCGACGGAGGTGTTACCACCCTCGACGTGACCAAAGTCACTGACAACCACAACGTTCAGCATGAATCCGACCAGGTCGCTTCACCCCCAGCAATCTTTGAAGTTATGGCTTGCTCCTCGCCACGATTGTGTTCGACACGATTTATCTGCGGCATTGCGGCCGGGTATCCTGGGATGGGTTTCACAACCGTACAACCGACAGTGTAGCGGGGTAGATTTCTCGTCCTGTGGCTGGGTAAAAGCGAACGTAGATGATCCTCACGCAGTAGATCTGGCTCGTGATCGGGCGGGGGTGACAAAGCCATTACATTACAGTTTCTGATATACGACGCTGTTATGCCAGCTGAATCGTCGGATACCCGGCACCGAAAGAATAACCCTGTCGGCAACCACACACAGGCGCTCCAATCCTGCCGGCAAGCTCACCCTCCTCTTCAAACGGAACAATCGATGAAGGAATTCCAGACCATAATGAAGAAAACCGCACAGGAACCAAACTGGCTCAAGGCGAAGGATCGTCAAATTATGTCTATATGCGAGCTCCTCAAAGTCGGCTTGGCCAAGCCCTGGCGCTTCTTCGTCAGCGGCAGAATGATTCTTTTGAGGAAGGATTGTCCGCAGCAACCACCGCGATCGTTTCAGAAGACTGAGCCACCATCGATTCGGTTCGATGCCAAATCCGATGCGGCCGCCCGATTTAGTCACTCTGGCAATCTCCGATAGAGCTTCGTTCATGTCCGGCAAATGATGGAGCGCGGCTACCATGAACACACAGTCAAATTGATTGTCCGCAAAAGGAATGCGTTGTGCATCAACGGTGCAAAACACAATGGTGTCGCACGGCTCTTCGGAGTGCGCAAAAGCGAGCAGCTCTAAAGAGACATCTGAGAACACATAGACTCGAATATCAGGAACCATCTCTTTAAACAGTTTCAGATCGAACCCCACTCCGCCACCCATTTCAAGAATGCGGCTGGACCCATTACAATGGTCGGCGATACATCTTAGAAAAGATCGATGGAACTCAAGGTTGCGCACGGTTTGGATCTGATTCTGCTCCGCCCAGGTCGCTTTCTGTTCCGCATGGTATTTGCCCTCTTCTGCAGTTAGCGAACTCAATGACTTGGGTAAGAGATCCCAGAGTCCGTCATGAGTTCGAAACTCATGCCCGTTGCTGCACCGCAAAGTACTGGTGAGATTCAGATCGCTACGGCACTCGGGACACACGAAATGAAGAGACGACAAGGACTTGCTCATAGCGGGAAGCCGGACCATTTCTCAGACACGCGCGAGAATCTCAGATCTTTCCTTGATCACATGACGGTCGACTAACTATTGAACACTTTTCTGAAGGCTTGGCTCCTCGAAAGGAGAGAGCGACACAACTTCAGCGCGGTCTTGAGTTGTTCGCGAACCGAGAGGCGGCGATTTATAAGAAAGGTGTTGCAAAGGATCAAGACCGGTAGGGTAAGAATAAAAATGAAAATTAATCGTGCAGAGAACAGGACGATCTCCCGTCCGGCATCGTCAATGATCGTCACCTTTCGAATCGTGTAAGGGCATCCACGGACAAGATGATATGAAAATGGACGCCCCTCAGGAGACAGAGAATACGGATCACTCGCAGCACGCCCATTTCTAGTCGTCGTCTCCTTTGTATCTATCCGAACCTCGGTATCGGCGCACAGTTCTTCCCTCAATGAAAAAGATCCCGACGGAACTTGCCGTTCAACGGTTCTACCTCCAGCCGTCAATTGCAAAGTCAGGCCTTGCTTCTTTCTGATATGTCCTTCGATATGAAGGGATGAAGAACGTGCTTGATGACCAAGCAGAGAGATCGTGACATGGGATGTGGCCCAACCGTTCGGGTAGAGTCCCTGGACAGCAGGCATCAATTTTTCCAACAAATTCACATAACTGTAAACGTATATGGTCCGAAGTGGAACCAAGGAATAATGACGTTGAACGGTCGAGAAAAGTTCCTGATGCGCCTCTTTTCGCTTTGCGACTGTTTTTGCAGCGCTGTGAAGTCGTAATGTCGCGAGGAACTCCGGCATGTGACCGATTCGGAACCGTTTCCCCACCTTCATCCAATATTCATAGTCGAGGCAGTAATGAAGATTGATATCGAGAGGGCCGATCTCTTCAAAGACATGGCGCCGGATAAAGACAGTTGGCTGGCAAATGAAACAGGTCTCGGCTAGACGCTGATAGTCGAACTCCTCGGTGAGGTAGGGTTCAATGATTTTCCCCTGTGCATCAACCGTGTACGCTTCGCCATAAACCATCGAGATATCAGGATTGCTTTGGAAAAATTCGACCACCTTTCGGATGGCACCCGGCAAATAGGTATCATCCGAATTAAGCCATCCGAAAATCTCGCCTTTCGCCTTCCGAAACCCTTTATTGACGGCATCCGCCTGTCCTTGGTCCGGCTCAGAAACCCAGAATAGCCGGTCTGCGTAACTCTTCAACACGCTTACAGTATCATCAGTTGAAGCACCGTCTATGACTAGGTATTCAATAGAGGAATAATCCTGGGACAAGACGCTTTCGATCGTTTCACGAATGAAACCGCCCTGATTAAAGGAAGGCGTGACAACGGTCACGAGCGGATTATTTGAAGGCCGGTTTAAATTACTCATCTCGTTCGTTAAAGAGAGGCCGGTTCAGCTTCACGGTCGGAAGAATAATCCATCCCATTGGAGAGTGCGCCCAGTGGCCGGATCGACGAACACGGATTGTAGCGCCCACAACACAAAACCTTCAGCTTCCAGGCGTTCAATGCACTCACGCCAAAGTCGCTGACCTTCGTACAGCCGAACCAGGGATAGCTCGATCTGGATTCCCCGTACCTTTGGCAAGGTTGAAAGCGCTCCGTCGAGGACATGCCATTCATAGCCCTGAGTATCGATCTTGAGGAAGGCTGCATAAGCACCATCGAGAAAGTTCGGCGCAACTGAGTCCAATGTGATTAGCGGAGTCGACTCATGCCCAAGATAAGCAGATTCAGGTGCTGCATTGCTATGCGACGTCAACATGGGGAGGATCGAACTACTAACAGAGTTGCCCGAGATATTGATGTCAATCTCCCCAAAACGATCTCCCAATGCGCAACGAGGATATACATGCCAGGCCGAATCGCTATTGCTCTCCCGCAAAAGCCGACGATGGGCAGCTATCAGCGGCTCAAAGGACACAATGCGCCCTGAGTAGCCGCCTGTACGTAGCTCTTTCGCAAACTGCCCTTCATTGGCACCGATGTCAATAACGAGATCGATATTAAAGTGGCGAAAGGCAGCCATCAGGCGTGCTAACGGCGAGGTGTCAGGGTGAAAACGGTGGGCCTCAACGCCAACCGTATGCAATAGCTGTTTGATGCCTT
>JBDZUK010000056.1:0-19908 GCA_040255165.1 Nitrospiraceae bacterium | reverse complement strand
CTGATCGTGGCGGCTGCAAGCTTCATTATGGGACGCCGCCCACCGATCGCATGAACGCAGTGTGCTGTATCCTTCAGGACACAGCACACTGAAGCATTAACCATTATATATATGTATAAGCGGTATCTTCTCTCTTCCTCCTTACTGGTCTCACGGCTGCATGCCTGCTGATTTCTGCTGGGGCTGCACGGAGGTCACCCCGTACGGAGTAATCGTCGCCTCCACCTTATCGCCCGGTTTGAACTGTCCGCCCATTTGAGTCTGCGGGGTCAAATGCAAAATGATCCCCCGCCCCTGTTGATCCCGGATCACCATCGTACCGGGAATCCCCTGCGTGATCATCAAGACCTCGCCCTGAACCGGTCCGGATTGCTGCACCGTTGCGTCGACCTGTGTAACGGCCATCAGCATCGCTCCAAGCACAAGCATGATGGCCGCCGCCCGCAAACTGTTTTGATACATGGACATGACGGCCCTCCTCTCAGTCATTTCCCGTACTTATCCCTTCTCGGCCACTCTCGGCCTCTCACCGGCCGATAACGGCAGGATGCGCTGGTCTCCGGTCGGCAGCACGCGCAACAAGCCCCATTGACCCGATTGCGCGTACGGCAAGCGTTGATTGCTCCACAGATAATCACCCGGCAGACGGGAGGGGCCTCCCGCAGTGCGGATAAAGACATCGAGCGCCTCGGATGAGGCGAATTCGACCACGCTGATCAAATCGGCCCCCGCAAGAAACGGCTCAATGGGCCATTCGTGCTGCTCGACGCTGAACATGCCGTTTTGCTCGCTGCTGGCCCCGAACACGTGAATGCGGACAGGATCGCCCGCATGAGCTTCGATGAGCGGCGTCGCCGGGTCCTCGGGTTGATCGACATTGCAGGGTTGGAAGATGTTCCCGAGCGAGCAGCCCGCTTCCTCGCGGTATTTGTACGGCTCCGAACGGTAATTCACTCCCGTCAATCCTGCGGTGTTCTGCACGTACGGCATGAAGCTCGTGCCGATGATGTTGTCTTCGTCCTGGAAAAACAAGGACACGTCGCGATAGTTGGACCGCCGTTCATAGCCGGCCACCGACCGATCGACCAAGACGTCGGCCGCCCAACTGCTTCGGCCCGAGAGATCCGCACCGGTCTTCGGGTCGCGATACTGGGCCCCCTTCGGTCCGATGATGATCGCGCCGAACAGGCCGTTCCGGGGGTTCAAGAGCACGTTGCCCCAATCCCACACCAAAGAGGCGATCTCTCCGCTGGCCGGATCGGCGTAGTAGGTGTACGTCCGGCTTTCGCCCGGCGCGATCGTCTGGTCGCCGGGGTTGTAGCCCACGTTGGCGCCCAGGCTGTCCTTCGGGTCGAACGCGAGGCCGATGGCCGAGAACGAAGTACGGCTGTTCTTCAATCGATTGGTGAGTTGAATCTTGAGACAATCGCCGACGTTCGCCCGCAGCGTCAACGGCATCGGCTGCAAGCCGGCCGCCACCTTACTGACGTCGTCCTCCAAGACGTAGATCTTCGCCTCGGGGTTGCGCAAAAGGATCTTGCGCTCAAAATCGACTTCGATCGCCTCCGGCGCCTTGGAGTTGAACGTCATCTGCGGATAATCGACGGCGGCGACGTTGAACGTCTTCACCGGCGCATCCTCAGGACAGACCGAGAGCGACTTGGGAATCTCCATGCGGCCCGACAGCCCCGCCGGCAGCTTCTGCAGATCGGGGACTTCGTGATCGAGCACCCGCAGCAGGCCCCAGCCGCCTTCCGAGAATTTCGAGGAGCGGCCGTTGAAGTGGATATAGTCGCCCGGCTGCAATCGCGCCCCCCCGGCCTGCGGCACCACCAAGTCATACCGCTCGGCGATACCGACGTGGATGGAGTTCTTCCGATTCGCCGTTCCGCCGTACCGCTCGGTGAGGAACGTGTGCCCCGACAAGGTCCAGACCATGGTCTCGTTCATCAGCGTATGGATGAGCCGGAACACGATGGGATCACCCAAGTATGCGCGCAGGAGCGGGGTGCTCGGATCCCCATGGACCGCGCTGCTGAAGATCTTCGCCGGGTCCGGATTGTTGGCCAGCCGTTGGGCGATCGGTTCCGCCCGGAAATTGAGCCCGCTCCCGGTCGTATGCGTGCCCCCGTTCAGGAACGGCATGGGTGTCATGTAGATATGCTCGGGCATCATGAACGAGACCGTCTTGCCCGCTTCGAGCGCCACCTCCACCGGCTGTCCCGGAGGGTTACCCGCAGTGACGATATTCACCGTGTGCGGCACCGTGTCGTGCACCTGCACCATCAGTTCCCGGAAGCTCCCGTTTACGGCAAACCCCACCGGTTCCACGGTGTGGATGTCCGCCACCGGGCCGCTTCTGATCGGCTTGCCGGTCCTCGGGTCGTGATAGGTGGACCCGACGGGTTCCACCAACAGCGTGCCGAATCCGCCGTGCGGCCATGTCGTCGCGCCGAATGCATGGTCATGCCAGAAGACCGAGCCCACGTCCGAATCGGCCCACAGCCGCTGGCGGACGAACTCCACGGTCACGATGTCTTTCACCGGATGGTCGAAGCGCAAGGGTTGATCCAGCGTGATGGTGTGCCCCTCGATCTTCTTGATCCGCGCGATCTCGTTCCCCTTGACATTGTCCGCCCCGATCAGCAACAGCGTTCCGACGTGGTACTGGGCGGCATTCGTCACGGCCAGCGTTCTCGCCCCGCGCTTCACCGGTGCGGTAAGCACGGCGTTCATCGGCGCCGGCAGCCCTTTCTTCTGCTTCTTCTCCAGCATCGTGAACGGCCGCACCGACTGCTCGTAGGAGAAGCCTGTGATGACCCCGTCGGAGGCCTGGTTGTCGAATTGCAGGAAGTGCGGGTGGATGTTGATCTTGGAGGACTGGAAATTGGTGAAATCGTCGTCCTCCCATTCGCTGGTGAGGATCCAGTCAAGGCAATCGTAGATGTTGATCCGATAGACGAGCGGATAGCGCAGGTCCTCATTGGCCCGCACGGCAGCCTCCTCTTCGTGAAGCACGTAGAGCAACCCGCTGGAATCGACGACCGGCGGCTCTTTCCCCTGCGCCTTCGCCAGGGTGATCGGCAGCCGGACGAAGTGAATGTTGTAGAGCTGCCGCGGCGCGTGCTCCGGACACATGCTCCACCGCCCGTTTTCGCCGGGCTGCGCGGGATCGACGCTTCGATTGCCCTGCGCGTCGAGGTGGATCATGTCCAGCCACGGTGCGGGGTTCTTGTCGGGCGAGAACGGGGGCCGCTTCCCGAAATGCGGCGTCGCATGCGGCCATGCCACCTTCCCCGTATTCGGCTCGAACAGAATCGGGGGACGCGTGCCGGGAGCCGGCGAACGGTATTTCGGGTTCGCGGTGTCGCTCTCGCGCTCGCCCATCGCCCGATTGCCGTCCCACGTCCAGTCCCAGACGCTTGCGTCGTACGCCAGGACTTGGCTCTTCTCATCCTCCTTGTGTCCGGGCTTGCCTCGGGTCGGGAGCTGCATCTCGACCCAATCCTTCACGGTCACGACGGCCGGGTCGGCTTTCCAATCGCTCTTTCCCTTTTCGACGATCCGAAACCGCTTGCCGAACCAGTCGACCGTCTTTCCGACGAGGCGGTCCGACGTGACGGCCGGCTGGATCCCGCCGCGCACGCGGTCGGGCAGCTCGCGCAGAGACGGCATTACGTCGGTCCGCAATTCGCCTTGCTGCAGCGTGTTGTAGACACGCCAGTAGGCCCACATGCCCGCCACGTAGTGATGGGCGACATGACAATGGTACAGAAAATCACCCGCCAGATGTTGGCACAAGCCCGAGCCGCATTCCGTTTCCAAGTCGAGGGCTTCCGCCGGGCCGATCACCTCGACGTCCACGCGATCGCTGGTCTGTCGAATGACCGGAAATTTCATGGGGCCGTTCCTCGCGGCTGACCACAGGGGCATGGGATCTGCGGTCCGCGGGCTGCGCGGCCAGCGAATAGACCCGCCGTGCGGATGGTGGGAGTGAAAAACCTCCGATCCCCCGTGGACGATCCGGAATTTGGCGGGATCGCCCAAATAACTGCGCGGGATCGGCGTGGGAGCATCGCCGAAGGTGTAGGAACTATACCCCATGGACTCGTCTTCGAAGCCGAAGTATTCGTGCTGCACGTGCATCTGATTGATGCCGAACGGCTCGCTCCGATAGTTCAACGCCCGCGAGCCGGGCCGGTACACGTCCGTCAGCGGATCGCGCTGGGGCAGGAAGTCGCCCTTCTTGTTCACCGGCCGGAAGGCCTCGTCGCCGACTTCATGGTAGATCACGACGAATTCCCGGAAATCGGGCCCGGCTCCGTTCTTGATCATCGCCTGCCAACCGCTGGCCATCGGCGTCGCATCGCCCGATCCCACCGGCTCCAGATACCCGGAGCCGCGAGGCTCGATGATAAAGGCGCCGAACAGGCCCATGACCGTCAATTCCCGATCGTTGCTGAACGTATGGAACTGCCGGCCGCCTTCCTGCGCGAAGGGCGGGATATACCACTCAAATTCCGCCGTCTTGCCTTCCGGCACGATTGAGTCCCGGTTCGTAGTCGTGGCCGGAGCGCCGGTCGCGCTGACGATCATATTGGACCCGAGGATGTGGAGGCTGACTTCCTCTCCGCCTTCCAACTGATTGCGCAGGATCAGCTTGACGCAGTCCCCCTGATTCCCGCGCAGGACCAGCGGCTGAATCCACTGGCTCTGAAGCCCGTGGGTGACGGCGCCTGGGTCGAAGTCTTCGCTGTTTCGTGCCTCCCGATTGCGCGCCTCCTCTTCCCGGATTCGCGGAAGAGACTCCGTCAGTGCGTACATATAGCCGGGATAGAAGTCGAGCCACTGGTTCAGGGTGATCTCCACGTTGATGGCCGAGACGTCGTATCGCCTGACCGGTGCGGATCCGGGACAACGCCCGCCCTCGACTGACACCGGTTCAGTCCCGGGATACGACATCAACAAGCCGTCCTGCCCACCCGCTCCGTACTGATGAAGCATCGACATGGTGTTGTAGCGTCCGCCGGTGTGCTGGGAGTGGGCGTCGCGTCCCATCTGGAGCATGATCCGTTCGTGGTGACGGGCGACCAGGGAAGTTCGCTCGGCCCGTCCCTCCATCGCATCTTCAACGATCGTCTGCCCTTTCAGTTGCTCCGCCCAGCCCGGCAGGACATGGTCGCGGCCGGCAGGCTCAGCCATGGAATGGTCGGTCCCCGCATGCGTGGTCCCGGCGCAAGCCAGCCAGAGGAGAATGGTGATAAGTCGTGGTGACATGGGGCCTCCTCATGAACACGGCAGGATGTGCGAGTGCAGTCGACGGCACGAAACGGGGCAGGGACGCGGCCGCCTGGTCCCCAGGACATGTGACGATTATGGGCGTTCCGCAAATTCAGCCGAGTGCTGCCTGTCGGGCGGCGGGGAGTCCTGTTCCGCTTCGGCGGCCCGCACGATGAGCACCGTTTTCGCGTGGCCGTTGGGCAGGACCCACATTTCAACGACATCACCGGGCTTGAAATGCCCGTACTGCTCGGTGTCCTTGCTCACGTGGACCTTCCGCTCCTGCCCCGACTCGTTTTTGACCACGAAATATTCACCGTCGATCGTCAGCAACTCGACGGTAATTTTTTGCGGCGCCGACCCTGCACGCTCCACGGCCGAGACGGACCAAGAGCGGTTCAGAATCAGGACGACGGTGAGGAGCATGATGCTGACCAACACCTTCATGGCCATGACCTCCGTTATTGACGAACAGTTAAAATCGGCGAAGGTATTCACTGCAATTTCAAGCAAATGACAGACCGCAACTCGCCAGGGATCAAGGCGGCAAGACATACCTGAAATCACGGGGATGGGTCCGGGATCGTTGTTGCCGGAACGCACGAGTGGCTCTGCAAAGGACAAGATGTCCCGGTGAGGAAAAAGCGTCTTTCCGTTTACGGTTGAGCGGCGGATAGTGCCCCCGGACTGCGCCTCCGGGCGCCGGCCGGAGTCCTCAGGATCCAGACGAGGAAGAGAACGGAAGGTCTTCTTGCTGGGGGGTGCGAAGGGTTGAGCGCCTGCCGGTGACGCGAACGATCGTGTGGTAGAGCCGGTCGGCGGCGGACTCCTTCGTGAGAAACTCGTCGGCTCCCGCCTTGGCCATAGCGTCCGCCGCCTGACGGGTGCTGTTCACGGACAATCCCACGACGGCAATGTCGGGACGGTCCTGCTTGATTAATCTCGTGGCTTGGACGCCGTCCAGGCGAGGCAAATTCATATCCATGATGACGACGTCCGGACAGAGGTCCCGCGCCAACGCCACGGCCTCTTCCCCGTCGCCCGCCTCGCCGATCACGGAGGTTTCGGGATAGCCTTCAAGGATGCTGCGGAGTCCTTCACGAACCATCGCATGGTCGTCGACCAGCAAGACGCGAATGGCGCGCGGCGGGTGAGCGGCGGGGAGAGCGGACGACATCTCAGGGGTAAGGGGTACAGGGGTATGGGCCAGCGCTGGTTGCGTGACAACATCTTCTACACCTTCACGTTGTCCCCCTCCCTCTTTACCCCTCGTCTCTCCTGTGGCCAACGGCACCACCAGTGTCGCCTGCGTCCCGGCCCCTGGCCGCGAGGCGACCTGAAACCAGCCTCCCAGGGAAATCATTCGTTCGCGTATGCTGAACAGGCCGAATTTGTCGAGACTCGTGTCCTCAACGATTTCGGGATCGAACCCCTGCCCGTGATCTTCCACGACGATTTCCAGGCGACCCGCCTCGTCCGTTCGCACCGTAAGGACCGCCCGGTCGCTGTGCGCGTGTTTCACGACGTTCAAGAGCAGCTCGCGGGCCGACTGAAACAACAATGCCTCCTGATCGTGCGGGAGCACGGGCACATCCGGCGGCACGTCGACCTCCACCGTGAGGCCGTGTCGATCCATTTGCTCTCCCAGCCACACCAGTGCAGGACCCAGCCCGAACTGCCCCAGCACGGGAGGAGCGAGTTCAGCCACCAGGGATCTGGTATAGCTCAGCGCCTGATCCAGAGCCTGATCCGCTTCCTTGATCAGAGCCGCCGGCTTGTCGGCTGTCGGCAGCCTCAACACCTGCCCCAAATGCAGACGGCCGAGCACAAGCAGCTGCGCCAGATAGTCGTGCAACTCCGAGGCGAGGCGGCGGCGCTCGCGTTGTTCCGTCAAACTCAGCTCGGAAGCCAGCGCCCGGAGCCGCCGCTGTGATTGCGTCACCGCTTTCGTACGCTCGGCCACGCGCCGCTCCAAATCCAGGTTCATCTGCTGCAGCTCCTCTTCCGCCCGCTTCCGCTCCGTAATTTCCATGCCGCTGCCCATGTACCCCGTGAAGGTCCCGTCCGGCGTATACAGCGGCACTCCGTGGTCGAGGACCCAACCATAGGTGCCGTCGGCCCGGCGAAGCCGATATTCCATCTCGAATTCCTCGCGCCGCTCGAAGCCTTGGACATAGACCTCCAGACACCGGTGAACGTCGCCGGGATGCACCCCTTCGGTCCACCCGTTTCCGAGCTCCTGCTCCATCGTCCGTCCGGTATACTCGAGCCAGCGTCGATTGAACCACGTGCAGCGCGCGTCCGGTCCCGACATCCAGACCAACGCCGGGGCCGCGTCGGCCATATGGCGGAAGCGGGCCTCGCTTTCCCGCAACGCCTCTTCGGCCTCTTTACGTTCGGTGATGTCTTGGTTGAGCCCGACCATCCGCACCGGCGCCCCACTCACGTCATAGAACACCCGGCCCTTGGCGGCCAACCAACGAACCTCACCGTCCGGTCGAACGATGCGGAATTCTGCATCCAAGTCTCGTTGCGACTCGACCGCGCACCGGACCGCCGCTTCCGCGGCATCGCGATCGTCCGGGTGAACCATGCGGAGCCAGGTTTCGTACCGGCCGTCGAATCCCCCCGGCGGCAATCCGTACAGCTGCTCGGCCGAGACCGACCATTCGGTCCGCCCGGTGCGGACGTCCATTTCAAAGGTACCGACCCGTCCGGCGTGCTGTGCCAGCTCGAGGGTTTCCCGGTTTTTGGCCAAGGCTTCCTCGGCCTCGCGCCGCTGAGTGATGTCCTCGATGACCGCGATCGTTTGGGCGGGCCGTCCATCGCTGTCGCGCAGCAGCCGCGCCGCCACTCGAACCCATTGCACCTGCCCGTCCTTCCGCAGATACCGTTTTTGGCTGTGATACTCGTCAGTCGCACCGCTCAAAATCTTCACGATATTGGCCCGGTCCGCCTCACGGTCGTCCGGATGGGTCAAATCCGAAGGAGTGAGATGCAGCAGTTCTTCCCGCTCGTAGCCCACGATCTGGCAGTACCGGTCGTTGACACGGATGAACCGGCCGGTCCTCGCGTCCACCTGCGCCTGGCCGACGGCCGACAATTCGAAGCTTGCGCGGAACTGCTCCTCACTGCTTCGCAGCTGCGCTTCGTCCCGTTTGCGCCGGCTGATGTCGACCACCGTGCACAGCGTCGCCGTCCCGGCGTCGGTGGTGATGGGCGTCAGGCTCACCTCCACCGGAATCTCGGTGCCGTCCCGGCGCAGCGCGAACAAATCGCGCCCGGCCCCCATAGGACGCGGTCCGGGGGCCCCCTGGAATGCCAGCCGTTCTTCGGCATGGCGGGAACGGACCCGAACGGGAATTAGCGTTTCGATCGAACGGCCCAGCAGCTGATCTGATCCGTATTCGAAGAGGCGCTCCGCCGCCGCATTCATGAACGTGATATTCCCGCTGCGGTTGACCACCAGCATGCCGTCTGCCGACTGCTCCACCAGGGCCCGGAATTGGCCCTCCACCCTCTCGCCAGCCTCGGTGCGCCGGCGCTCCCGGAGGAACAGCCAGGATGCGACCCCCAACGTTGCGCTTCCAAGCGCGCGGTTGGCCGCCGCCATCCAGGCCGGCCCCCCGGAAGGCGATACGGCAAACCCGATCACGGTCAACGCGACCGCCGCGGCGCTGACCACGAGGAACAGCGGCCGGTTGAACGGGACAACGCGCCAGGCCAGCCACATCGGAATCAGGTAGAGCGGCGACACCGACACGCCGAGGGGCATGAACCAATCCATTAGGAAGACAGCGGTCAGGGATGCGCCGAGAATCAGGTAGGTTCTCGCCGGATGCGGAACGAGAGACGACAGCGGCCGTTCGGAGAAAGGTGAGGGTCGGCCGTGGGAGCGCTCGCGGGAAGTCCGATCGAGATCGGGACGAAACATCCGAGTGAGCCTAACCGGGACCCCGGGCGAGATGCAACCCTGGGAGCGGTGACCGACCCTGATCGTGATAGGGAAGGGAGCATGCACTTCCCGTCTTCGGCGACTCCCGGTCAGCCCTGGTGGTCGATCTTCAGAATGAGGGTCGCCGTGGTCCCTTGCTCGGGCGCCGATTCAAGCTCCAAACCGCCGCCCAATGCCCGCATGCGCTCCCGGATGCTGAACAGGCCGAATTTCTTCGGCGCCCCGGCCCGCGAAGCCGGATCGCAGCCGCGTCCGCGATCAGCCACCGTGAGGCGCAAGGTGCCGTCCGCGTCGAAGCACAGCCTCACGACGGCTTCCGTCGTCGCGGCATGTTTCACGACGTTCATGAGCAGTTCGCGCACAGACTGGAACAACAGCACCGCGGCGTCGTCCGGCAAGTCGAGCTGATGTCGTTCCAGGTCTACGCGCACGTTCAAGCCGTAGCGGCTCATGTGCTCGCCCAGCCACGTTAACGCCGCTGGCAAGCCGGACTCATGGAGCACCACGGGACTCAACTCCGCCACCAGCGACCTGGTATAGGTCAGCGCTTCTTCCATGATATGGTCGACGTCGTGCAACGCCCCGGCGGCGGCTTCCTGCCCCAGCAGCCGATGGGTCTGGCGGAGACGAATGCGGGCGAGGACCAGCAACTGGGCCAGATGATCGTGCAGCTCTCCCGCGATCCGCCGCCGCTCCCGCTGCTCCGCCAGGTTCAGTTCCGTCGCCAGGGCCCGCAGGCGCGCTTCGGAACCAGCGAGCTCATCCGTTCTCGCGGCGACCCGATGCTCCAACTCCGCCGCGAATCCTCGCAGGCGCTCTTCACTGTCGCGAAGCGCCTCTTCGGCCGTTTTCCGCTCCGTGACGTCCTGAGCCAGGCCGCCGACCCAGCGGACATGGCCGCGTTCGTCGAGGATCGGAAAACTGCGGTCCCTGATCCACCGCAGCGTCCCGTCCGGCCGGATGATGCGATACTCGATTTCCACCCGGCCGCCTGCCAACGCCCGAGGGAGCGCGGCCAGCGCCCGTTCCCGGTCGTCGGGATGCAGGGAATCCACCCAAAATCCTGCGTCGACCATGAGCCGAGCCGGGCTCACTCCCCACACCTCCTGGAAACTTGGGCTGAGATACACGATTCGCCGGTCGGCGGTGATGATCCACAGGACGTCGTCGATTTGGTTCGCAAACGCCCGGAATCGCTCCTCGCTGTACCGCAGGGCTTCCTGCGCGCGCACGCGCTCCGTGATATCGATGGAGATGCCGCAAACACCGGTCGGCGCACCGCCTCCGTCTCGAAGCGGAAACTTCACCGTGAGAAACGACCGGCGGGAGCCCGGCGGGCCGATCTCTTCTTCCTCGGTCGTGACCGGCCTGCCCAGCGCCAACACTTTGTAGTCGGCGGCGCGCAGGGAGGAGGCAAGATCCGGCATGACTTCTTCATCGGTCAACCCCTCGATGCCCTCCGGACGCCCGGCCGCCGCGGCGGCGCTCGGGTTCGCCAGCACATACCTGCCTTCGAGGTCTTTGATGAACACGGCGGCCGGCGCGTTCATGGCGAACGACCGGAACCGCTCCTCGCTCCTCCGTAATTCGTCTTCCGCTCGTTTTCGATCCGTGATGTCCGTCGATATGCCGCAGGTCGCGTAGACGGACCCGTCCGAACGCTTGAGCGGAAACCGCAGCGTGAGGTACGTCCTCATCCCGGTTTCCCCTGGGAGCCGCTCCTCTACTTGGAGCAAGCGCCCCGTTTCCAGCACGCGCCTCGTGTTTTCGTGAAGGTGCCGCGCCACGGGATCGGGAAACACTTCGTGGTCCACCGAGCCGATCAATTCGTGAAGCGGCCGGCCGACCAACCGTCGGTAGGTCTCGTTGGCGAGCACGGTCCGGCCGGTCACGTCCTTCATATAGACCGCCACCGGCATGTGATCGAGGAGCGTTTGAAGCAGACTTTGGCTCTCGCACAAGGCTTCCTCCGCCCGCTTTCGATCGGTGATGTCGCGCTGTGTCCCCCAGGCGCGAACCAGACGGTCGTCGACGACCGTGCCCATCACCGTGCGCAGCACCGTATGCGACCGGCCGTGCCGGTCGATCACCGTGGCCTCGGAATCCACGAGCCGGTATCCATGCCGAACGAACTCGGTCACCTGCCGGCGTCCCTCCGGCTCGTGCAGAGCAAAAAGATCGCGCAGGTGCGCGCCGAGGAGCGTCTCGACGGACTCATACCCGTACAATTTCGCGATCGCATGGTTTCCTTCCGCCAAGCGCGCCCGCTCGAGGATCAGTTTGATCTGCTCCTCCTGTGGAAGAACGGCGGAGATCGGCTCATCGACCTCCACGCGCCACACGCCTTCAGACGTTTGTTCGATGAAGGACCGATAGCGCTGCTCGCTGGCTTCAAGCGCCGCGCTGTGCCGGAGCCGCTGCATCGCCACGGTGAGGTATTGAGACAACGTCCGAAGGAGACCCAGGTCCTCCTCGTCGAACTCGTCTCGTGACCGGGAAGCAAACGCCAGGGTGCCCAGCAACTCGCCGCCGGCCAGGAGCGGATAGCAGGCGTACGCGCGCGCGCCCAGCGCCTTGACCGGAGTAACGTCCGTGCGAACCGATTCGTGCACGCGTGCGACGACGACGGGAGCCCGCAGCTTCGCGCTCTTGCCGCACAACGCCTGCCCAAAGGCCAAGTATTCGAACCTGCGTCGTTCGTCCTCGGACAGACCCGCGGAGGACACCAGCCGGATGCCGCCGCCGCGCGGATCCGGCACGTAATAAAAGTAAATGTCGAGATCCAGATGGTCCGCCGCGCCGCGGAACAGCTCCGGAACCGCCGCGCCGGGCTCCTCCGAGGAGAGCAGCGTTTCCAGCGCTTCCCGCAGCACCGCCTGAAATTTCTGCCGCCGACGCGCGGCGTGTTCCGCCAACTTGCGGGCCGTGATGTCTTCCACGATGGCGAGCAGGCGGGCCGGATGGCCCTCCGCGTTTCGCACCGCCGTGATGGTCGCGCTCACCCACACCACGCCCCCGTCCCTCCGAAGGCAGCGGCCCTCGAACCCGCATTGGGGACGCTCGCCTGCGACGACTTCGGCGAGAAAGCGCGCTGCAGCATCCTGCTCCTCCGGGCACAACACGTCCGGCAGTGACCGTCCCAGCAGGTCCTCGCGCAGGAAGCCCAGCCGATCGCAGAAGGTCGCGTTCGCGTCGATCAGCCGGCCATCGAGCGCGGCATGCGCGATTCCCACCGCCGCTTGATGGAAAGCCGCGCGGAACAGCTCTTCGCTCTCCCGTTGCGCGGCTTCGGCCTGACGCCGGTCGTCCGCCTCTTTTTGCAGCTGGACCAGGAGGCGGCGGTTCTCCAGCTCGCGACGCCGCAGCCGCACCAGGGCTTTGACGTTCGCCAACAGCTCTTCTTCCGCCAACGGCCTGGTATGGTAGACGTCGGCGTCGCCGTCATCGGGTGCCGGGATCCCGTCGGGGGAAGGGCGCCCGAGATGGAGCACCAGCGTCGCGGCAAGAGCGGGATCCGCCTTCATCCGGCGGGACAGACTCGCCGGCATCGTCCCTTCCAACAGGGCGACGGCAGGCCGTTCGGCGGCGGCAAGCCGCAACGCTTCCTCCTCGTCCGCCGCTTCCACGACGCGGTAGCCTTCGCGGGCGAGCAACAGGGTCTTGGCGCGGCGAGCCGAAGAATCCACGTCGACGTTCAAAATGGCGGGTGTTTCTGCAGTCATTTAATCCTCATCCTCAATCGCTCATACCTTCCCGCATACGGCGCAGGCGCGTACGCGTCTGAGTTTTGGTTCGGTCTCGTCCTGCGAGAAGCCATACGCCTCTGACTCCCAATCTCTAGAAGAGTCTCGGCTGTCCCTTGTCCCTCTGCGTCGCTTCGTGGATCGTTTCGTACAACTGGTCGACGGCCAGTTCCTTCGTCAGCATGGCCACGGCGCCCGCCTGCTTCATCGCGCGCTCCACATGCACGCTGAAATTCACGGACAGGCCGACGACGATCGTCGACGGCCGATCCTTGACGATCCGGCGTGTCGCTTCGACTCCGTCCATTTTCGGCAAATTCACGTCCATGACGACCGCATCGGGCTGCACGGTCTTGGCCAACTCCACCGCTTCTTCGCCGTTCCCCGCCTCGCCCACCACCTCGAGGTCGGCATAGCTTTCGAGCACGCTCCGCAACCCCTGCCGGACCATCGCGTGATCGTCCACCAGCAAGACGCGCAATGCGCCGCCCCGCCCTCCCCCACTGGGCTTGGCCCGCCGGGACGGAGGGGCAGCGGCCGCCGCCCGAGTCGTGTCCGCGGGACCGGCCGGCCCGGCCCGCAAGCCGAGCGTGACCCGCGTTCCCCGTCCCGGAGCAGACTCGACCTGGCACCATCCGTCCATGGCCTCCATCCGCTCCCGGATGCTGAACAGACCAAACCCCCCCTGGCCGACGGAACCCTCCGGCATCAGGTCGGCTAAGAATCCTTGCCCGCAGTCCTCCACCACGATGTCCAGCTGCCCTCCATCCCGGAGACTCATCGTAACGATCGCCCGGTCGGTCCCGGAGTGTTTGACCACGTTGAACAGCAGCTCGCGAACCGACATATACAGCAGCCTCGCCTCATCCTCTCCCAATTCGACCGATTGATCCGGCAGCGAGACCTCCACGGTCAAGGCATGGCGGGACATTTGCTCGGCCAGCCATTTGATGGCGGACGGCAAGCCGAACTGCTGAAGCACCGGAGGCGCCAGCTCCGCGACCAGCGACCGGGTGTAGGTCAGCGATTGATCCAGCACCTGATCCACGTCCCGAAGCGCCTGCCCCACGCCGTTCTGCCCCGCCTTCCGCAATGCCTGGCCCAACTTCAATCGGCACACGACCAGCAGCTGCGCCAGATAATCGTGCAGCTCCGACGCCAGACGCTGCCGTTCGCGTTGTTCGGTCAGGGTCAACTCCTGGGCCAAGTGCCGCAGCCGGTCCTGCGAGCGGACGAGGTCCTGCGTCCGTTCGCTCACTCTTCGCTCCAATTCCTCCGTCCAGCGGCGCAGCTGCTCTTCGGCTTCCACCCGTTCAGTGATGTCCGCCACGAAGCCGAGCATGCGGATCATCTGGCCCGTGCGGTCTCTGAAAAAATATCCCTCGTCGGACACGTGGATATACCGGCCGGTCTTATGGCGCATGCGGTACCGCCCGTGAAATCCGTCGCCGCTCGCGATGCAACGGGCGATGGCAGCCTCGAATCCCGGCCGGTCGTCCGGATGGATCAGGGATATCCACTGATGAAGACCGCCGCGCATGTCGTCGTAGGAATACCCGAGAATTTTGTCGATGTCCCCGCCGAAGGTGAGCTCGTTGGTGACCGTATGCCAGTCATACAGCAATTGGCGGCTTGCGCGGACGGCGGTCTCGTAGCGTTCCTTCCATTCCAGCACGTCCCGCTCGGCCCGTTTCCGTTCCGTGACGTCCATGACGATGCCCGCGATGCGGAGCGGCGCTCCTTTCTCGTCATAAGTCGTCTTGCCTTTCGCCCATACTTCACCCAGCGACCCGTCCGGACGAATGATCCGGAACTCCAGATCCATGTCCGACCGTGATGAGATCGCCTGCTTGACGACTGCGTCTGCCGCAGCCCGGTCGTCCGGATGGACGCATGCCAGCCAGCCGTCGTACGAGTGGTCGTGCGCGGCCGGTTCGATGCCGTAAATGTCGTAGTAGACGCCCCCGTACACCGGGATGCCGGTGCGGAAGTCGAGTTCCCACGTCCCGATGCGCGCGGCTTCTGTGGCTTGCCGTAACCGTTCTTCGCTGACACGGAGAGCCTCCTCGTCGGCCTTGCGCCGGCTGACGTCCCGGATGATGCCCGTGAAGCGGCGGCCTCGGTCCGTCCGCACCTCGCTCAGCGTCACTTCCAAAGGGAACAGGCTGCCGTCTTTCCGGCGGCCCAACACCTCCCGGCCGATGCCGAGGAAATGGCTGGCCCCGGTATCCCGCGCGCGCGCCAGCGCCGCCGCGTATCGTTGGCGGTAATCCTCCGGCATCAGGAGCGTGACGAACTGCCCGGCCAACTCCGCACTGCCGTACCCGAACATCCGCTCGGCCGCCGGGTTCACGGATTCGATGCAGCCCTGCGCGTCGACCGTGATGATGCCGTCCGCCGCCGAATCGACGATCGCCCGAAGGCGCGCCTCGCTGTCGCGCAGCCGTTCCTCGATGGTCTTACGCTCGACGGCCAGCGCCACCGTCCGGGCGATGGTCTCGCCCAAATCCAGCTCGTCCTCCGACAAGGCCCTGTCCCGGTCGAAGTACACCATCAGCTTGCCCAGTATCCGTCCCCCTGAAAACAGCGGAATGAACGCCAGTGCGCGGATCCCTTCGCTGAGGAGTGCGTTCCGGACCGGCGCTTCGAGATTCGACTCACGGACGTCGGCGATCGTGATCGGACTCGCATCTTTCGTGTCGGATCCCCAGAAGCTATGCTTGTCAACGGCTGTCCGATAGCCGGCGGACAGACCACGCCAGGCCTTGAACCGCAATACCCCATCCTCTTCGAACAGAAGAATCGAAGCCCGGTTGGCTTCCAGCGCGGCGAGTATCGCGTCCAGCGCCGCGTCGTACACCTGAGCCAACGTCTCGGCCCTGTTGATGCCCTCGCCCAACCGGTACAACTGATGCTGCTGGCGGCTGCGCGTCAAAATCTCCGCCTCGGTCCGCTTGCGATCGGTGATGTCCTCCACCATCACAAAGACCCCTTTGACCGTCCCGTCGCGGTCGACGTCGGGAGTATAGAGCACGGTCACGTACCGCTCGCCGATGTGCCGGTAGGGCAGGAGCGCGTCGAACCACTGGCGCTGGCCGGCGAGCGACGCCTTCACGTAAGGCTCGAGCAGATCGTACGCCGCGTCGCCGAGCACCTCTCGCATCGTCATGCCGGCGAGCGAACCGAGCCGAACGCCGAACCACCGTTCGTACGCCAGATTGTTGAACCGATACCGTTCCTCCGCATCGACGTACGCGATCAGGATCGGCAGGGCGTCGGTCACAAGACGCAGCTGCGCTTCGCTGGCCTGCAAGGCCTGCTCCGCTTGCTTCCGTCCGGTAATGTCGAGCACGATCGCCACCGTCCGAACCGGCCGCCCCTCCCGATCCCGGATCACCGCGGCTTCGACTTGCACCCAGATCACCCGCCCGTCCTTCCTCACGTATCGCTTTTCGGCGAAATAGCGGGACTGTCGGCCCTCGAAAATCGCGGCGAACACGCGCTCATCGGCTTCCCGGTCGTCCGGATGCGTCAGATCCTGCGGCGTTCTCTCCAACAGCTCTTCGCGGCTATAGCCGGTGAGCAGACAGAACTGCTGGTTAATGACCGTGAATCGCCGGCTCGGCAATTCCAGCTCGCATTTGCCGACCGACGCCCACTCGAAGGAGGTCCTGAACTGCTCCTCCCGCTGGCGAATCAGTTGCTCGGCTCTCTTGTGGGCATCGATGTCCTCGACGATGCCGATGAGAGATTGAATCCGGCCGCTCTCGTCCCGTTCGACGGAGAGCGTCACCCGGACCCATAGCAGGCTGCCATCGGGCCGCATCAGGCGGTGCTCGGACGAAACATCCGTGCATTCGCCGAGGATGAGCCGTCCGACCTGGGCTTCGTGCTCGACCTGGTCCCCGGCATGAAGAATGTCCCGGAAAGGGACGGAACGGAGGTCCTCGGGGGACCGGGCGGCGATGACGCAGAGCTTGTCGTTCGCTTCATTGACTTTTCCGTCCGGCCCAAGAAGGCACATGCCGACGGCCGCCTGCTCGAACATGCCGCGGAAGCGCCGCTCGCTCTGCTCCAGACTAAAGAGCAATCGCCGGTTCTCTCCTTCCCTCTCGTGAAGGCGGAGGAGGGCGTTGATCGACGCGAGCAGCTCCTCGGCCTCCACCGGCTCGGACAGATACCCGTCCGCTCCGCTGAACAACCCTTCCGCCCGGTCGGCCGGACTCACGCAGAACGCGGACATTTGCAGCACCATCGTCCCGGCCAGCTCCGGCTGCGACTTGATCCGCCGGCATACTTCGAGCCCGCTCAGGTCGGGCAGCCGGATGTCGACCAACGCCAGAGGCGGCCGTAGCTCATGCACGAGCCGCAGAGCCTCCGCCCCGGTCGACGCGTCGACGACCGTATACCCCGCGCGTTCCAACACGCGGCGCTTCGCGTACAGTCCTGCCTGATCATCGTCCACGTTCAGAATGGTGACCGGTCCGACCATGATGACCTCGTTTGTCAGCCAGCGAGACGGGCGGCACGAGCGTGACCGGCAAGACGTGTCACACCGTGCAGCACTTCGTCGTGCTCGTTCACATCCGTCATACTTTCTTTGCAATTCCGAGCGCGCTCATCACCGGCATGAGCCGGCCGAGGGAGAGCTGGTCCTTGGTGATCACGACTTGCGCGTCCCGCACGAGCCGCTGCTGATCTTCCGACATGGCTTGCGAGGTGACGATGGCGACCGGGATCCAATCGGTTCGAGGGTCGCCCTTCAGACGTTGCAGCACCTCATAGCCCGACATCCCGGGCATGGCAAGATCGAGCATGATTAAATCCGGCTGTCGCTCGGCCGCCACGCGCAGTCCGTCCGCTCCGTTCGCCGCTTCGATGATGCCATAGCCGCCGCTCTTCAGCAGCCTGCGCAAGACGTACCGGGCCGCCTCCTGGTCGTCGATGACAAGCACGAGCGGCCGTTCCTCGGGCGTGCCGGGCATCCGATGGCCGGTCACCTCCTTCAATTGTTTGAGCAGACCGGTCCGATCGAGCGGCTTCATGCAGTAGGCGTCCGCCCCCAGTGCCAGTCCCTTGCGCTCGTCCTCCACGTTCGTCGCCACGATGATCGGGATCCCGCTGGTCCGTTCGTCGGCCTTGAGCTCGGCCAGCCATGCCCAAGAATTTTCATTGGGAAGCACGACGTCGAGCACAATGGCGGCAGGGCGCTGCCGCCGGAGCATTTCGCGGGCCTGGCGGATACTCCCGGCCGCCACGGGCTGAAACGGCGTACCTCGAAGGTATTTCGCGTACAGCAGTCGTGTCTCAGGCTCATCCTCCACGATCAGCAGAGGAACCCGCTCCGAATCGACCGGCAACTCCTCCACCGACCCGCCGGCCTCCTCTGTTCCCGCGTAGCGGATCGGAATCGTCGCCGTGAAGATCGAGCCTTGGGCGACCCGGCTGGAAACCCGGACAGATCCGCCCAGGAGCATGGCAAGGTGCCGGCACAGCGGCAGACCCAATCCGGTACCTTTCACCCGGCGTTGCAGTGGATGATCCACCTGGGTGAACTCTTCGAAAATGATCGCCTGATCCTCCTCGGTGATCCCGATGCCGGTGTCGGTCACCGTAAACTCCACGGCCTGCCCGTCGGGCGTGGAGGCCGCGGACACCTCCACGGTGCCTCGTTCGGTGAATTTGAGCGCGTTGGAAATGAAGTTGCGCAGAATCTGCGATACTTTTCGCTCGTCGGTGTACAGCGTCGGCAGGCCGCTCGCGTCGGAGAACACGAGGCTGACCGCGTTGGAGACCAGCAGGGGTTTCAGCATGCCGCGCAGCGCGCTGAACAGCGTGGCGACTTCGAACTCAGACGGAATGATGTCGATTTTTCCCGCTTCGATCTTTGCGAGGTCGAGAAGATCGTTCACGGTCTCGAGCAATTCCTCGGCGCTCTTGCGGATGTAGTGGACCTGCTTGTCCTGTTCCTCGGTCAAATCCCCGTCCGTGCGATCGAGCAGGAGGCGAGAGATGCCGAGTATCGAATTGAGCGGAGTTCGAAACTCGTGGCTCGTATTGGACAGAAAGCGCGACTTCATGTCGTCCGCGCGGCGCAGATGCTCGGCCTTTTCGTCGAGCTCGGCGTACAGAGCGACGACGCCTCGATTCGTGTCCTCCAGCTCCTGATTGACGCGCACCAATTCCTCTTGACGCAGCCGCAATTCCTCGAGCGCCCGCAGCAATTCCTGATTTTGTTGCTTGACTTCGTCCCAGGGGCTTTGCGGCGGCTGGTCGTGCAACTGTTCACTGAGCGTCTTCAGCTGCGCGGGCGAAAATACCGGCGCCCGCCTGGGAAGAATCCGCGTAAGCCGCACGCTCCGCCGCCCTTCCTGCCATTCCACCCGGCACTGGTCCATCAGCCGATGGGCGGCAACGACGGCGTCCGTTCGATCCAGCTCGCGCGCATGGTTGGGCTCGGGCGTCTTGCTCCGGTTCGTCGCCCGCTTTCCCGGGGCTGCCGCGCGCTCCGCAATGCACACCTGCAATACCTGGGGGGACGTCTCACCCTCCAGCAGAAACTGCACGTCGCCGCCCTTTGCCGATTGCAACACCTGCCGTGCCACCTCGGACACGGCAGTCCCAATGCGCGTCTGATCCCGCTCGTCGAACTCCAGCAGCCGCGTAACCTGCCGCGCCCGCTGCCGCGCCGCCACGACGTCGTCCTCGTACTTCAACGCTAAGGTGGCGATCAGATGAGACATGGCCTCAACTCTTCACTGTCTCCTTCACGACCACCACCGTCGCGTCGTCCCGGCCCCGGAGAAAATCCCGGTACAGCACGGCTGCGATCAGGCTCGGATCCCGCGACAGAAGGCCCGGATATTTCATCAGATCCCAGTGGGTCGAGATGCCGTCGGAATGCATGATGAGCACGCCGCCGTCCGCCCA
>JBDZUK010000136.1:1673-3711 GCA_040255165.1 Nitrospiraceae bacterium | reverse complement strand
TCCATCAACACACAACAGAACGTCTCCGCATCGCTGGCCATCACAAAACCGCAAGATCGTCGCATCATGTCAGCCAACTGAGGCTTGGATAGCACGCCGTGAAACCGAACACTGCCGGCAGGGAGCTCACTTGTTGCCAGTGTTTCTAATGCCGTTCTGGCGTTTCCATCGCCGATGATGTGCAACACGGCTTCCGGGTGAGTACGCAAAGCCCTCGCAAATGCTCGAATGATGTCCGGAACGCGCTTTTCCGGTGTCAGGCCGGATGCATGCACTAACCATGGTTCTTTTTGGTTCGCTGTGGACGGCCAAAATGCGTTCGCGTCCAGGACATTCGGAAGCCACGTCACCTGGGGAGACAGCCCGTACCATTGATAATCCTCTTCAGCAAATTGGTTCGTCGGCAACACACGGACGGCCCGCTCAAAGGCGAAACCGAATTTCCGCACCGCAGATCTGTCGATCAGCCGCCGCAAGAAGCCTGACCAGTGCTGCGATATGATGAAGGGGATGTCGAAATGCTGCAGAGCCTTGATCACGTAATAGGCATATCCATCTTGAGTATGAATGACGTCTGGACGTCCCCACTCTTGAAGAATTCGATTAAACGCGCGACGCAGGTGTAGATAGAAGAACGGCCTGGTGGTCTTCGGAATCGGCGACATGCCATAGGTCGCATAGAACGTGGGTACACCGCCGTCATTGACTTTCTTCCATCGCAACGTGGGCCACCGTTGCTTCCGTCCGCTGAACACCAGCACCGCCACATCGTCATACAAGGCTGCTGCACGGACGTGTTCCCTGCAAAAAGTCCCCGTAACCTGATTGGACGCATCCGCAGAGGGATACCACTGGGGGATGAACAAAACCCGCGGGCGCGTACATTGCTGGAGCATCGTGCGACCTTTCCTCACTAACCATCCATGCGCGATGCATCCTCGATCGCAACCAAACTAGGGTCGCTCTCACCGTTCCGCCCGCCCACTAGCCGGGTCCCGCCAAACTTATTGAGCCCGCCGAGAACGTCCAACCGGTCTCCGTTGGGCGATACCGGTTCCTTTGTATAGGCCAGGATTTTTTGCCCGTACGGGTTCAACGACGCCAACACGTTGGCGATTCGCTCCGAGACCTGCCCATCACCATAGAGCACACTCGGGGCATATGGACCATGACGAAGCTGCGTCTGGATCGCGCCCAGAATATTTATGGCGATCGGCGGCACATGCGTGACATGGCTGTCTGTCTCACGACCGTCCTGGCGGGAGCCTACGAGCACGACCGGCGTCCCTAGAAAACCGGCATCCCGCACGAAGCTGCTGGAGTTCCCGATCGCACACGCGGCGTTCGCCAAGACTTTCAGATAATTCTCCGGAGTCAAGTTGGTCAACGTCCGCAACCACCCGGAAGTGCGATGATCCCGGAAAACACGAATGGCCTTGCTGATATGGTCGGCGCCCGCATCGATGTTCGGCCAGAGCAGAACCGTCGGCATCCCCAATTGCTCCAGAGCCACCAACAGCTGGTGCACTTCCTCTTTTTCATTTCCATACTGAGTCGTTGTCGGGTGAAACACGGTCAGCAAGAACGGTTTTGAAGCGTCTATCTCAACGCCTCCCCCTCTGGCGTTGAGAACTTCGTCAGGCAGCGTACGGTCCAGGTTTAACGCAAGATCACTGCTTGGGCACCCGATCCCTAAAATGGTTTCCGGGTGCTCCCCCATTCGGATCAAGTAGTCTCTAGACCGTTGTGTGGAGGGAAAATGGAAATGCGAAAATTTTGAGATGGCATGCCGGCAGCTTTCGTCGATCGATCCACTCACTTCACCCCCCTGGATGTGGAAGATGCACAGATTCATGTAGGCCGCGGCAATCGTGGCAGCCAGTGCTTCATAGCGATCCCCGATGACAACGACCACGTCCGGCTTCAGGCGGTGAAACTCTCCGGCGAATTCGATCGTTGCAAACCCGACCGATTTTGCCATGGTCAACGGTGTCGAGCCTTCGACTTCGATGAAGACTTCACCATCGACGGGGAACCC
>JBDZUK010000136.1:0-1573 GCA_040255165.1 Nitrospiraceae bacterium | reverse complement strand
TTGGAAGAGAAACTCGGCCCAAAGAAGATCCAGCGGCTCATCGATGTTGACCACTGGACGATGTGTGATTACCGAGACGGTGTTGTCAGTGATCAGGGCGCGCTTTGTAAGTAACGTCTCCCGTCGAAAGCCATAGCATAAGCCGTTGCGAGCATAGAGTGGTTCGAGAGCCTGGCGAGCGGTGATACGTTTCCCCTCTTCGCTGAAGTATCGAAGTCGTCCGTCGTTGATCGAAAAGACTTTGTACGGATGGGTTTTGGTATCGATCCGGCTCACTGTGACGGCGGAATCTGCTCCGGCGCTGAGCAGGGCCTTCATGGTTGCTTCAATATCCGCCGGCTCCCGGAAAGGGGAGGTCGGCTCCGTCACAATAAGCAGATCGTACCGACACCCCTCGGCCTGCTCGCAGCTTTCGAGCGCATGCACGAAGGTTTCGAGTGCTCCAGCCGTGTCGACGCTCAACTCGGCCGGGCGCAAGAACGGCGCCTCCAGACCATATCTTCGGCCCTCGTCCGCGTAGCGCTGGGAATCCGTCGAAATGACCCGGCGGTCTATCCATGGAATCTCAGCCAGAACCTTTCCTGCTCGGGCAATCAGGGAGAGACCGCCCAGCAGGGTCATATTTTTATCCGGTATCCCTTTGCTTCCGCTCCTCGCAGGAACAAGGGCCAGTACCCTCAAACCTTCAATCATTCCTGATCTCCGCCAGCGCGACTTCCGCGCCTCTACGCTGACTCTCACGACAGGCATCAACGACCTCCAGCACTCTCAGTCCATCCGAAATCGAGCAGGTGACCTCGCCGCGTCGTCCGTCGGTCAACTCAAGAAATTCCCGAGCCACGCTCGTAAACATCTCATTCCGCTCGACCGAGAATTGTTCTGTTTCCCATTGCGGGTCAGCAGTCCGCCCCACTCGGACGACGTCAGGGCTGAAGAGGCATTGAACCGTACCCTGCTCTCCAGCCACCACGATTTGCTTTTCATGGGGCCGACCGAAGAGATCGAGGTGCATCGTGACTCGAAATCGATCTCCATAGACGGCGACAAGGTCTACGGCGTCGTCCGTATCGATTTCCAAATCCGAAATCCGCTCGATTCGCGCGTACACGCGCTCCGGCATGCCGAAAAACCATAGCATGAGATCGATGAAGTGACTTTCGTCGAGCAGCGCCCCGCCCCCTAACTCACGGCTTGCCATAAAAAAGTCCTGGTACCGCTCCCAAGGATGCCAATCGGCCAGATGGGCACTCATGACGAATCTGGCATGGCGCAGTTGCCCGATGGTGCGGTCCTCGAGCAAGCGTTTGAGCTTCTGTATGGGCGGCCACCACCGGTAGGTATACCCCAACAGTAATTTCCCGCCCCCGGCAAGTCGTGCATCAAGGCTTCTGCAACTGCTCGCATCAATGGAGGCCGGCTTTTCGAGGAGGATCGGCATTTGCTTGTCCAACGCCTGCAAACATTGCTCGACGTGGAACCTTGGCGGAGAGCAGACCGCTACACCCGTGAACTCGTCGGACAATGCCAACGCGTCTTTCAGGCTGGTAAAGCGGTGTTTGATCGGCGTTTCTCT
>JBDZUK010000008.1:0-81263 GCA_040255165.1 Nitrospiraceae bacterium | reverse complement strand
CCATGCGGCCCTGATCCGAACAGCATCCACCATTTGGCGTTGGTATGGACGGTTTTCCCGTCCGACGTAGGATTCATTCGAACCACGGTCGGATAACTGGTCGTTAACCCTAAATCAGAAGCCGAGTACACCCCTAACAGAGTAGGAGTGCCATCGGGATTGGTGATATCGAGCACGAAGTACGCGCTATAAAAATACCGATCATCGACGGCTTCCGTCGTCGTTCCGTTGCCGTTAAAATCCGCAACCACATGCAGTCCTGGTCCGCCCTTCCCTCCGGAAGCCGTCTTAGCGGTACACGCGCCACAACTCCCGCCGAAACGCATTCCTCCGATAAGGATCGTGCCCCACCCATCAGGATGAATGCACCCGCTCGCAGTAGGTGTCGCGCCACCTCCGCAAGCAGCCTCGGGGGTGAAGATGCGCACATCGGTCACTTTCGGTTTGAGATCGACATAGGACACATGGGTATAATCCGGCTGCGTGAGCCATCGAAGCTGAGGAAGCAAGTGGTACGGAATAAAGCCCCACAATTCCTCTCCTAACGCCGGCCCGCTTGAATTATTGATGGGATTTCTGGTGTACCAACCGTGCTCGGTGACTCCTGAGGTATTTGGATCGTCCCCTCGATGGTAGTGGCCGACGTTGAACGCGTGGAGCATTCCATCGTTGGCCCCGACGTACGCCACTTGCCGCCGATCTTTCCACCGCAGTAAAAATTGCTGATACCCCTTGTCGCCATACAAAATATCGAATCGCTCTCTTGGCGGTCCTACGATCGTCGGAGTGGAATTGACGACATCGCCAAGTCGCCACACCTTGAGCGAAGTGCCGACCGTGAGTTGCCGGTTTCGCATCCCAGCCACTTGTGCGCCATGAACGAAATCGATAATGTTGCTCGCCGTGTAGGTTCCACTTGCATCTGCACGAAGATACGGAGACAGGGTAGCAGCATTGGCGGGACTGAACGCGATCTGCTCACCGGAGTCCACGACTCCGTCATTGTCTGTATCGACCCAGGTCACCAGGTTTCGTGGACTAGACGATAGATCGCGCAATGCGAGACTTTTGCCGGCTTCCCATAACCCCTGCGTCTCTCGAAGAGTTGCTGTTTCATATGGCGACGCGCTATCCGCCTTGCCGTCACCGTTACTGTCTGCGAAACGATCTACTAGAACGTCACCAGTAGTCGAATCAAGCCGAAACTGAATGATGTTGTCGTCCGTGTACACTAACTTGGCATCGCCCGCCCCGCCTGATCCTCCGCGGTCTTCACGCAGGTTTCCAAACGGATCGATGAACAACCCTTGAACGTAGCCCGTCCATTTAATCTCGTTTAGACCTTCATATGAGCTGGGGTAAAAGAAGGCCTGGAAGAATGATCCTTCTCCTGTTGAGGATGAAGCAAGAACGGAAATTGAGGTCCCTGAGGCGGCCCGCTTGAGGATCTCGTTGATCGCTTTTGTAATTTGAGCCTCGAGATCTCCCCCTTCGGAAGCATCGAAGAACGTATCCGGCACACAATTTTGGTCCAGATCCCATTCTGCATTGCTGGTGCTGGTTCCGCTTCCGAGATTCGAGCCAGGCGGGTAGGTACACGTTTGATTTCCCGTCAAATCGAGCGCATTGTCGTTATTTCGATCCTGAAAGCCCCCATACTTGGCCGCCGAGGCAAGTAGAGTAGCCCCTGCCGGTCCACCCATGGCATTCACCGAATAAAACGTGACGAATTGGTTTCCCCCTAGATCGCTGCGCAAATCGTGCGTTCGGCCGTAATACGCCACATCGTCAAGGCGATCTCCGACCGCCCCGCTTGTCGTTACACCAAGGTTGCTTCCTGTGAACAGGTTCCCGAACGGCTGTTGGAGGTCGGGAGCATTCCCGTCTGCTTCTCCGATTCCCGGGCTGATCATTAAAATGAAGTTTTTGCAGCATCGTACCAGCTGGCTTGAACTGACAAAGTAAAAAGGATCGCCTTGCGCTCCCACCGTCGAGGTATACCCAGTCGTCCAGGATCCGCTGTTGCTGTAGCAGGGCCCTTGGGATTTGCGGAACAAGCATAATCCCTCGTACAGGGCTTCGGCTATCGGCGAGTGCGCCTCGATGTGCTCATTGCGGATGTTGGTGATATCAGAGGCGTTGAACGCGTCGTCGAACAGAAACTGCGCACTGGCTCCTTGTCCGGTAGAAGCATTCACAAACATGACCCCGACGTGCATGTTGTCCAGCCGCATTTTTTGGAACAATCCCCATGACCACTGCCGTTTGTAACAGATGAGGTGGCCGGCATAATTCGCGTCCCCGACGATACAATTATCGTTGATGTTTCCCGTTCCCGCAGGGGTATTGGGTTCGGTGGTCAGGTCGACTTCCAGCGAATATTGATTGCCGGGCGCCGTGTCGAAGGGGTCGGCTGTGATTTGCCCCCCGCTGGTGCTTGCATCATTGACGTAAAGTTTCCCTTCGCCAAACCCAAAAAAGATTCCCCCTGATTCCGTTCCTCCACCATTAATGGGAACTGTAACCACCGACAAGGCGCTTGGAGCGCGACCAGTCAACGTAGCGCTCGGGACGAACTTCACATAGCGCCAACATGGGTTCGCACTGTTGCTACAGGTATTAGTCGTCCCATTTTCGCCCGTCGTCCGCTCGCCAGCCAAAGCGTTTGCCGTCCCATCGGTGTTGGCGGATGCGGGATACGAACGGCCACCAATCAGAACCTGGTAAATCATTTCTTTTTTTCGCATCGCCAACCAGTTCAGGAAGTTGCCATCCCACATGGTGTTGGCGCAAGCAGAGGAGAGTGATGCTTTCACTGATCCATAATTAAAACTGTTGGAGTCCGTTACATAGCAACGCAACGGATCGAATATGCCATAGTAACTTTTGGCGGAGTTAAAGACGTCGGCCGGGGCCGCCGTAGTGGCAGCAGCTATCGAGGATCCCGATGAATCCACGGCCACCAAATCAACCCCCGTTGCACTGTCGAATGTCACGTTTGAGGCATATTGGCTTGCGGTTGCCGTCCCTGTCTTGAAAGAAAGGGGGTACTTGTGATTGAGCCCACTGTACGCAGCTTCAATGGTCGCGTTCCCCATGTCCACCAGGAACAACACGTTCGGCGGTACTGTCTGATTGAGAAAGACAGGATAGTTCGTGTAGTCCGCCATGTTCTGCGCGGATACGATGGCGGGATGGCTGGCCCAGAACAGTAAACTCGCTACCACCATTCTCACATGAGCCATCGATCTACGATTTATTGAGTTCTTTCTCATGGTACCCCCTTGGTCCAGTACCAGTCATATTCTTACGGTTGTCTTTGGCAGCCATCGCCCGTCATGGAACAGGCATAGACGGCGGAAACCCGGCTTTCCGTGCCAGTCGCCGAGTTCACCGCCATGCAATCGATCCGGTAGAAAATATCTATGCCGTTGGCGCCGGCGCCGACCCCAGCTCCATCATAGGCAGCGTTCTGCTGCTGCCCGCTTCCAGCCTTGGCCTTAGCGAAAAGGCGGTCAATGTCCGCGGAAACTGTATAGCCGCCGACCGACATGCGGAGGTTCGGTGTCTGGTCGGCTGGAGTGTCAATACTACCTTCCGGATTGCCCATTATTTCCTGCTCCAACGTAGTCTTGTTGTTGTTTGCTATCGGAACCGGTCCTGGCGGAGTTGCATTGTCCAGAAATGCGGCGGGAATAGTACTGCCGTTCTCCGGCAACATGACCTGTTGAAGCAGATTCACCCCGGTTCCGAGGCAAGACTCGGCTGCGTTGGCCGCCGTTTCAGTCGTTCGATGCATGCCGGCAATATTATTTTCCAAACCGCTCACCGTGATCGCCGTTATGCCGAGCACCGTCAGCATCAGCATGACCATCATGACCGTAAGAAACGCGAGCCCATCCTCGGTTGATAGCAATACAGTGCCCCTGTCCCTCTTATAACCCGACATTTCTGGTCTCCACGGTCTTCACAAGCATGCGTCGTCGGTACTGAGGGGCGGGTGGCAGCAAGTGGTCTGGGGTTACCTGCATAGCGGGCGCGCCGCCAATGCCTTGACTCCCCTCACCGAATCCTCTATCGACCGCCCGCTGTCTAGAGACCAATGCGATCTGCACCAGTTGAATCTTGTCCGGTGTGAGGGGAGGTACATTCCATAAGCTATTGCTAACAAAATCAGCCTCGTCGAAACCGAGGCTGCCCCCCTGATTGTCAATCACCCTATCCGGTATTCCACTATTGATTGCAGTGACGCACCCGTCACAAGCGTACGACAATTGGAGATCTTCTATTCCCTCTACAATGGGCGCTTCCGCGGCGGGGCCAACACCACCTGCGACCCCCCTCATCAGGCACGGTGTGCTCCCCAAGCATTCGGCTGCGTTCCATGAAACGCGATAGCGGATGCATTGGAGAAGGTAAACCTGCGTGTTCATCCGAAACCACACCGGAGGCGGGATTGGGGGCGATACCGTGATCGTGCTGGCACCGGCATCGAGAGCGGACACAACGGCCGTTGCGGCACCGTTGAGTGAGATCAGCGATCCGACTCCCATACCGGAAGCTTGCATATCAGTGACAGCACCGGCCTGAAGCGTCAGCTGGGAAAACCCTATAGATGTGTTACTGAACAACGTCCATCGATTAGATCCCGAACTTCTTGTCGTTGGAACAAGCAGTTGAACCGAATCCGGCCCATTGTCCGGCCCGGTCTTAATATTGTCGTCCGGCATGATTGGAAATAGGCAGTTTCCCACCGGACCTGTCATTCCGAACCCCGCCTGTTTGATGTCCCGAGTCAGCAATTCCATCGCGATTCTGACGTTCTGTTGCGTATCAGCCGTCTGTTCGTTAGCCTGCACGGCTTTGTTGGTGCTCGTCAGAATCGTAAACCCCGCTGCCACGACGACCAACCCCACAATCACGGCAACCATCAGTTCGATCAAGGTGAACCCATGATCATCGTTCAGCCGTTGATGCATCCTCGTGATCTCTCTTTTGTAGATCGTCATTCCGGGGCCACTATCCTGCGCACTGTCACTGAACGAGTCCTTTTGCGGCTGCTGTCACTTTTCATAGACCCGAGCCACGTAATGATGACCGTGACGTTTCTTTGGTTAAGCGCGAGTGGTTGAATCGGATTAAGGTCGACGACCACCTGTCCCCTTATATTCTCAAGCCCAAAGTTGTCCACCAAACTATCCCACTGAAGGCAGTCGCCGCGGGCCATAGGCTGTGCAGTTGGGTCAATTGCATTACAGTTCGCAGGATTTTGTGTATCGATTCCGTTATAGTTCAGCGCATTCCTACGGTTGTATTGGATTCTCTCCATCATGTCGGAGGCCAGCGTGGTGACCCTTGTTAGCTCATTGGCGTCGACATTTCTTACAAGCGCGATTGTCTGCATTCCGGATAAGGCAAGCAATCCGGTACCCAGAATGACCGCCGCCAACATGCCCTCCAGTAAAGAAAACCCGCCCTCTTTGTTCCGGGCAGGACCGCCACCATTTACAAGCATGGTTTTCCGCTCACGCCTTTGTAATTATGGACACCCGCCATTGCTTGAGAACCAGTTCACTTTTCCTGCTGGAATGATTCGGACGTCATACCGTTGGCGAAACGCATTGCACACGGAAATCGTTTGATTCGTAGTGCCACCGCTCGTTCGCACACCCAACGATGAAAATGTCACAGTGACTGGCCCCCCTATGACCGTCTTGACCTGAGCCATCATGGTTTTAGGAGCAATAACAGCTGACCCCGAGGATACGGCAGAGATGGTCACCGCTCCGGCTACTGTATTGACTGTCACATCCACGCTTCTATTCCGATTCATCGCTGCCATCCGGGACAGAACTAATTGGTTTGCTATTTCTGATGCTGCATCCCTTAGTTGCATTCTTGCGTTCCATTGTCTGAATTCGGGCAATGCCAGCGCGACGCCAATAGCAACAATCGCGAGGGCGAGCATCAGTTCTACTAAGGTAAATCCGTTTCCCTTATTGCAGACCATAAATAGCCGTCCGGTTCTTGGCGAATAATCCCGAAGTCCAGTGGAGCAAGGGGTGTGCCGCTTTCTTTGGGCTATCGAACTACCTAAACCTTTGTATTTGTGGCCGGGATAAGCATGGGGAGGTCGCGCTCGGACTAATTTTGCCAATGAGTCGACAATTTTTGTTGTTTCACGCATGGTTTCTCCGGCCAATAAATCAATACACCACAAGGTAATCTCTACAGGCTGCCATTTCTTGAGACCAAAAAATAGCAAACTTATCGCCGCAAACTGTCACATGGGCTGCCTGTCATCTCTCAAATTGGGCCGTAAGCCCTTGAATTTGACCACACGCACCTCCTGGGAAAAGGCACGGATTCTGCCTCTTAGGCTAGGCACTGAGAGGCGCACCCCGATTCCAAGGGGAAATGGATTCTCTATATTCAGAAAGGAGGCACTATGCGTATCACTAAGCAAGTGCTGGTAGCATCGCTGGTAGCAGTATTCTCCATCGGAGTAAGCACGTTCGCCCTTGCTCAACATGACCGTCGTTCGGAACTGATGAATCCGTACGGCAGCAACAACGGAGGAGTGGTTCGCGGGTTAGACCGTGCGGACCAGGTTGCCGGTGATCATGGGAAGCAAGGTCGAGATAACGCAAGAACTCACAAGCCCGGTGGAACTGAAGGTAATACCGGAGGCCCTCAGCCTCCAGCTGAAGAACCACCGGTTTGTTCCACTTGCTAGTATAGTAGGTGGGCTTGGGATGCCGGAGCCGCTCAGGAGGGATCCTCGGCTCCGGCACCTTGATGTTTTCCGGTACGCTTCATCGCATGGCTACGGCTCTGACCTGTTTATAGGTCGTGAGACCCGCCACAACCTTCTCAATTCCGTCTTGCATTAACGTTTTCATCCCCTCTTGTAGCGCGAGACGCACCAACTCACTTGTTCTACCCCTCGCCTGAACAAGCTGTTTCAATTCGTTGGTTGCCAACAACAGTTCGTGTAACGCCACCCGCCCTTTGAAACCCGTTCCACCGCAAACCTCACACCCACGCCCCTGATAGAGGATGAGGTTATCATAAGACTCCACATGGTGCTCCGAAGAGGACCCGTATCCTAAGAGTATTTCTTCGTATTCCTGCATCGTCGGCCGATACGGTTCCCTGCATTGATCGCAAATCCGCCTGCACAGTCGCTGGGCCAGAACTCCAAGCATGGAATCGGCGAAGTTGAACGGATCGCACCCGAGGTCCAACAAGCGTGTCACCGTTTCGACTGCGCTGTTGGTGTGCAAGGTGCTCAGAACCAAGTGCCCCGTCAATGACGCTTCGATGGCGATGTCCGCTGTTTCCTTGTCTCTCATCTCTCCGATCATGATGACGTCGGGATCAGCTCGTAAAAAGGCCCTCATCGCAGTGGCAAAGGTCAGCCCGATTTTGGGATGGACCTGTAGCTGTCGAAGCCCTTCTTGCGTGATCTCCACTGGATCTTCGGCTGTCCAGATCTTCCGTTGGTCGGTATTAATATGTTTCAGAATCGCGTGCAGCGTCGTCGTTTTCCCGGATCCAGTCGGGCCCACACATAAAATAATCCCATAGGGCTGTTCGGCGAGCCCTTTAATTGACTGCAGCACGGCAGGCGCGAAATTCATGGAATCGAGCGGCATCGGCTCCTTAGCCGTAAGAATCCGCAATACGACATCTTCATTGCTTCCCGTAGTCGGGAGCGTTGCAACTCGGATTTCCAAATCTTTGTCATGGCTCACTCTAAATCGAATCTTGCCGTCCTGCGGCTTCCGACACTCTGCGATATCCAGGTTGGCCATAATCTTGATGCGCGACACGATAGGGCGACGATAGACCGACGGAACTTTCATATACGTGAAGCAATTGCCGTCCACACGAAGCCTGACTACTGTCTCTTTGCGTTGGGCGGACGGCTCGATATGGATGTCAGAGGCACCGATGCGATAGGCCTCGGCAATGATCTGGCTGGCGAGGCGGACAATAGCCGAGTTATTTTCATCTATTTCTCCTGCTGGGTCTTCGTCATGTTGATCCCACTCTGCCTCTCGGACTAACTCCCCGAGAGTTTGGTGACTTGAAACTCTTGTAAGGCGGCCCGTTGCCAAAAGAAGGAATTGTTCAATGTCCCGTCGCAGACCGACCGCGTAACGAATGATCATTTTGGGAAAGACTCGCCGGATATCCAGTTCCTTCGTGAGGTCGGCAGGGTCGTTCGCAAGAACTTCTATGAGGTTGCCGTTTTGCTTCAATGGCAGCCAAGAATGCGCTCTCAAATAATCAATACTGAGCGACCTTAGTAAATGACCATCAACGACTGTGTGCTCATCATAGGCGAGGTAGGGACAGCCATAATACGCACCGAGCGCTTCGCCGAGCACGGAGCTCGGCACTTTATACTGATCTAAGAGTAGCGATTCCAAATCCACCCGCGTGGCCAAGATCTCTTGCGTCACTAGCGAACATTCTGCATCGCTGAGGATGCCTCGCGACACTAGTTTCTCCATAATCTGGCACAGGAGACTAGAGCGGACTCTTGTTGGCTCGTCTTGACTTATGACTGTCGCTGCACTGTTCAGATTCATGCCGCACTCCTTTTCACCAATCCATCTGCCAAGTCCCGGGGGCGCGATAAACTACAGGCAGGCCTCGGTACAGCCCCTTACCCAAATCGGCGTTATACCAGACTTCGATACGGCCATCAGCAGAGCCGGGCACCGCTGTTCCTCCCACTGAAAGGCCGCCATACATCCGCCCCATTCCTTCAAGTGTGAGATTTCCGGTCACATGCAGCACACCGTTGAAGTGCAAACCCGACAATTGAACGGGAATTCGTGTGGCCAGTGAAGCCTGTCCGTTGTGGGATGGACTCAGCGCGGGCACCGACTGTCCCTGGCCACGGGGCTTCCATACGAGATGGTTCTGAATCACCAAAATGGCTTCTACATACTCGGCGCTCAGGACAATCGTCGCCATGTTATCGGAGCGAGGCGGTTGCTGATCAAGGGTGTCAATAAAAATGAGACCGCGGTGTTCGCCGGCAGCGCCGGATTTCAGCGCTTCATCCGGTGAAATTCCTCGCCCCGGTTCTACCAGCCCATTCGGATAGAGAAGCCCTTCGCGATCGACGCCGTAATAAGTCCCGAATCGTATGGCCGTCTTCTTCAGCAGATCGTAATTCCAGGTATCAAAACGAACTCCGGGACTCGGTATCTGATTCGAATACATGTTCAGGGGGAGTTGGGCGTTCACCGGCTGCAGAATTGTCACGTTGCCTCCAATCCAGTACCGCAGCCACCGATCTTCTGGACGGTTCACTTCCTCGTACGACTGACCGGTCACAGGAGCGAAGTTTGATTGTATCGGAATTTCGTCCGTATGGCGGAACATCACGTCCCCCGCCACTTTTACATCGCCCCAGTGTGCGGCCACGGGCAGGCTATACTGTGCCCCTTGTTGCCCGATCAACTGCACAGGCGCTCGGAGTGGCGGAATGGTTAATGCTCCGAGTTGCATCGACATTGTTCGCTCTGCTGAATCGTTGCCTAGCGTCCCAGCCGTGACATGGACCGTGCAGAGCAATCCTGGAGTCATTGGACCGTAGACCTTGAGTCTGAGAATGCGTCCCAAGCCTCTGAGAGATCGAAAGGCTCCAACCTGCGGATCGTTGAGCACCACCGCATCAGCCGTCCGTGCGGCATCGAACAGAATATCGGGATGGTCGAACGATCCTACATATTGGGAACGGCCGACTGCGTCAAAATAGGACGGACCAGCCACAGGATCGTCATACCGTTTCGAAATAAGCTCTGCAACGGCGGCCGGCCGTTCCGTAGGATCGTGAAACCAGCTCATCACGACTTCAGAGGCCGACTCTGCCAGCTGCTGAACCACCTTATCGTCCTGAATCGACGCAGCGCTGACGACTTCCTGACTAGCCAAATGCAGCGAAGCCATACCGAGGAGACTTAGTAGTAATACCAGAATGAGCGCTCCCAATAGGACAATCCCCTCATCTTTCGGCCCGGGTTTCAGTCCTTCACGCTGCCCTTTCTTCGACATCTTTCTGGAATCCATGTCCCACCTCCTCATAGCCGCACACCCACTTCACGGGATAACACCCGCCGGCCTTGCATATCGAGCAGTTCCATGACGACCCGTGTGATGCGATTAGGATCATTCACGGCTCGCCCCTCGGAATCCCAATACGAGAAGCGAGCATGTGCGCCATCTCCGATCAATACGCTCGCTCCTCCATCAACCATGCGTAGAATGCGGGAGATTCCGCGCTCGTCTGTTTTGTTGTAATAACGAACGCGATTAATGAGCGCTACTGAAGCACCGGCCGGTATAGACTGAATGATTGGACCGTTCGCGACCAGCGAATGACGGTGACCCTCCTGGGCCAATGAAAACGTGTCGCATTGTTCCGCCCAACACACAACGACGGTTTTACCCTTTCCCCACCCAGAGCCATCGTCAACGGCAACGACTTCCTGCCCAGAGGTTACCGGTGCGGTCACGACCGTTCTCGAGGCGTTCAAGTTGGCGAAGAACTCTACCTCTTCCGCGTCTGCTCGGGAAATTGCGGATCCCGCCATCGGTACTCCTGTACTGGCAAGTCGTAACTCCATTTCCATCACTTCTAATCCCAGACGGAAATCTTGATTGTGGGCGATCGTCTTTTGCTGGGCGACAAACTGTTGCCGGAAGAATTGCAAGGTTTGCATTACGGCTCCAAGCATGATGAGACCGGCCGTCATCGCGACCATCAGTTCCATTAAACACAGACCTCGGGAGTCGGCCCCACGTTTCGTTCGCCATTCCATTGGGAGCCGCCGTTCCTTTCTCATCCGTTCACCGTCCTCCTACGAAAGTCGGATTGGCTCGAACCATCGCCATCTTTATTTCTACTGCGGAACCGTTGCCGACCCCGTATGCTGCAACAGCCTCCACAGTGACGGATCCTGCGGCAGAGAGAGACCCGGCACGATTGGGTTTCAGGGTCCACACGAGCTGAACGCCATCCTGTGCCCAGGTGCCAGTGAAAATCCCGTCACCGGCAGTCGCATCACCGCTCTGTCCATCGTCTCGCATGACCACATCCGGGACGCCGTCATTGTTCATGTCGTCGAGCAGAATAGATTGCCAGCGCGCGGACCGTTTGGCCTCCAGCCTCGATTCCACCATGGCCCTGGCTCGCGTCCCGGTCAGTCCTTGCCGCATTCCACGGTCGGCGGCATGGATCGCACCCATCGCCCCGATTAGAGCGATGGCGGCGATACTCATCGCGACTATCACCTCGACCATACTGAAGCCATCTTCTTCATGAGTCAGCCATGATCGTGTCATGACAGCGATATCCTTCCCGTCAGACTCACCGTGAGACTGGTCTGTACACCGTTGGCATCCCGGAGCCGAATCGTGGTCGCCGATGCCGAACGTCCGCTGGGGTGAAAAGAGATCTCCGGCCCTGCACTGATTTCTTCAATCAACACACCAGTCCGCGCATAACTGTATTCATGAGGGATCCGGGCCCCATCTGCTCGTTGGAAGTACACCGACCGGGCTTGCGTATCGAAAATGAGGCGGACTCGTTCCCGCTTGGCAATAGCGAGCTGTCGCGCAAAACGTAACTCCGAGGACAACTCAGCGATCACTGACTGTCCACTGGCGTGCGCCACCGCTGCCCGATACGACTGTCCAGCCATCATGGTGGCGATCCCTATAATGGCCAGGACTATCATCACCTCGGCCAGCGTGCGCCCCTCTTCATATCGTCCTGACAGTGTCAATTCGGAATCCTCTTCAATGAGATGCTGCGACTTCCAAGACTCGTGCCTAAGGTCTATCATCAGTTCGGAATGCGAACAATGAAGCGCGGACGCTGAAGAAATCCGCTACAACCATAGAGAAGAGAGTCGAAGGCAGCGAGTGGACTCCCACTGCATCTGCAGGCACTCTGTCACCAGTCAGATACAGTATGGGACAATTGGATACAGTGACTGCGGGGTGTCAGGCTCAATAAGAGGGTGCTAGCAGATGTTGATACCAGTCTAACAGGGGGTCACCGAAGAACAACGATACCAGGGCACCGACTACGAGGAATGGTCCGAAAGGCAGGTATTCATTGCGATTGATCACTTTGGCGGCGATTAATGTGATACCGATAATGGACCCAACTAACGAGCCGATCATGATCGTTAATAGAGCCGGCTTCCATCCCAAAAACGCACCGACCATGGCGAGCAATTTAATATCCCCTCCTCCCATGCCTTCTTTTCCAAACACATATGGACTCATCCAAGCCAGCATCCATAGGAGCCCCCCACCGACCACCATGCCGATAAAAGACTCCATCAGTCCGATCGGCAAGACTGTTGCGGCTCCTACCAGTCCGAGCAGCATCCCGGGCAGTGTGATGACATTCGGGATGATCTTGTGCGAGAGGTCCGTCCCCGTAACAACAAGCAGAGCCGAGAATAAGATCGCGTAGAGGCTGGCGGCGCCGGTGAGACCGAAATACCAAAAGATAACCCCATAGCCGACCCCATTGAGGACCTCTACGATCGGATACCTTAAGGGAATTGATGCGTGGCAAGCTCGGCACTTCCCCCGTAGCAGGAGATAGCTAAGGACCGGTATATTATCGTACGGCACGATCGGGACATGGCAAAATGGACAACGAGACGCGGGCCAGATCACGGACTCCCGCCGGGGCAGGCGATGGATGCACACGTTTAAAAAACTCCCGATAAGGGTGCCGAACAGACCGGCAATCAACGGGAGCGGCAAGGGAACCATGTTGAACGCCTTTCGTGTCCGGATAGCATGTAATGTCGGCCTTGGGTTCTCATTAGGGCTCCGAAGAAGATAATCCGTGTCCCGAATCAAAACAGAAATGCTTCCATTTACATTTGCGGAACGAGTTTCTTATAATTCGTCGAGTGCTCGTCTGTTCCACTAAGCCCGACTCTCTCAAAGTATATCCCAACCTTTAATCTATTAAAGGAGAATCCGTCACATGGCAAAAGGCGCTGCAGCTCGACCACGCACGAGGAAATCGCTTGCCGATCTTACCCCGCCTCCCAGAAAGAAACGGCCCGAGGCTCTGACGAGCCGGGAGCAGGAAATACTTGAACTGATTTGGGCCGGGTTTAAGAACAAAGAAATTGGACAACGGCTCAAGATCAGCGTCAAGACCGTCGAGGCGCATCGTGCCAATATGATGAAAAAAATGCGCGTGTCCAATACCGCTCAACTTCTCAAAACGGCCATCCAGGGCGGGATGATCAGGGTCAAATAGCGGATCGTCCTATGGGAAGTTCAGTTCGTTGCCGGACGACTTCGTAGAGAACGACGGCCGCGGCGGCTGAGACATTCATGGACTGGACGACACCCCTCATGGGAATTGCTATACGTTCATCGCAGGCGCCGAGAACACCCGGTCTGATCCCCTTGCCTTCTCCTCCGAGCACAAGAGCCAGCGGCCCCCGAAAGTCCACGGCCGTATACGGCTTAGACGCTTGAGGAGCCAATCCGTACACCCACAGGCCGGCGGCCTTGAGGGCTTCAATCGTCCGCACGATGTTGGACACACGCCCGACCATAATATGGTCCACGGCCCCGGCCGAGGCTTTTGCGACCGCCGGCGTCACGCCAACTGCGCGGCGCTCTGGAATACATACACCGTGGACCCCCGCACTCTCGGCGGTCCGCAACACCGCCCCCAAGTTATGCGGGTCTTCGACGCCGTCGAGAATGACCAGGAACGGCGCCTCAACACTCGACCGTGCTTTCTTCAGAATCCGGTCTAGGTCGACATAGGCCTTCGCAGCCACTACGGCCACGACACCCTGGTGTGTGCCGGTGGGAATCAGTCGATCAAAGACGGGTGAAGGCTCTATGTGGACCGGAATCCCGCGCGAGCGCGCTGAACGGACCAGGTCGGCAAACTGTCTGTCGGCGCGCAGAACGAGAAGGCGCTGAAGCGGACGACCACCCGCACGAAGAGCTTCTCGTACGGCATGCAGGCCATAGATCAGTTCAGATCCGTCAGCGCTTCCAGCGGCTAGTGCCATCGGGACGGTCTTCGAGAAGGATCCCTGCTGAAGCCAAATCTGCCCTGATCTCGTCGGCCCGCTCGAAATCTTTTCTTCTCTTCGCCTCCGCTCGCTCTGCAATCCTGGCTTCAATTTCCGCATCGGTGAGATCGCCTTGCTTCTGCGGCACCGCCTGACCATCGGAGATCCGGACAGAGCCTGTGTCAGGTTTGATGGCCGAGCCGGCAAACTGCCATCGATCAAGCTGAAACAGCCCCACGACGGACCCGAGAGACCGGAAGGTCTGACGAACCTCTTGTCTCTTCGCCGGCGATAAACCGGCCCCGAGCAATTTATTGACGTCGTTCCGCAGCCCTTGCAATGCCGCAATGGCTCCGGGTGTATGTAGGTCGTCGTCCATCGCCAGCGTAAATTGCCGCAGTGCCCGCTCCAGCAGAGAAGAGAGTTCTTCATCTGCGCCATGAGACAGTCCCGGCTCTTTGAGTCGGTTGAATAAATCATAAAAACCGTTCAGCGCATTCTTGCTTTCCTTGAGACTTTGGTCGGAAAAGTCTAGCGGGCTGCGGTAGTGTGTTCCAAGCAAAAGATACCGCAGAGCTTCACCGGTTACGTCTTCCGGCCATTCAGATTTTTCGAAGATGTCTCGGATCGTGAAAAAGTTGCCCAGAGATTTGGACATCTTTTCTTTGTTGATTTGGACGAATCCATTGTGAAGCCAGTACCGGGCGAACTCCTTCCCCGTCGCCCCGCAGGATTGGGCGATTTCGTTCTCATGATGAGGGAAAATGAGATCCATCCCCCCGCCGTGTATGTCGAACGTTTCTCCCAAGTGACGGATCGACATGGCAGAGCATTCGATGTGCCACCCCGGACGCCCGCGTCCCCACGGGCTCTCCCATGACGGCTCGCCTGGCTTGCTACTTTTCCAGAGAGCGAAGTCCATCGGATGCCGCTTCCGGTCATCGACTTCCACACGGGCTCCGGCCTGCAGATCGTCGAGTTTTCTCTTGGAAAGGCGACCATAGGAAGGAAACCTCTCCACCGCATAGAACACGTCCCCGTCAACTTGGTAGGCCAAACCCTTTTGGACCAACGTCTGCACCATGGCAATGATGTCGGGGATATGTTCGGTTGCCTTCGGTTCCCGCCAAGCGCGTAGAATTCCCAGCCGATCCATATCTTCATAGTAAGCCTGGATGAATTTGGCGGTCACGGCCTCCCACGGAACGCCTTGATCGTTCGCGCGTTTGATGATTTTGTCGTCCACGTCGGTGAAATTTTTCACAAACTCGACGGTATACCCGGCATATTGCAGATAGCGTCGGAGGACATCAAAAACCAAGGCGCTCCGAGCGTGGCCGAGGTGGCAGTAGTCGTACACCGTCACGCCGCAGACGTACATGCGGACCGTGGGCGGCGCCAACGGCTCGAATGGGTCCTGTTTGCCGGTCAAAGTATTGTACAAGGTCAGCATGACGGAGGCTCTGATTCTACGTGCGGACGCCGCCTCGGCCAATGAGACCACAGGAAATAGACCAGCGCGGCGGCAAGCAATACTCCGATGACCACGTCGAACTGGTGGAAATACTCGCGCAGTTGGTCCCACCGCTCTCCCATCTTGAACCCGACATAGGCCAAGAGATAGCACCATGGGAGCGCGCCCACAAAACTGAACAGGGTGAATCGCGGCACGTTCATCCGGGCGATGCCGGCCGGCAATGAAATGAATGTCCGCACCACCGGCAGCATACGGCTGATGAACACCGCGGCCTCACCGTATTTGGCAAACCACCGATCCGCCATGTCCAAATCTCGGTGCGAGATCAACACATAACGTCCATATCGTTCGACGAAAGGGCGTCCGCCCCATACGCCGGCATAATAGGCAGCCAACGAGCCCAGCACGTTGCCCACCGCACCCGCGAGGGTGACTCCCCACATCGTAAACTGCCCGGTCGTCACCAAATATCCGGAAAACGGCATGATAATCTCGCTGGGCAACGGAATGCAGGCGCTCTCGACCGCCATCGTAACAAGAATTCCCGTATAGCCGAACTTCGAAATCATCGAGACGATGAAACGGCTCAACTCCGTAAGAATCGCCTCGATAAGCCCACTCATGATCGGCCGCTCCGTCCGTCTTTCCGTCGGCGTGCGAAGGTGAGAGCGGATTGGATTTCCCCCTCCCACCTGCGAAATCGGTCGAGCACGCCGTAGTGAGTCGTATCCAAATGAATGGGCGTCATCGACACACGTCCCTCTTCGAGAGCCTCATGGTCGGAATCCTTACTGCGGGCCCACGAGACTCTGGTGCCGGCGATCCAGTAATAGTGCCGGCCGTGAGGATCAATCTTCTCAATAATGGGATTATCGAAGCGACGGCGGCTTAAGCAGGTCACTCGGATACCCGTAATCCCCCGAAAAGGACGGTCCGGCACGTTCACGTTCAGGAGCGTTTCCTCAGGAAGGCCGTGTCGAAGCACTAGCTTCGCCACCCCGGCCGCGTAGCGTGCGCCGACTTCAAAACGGAATTTGTGTTGCCCCCCTTCCTGGGACACCGCAATGGATGGGACTCCAAGAATGGTCCCTTCGACGGCAGCTGAAACAGTCCCGGAGTACAACACGTCGTCGCCTAAGTTGACGCCTTGGTTGATGCCGGACACCAGCAGAGCCGGCGTTTTCGGCATGATTTTCAAGAGGGCCAAATTCACACAGTCGACCGGAGTCCCGTTGATCATGTAGGTCCGTTTGCTGATCCTGTGGATGCGGAGCGGCTTATGCAACGTGACGGCGTGCGCCACAGCCGTGCGCTCGCGATCCGGAGCGACGACCCATACCTCCCCGATACCGGCCAGAGCGTCGGCAAGAGCGGCCAAGCCGGGCGACCGGATACCGTCGTCATTTGTTACGAGAATGCGCATACAATGGCGAGGAAAACAAAAAAAGCTGCGCAAGGCAGCTTCAAGCGACCGGGAGGGGTAAGGCGTCGGGAGGGGCGGAACCGCACCGTTTCCCTTTGCCCGACGCCCTATGCCCCCGATAATTGGTCGGGGCGAGCCGATTTGAACGGCCGACCACTCGCACCCCAAGCGAGTACGCTACCGGGCTGCGCCACGCCCCGATGTCGGATTATCTTCTCCACTCGTTGCGGTCATCATTGTGTCGCGTAATCGCCTTGGAATGCAACTCCTCCCCCTCCCGTACCGCTGGTTCGCGTTCATCACTTCGAATGAGAATCAAGAATGTTCAAGATCGCTTGCAGGTCGCCTCGAAGCTTCTGGGCCAGTTCATTGGGGCGAACTTGAGCGCTTCCCCGTCCACGCCTGGCCCAATACCGTTTGACGCCGGCCAGTGTATGCCCTTCTTCATACAGCATGCGCTTGATCTCCAGGACGGTCTCGATATCGCGCTGAACATACAGCCGTTGGTTCCCGCGGCTCTTCTTCGGTCTTAGAAAACTAAACTCTGATTCCCAAAACCTCAGCACATAGGCAGGAAGCTTCGTGATTTTGCTGACTTCTCCGATTTTATAAAAGACCTTGCTGCCCAGCCTGGGTTCATTCCCCATGACCGGCCTCGCCTCTCGGTCGGTGATGTTTGTGAAGCAAATTAGGAATTGATGTACTTCTTGAACACTTGGCTCGGGCGAAAGGTGACGACGCGGCGAGGAGTAATGCCGATTTCTTCACCGGTTCGCGGATTACGACCTTTCCGCGCACCCTTGCTGCGTACGACGAAATTGCCGAAGCCCGCGATCTTCACCGACTCCCCCTTTTGCAACACCGCTTTGAGGAGATTCAGCACCAGCTCGACGATATCGGCTGCTTCGTTCTTGGAGACACCGACCTGCTTGTAGATCTCGTTTGCGATGTCCGCCTTTCTCATGCGTTCCCCCTACGCAACTGCTTCTGACCCATGCGACGGTGGCGTCCCCAGTCGATGAACGTCCACTGCAATTTTGCCATAAGTTACGTGAGGTTACAGGTTCTGTCAAGGACAATGTGCGGACGAAGGAATTTTACCTGCTGAGCTCCTTGGCGAGCAGTTTGTATTCGATGCTGTCGGCCAGCGCCTGCCAACTGGCCTCCATGATGTTCTCTGAGACGCCAACGGTCCCCCATTTGTCTTTGTGATCTCCGGATTCGATCAATACACGGACCTTGGATTCGGTACCTTCGGAAGCCGACAACACGCGCACCTTGTAATCCAGCAGCCTAACTTCACGCAATTGCGGGTAAAATTTCTCCAGCGCCTTTCTCAGCGCATGGTCCAATGCGTTGACCGGCCCGGCCCCGACGGCGGCGGTATGTTCGACGGCGTCGCCGACCTTCACCATGACGGTTGCCTCTGAGAGCGGTGCGCCATTGTCTTGCTTTTTCTCGACGATGACTCGGAAGCCCAGCAACTGAAAGGAGGGCCGGTGAGTGCCCATGGCCTTCCGCATGAGGAGTTCGAACGACCCTTCCGCTCCTTCGAATTGGTACCCCTGACTCTCGCGTTCTTTCAGCGTGTCCACCAATTCCTGAACCTTTCTGTCATGCTTGCTCAACTTGATGCCGTAGGCTTCGACTTTCTCCAAAAGCCCGCTTCGCCCTGCGTAATCCGACACCAACACGCGCTGCCGGTTGCCCACACGTTCCGGAATGACATGCTCATAGGTAGCCGGGTTCCTCAGCACTGCATGGATATGAACGCCGCCTTTGTGCGCGAATGCCGAATCGCCCACATAAGGTTGATGTTTATTCGGCATCAAGTTGGCAATTTCGGTGACGAAGCCGGATACTTCTTTCAAATGACGAAGCCGTTCTCCAAGCGCGCGCCGTTTCATCTTCAAATCGAGATTCGGGAGGATCGAGCACAGATTTGCATTGCCGCAGCGCTCGCCGATGCCGTTGATGGTGCCTTGCACCTGCACAATCCCGCTCTCGATGGCCACAAGCGAGTTGGCAACCGCCATCTCGCAGTCGTTATGGGCATGGATGCCGAGCGGAACCGGGCAGGCCTCCCGGACCACGGCACACACTTCGCGGATCTCCCACGGCATGGTTCCGCCATTGGTGTCGCAGAGAATCACCCGCTCCGCTCCGGCCGCAACAGCCCGGCGAATGGTTTCCAGCGCATAATCCGGATTGGCCTTGTACCCGTCGAAAAAATGCTCGGCATCGTAAAAGACCTGGCGCCCCTTGTCTCGCAAGTATTGGATCGAGTCCGAGATGAGGACAAGATTTTTTGCCAACGGGATGCCGAGCGCATCGGTGACATGCAGGGACCAACTCTTGCCGAACAAGGTGATCGTTTGGGTTTCCGCCTTCAATAACGCCTGGATGGTGGAATCTTTGCGAACGGAATTGCTCGCCTTACGAGTCGCCCCAAAGGCGACGATCGTCGCATGCTTTAACGGAATCGTCTTGATCATCCGGAAGAACTCGATGTCCTTCGGATTGGCGCCAGGCCACCCTCCCTCGATGAAATGCACACCCAAGTCGTCGAGCCTTTGCGCCACGCGTAGCTTGTCTTCGGCGGAAAAGGTGACGTCTTCGGCCTGAGCGCCGTCTCGGAGAGTCGTGTCGTAAATTTCAAGCCCGGCGGCTTTCGGTTCGGACACCAGAGACCGCAGATCAGCAGCGGCCACGTGGGCCGAGCCGGAAGAACGGCGGCGTTTCGCTGTCGGTGCCATGGGGACAGAGGTTACCAGGCGAACGGAGGGTCTGTCGAGGCCTGGCTTCGCAGGCGGTCAGGCCTTCGCTGAAACGGGTTGATCCAACCCGAAGGCGGCATGCAGAGCGCGCATGGCCAACTCCAGGTACTTCTCATCGATCACACAAGAGATCTTAATCTCGGACGTGCTGATCATCATGATGTTCACACCTTCCCCGGACAACACCTCGAACATTTTAGCCGCGACGCCTGAATGCGACCGCATGCCGACGCCGATCAGCGAGACTTTGGCGATCGATTCGGTTACAGACACGGATTTTGCGCCGATGTCCTTGGACACGCGCTGAATCAACGGCACTGCCCTGCCGAGGTCCGCACGCGGCACGGTAAAAGACATGTCGGTCAGCGAGGCTTGGCTTACATTCTGGATGATCATGTCGACTACAATGTTGGCTTCCGCCACGGGTCCGAAAATACGTGCCGCGATGCCCGGCTTGTCCGGCACCCCGATGATGGTAATCTTCGCCTGATTACGATCCCCTGTGACGCCGGAAACCGCCACTCTTTCCATGTCCTCGTCTTCCCTGGTCACGAGCGTCCCCTTTCCTTCTTTGAAGCTCGACCGCACTTCCACGGGCACGTTGAACTTTGCAGCAAACTTGACCGACCGGCTTTGCAGGACCTTTGCGCCCAGGCTGGCCATTTCCAGCATCTCTTCGTACGAGATTTTATCGATGCGCGTCGCGGACGGGACGATGTTGGGGTCAGCCGTGTACACTCCGTCGACATCCGTAAAAATAATGCAGCGATCGGCCTTCAGCGCGGCCGCCAGCGCCACCGCCGTCAGATCGGAACCGCCCCGCCCGAGGGTGGTCACATCCGATTGTTCGTTAATCCCTTGAAATCCGGCCACAATGGGGATGACGCCTTCCTGCAAGGCCTCTCGGATCCGGTCGGCAGTCACCCGGGCGATCCGCGCTTTCGTGTGGGCGCTATCGGTCATGATGCCCACCTGACGTCCCGTGAAGGACCGCGCATTCAAACCGCGACATCGCAGGTCCATTGCCAGCAAGGCGATGGTGACTCGCTCACCCGTGGAGAGCAGCATGTCCATTTCTCGCTCATCCGGCGTTTCCGTGATTTCATGGGCCAGCCGAACCAACCGATCGGTTTCACCGCTCATCGCGGACAGGACGACCACCACCCGATGACCGTCTTTGTGGGCAAGGCACACACGATCCCCCACGCGACGAATCCGTTCAATGGTTCCCACCGACGTGCCGCCGTATTTTTGTACGATCAGAGCCACGCGGCTAAGCTCCTCTGGCAAACAACCTGGCGACAAATTTAGTGGCGTCACGCAACGGTAGGCCGGTTGCATGAGCGTCCGCTTCGGTGAACCGACGTGCCTCAGTGCCTGGGACGGGCTTCGTCCCTCCATCGAAGGCGTACATCGCCTGAGTGCCGCCCCCAAACCCATAGTCGCAGACGACCAAGAAGCGCGCCGGTCCCAGCTTCGCCACGCCTTCGACGAGTCGGCCAACTAAGTCGCGATCGAAATCCTCGATGGCCTTCACCTTAGCCTTGGGATCGGTCCCATGCACCACTTCGTCCGGCAGAACGGCATGGACGTAGGCAAAATTTTTCTTTTCCAGTTCCTTCAAAGCCACATCGGCTTGGGTGCGAAATAAGGCTTCCTCCGTACCTACGGACCAGCCTGCATTCACTGCGTGGAGACCGGCGCAGAGACCGGCGCCCCGAAAGGAATCACTCGGTGAAACCACCACGCCGGATATCTCGAATCGCTCGGTGAGGCTCGGCCAGGACTGAGCGCGACCTTGGCCCCAAAGCCAAACACAATTCGCCGGCTTCCGCCCCGCTTCCCGCCGCTCGTCATTGACGGGGTGGTCGCGCAGGATCACCAAGGAAGCGTCCATTAGCTTGCGCAGAATGTCCGCTCCGTCGCCGGACGGCAATGCCTCATTGACTTCACGCCCGACAATCGATTTCGGATCCGTACAGACGGCGCGGACCTTGCCGTTGACCCACACCATGAGATGCCGGTGTCCGCTGCCAGGATAGAATTGAATGGTTTCCGATCCGAGCTGCTCATTGATGGCATCGATGAGTTCGCGCGCAGCTTCGGTTTCAATGAGTCCAGCGGTCGCATCCTCCATCCTGACATGGGGACCCAACTTCTTCACCTCGGCCACCGGACCTCTGGCGCCGGGCACGTCGGCTTTCAGCGTGACCATCGTGCAGCGGTACACCACGTCTTGTTCTCCGACCGTGACGCCAAGGCTCGCCGCCTCCAGCGGACCTGGTCCAGGATAGAACTTGCGCGGGTCGTACCCCAGGATGGCGGTGCCCACGACCCCGCTGCCGTGACGCTGTCCCTCGATCGGAATCGTAAGCAGCCCTAGCTCGCCCCGCTGAGCGAGTCGATCCAGGTGGGGTGTGGGTGCGGTTTGGAGAGAGGTCTTGTTGCCGAGATCCTGTCGGGGATGCTCTGCCATCCCGTCAGCATGAAGAATCACATATTTCATTGGCACCGACTCATACATTTAAGAGACGAGCGACATCGTCGTGCGTCGCATTGACGGTTTTCGGTTGCGGGGAGACGCTGATCGCCGTGTCCGCATCCTTCAATCCATGCCCGGTCAACGTGCAAACGACGGTGCCGCCTTCACGCAAACCACGGTTCCGGCTGAGCTTGATCACGCCAGCCACCGAGGCTGCGGATGCCGGCTCACAGAACACGCCCTCGGTGGATGCGACGAGGCGGTACGCCTGGATGATTTCTTCGTCGGTCACCATGTCGATGGCGCCGGACGATTCCTGCACCGCCGTCAGGGCCGCCTGCCAACTGGCCGGATTGCCGATCCGGATCGCGGTCGCGATGGTCTGCGGCTGTTCCACTACGTGTCCGAGCACGATAGGAGCGGCGCCGGCGGCTTGAAAGCCCATCATTCTCGGCACCCGGGTGATCTGGTTCGCCGCGCGGTATTCCCGATAGCCTTGCCAGTAGGCCGTTATGTTTCCGGCATTGCCCACCGGCAACACGTGCAGCGTGGGCGCATCGCCCAACTGATCGCAGACTTCCATCGCGGCGGTCTTTTGTCCTTCGATGCGGAACGGATTCAACGAGTTGACGAGCTCGATGTTATGGGAGGCGGACACCTTTTTAACGATTGAGAGAGCTTGGTCGAAGTTGCCTTGGACCTGAATCACAGTAGCCTGGTGCATCATGGCCTGCGACAGCTTACCCATTGCAATCTTGCCGGCGGGGATCAGCACATAGACCGACAGCCCGGCTCGCGCGCCATAGGCCGCCGCCGAAGCGGAAGTATTCCCTGTGGAGGCGCAGATCACTGCCCTGGCCCCCGCTTCGACCGCCTTCGAAATCGCCATCGTCATGCCGCGGTCCTTGAACGAACCGGTCGGGTTGGCGCCCTCGAATTTCAGGTAGAGATCGATGCCCGGAGCAATCGTCTTGGCCAATCGAGTCGCCCGGATGAGCGGAGTATTGCCCTCGCCCAAGCTGACGACCGGCGTCCGATCGCTCACCGGGAGAAACTTCCGATACTCTTCTATCACGCCACGCCAGCGATTCATCAGCTTACTCGTCCCGGCCTTCCACGCGAACGAGCGTCGTCGGCTCCGAGATGAAGGGCATACGATCGATCTCCTTCAACGCATTTCGGACGTCCCGCTCCCTCGCCATGTGGGTTTTGATGACCACCGGCACGGTCTGCCCCTCACGACGCCCCTGCTGCAACATCGAAGAGATGCTGATGCCACAGTTCCCCAGCTCTCCGGCAATCTGCGCCAGGACGCCCGGGCGATCAAGCACCATGAAGCGCAGGTAATAGAGCGAGTTAATTTCCTCCATCGGCCTCATGCGCAGTGGGCGGCGCTGGTCCTGCTGGAATGACGCTGGCGGAACACGGCCCACCGCGCCCTTCAGAACATTCCTCGCAATCGCGATCACATCACTGACCACTGCGCTGCCCGTCGGCATGGACCCGGCTCCGCGCCCATACAGCACGACGTCGCCGACCGCGTCCCCCACCAACTGGATCGCATTGTACACTCCGTCCACCTGCGCAATGGGCGAGGCGGAGGCGATCATGGTCGGATGCACGCGCGCCTCGATTTCGCCGTCCACCAATTTCGCAATCCCGAGCAGCTTGATCGCGAAGCCGAATTCCTTGGCGTACGCGATGTCGAGCGGAGTCAAGTGGGTGATGCCTTCGGTATAGATAGTCTTGAAATCGACCGGCGTCCCGTAAGCCAGACTGACCAGAATGGCCAGCTTATGAGCGGAATCGATGCCGGCGACGTCGAATGTCGGATCGGCCTCGGCATAGCCCGCGCGCTTGGCTTCCTCGAGAACCGTCTCGAAACTCTGTCCCTCATGGCTCATCCGAGACAGAATGTAGTTGGACGTGCCGTTGATGATGCCGTAAATCGACTCGATCGTGTTGGCCGCCAGTCCTTCCGTGAGCGCCCGGATGACCGGAATCCCTCCGCCCACGCTCGCTTCGAACCCCAAATCCACTCCCGCTCTTGCGGCCGCCGCGAAGATTTCCTCGCCGTGCAATGCCAGCAAGGCCTTGTTCGCCGTGACCACGTGTTTGCCGGCGGCCATGGAGTCCAAAATCACGCGCTTCGCCGTCTCGTAGCCGCCAATCAGTTCGATGACGATGTCGATCGCGGGATCGGCAATGACTTGCTTGGCATCGGTCGTGAGGATACCGGCCGGAAGGGATAGGCCTCGATCCCGGCTGATGTCGAGATCGGCGATGCGCACCAAGTCCAGGGACACGCCGAGCCTGCGACGAAGCAAGGCTGCCTGATGGAACAATATTGCGGCAACGCCGGTGCCGACAGTCCCGAAGCCGATGAGGCCGACCCCGATGCGGGACTTCATTCCTCAGCCCCTCCAAGCTTCAGTGCCTTTCGGATGCCCCGCACCGCCTGCCGAGTCCGATGCTCGTTTTCGACGAGGGCGAACCGCACGTATTCATCGCCGCCCTCACCGAAGCCGATGCCCGGCGACGCCGCCACCTTGGCGTCGCGGAGCAACAGCTTGGAAAATTCCAACGAGCCCATCGCCCGGTACGGAAGCGGAATCCGAGCCCAGACGAACATCGTGGCTCTTGGCTTCGATACCTGCCAACCGATCCGGTTTAGTCCGCTCACGAGCACATCGCGCCGCTTTTGATACCGAAGCACCACGTCTTTGACGCAATCCTGCGGGCCGTTCAGCGCAATCACGCTTGCGATCTGCAACGGCTGGAATATCCCGTAATCCAGGTAGCTCTTGATCTTTGCCAGCGCTCCCACGACTTCTCGATTGCCGACGCAAAACCCTACCCGCCAGCCCGGCATGTTGTACGATTTCGAAAGGGTATAGAACTCCACTCCGATGTCTTTCGCCTCGGGCACCTGCAGCAGACTCGGAGCCTTGTATCCATCAAACACCAAGTCCGCATAGGCCAGGTCGTGAATGACGATGACTTGGTGTTCCTTCGCAAAGGCCACGATCTTCTTGAAGAACTCCAGATCAACGACCGCGGTCGTCGGGTTATGCGGGAAATTAATGACGAGTATTTTCGGCCGCGGCAACGTCTGCCGGTACACGCGGAGAAGGTCGTCAAAAAAATCGCTGTCTTGGCGCAATTCGATACCCCGAACTTCTCCCCCGGCGATGATGAAACTGTACATGTGGATGGGGTACGTCGGCGTCGGGGTCAGCACGACATCACCCGGTCCAATCATCGCGAGCGCCAAATGAGCGAGCCCTTCCTTGGACCCGATGGTCACGATGGCCTCGGTTTCAGGATCGAGATCGACATCGTAATTGCGCTTGTACCAACCTGCGATGGCATGGCGAAGCTTGGTAATGCCGCGCGAGGCAGAATAGCGGTGGTTCTTGCCCTTGCGGGCGGCCTCGATCATTTTTTCGACGATATGGGTGGGCGTGGGTTGGTCTGGATTGCCCATCCCGAAGTCGATGATGTCTTCGCCCCGGTGGCGCGCATCGAGCTTCAGGCTTTGAACTTGCGCAAACACATACGGAGGAAGCCGCTTAATCCGGTAAAATCCGTCGCTTAATCCCATCAGTCCTTCTTGCTGTTCCGGGAAGTGTTGTCTTGGCCGGCCTTCAAAGACACTACACCCTTAAAATTGGCCTATTTTAATGGAGGGTTCCTTGTGAGTCAATTTCATGACTTTCTGTGGGGTTCCATCCTGTGCCTGACCGAACGACGTATCGACGCGAGGTCTGAAACGGCCACCGCAGTCCTTGCTCGCCCTTTGCGTTTCTGTTAATAATGCGTGAATTTATTCGTCTTGTTTGATCCGTTCACGATCCGGTGATCATTCATGGCACGACTAGGCGTGAATATTGACCACATCGCCACTCTGCGACAGGCCCGGGGCGGCGTCGATCCGGACCCGATCACCGCTGCCGTGCTGGTTGAACTGGCCGGCGCCGACGGACTCGTGGTCCATCTTCGGGAAGATCGCCGTCACATCCAAGACAAAGACCTGGTCCTGCTTCGTGAGGTCCTCCGGACCAAGCTCGATTTGGAGATCGCCGCCGACGAGACCATGGCGAAGATCGCACTCAACATCAAGCCGCATCTTGCAACGCTTGTCCCCGAACGCCGACAAGAGCTGACAACGGAAGGCGGGCTTGATGTGACGGGGCACCGGGATCGCATCCAGAAGATCGTTGATTTGCTTCATGACGGAGGGATTCCGGTCAGCCTTTTCATCGAGCCCGACCTTGGGCAGGTGAAGTCAGCGCATAAGATTTCCGCCGATTTCATCGAAATCCACACAGGCAAATATGCCAATGCTCAACGATCCAAAGAGGCCGATGCCGAACTGGAAGCCATCGCCCAAGCCGCCAAGCTCGCCTATAAACTAGGCATTGGAGTCAACGCGGGGCACGGGCTGAATTATCGCAACATTAAACGACTGACTCATATTCCCGAAATCGTCGAGTACAATATCGGCCACAGCATCATTTCGAGAGCCGTACTGGTCGGACTTGACCGAGCGGTGAGGGAAATGAAGGACTTGGTCAGCTGACCGCCGCTCCACTCAGGCGTCCATCCCGACGTTATGGGCGAAGCTTATGACGCCAGCCCTCCCGCAGCAACGGGTTCTAACTTTCCCTCCATCACCAAGCTGCAATTGGCTCGATTCCGCCGACCATGAAAATTGTCACTGCCGCTGAGATGCAGGCGCTCGACCGCCGAACCATTCAAGAAGGCTCGATACCCGGCCGTGTGCTCATGGAGCGGGCGGGGACGCGAGTCGTCGAAGAAGTGGAACGCCGATTTGGGTCCTCGAAGGGCAAACGCATCATCATCCTTTGCGGTAAAGGGAATAACGGCGGAGACGGATTCGTCGCCGCCCGCTTGCTGCACCAACGCCGTGCTCGGGTGCAGGCCTTGATGCTGGCACCGGCCTCGGAGCTGAGCTCCGGCGCCAAGTACATGCACCGTCGGTTTCTTCAAGTTGCCGGACGAAAGGCCGTGCACGTTTTCACCGGCGCTGCGAGGGATCTGATTAAGGACGGGGATCTCCTCATAGATGCACTGTTGGGGACGGGTCTCGGAGCGGAAGTGACCGGTCTGTACCGGGAAGCAATCGCGGCGGTCAACGGTGCGGCCACACCGGTTGTGGCTGTCGATGTTCCTTCCGGCATCCACGCCGACAGCGGGGCTGTACTCGGAGCCGCCGTGCGGGCCGACCTTACCGTGACCTTCGGCTTGCCAAAACTCGGCCTTTACGTGGGAGCCGGCATCGACCATGCCGGCGAGGTCTGTGTGGCGGACATTGGGATTCCCTTGGCCTACATCGAACAGGTGGACAGCAAAGTTCGCCTCATCACGAGAGACAGCGCCATGGCTGCCTTGCCGTCTCGACTCCCTTCGGCTCACAAGGGCACGTTCGGCCATGCCGGCATTATTGCGGGCTCCGTCGGGAAGACCGGCGCAGCCGCATTGGCCGCCACAGCAGCCCTTCGGGCCGGGGCGGGACTCGTGACGGTGGCTACCCCAGCCAGCGTCAACGACACATTGGAGTCGAAACTTCTGGAAGTCATGACGGTTCCGATGCCGGAAACGAAGGCTCGCACAATCGCACGATCGGCTCTTGACCGGCTAATCGCCTTCATCACTGCGCGCAGCTCAGTCGCAATTGGGCCAGGGCTTTCAACTCACCCGGAAACCGTCGAGCTGGTGCATGCCCTGGTGCGGCGACTCGATCGGCCGTCGGTACTGGACGCTGATGCCTTAAACGCCCTGGCTGGTCGAGCTTCTTTGCTGACGGAATGCAAAGTGCCTCCGATCCTGACCCCTCACCCCGGTGAGATGGCCCGGCTGGAGCCGGATGCAACGCCGCAGACAGTGAATGCGGACCGTCTAGGAGTGGCTTCCCACTTCGCCAGGGAGCGAGGAGTGTTTTTGGTGCTGAAAGGAGCCCGGACGGTTGTCGCGCGCCCGGATGGTCTGGCAGCTATTTGCCCCACCGGAAACCCGGGCATGGCCACCGCGGGCACCGGAGACGTTTTGACCGGCATGATTGCAGGCTTCCTGGCGCAAGGCGTGACGTCTTGGGACGCCGCCTGCGCCGCGACCTACTTTCATGGGGTGGCGGGTGATCTGGCCGCGGCAGATCTGGGTCAGCCCGGCATGCTGGCCGGGGATCTCCTATCTCGAATTCCCGATGCCATACGCGCCAAATACCGGCCATCGTAACACCGTGAAGCCAGCCTCCTCATCCAGTCACCGCCAATCCCCATCACTCAGGCAAACCGTCCATGGGGACATAGTATCATCCTCGCCGAGGCAGACCGATCGGGTCGGCCGCATCCTTGGAAAACTGCTGCGGCCCGGCGACGCCCTGGCTTTGCGCGGAGCACTGGGAGCAGGGAAGACCACTCTGATTCGAGGCATCGCGGCGGGACTTGGAGCATCTCCGAGCAGCGTCAGCAGTCCAACGTTCACGCTGATTCATGAATACCGCGGACGGTTGCGGCTCATCCATGCGGACCTCTATCGACTACGTTCCGAACGGGACGCAGAATCGATCGGGCTTGAAGACTACTTCGATCAGTCTACCGTCGCTGCAGTTGAATGGGCCGACCGATGTCCGGCCTTGCTGCCCGGGGATCATCTGGAGATTGAAATCGCGCATCGGACGGCCCGTAGCAGGACGATTCGATTTCGCGCCGCCGGCAACGCGTCTGCCCGTTTACTGGCCGACCTGAAGGCCGAGCTTTCCAAAAACCGCCCGACACGCCGTCTCAAGGCAGCCGCCTCGGCCCGCAGAGGAGGGAAGCCTCCGCTATGATACGCCTCATTTTGGTGGGCCTGTTGTTGCTGCTCTCCTTGGCGTTCTTTCTTCAAAACCAGGAACAGGAGGTGACACTTCGCTATCTCTTCGGCCTCCTGGAAGCCTCGACTCCGATCTACAAGCCCATTTTGATCGCCTTTGCGATGGGTTTGCTGGTTTCCGGAATTTTGCTTTTTCCCGCCTGGGTGCGCGGCCGCATTGAGCTTCGTCGAAAAACCAAAGCCCTTCAGGACGCGGAAATCGACTTGGAGCGCCTCCGGAAGACCCTCGAACGGGTCTCCGTCCGGGGGTCTTCTCCGCTGGCGACCGATCACCAGGAAGGACCCGGCAGTGAGTAGCTCGGACCTCAGTCCGTTGATGCGGCAGTATCAAGACATCAAGCGGGGATATCCCGATGCCATTCTGTTCTTCAGGGTCGGCGACTTTTATGAAATGTTCTATGAAGATGCACAAGAAGCCTCCAAACTCCTCTCGATCACACTGACCTCGCGCGACAAGAACAGTCCTGCTCCTGTGCCGCTCTGCGGAGTGCCCTACCATGCTGCGACAGGCTACATCGCCAAATTGCTGAGCGCCGGCCGAACGGTCGCGTTGTGCGAGCAGGTAGAGGACCCGAAGAATGCAAAAGGATTGGTTCAACGAGAGGTCGTGCGTCTGTATACACCGGGGACGCTCATCGACACGGAATTGCTGTCCCCCGGCGAGTCCAATTTTCTTGCGGCTGTTGCCGATTCGACTCGCTCGCACAGTGGAGGTCTCCGGGAGATCTTTGGCTTGGCGGCGCTTGACGTATCAACCGGATCATTCTGGGTGATGGAATTTAAAGGAGACCAGGCGTCCGACCATTTGGCCGATGAAATCGTTCGTCTCGAGCCAAGGGAGCTCTTATATGCCTCGATGGAGGGCCTCGACCGACCCCGCTGGCTGCATCGCATTAAAGGCCCGAGGGTATGCGCGCAACCGACACAGTGGTTCGAGCCGGCGAACGCCGCTCGTCAACTCGAGCAGCAATTTCAAGTGTCCTCGCTGGACGGTCTGGGCTGCGCGGGGTTGACTGTCGCCATCCGAGCGGCCGGAGCGGTACTGCGTTACTTCCACGAAACCCAGCCCAATGCGACTCTCAACCACGTTCGGCGGCTCCAGATCCGCTGGGACCGCGACGCCATGCACCTGGACAGCGTCACGATTCGTAATCTCGAGCTGACCAGGCCCATGGCTATAGAAGCTGATCAGGCGTGGCGCGTCGACTCGACCCTGCTCGGAGTTCTGGACCGCACGTGCTCCGCTATGGGAAGCCGTCTCTTGCGCGAATGGCTTCTCCGTCCGCTGATCCGACTCGAAGACATTGCGGCACGACTTGACGCGGTTGGCGAGTTCAAGGATCGCCTGCCGGAGCGCGTGTCGGTTCGCACCGCCTTGAGGTCCGTTCAGGACATCGCACGTATCAGCACGCGTATCGCGCTTGGGGTCGCCACGCCCCGCGACCTCAGAGCTCTTGCTCAGTCGCTGGCCGTCCTACCGGAGGTGAGGAAACGGCTCGATGGGTTCTCCGCCAAGTTGGTGGCCGATCTCCTGCGGTCATGGGACGATGCCGTGGACTTGTACGACGCGATCGATGCGGCACTCCTGCCCGACGCTCCTCATTCCTGGCGCGACGGGAATCTCATCCGCGACGGGTACGATGCCGGCGTTGATGATTTGCGCAACGCATCGCGGGAGGGGAAAAACTGGATCGCCGGACTGGAAGCTCGGGAAAAGGAGCGAACGGGCATTGAATCCCTCAAAATCCGGTACAACCACGTCTTCGGGTACTACATCGAAGTGACGAAGGCAAACTTGCCCAGGGTTCCCGACGACTACATCAGGAAGCAAACACTGGCGAACGCCGAGCGATACATGACGCCGGCGCTGAAAGAACTCGAGGAACGCGTGACGGGTGCGGAGGAAAAGCTCGTCGCACTGGAATGCGAATTGTTCGAGGCGCTTCGTTCGCGCCTCGGCCAGCAGACGCACCGACTCCAAGCAATGGCTGGAGCTTTGGCGACGCTCGACGTCCTCAGCGCTTTGGCGGAAGCCGCGGCGCTCCGTGGGTATGCTAGGCCCTTGGTGGACGGGCAAGGAAGCATTGTCATTCGAGACGGACGGCACCCGGTCGTCGAGCAGTTGGAGGGAGGGCAGCCGTTCGTGCCGAACGATGCTCTTCTTGACATGGACAAGAATCGACTCATGATTCTTACAGGCCCGAATATGGCCGGCAAAAGCACCTTTCTTCGCCAGGTGGGGCTGATCGTTCTTATGGCCCAGATTGGAAGTTTCGTTCCGGCAGCCGAAGCCCGAATCGGGCTCGTTGATCGGATTTTTACGAGGGTAGGGGCTTCGGATAATTTGGCTCGTGGTCAGAGCACGTTCATGGTGGAGATGGTGGAAACCGCGCATATTCTGAACAGCGCCACCGATCGGAGCCTCATCTTACTTGATGAGATCGGGCGAGGCACCAGCACCTATGACGGACTCAGTATCGCCTGGGCGGTTGCTGAGTATATTCAGGATCGAGCCTGCCTCGGAGCTCGTACCCTGTTCGCCACCCACTATCACGAGATGACCCAGCTGGAGCGGCTGCGGGATGGGATCAAGAATTATCGAGTGGATGTGCGAGAAGAAAAGGGGCAGGTGACGTTTCTTAGAAGAATAGTCGCTGGAGGAGCAGATCGAAGTTACGGCATTCACGTCGCACAGCTAGCCGGTCTTCCATCACGAGTCATACACCGTGCCCAACAAGTGCTCGCGCAGCTGGAGCGCAGTGACACAGGAATCCCGACCGTCCGTGAAGATTCTCAGGGCTCCCTCTACGATCATTCTCTGCCCCAACCCCATCCCCTCGTGGACGAACTCCGGCAATTGGACCTCTTCGCCATGACCCCGCTTGAGGCATTGAACCGGCTTGCCGATTGGCAGCGACGTCTTCGGGAACCCACTTCCTGATTCCTCCATAAAAAAAGAGCGGCACCCCTTGCAGGATGCCGCTCTTCGGTGCATTGAAGATTCGGAGTCAGTGACCGGTATTGTACTTGGCGGTCCAGGGAATCAAACCAGCCAAGGGCTTTCCGCCGGGCATGAGGACGTCATACTGCATTCCAACAGTGGCCTCACCCTTCGGAGAGGTGTTCAAACCTTGCTTCGCCGCCGCACATCCGGCATCGGTCATCTCGCTCTTGCCCGCACACTCCTTCAAGCGCAACGAAGAGATGCTCCGGCGCGCATTCGGGGCTCCTTCAATCTCCGGTAATTTCTTGATCGAAGTAATGACCCGATGGTTCTGCTCGGTTTCCTGCGCCACGATTTCCACGAGAGTCCCATTGGAAGCAGGCGGCACTTCCTTCGCCGCAGCAGGTCCGGCGTGTGGACGTGCCATGGACTTTACCTGCTCCCACACTTCCTTGTTCGCGGGATAGAACTTGAGGTTCTTGCCCGGGTGCAGCTTTTGCCACCACAAGCCGCTCTCCGCATTACCGCCGAAGACGGCGACGTTCAACCAGACCGCTTCGTCATACGGGTCAAGGATGACCACCCTGCCCACGATCGTGGTCGGCTTGCTCATGTCCCCCCATTCAAATCGCTCCTGGAACGCCTCGATGGCCAGCGCAGTGGAAGCCATCCCCGCTACCAAAGCGACGGCGGCCATGAAGGCCCAGCCTTGCTTACGAAGCTTCATAATTGCATCCCTCCTTCAACAGGATGAAAAGATAAATGGCTCGATAAGTTTACTTGAGAACCTTGAAGCCGGTGATCGTCCGGCCGTCCAAGGTCACTTCCATGGCCACAAGTTCCTGGGCAGCCTTGATGATTTGATCCATGAGCGCCTTATCCTTGACTCCGAGACGAACTGTGGTCGCTGCATGGTACCAGCCTGAGTACGGATTGTTCTTCTCGGTGCCGCCCACAAAGCCCCAGGCGCAGCAGGTGAACAGAGGATCCGGCGGCTTGACGTCTAAATCAGAGGAAGCCCGACCGCTTGGAGTTCCTGAAGCGGGTTCAGCAGTATTCCAGTACTGAATCCCGAACAGCAACTCACCATCAGGATTATCAGCCCATTGCGCCCAGACGCGTCCCTTCAACGTCTTTGGCACTTCACCCTTGAACGGCTTTCCGCCGACGATCTGATCAGCCGGACCGCCACTAGGAGCATCGGCTGCCGAGGCAAATTCGGCCGTCAGCAAGCCGAGGACAGAGAACACGGCAACAGCGGCTAGAACTACGACCCTCTTCATACCTAGTCCCTCCTTCATATAAATGACAACTCGAACCAAATAAACGGCTCACTTTGAGTACAAGAAGAATCCATGGGACGATTTCAGAGACAACGCTTCAACCGGAGGAAGCCTGCCCAATACCTCCTTTCACGCTTCCTCTGTCTCGCATTCCCTCACTGGTTGTCAAAAAAGGGATAAAAACGTGGCTCATGGTACTTAAATCGTCAAGACGTGTCAAGGAAATGTTACGGCGGTTTTTCTATCGCTAAATTCACAGGATTAAGTTAACAGTGTCATTGACTTATGAGCATTACATGCTCCGTGATTCTGATCACCACTGACAGCGATTCTTAGGCACTTCTAATGTGACAACGCTTTGATGGTCGAGGCGCTCAACGGGCCGAGTGCGGTAATCGCCAGACGATCAGCTGCAAAGAGCTCCCGGCCGACGCGAATCACATGGTCTTTGTCCACGGCGTCGATATCGGCAAGCATGTCTACCAACGATGTATGTGTCCCGTGGGTAAGCTCGTCTTTGGCCAGCTTGCTCATGCGGCTGTGCGAACTTTCGAGGCTTAGCATCAACCCACCCTTCATTTGATTTTTTGCCCGATCGAGCTCCTTCACATTGATGCCATTCGTGTATATCCGGCGAATCTCCCGCCGCACGAGATCAACCACACGCTCGACTTCTTTGGACCTTGTCGCAGCGTAGACAGTAATGGTACCGCCGTCCGAATATCCGGATAGGAATGAATATATCGAATACGCTAAACCCCTCTTTTCGCGAATTTCCTGAAAGAGCCGAGAACTGACGCTTCCGCCGAGCACGCAGTTGAGCGCATACGCAGCGTACCGATCTTTGTCCCCGGAGGCCACCCCTTTGAGCCCCACGCAGAGGTGCACTTGCTCCAACGACTTGCGCCGCAAAGCAATTCCTCCGTGCACTTCAGGTGGCCACCGGTGCCGAACCGGTGCCGGTCCGAATCGCCGAACCTTTCCAAAATATCGGTCCAGCAGCAATTCGAGTCGCCCACGATCGAAATTCCCTGCCACCGCGACAATCGTCTGGCTCGGGTCGTAATGCCGGTCGATGTAACGAAGCAAGTCTCGGCGCCGGAGCGATTTGATCGTGTCTTGCCGTCCCAAGATGGGTCGACCGAGCGGATGACGCCCAAGCACCTGGCCGGTGTGCAGTTCCTGCACCAAATCCTCGGGATCATCCTCCACCATGCGGATCTCTTCCAACACAACTTGCTTTTCTTTTTCGATTTCGGTGGCTCCAAAGCGGGAATGGTGGAAAAGATCGCTCAGGAGATCGAGCGCCGGTGGAAGTTGCTGGTCGAGGACTTTCACGTAGAACGTGGTGGTTTCTCGCGAGGTGAAGGCGTTCATCTCCCCGCCGAGGGCATCAATTTCCCGGGAAATGTCCGCGGCAGAGCGAGACTTCGTCCCCTTGAAAAACATGTGCTCGATAAAGTGAGAAAAGCCGGCTTCCACCGGCTGCTCGTCTCGGGACCCGACGTTGACCCAAACCCCCACGGTCACGGACTTCAGAGCGGGTAGGCACTCGCTCACCACCCGGACTCCGTTGCCCAAGACGAGCTTGCGGTACAAGGCGGGTTACCCGGCGGCCGGTTCCTTGGCGGGAGCGGCGGTAGGAGCGGGCATCGCCTCCTTGCGGCTGAGGCGGATTTTGCCCTGCTTATCGATCTCCAATACTTTGACGAGAATCTGATCGCCCTCTTTGACTTCATCGGACACGGCTTTGACCCGGTGATGCGCGAGTTGGGAAATGTGCACGAGTCCATCGGTACCCGGCAGCACTTCAACGAAAGCTCCGAAATCCATGATCTTGCGCACGGTACCCATATACAGTTTGCCGACTTCCACTTCCTCGGTCAGCCGATTAATCATGTCCTTTGCTTTTTCAGCCGACGCTTCGTCCACGGAAGCAATCGTCACGACACCGCTGTCTTCGACGTTGATTTTGACGCCGCACTCGGCAATGATGCTCCGGATCGTCTTGCCGCCGGGGCCGATGACGTCGCGAATCTTGTCTTGCTTCACCTTCATCGTAAAAATACGCGGCGCGAAGGCCGACAGGTTCGGGCGGGGCGCCGCCAGCGCGCCTATCATTCTTTCCAAGATGTGCAGACGCCCGGCGCGAGCCTGGTCCAAAGCCTGGCGCATCAATCCAGAGGTGATCCCGGCGATCTTGATGTCCATCTGCAGCGCCGTGACTCCATGCCTGGTGCCGCAGACCTTGAAATCCATATCGCCGAGATGATCCTCCAGGCCCAGAATATCGGAGAGGACCATCACCCGGTTCCCTTCCTTGATCAATCCCATCGCAATCCCCGCGACCGGTTCCTTGATCGGCACGCCGGCGTCCATGAGACCCAACGTTCCTCCGCAAACCGTGGCCATCGACGAGGAGCCGTTCGATTCCAGAATATCGGACACGATGCGCAGCGTGTAGGGAAACGTCTCTTTGCTCGGGATCACAGGCTTCAGGGCCCGTTCGGCCAAAAACCCGTGCCCGACTTCGCGACGCCCCGGCGACCGAAGCGGTCTGGCTTCGCCGACGCTGAAGGGCGGGAAATTGTAATGCAGCATGAACGTCCGCGAGTATTCGCCTTCCAGCGCGTCGATCCGCTGTTCGTCTTCGGTGGTACCCAGCGTAATGACCGCCAAGCTTTGCGTTTCGCCTCGTGTAAACAACGCTGATCCATGCGTCCGTGGGAGCACACCGACTTCGCAGGTAATCGGACGGATGTCGGAAGGCCCGCGGCCGTCGGCTCTCGTTCCCTTCTCCAAGATCATATTTCGCACTTCAGTGTATTCAAGACCATGAAAGACGAGCTTCACATGCCGTTCTCGGTTCGGATCGTCCGGACTCTTCAACTTATCCACGGCGTTGCGAAGGACTTCATCGAGCCGTTCTTGCCGCGCACTCTTGTTCGGAATGAGGATGGCTTCGCGAATCGGCCCGGCGACCAGCGCCTTCACTTGCTCGGCCAGCGCCCGGTCGATGTGTTCGGTGATGACCTCGCGCTTCGGTTTTCCCGCTAGCGCCTGCAATTCACGGATCTTGGCGACGATCTTTTTGATTTCCGTGTGCGCGAGCTCGATGGCTTCCAACATGGTGGCCTCGGACAATTCGTTGGCGCCCGCCTCCACCATCATCACCGCGTCGGCGGTCCCGGCCACCACCAGATGCAATTCGCTCTTTTCCATCGTCTCCAAGTCGGGGTTGACGATGAACTGCCCATTGACGCGACCGATCTTCACACCCGCCACGGGGCCTTCGAAGGGGATGTTCGAGATGGACAGCGCCGCCGAGGCGGCAGTGATCCCGACTACATCTGATGAACCGGTCTTGTCGGCCGACAAGACCGCGGCAATCACCTGCGTCTCGTAGTAATAGCCCTCGGGAAACAGCGGGCGCATCGGGCGATCGATGAGACGACTGGTGAGCACTTCCTTTTCAGAAGGGCGACCCTCCCGCTTGAAGTAGCCGCCGGGAATTTTTCCGGCCGCATAGGCCTTCTCCTGGTAATCCACGGTCAGAGGGAGAAAATCGACTCCCGGCTTCATGGTCTGGGATGCGACGGCGGTGGCCAGCACGGCCGTGTCGGCGTAAGACGCCCAAATCGCCCCGTCCGCCTGTTTGGCGACTCGACCGGTTTCCAGCCGAAGCGTCCGCCCGGCGACTTCCAACTCAACTGCGTGTACCATCTATGGTCTCCTTCTAGTTAGTCCCACAGATGCCCACAGAAATGCGCTCCATAGGAAGGACGTATTCCACACCGTGCGATGCCCATACAGCGCTCAGCTCGGGGGAGCCCATATCAGTGTTCACCTGTGCGACGGCTTTCTCGTTGCCATCGGCGGCAACAAGCCGTGTTACTTACGAATATTCAAACGGTCCAGCACCGACCGATACCGCGCCTCGTTTATCCCACGGAGGTAATCCAGCAGGCGGCGCCGACGTCCCACCAATTGCAGCAGGCCGCGGCGAGAATGGTGATCCTTCTTATGAAGCTTGAAATGCTCCGTCAGATAGGAGATCCGATTGGTCAAAACGGCAATTTGAACTTCGGGGGACCCGGTGTCCTGCTCATGTTGCCGATACTGCCCGATCAATTGAGTCTTCGCTTCCTTCAGCAATGCCATAACGCTCCTCCCTCACACCTTCACGTGATGTCCAAGGCTCTCCATGGACAATACTTTTTCGACCTGAATCACGTTCGGCCCGTGATCCGGCCGGCGACCGACCGCCAATAGTTTCCCAGATTTATCCTTGAGCCGGACCGGTCCGCCGACCGGCAATTGCTCCGTTACCACCGGCTCTTCCAGCCTGACCGGAACTCCATGTATCACGCGCTCCGCAGTCCGTTGAACGACCACGACAGACGGCATCCCGCTTAGCGCTTCGTCCATCGTCATGAGAGAATCCGACAGGACGGACCCAGCATAACGCTCGGCGATCTCCCCGACCGTCATCGCCCGATCGATCGTCAACGGGCCGACACGACGGCGTTCCAGCATCCGCATATGCCCGCCGACCCCTAGGGCATCTCCGATGTCGGCACAGAGCGTACGAATGTAGGTTCCCTTGGAGCACACCACCCGCAAGGTGACGTCCGGTCCTTCAATGCCCAAAACTTCGATTTCACGGACAATCACGGTGCGCAATGCACGGTCCACCGTCTTGCCCGCTCGCGCCGATTTGTACAACGGCACACCACCGACTTTCACTGCAGAGTACATTGGAGGCAGCTGGCGAATTTCTCCCTGGAAACCCTTGACCGCGTCGCGAATCGCTGAAGAGGTCAGCGCGTCCAGCGGGCGGCGCTCCAGCACCGTCCCGGTCGCATCCTGAGTGTCAGTTGTTTCACCTAACCTGAGAACAGCTCGATATTCCTTGTCCCAGTCCATCAAATATTCCGCGATGCGGGTCGCTTTTCCCACGAACACCGGGAGCACCCCTGTCGCAGCGGGGTCCAACGTTCCCCCATGGCCCACTTTCGCTCCCAAGAGCCCTCGGAGCCTTGCGACCACATCATGGGAGGTCCAGCCTGGTTCTTTGTGCACGGAAAGGATTCCATCGAGCCTCGGTTCAGATTCCATGCTCATGTCGCTCAACGCTCGGATCCCGGTTCCTCGGTATGCGCCTCCGAATCCTCGCGGTGGAGTTCCTCCAGCAATTGCATCACCCTGTCGCCCCGAGGGCCGCTGAGATCCTTTACGAATACCACCTCCGGCAGATATCGCAGCGTCAGCCGCCGCCCCAGTTCCCCGCGGATGAATCCGCTGGCCTTGGCCAAGCCGGCGAACACGTCACGTTCGGCTTGCTCCTGTTCCATCGTCGTCACGAAAATACGGGCCAGGCGCAAATCTCTCGTCAATTCCACATCGGTCACGGTAACGGACCGAACCCGGGGGTCCTTAATTTTTCGCATGAGTATGTCGGCCACCTCCATGCGAATCTGATCCGCAACTCGATTGGAACGTTTGTAGCCGGATTTTGCCATGTCGAAGAAATCGGCCGTCTCTCGGTGCGCGAGGAGAATCGCCATAGGCAGTGTCACAGCAATTCGATGCGGGAACGAAGCACTTCGACCATCGGCACGCTGCGAATCAGATTGAGCGCCTGCTCGAGCACTTGGTTGACGTGCTTACCTTCGTTTGCGATACAAGCCATTCCCAGCACGGCCTTCTGCCAAAGATCCTGCCCGTCGACCTCCGCCACGGACAGGTTGAACTTATCCCGTAAACGATCCTTCAAACTGACCAAGATTTGCCGCTTCCCCTTGAGTGACCGGCTCTCGGAGATCAACAACTCGACCGTACATAGCCCGACTATCACGAATCAACTCCGGCCTGTGCGCTCCTCTCACAGCTTCGCGGCGACCTTATCGACCGTATACGCCTCGATAACGTCTCCGGTCTTCAGATCGTTGAAGTTCTCGATACTGATGCCGCATTCGTACCCTTGCTGAACTTCACGCACATCGTCTTTGAAGCGGCGCAGCGAGGCCAACTTGCCTTCGTAGACGACCACGTTGTCGCGGATGACCCGTACACCGGCGCTCGCGCGGGTGATCGTGCCGTCCACTACGTAGGAGCCGGCCACAACCCCGGCCTTGGGAATGGTGAAAATCTGGCGCACCTCGGCCCGCCCCAGCACGCGCTCTTTCAGGGTCGGTTCCAGCATGCCTTCCATCGCGGCTTTGATATCCGCCATCGCATCGTAAATGATGTTGTACAAGCGGATGTCGACCCCTTCCTGTTCGGCCAAGGCGGATGCTTTCGGCTCCGGCCTGATGTTGAACCCGATGATAATGGCTTTGGACGCCGCGGCCAACAGTACGTCGGACTCCGTGATGCCCCCGACGCCGTTGTGAATAACACGCAACTTCACCGCAGCGGCGGGTAATTTTTCCACCGCGGCCGCGAGGGCCTCCGACGATCCCTGCACGTCCGCCTTGATGATAAGAGGCAACTCTTTGACTGATCCCTCTTGGATCTTTGAGAACAAGTCATCGAGCGACATCTTCCCGGGGCTGGCCAACTCGGCGGCCCGCTGCTTGCGGGCCCGATCTTCGGCAATCTCGCGGGCGACCCGCTCATCCTTCACTACCTGGAAAACATCGCCGGCGGACGGCACCCCGGGAAGCCCGATGACTTCGACCGGAATCGACGGCCCGGCCTGGTGGACTTTGGCGCCGGTATCCGCGATGAGGGCACGAACTCGTCCGCTGTAGATGCCGACGACGAACGCGTCGCCGCCGCGGAGCGTTCCGGTTTGCACCAAGACCGTCGCCACCGGGCCACGGCCTCTCTCCAGCTTGGCTTCGATGACGGCGCCTTTGGCCGGCCGGTGAGGATCCGCTTTCAGCTCAAGCACTTCCGCCTGTAATAAAATCATCTCCAACAGCGCGTCAAGTCCCAGCTTTTGCTTTGCCGAGACTTCGACCATAATGGTATCCCCGCCCCACGATTCAGCGATGAGATTGTGTTCGGAGAGCGCATGCTTGACGCGGTCGGGATTTGCTCCCGGCTTGTCAATCTTGTTGATCGCGACGATCAAGGGCACCCCGGCCGCTTTTGCGTGGTGAATGGCCTCCACCGTTTGCGGCATGACTCCGTCATCAGCCGCGACTACCAAGATCACGATGTCGGTGACCTTCGCTCCGCGCGCACGCATTGCGGTAAACGCTTCATGACCGGGGGTGTCGAGAAAGGTTACCCGTTTGCCGTGTACACTGACCGTGTAGGCCCCGATATGTTGCGTGATCCCCCCCGCCTCGCCCTCGGCGACTTTGGTTTCCCGGATTGCGTCCAACAAGGAGGTCTTGCCATGGTCGACGTGTCCCATGATGGTAACAACCGGCGGCCTCGGCTCGAGCTTTTCTTCCCCGGCCGTCTGGACGATTTCTTCCAGCAATTCCTCGCCCGCCTTCTCGACGGCCACTTCAATCTTGATCCCACTCTCTTCCGCGATCATGGACGCGGCCTCCATGATCATCGGCTGGTTGAAGGTCAGCATCTGGCCCATATCCATGAGCTTGCGGACAATATCCGCCGGACGCTGGCCGATCAATTCGGCAAACTCTTTGACCGTCGTGCGGGGAGTCAGCTTCACGCTCTTTTTGCGGGGCTTGGTGATCTCGGCCGGCAAGCTATGGTGGATATGCTTGGAACGATCCTCTCGCCGTTGCACCGGTATGGCCCGCAAGTCCTGCCACCGCGCGGCGTCGTCGCGGAAGCGAAGATCTTCCTCTTCTTTCGGCCGACCGGGTTTACGAACCTTTTTTGCTTTTTCTTTAAGTCCTTCCGCCTCGATGGCTTCCGCAGCTTTTTTCTTCCCCACCGGTTCGGCAACAGGAGCCGCTGGGACTGTCACCGTGGCAGCAGATCTCCCGGCTTGCACATCCGCGGCGGCCGGCGCGGGTGGAGCCAACGGCTGCGGGGGTTCTACATGAGCCGGATGTTCCGCATGCGGGGGAGGTGCGATCTCGGACACATGGGGAGGAGGACCGGACAAGATCGGCGCCGCAGCGGGAGGGACCTGCTCCGGGGGCGGAGCAATCTCTCCTTCCTCGGATTTTTTTCGTTTGATCAGGATACGACGTTTATCTGGCTTCGTCGGTTCCTCGACGAGCGCAGCGCTCCCTCGTGATCCGGTTTTGCCGGTCTCTTTGGCCGGCGCCGCGGCATCCCGACCGGCTTCCCCTTTCATTGACTCGGAGCCCGTTTCGCCGACCTTGCCTTTCTTGGGGCCCAACTTATCGAGAACCTTCTGAACCGCTTCGTCATCCAAGGTGCTGCTGTGGGATGCCACAGCGACGCCCATCCGTTTGAGTTCCGGGATGAGATCGCGATTTTCCATCCCCAGCTTCTTGGCCAATTCATACACACGCATACCGAATCGATGTCCTCCGCCTCATCCAGCAGCCGATTCATTCGAGGCCGCCTGTGATTCCTGCAGTTCCTGCTGACGCGCCTCCTCCTGCTGCCGCTGAGCTTCCGCTTCTTCCGCGAGAGCGGCTTTGATTTCCCGGTCCCGTTCAGCTTTTTCTTTTTCGTATTCTGTCGCGCTGATGATGTCGATCTTCCAACCGGTCAGTCTCGCCGCCAGCCTGACGTTTTGGCCGTTCTTGCCGATCGCCAGCGAGAGTTGGGAGTCGGCCACCACGACCAGCGCGGATTTCTTTTCCTCGTCGATGCCCACTTTTTCGATCGTCGCAGGGTTGAGCGCTTCGGCAATAAACACGCGCGGATCATTCGTCCAGGTGATGATGTCGATTTTCTCTCCCCGGAGTTCCCTTACCACGGCCTGTACACGGGAGCCTTTGATCCCGACGCAGGCACCCACCGGATCAACGGCCTTGTCCCGCGAAGTGACCGCGATCTTGGTTCGATCACCTGCCTCGCGAACCACGGCTTTGATTTCTACGATCTTCTCTAATACTTCTGGCACTTCCAATTCGAACAATTTGCTAACGAACTGCGGATGGCTCCTCGTGAGGATCACTTGCACATCTTTAGGCGTTCGCCGGACTTCCAACAACATCGCCTTGATGCGGTCGCCGCGACGGTACGTCTCCCGGGGAATCTGTTCTTGGATCGGCAGCACGGCCTCCGTTTTCCCAAGGTCCACGAGATAGTTGCGTCGTTCCATGCCCAGAATGATGCCGTTGACGAGGTCGCCCTGCCTGGTGGAGTATTCTCTTTGAACCGCCTCCCATTCGGCTTCGCGCACCTTCTGGAAAATCACCTGTTTGGCGGTTTGAGCGGCAATGCGGCCCAGTTCGTCCATCTCGATGAGCGACCCGATCTCATCTCCGATTTCCGCTTCGCTGTCGAACTCCCTCGCCTCCTGAAGAGAAATCTCGGCTTTGGGATTCGTCACCGTATCGACGATGGTTTTCTTGGACACCACAGAGATCTGGCCTGTCTTGGGATCGATCTCGACCTGAATGTTCTCGGCCTGCCCGAAGCGCTTCTTCGCAGCGGTCTGCAGCGCCGCCTCGATCGCGCCGATCACACGTCCCTTGTCGATTCCCTTTTGGCGTCCAATCTCATCTATAACGGCGATTAATTCTCGGTTCATAGCTTTCACCCCGCCTCATGCGCGGTTTCCGTTGCGCCTCCGCCGAACTGACGGTTTCGGCCGTTTGCCTGAGCTAGAATTCCACCACCAATCGACCCTCGACTACCGATTCCAACGGCAGTCTCAATTTCTGCGGCGGATCCATGTCCGTCCTCGCAACGGTCACGGCCTCATCCTCGACTTCTATGAGATCCCCGACCACGCGCCACTGCCCGTTCAGGGGCTGCCTCAACTTGAGGCTGACCCGTTTCCCTTGCGACCGGCGATAGTCCTGGATCCGTTTCAGCGGGCGGTCCAGCCCAGGTGAGGAGACCTCAAGCGTGTACGCGTGCGGGAACGGGTCTGCCACGTCCAGCGCGGGACCCAGCATGACGTGCGCCCGTTCGCAATCTTTCAGTGTCACGCCTCCGGGTTTGTCGATGAATACCCGGACGACCGCGCGCGACCCCTGCCCGACACACACCACGTCGACCAGTTCCAGCCCAAGAGACCACAAGATGGGAGCCGCGATCTCCTGGATGCGGTCGGCAACCAGTCGAGCATCTGCCACGGCCGCTCTCTACGACCCTCCCGAACGCTATCCCGGCACCAGGTCAAACAAAAAAGTGGGCCTGAGCCCACTTCCAGCGCCACGCACCATAGCACGTCATCAACCTCAAAGCAAGAGGCCTACCGCGCGACTTCAGCAAATCGGGCGCCGAGTCGCCGGGCAACGGGGCCTGGCAGCCCCGACCCGACCGTCCTTCCATCGATCCGGACGACGGCCAGCACTTCCACGGTCGTGCCAGTCAACAACACTTCGTCGGCCCCGTATAACTCCTCGCGGAAAACCTGTCGTTCATCAACTGGGATGCTTTCCTTCCGGGCCAGTTCCAGGACCGCAGTTCTTGTTACGCCGGAAAGAATGCCAGAACCTTCCGGCGCCGTCATGAGCGCACCGTTCTTCACGATCATCACGTTGCTGACCGCGCCCTCAGTCACCGCCCCGTCCTTAATCAGAATCGCTTCGAATACGCCGGCCTCTTTGGCCTGCTGGCGCGCCAAGACATTCGCCAGCAAATTGAGACTCTTAATGTCGCACCGCCCCCAGCGAATATCGGTTACCGTGATGGCATCGACCCCGGCTGATCGAATCGACTCTCTCAAAGGTTGAAACGCTCTGATCGTCATTACGACGGTCGGGGAAACATCGGTTGGATAGGCATGATCGCGAGGAGCGACACCCCGAGTGACCTGAATGTAAATCTTATTCTCGGGATACCCGGCTCGCCTGATTCCTTCAACGACGTAGTCCTTCCATTGTGAACGAGTATAGGGGAGTCGAAGATTCAGCGCCTTGGCGCTCCGTTCGAGCCGGGTGATGTGAGCCTCCAACTCGAATGGACAGCCTCCGTAGGTGCGGATGACCTCGTACACGCCGTCACCGAACTGGAAACCGCGGTCTTCGATCGACACCGTGGCCTCTTCCAACGGAAGAAAACGCCCGTTCACAAAACCAACGTCCGGCATGGCTCCTCCGCCCCCGACCGGGTCTCTCCGGTCACAGCTATGCGGAAAACCCGACGGTCTTCCGCGGTAAACTTCCATCCCATCCGCTTCTCAAACACAACGTCATGCGTACCGGGCGCAATCGCACAGAACACGAATGTACGTTTACCCGATTCAACCGCATTGCCGCTCGCCGTGCGAAGAAAGTCGTCTTCGGTCAGCACCAAACCCTTGGGATCATAGCTTGGAACCCACAGCTCTCCTCTCGTGCGGTCTTCCCATAGGTTGATTCGCACCGGTCCGCCCAATCTTGCTTCGACGAACTTTAATTCCCGCCCATCCGCACTGTTCTGCATTTCCGGACCGGACGCGTTCATGCCCCCATCGTCTCCTTCCCACGATCCGACGTCGGCCGAGCTTCGCCAACGGACGCCTCACACCTTCTTTCGGGCTCCGACGAAGATGTCCCCACCGTCAACCCGGACCTCGTAACTTCCCACACAGTATCCCCCTCCGTCGGTCCCCTGCCCGTTACGGATGTCAAAGGCCAGATCATGCCATGGGCACGAGACGACGAATCCCTTTAATCGTCCCTGGCTTAACGGCCCGCCTTCGTGCGGGCAAATGTTGTAAATGGCGTAAAAGCGGCCTTCGACGTTGAACACGGCGATGGCTCGGTCGCTCACTTTCACGACCTTTGACGCGCCGGGCGGGATCTCGTCGACCCGACCGACCAATTGAAATCCATCCATTCCCTCTACTCCTTGCGCCGGGCGGCGCATCACATTCGCAGACTGTATTTCAGCTCATCACCGGGAGTCAGGCCTTCCTTGCGAATGAAACCGGCTTCTGCCTGGATTACATAGCGAGCCGGTTCCGGCGGCGGCCCATAGAGAGGACAGGGATCCTGCCCACAGGGCGCTGCGTTCTCGAAGACGGCGACGATCTGGTGGCTTTCATCAATCCAAAGAATATCGACAGGGAAGCGGTACTGCTGCGTCCGAACTCGATGAAGCCCGGTCGATTCGTAGATATAAAGCATCCCCGTTCCGGGCGGCAAGGCTTCGCGAAACGCGAGGCCGAAGAGCAGCTTCTCGGGGGTATCCGCCACTTCCGCTTCCAGCTGCGTCCCGCTTGGAAACGTCACGATAATGAGACTGGATTCCCTGCGCTCACTGAGAAACAGACTTGCGCTCATGAGGAGCACGGCGAGCAGTACGAGCGTGATGATCCGCTTGCGCTTCTGTTCTCCGGTCCCCGTGCTCAGTTCCGCCATCGTACCATCTCACTGTTTGCATCGCCGTGGCGTCCTTCCCGCGGCAGGCCGCATGCTGGGCCCATTGGCCCATCGAACCACATATTCTAGGCCTTCTGCGCGGCCTCGCCTCTGTTGACTTGGAAAAGAAGCACGGAATAAAATGCATTCCACGACGCGCACTATGGTCGCGGCGTTGCGAACTTGTCAACAGCGTATCCTACCAGCGGCGAGAGAAGGAGGCTAGGGTCATGGCATTGCTGATTACGGATGAATGCATCTCTTGTGGAGCCTGCCTGCCCGAATGTCCGAATGAGGCCATCTTTGAAACCCGCAGCGACGCGGAAAGCAAAGGGTATCATGTCGGGGACGGTCAGGGGGTAGGCGATAATATCTATGTAATTACCCACGACCGCTGCACCGAGTGCGTCGGCCACTTTGACGAGCCTCAATGCGCCGCCGTTTGCCCGGTCGACAACTGCTGCATTTCGGATCCTACCTACCCGGAAGCCACCGATACGCTTTTGGAAAAGGCCAAAAAGCTAAATCCGGACAAGGAAATCGATCCGAACAAGGTTTGGACCGGCGTCAGGAACTAGGCGTTTCGCCCGTCCATTCTCCGCATTCATCGAAAAGGCCCGCTCTTCGACGTAAGAGCGGGCCTTTTGCTTTTGTCCCTCGACCCCATGCCGGTACTCGGCCTTTTATGGATTTCAACGATTCTCGCCTGTAGAATAACAACCAAAGCGTCAGCGTTTCCGTGCCTCATGAGAGCTCCGATGTGCATGGGTCACGGGCCATCCTTAGCGCGGAGGTGCGTCAATGCGACACCGATGGATTGCAGGAGTGGCGGTGGGCCTGAGTCTGTTCTTCGCTGCCGGGGCGCACGCGAGCACAGGCGACATCGGCGCCATCATCGAGGGCTTCGTCACCAGCCATTTCCCTGACGCGGCGAGTCACTTGTGGGTCGTCAACAGCACGCAGTGGGACGGCGACGAAATGGTGGTTGACGTCAATACGATTGTCGTCGAGAAGCAGAAGGCGGAGCCAATCGAAAACCGCTTTCTCCTCCTCATTGTGGCAGGCAAGTTGACTGCTGCTCAAAACGTGCCGCTTGATAAGGATGCCGAATGCGGCAAGGAAGAGACGTAGCAATAGCAAAGCCCTGCCGGATCGGACACCGGCAGGGCTTTGATTGGTCTCGGCCTAAACCGTTCGGACTATTTCAGCATGACCAACTTGCCGCCGACATGAGCCGGATGCAGGTGGCATCGATACACCAGAGTGTTGCCTTGAGTGGCGTAGAAGAGATCACTGGTCGGAATGCCGATATACTTCGTCTCGCCTGGCTTCAGTACGACTTGAGCGCGCAACACGGTCGGCGCGGCCGCGGGCCCATCCGCGGTAAGAGAAAATCCATGCTCGCCGGTTGAGTTGTTTGTGACCTTCAGTAAAAACGGACGGCCCGGACGAACCTTAAAGTCAATCACGGTCACAGGGGGGTACCAAGTCTTCAAATTACCGATCTCAATCGCATGAAGCTCCGCATCCACTTCCAGTTCCTTGAACGGCTGCCCAACTACCGACCCAGTCTCCCAGTCACCTATTTCGACGCCTCCAGCTTGGAGGGCGAACGCCGCAGAGGCCCCAGCCACGACCATCCCGAGGCCGAAGAAGACCGATAACATCGTCTTGCCCATGACCTACCTCCTTAAGAAGAAAAAGAGATGTGATTAGGTTGGTGAATAACGCACGCCAAGCTCAGCTGGCCTTGACCCTCCCGACGACTTTCGCACTGCGTCATCATAGCCACTACCGGTTTTCCGATTCTGCGAGGTTCCCCTTATAGCATAGGGCCCAAAATGGAAGCAAGAACGATATTCAGGCCCCCATTCCCTAACTTTGTGAATCTCATATGATCCCGCATGATTATTGTTCCGGGAGGGGATGCTCGGCTTCGGAGCCGATCAACAGATCGTACGGCGCATAATCATCGGTCAGGACCACCCCAGCCTCCCGGGCGTCCTCACGATGCGTGCCCAAGAGCGCCAGGGACTCGACGGGCAGGCGCTGCCGCTCAACCAGGGTCTCCACCTTTGCCACCAACCCCGTGAACCGTTCGCGTTCGACGGGGCCGCCCGCAAAGAAGATGAGATTCTCAGCCCTACCGAGTTGCGCGGATTTCCAAGGTCCTTTCACTGCAAACGATTCAATTACCGGGAACGATCGCCGCATCGTTTCCACCACGGCATTCGCCCTCTGGTGATCGCCTCCCTCCCCGGATGAAGCCAAATTGACGGCCAAGACCCCATCCGGGCTCAGATGTTCCCGCAGCTCAGCAAAAAACTCACTCGTCGTCACATGGAACGGGATCATATGACGCGCGAAGACATCCACCCAGATGACATCGTAGGTGTAAGGCGACTGTCGCAGGAACACTCTGGCGTCTCGGACGTGTACGTGGTGCGACGCAGGTGGGCGGTATTCAAAGTATTCTGCCGCCATACGGACGACGGTGGGATCGAACTCCACCACATCCAACTCAAGGCCGGGCCACCGATCAGCCAGCCACTTGGCGAGCGACCCTCCGCCGTGGCCCAGGATCAGACCGCGCTTCGGCTCCGGCACAAGGGCGAGTGATGCCACCATCAATTGGCTGTAGGGAAGAAATAACGATACTGGGTCCGATTTCCACATGATGGCATGAAACGTCCGGTCCAGGACCAAATATCGAAACAGCTCGTCGTCGCGAACCCGTACCTGCTGATAGGGACTGTCCTCCTGATACACCGGCGGGCGAAGCATCTGTACCGGGTGCAGCGCTAAACTACCAAACCCTACGACGCCGGCGACCAACACCGCGACGGCAGGACGTCGGGCGGCAGTGCCCACCCACAGCCACAGCAAACCCAACACCACTTGAATGGAGCCCAGCAAGGCAACGAGTGCCTGGCTGCCCAGCCACGACAAGAGAAAGAACGCCGTTCCCCATGTTCCGATCAGGCTTCCCACCGTCGAGAGCGCGATCATGCGCCCTGTGTGCCGGCCGAGATAGTCGAGATTCAGGACCGCCAGCCGCAGCATCGCCGGCAACACGCCGCTGAGCCCGAATGCCGGAGGTCCAAGGAGCAGGCTGGCCGCCACGCACGGACCCCAACGGGGATCTTCAATAGCGGCGGCAACCTTGAAAAGCACCGGTTGGCCGGCCCAGGCGATAAGAAAGGTCCAGACCCCGGACGAGAGCAGCAGGGTCGCGAGGACCGTCCCCCCGGGATATCGATCGGAAATCCACCCTCCGAAGGCATAGCCGCTGCTCATGGCAGCGAGAATCACGCCGATCAAGGCGCCCCAGACGAACAGGGAATTTCCAAACACCGGCGCGAGCAGTCGGCTACCCAAAATTTCGAGCGCCATCACCACCGCGCCCGTGACCAGAGCCGTCAGCAATAGAAACCAGCGAGGAATATGGGGCGTGAAGCCTGCCGCGTTCATAGGGCAGGGTGAACGAAACTCAACTGAGAATGGCTGGGATATGACCGTGCGGGGCGCGAAGCCATCATGGTCCCCAATTTTTAAAGTACCGCAAAAGATCGCGGACGGACAACATACCCACGATCTGCCCATCCTCGGTTACAGCCAGATGTCTGATCCCTTTTTCGGCCATGAGATCGCTGGCTTGGTGGGGAGACCCGGCCACATCGATGTTGATGAGAGGGGCGCTCATGACAGTCCGAACCGGAATCTCGCGCGCAGGTAATGATTCGGCCATACCCTTTCGCACCAGGTCGGCTTCGCTGACGATGCCGAGATATTGCCCGCCGTCGCAGACGAACAGCGCGCCCACCCGATCGTCGCGCATACGCCGCGCCGCCTCGAGCAAGGATGCATCGGGTCCTATGGTTTTAAGCGCCCGGTGCATCATCACCGCGAGCGGACGTTGAATCGTTCCCGTTTGCGCCATAACCGCCAAGGGGTCGGAAAGGAGAAAATTCTACTGAAGTGGTCTCGCAGGTGTCAACGAAGCGGGCACGCAGCAGGCCGGACAAAATGCGAAGGATGAGTTCGGTACGATTCATTGCGGGACATAGGTGTCGTTGCTATACTGACCGCCGTCGATAGCCTGGATGCCTGTCTGGGGAGGAGCGGTCTGATGCATATCAGCGTAATCGGGACCGGGTATGTGGGGCTCGTGACGGGAGCCTGCTTCGCCGAGTTCGGGGTCCACGTCACCTGCATGGACAACGACGCCACCCGTATCGCCAAGCTCGAAAAAGGTGAGGTTCCGTTTTACGAACCGGGGCTCACGGAGTTGGTCGGCAAAGGGCTCCGGGAAGGCCGGTTGAGCTTCAGCACCGATATTGGCAAAGCCGTCGATAAAGCGCTGGTGATTTTCATCGCCGTCGGGACTCCGCCGCGTCACGACGGCTCAGCCGATTTGTCGTTCGTCGAAGAAGTCGGCCGCGGCATCGCGCAACACATGACGGGCTACAAGGTCATCGTGACCAAGTCGACCGTCCCGGTCGGCACCGGTGAAAAGCTGAGGGACGTGATCAAAGCACACCAGTCCAGCGGCTACCGGTTCGACATCGTGTCAAACCCGGAGTTTCTGCGGGAGGGGTCCGCGATCGAAGACTTCATGCGCCCGAATCGGGTCGTGATCGGAGCGGAAAGCGACCACGCCATCGCCATCATGAAAGATCTGTATCGCCCTCTCTACCTGATTGAAACTCCGTTCGTCGTGACGGACATCCCGACAGCGGAGATGATCAAATATGCGTCCAACGCCTTTTTGGCCACGAAGGTGTCCTTTATCAATGAAATGGCAACGCTGTGCGAGCGGGTCGGAGCCGATGTCCAAACCGTTGCCAAAGGGATGGGCTTGGATCACCGCATCGGCTCAAAATTCCTGCACGCGGGACCGGGCTTCGGCGGGTCCTGTTTCCCGAAGGACCTGGCGGCGCTGGTGCAAACCGGCGAGCGGATGGGCTACCGCATGCGGATCGCCGGGGCCGCCTCCATGGTGAACGCCGAGCAGCGTAGCCGAATGGTGGAGAAAATCCGCGAGGCCGCGGGAGGACTCAAGGATAAGACGTTCGCCTTGCTGGGATTGTCCTTCAAGCCCAATACGAACGACCTCCGTGAGTCCCCTGCGCTGGAGATAGCCGAGCGACTGATGAAGGAAGGCGGCACGATCCGGGCGTACGACCCGGCCGCACTGGAGGAAGCGTGCCAGGCGCTGGCGGGGCTCGTCCCTTGCCGGGATGCGTATCACGCCGCGGAGGGGGCGGACGCGCTGATCCTCATGACGGAGTGGAATCAGTTTCGAAACCTGGATTTCGAGAGGCTGAAGGCGACCCTGCGCAGGCCACTCTTATTCGACCTCCGCAACGTCTACGATCCGGCTCGCGTCGCCACGTTCGGGTTTCGGCATGTCTCCGTGGGCCGTCCCAGCAAGGGCCCCACTCCCGAGCCGTAACGTCCCGACTTACGTCAGGCGGGGCGCCTCGGCTCTGGCCTCGTCTTTCGGCTTCGGCTTGTACCCCATTCGATCCAACACCTTCATGATGCGATTCTTGAGCCGATCGTCCGCCTCGCCTAATGCGGTCGCCAGCGGTTCGACCGCGGGTTTTCCGATCTTGCGGATGATTTCGGTCACCGACTGCCGCACTTCGTCTTCTTCGGACACCAGCAACGGCACCAATGCCGGCACAGCAGGCCCGCCGAGCTTGATCAATGAATCGTACGCGCGCTGCCGAACATCACCGACTTCGTCGGTAAGGGCGGTGACGAGCGGCCCGACCGCGCGCGGGTCTTTCAGCTCTCCGAGGACCTCCGCCGCATATTTGCGGTTCAGCCAGTGCGAATCCCTGAGGTCCAACAGCATGGCATCGGCCCGGGCCGCGTTCGGATCTTTTGCGCGAACCTTAAAATTCTTGGCGATCCGCCTGCCGCCTTCTTCGACCACCCGGATGGTGGCTCCGTCTCCGGGCTTAAGGCGCTTGAGGTCTTCCAGCGCTTCTTCGGCCACGTCGAGGATGACCGTTTTCCCGTCGTAGGCCAGCAGTTCGACTTCAAGCTGCTTGGCCTCGGGATTCACCGACACCACCCGTTCCGTGACAAGATTAAACCCGTCCTTCTTGGGGCCGTCCTTGGGACCGATTTGAACCAACTTTACGGGAGCTTCATCCGCCATAGTGGTCGTTCCTTTGCTATCAATGGTGAACTGAACACGTCTCACTGAGCAGGTTTCCAGCCGAGGCTGGCCAACACCCCTTCCACCGTCTCCTGCACCATCGTGTTTTCGTCTTCGAGAAGCGGCAGCAGCGGCTCGATGGCCTGGCGTGCCCCGAGCCTGGCCAGCGACTCGGCCGCGTTGCGGCGCACGAGCCAGTCCTCGTCTTTCAGAGATTGGATCAACGCCTCGACGCCGCGCTGGTCGCCGATTTTACCCAAAGCTTCCGCTGCGTGCCGACGCACCATCCAATTATTGCCGAGCAACCCGTCGATCAGCGCCTCGACCGCACGCGCATCCCCGATTTTCTTCAACACCCGGGCGACGTCTTCCCGCAAGGTATTGTCGCCCAGCGCCTCGATCAAGCCGGGCACTGCCCGAGAATCGCCGATTCGCTCCAGCGCCCACACCGCCGCAGTCCGCACGGCGCCGTCCTTGTCCTTGAGCGTCTTCACCAGCGGCTCCACGGCGCGAGTGTCCTTCAGTTTTCCAAGGGCGGAAGCCGCCTGCTCTCGAATCGCCCATTCGTCGTCGGTCAAGGCCTCGACCAGCGGGCCGACCACCGAGGGGCCGATGCGAACGACGGCACTGGTCGCCGCCTCGCGGATGACCACGTCTTCATCCGCCATCAGGCCGATGAGGCGGGGGACGGCATCCTCTCCCATTTGTCCCAGGCTGGCGATCGCATGGTCCCGCAGCGCGTCGTTGTCGTCGCGCAGCGCGGAGATCAGCTGATCGATCCGATCCAATGACGCATCGTCACTCATCCTCGCCCTGTCCTTCCTGTCCTTTTGCGCTTTCCAGCGCAGCCAGTTTGTCGGAAATCAACCCGGCATTGTAGGCCACCAGCCCGTCACGATCAGTCTTCAGGCGGTCGAACAGTTCACGATGGGGACGCAGAACCTCGACACTCTTCACCTTGGCCAACGCCTCCATTGCGTAGACCCGCAACGGCCGGATCGGGATCGCCTCGATATACAATTCCACCGGCCTGGCGTCGCCGATCAGACCCAGCGATTTCAGCGCCAGTTCTTTGACGCCCGTATCTTTGTCTACCCGCAACCGCCGCATGAGCGGCTCCACCGCGCGCACGTCGCCGATCTTCCCCAGCAAGTCGGCGGCCGCCTCGCGCACCAGCCAATCATCATCTTCCAGATACTCGATCAAAACTTCGACGCTTGGGCGGCCGATTCCCAAGAGATCGATGACCGTAGCCATCCGGACCTCTTCGCGCTCGCTCGCCCCTTCGACATCGCGAAGCGCGTTGAACGCCTCGTCGATCCGTGCTCGGATCGCCCCGAGTTTCTTCAAGGTCCGGACCGCGGCCTCACGGACCGCCGGTTGCCCCATCGCGTCGATCAACGCGTCAACCGACCTGGGGTCGAGCAAATGTTCGAGCATTTCGACCGCACTGACTTGGGCACCCGCGTCGGGATGCCGCAGCATGTCGCAGAGCGGCGCGATGGCGTTCGGCATGACGCCCAGGAGCTGACTCGCCAGCGCCCGTACGTCGTCCTCCTTGGCCTCGTACAGCAAGGCGACCAGCGCCGCCCCCGTCTCCGATGTGGCTACGCCGGCCATTTGCTCCAGCGCCGCCGCGCCGGCGCGGCGCACCTGCTCGTCCGTATCCCGCAGCAAGCCGACCAGCGCGACCCCCGAGCCGGGATCTTTGACCCGGGCCAGCATGGAAGCCGCTTCGATCTTCAAGGCCGGCACGCCCTGCTCCAGCGCTCGCACCAACGCCTGCACAGCCCGTGGCCCCCCGGATAGGCACGCGGCCGTGGCCCGCATCCGGCGCCAATCCTCCTCGTGGGTCAACTCTGCGACAAGCGTTTCGATGCTCTCTTTGGGCATGACGTTCCGTCAAATCCGGCCCGGCCTCCATCCCACCTGTGTCAGCGCGTCTTTCACGTGGTAACGGATGTTTTCGTCCGACTCCTTCGCCAGAAGCGTCAACAGCGGAGGTATCACGAGGGCGCCGAATCGGGTGAGCGCGGCTGCCGCGTCGGCCCGCGTGATCGTCGGCTGCAGGGCTTCCAGCAGCGCCGGCACGGCCGCCTCATCCCCGATGAACCCCAACGCGCGGACAGCCGCACCCTTCGTCACGAAGTCCTCGTCCCAGCGATCCCCGCATCCATCGATGGCGCGAGGAGCGTCGGATCGATTGAGCCCTCGTACCACGTCGATTAAGACCGGCACGGCGCGCCGGTCACGGATCAATCCAAGGGCTTCGACGGCCAGCGGGCGAAGGCCCGGCTCTTTCATGGCAACCAGGAGAAAGTCCACCGCGCGGGCATCGCCGATCAAGCCGAGTGCCCGGATGGCGTCCTCGCGGATGGCCGTGTCCGGGTCGTTGAACAAGACCGACAGCAACGGCTCGACCGCATCGGGCGATCGCATTTTCCCCAAGGCTTCGACGGCGTGGAGACGCACCAACCATTCGGGGTGGTGCATCGCGTCGAGTAACGAGGGGAGCGCCGCCGTCCCGATCGCAGCCAAGGAGGTCGTCGCCTCCTCACGCACCGCTTTGACCTTGTCTTGAAGCAAAGGGATCAAGGGTTCGACCGCGGCCTCGTCCTTGATCCTCCCAAGCGCTTTCGCGGCATGCATCCGCACGATCCAATCGGCGCTGCCAAGAGAGGCCGCCAACGGGGAAAGCACCCGCGCATCCGCAATGGAGGCCAGAACCGCCGACGCGGCTTCCTGCACCGACAGCCGGGGATCAGTCAGACAGTCTCCCAAGGGCAGGACGCAAGGCTCGCCGATTGCGGTCAGGGCGCCGATCGCGGCCTCCCGCACGGCTCTGTCGGAATCTCTGAGAGTCGACACCAGGGGAATCACGGCGCGAGCATCCCGCAGCATGCCCAACGCGACCGCGGCTTCCTCCCGGATCGCCCAATCCTCGTCTTGTAACGCGGCAATTTGTTCCGTCACCGGATCCGCCACGGTTCGCTCCAGTTGAGGACCGATAACCCTAACACAGCCATTTTCGCACGGTCAACGGAACCTCTCGTCGACCGACGGCTTCCATCAAGCTGGGACTCACGTTGACTCTCTCGATGACTCCTCTTTACTATGACTCTCACTTAAGAAAGCCTACGACAAGATGGAGGGCACAATGGACGGCTTACACCATACCACTGCAAGGGGCTGGGCGCTCATGCTCGTCGCCGCATGGATCGCCATGAGCGCCGTTTCTGCCGACGCCTACGAAGTCTGGTTGACCGATCAATCAGACACGGCGAAGGAGAGCGGAGGATTTCTCTATATCTATGACGGGGCACAGCTTGCGGCAAACCCCTCCTCGGCCAAACCGACCGTCACGATTGATCTGGGAGGGGCGATTAATAAGTTTTGCGAAGAGGCGACGAAGAAACCGGTGCGGCGGCCGCACATGTTGTTTTTCACCAAAGATCACAGCCACGCCATCCTGTCGTTTCTGAGCGGGCAAGTCCTATTCATGGACGCCGCCACGCGAAAGCCCGAAGCTTGTTTATCGATGGGGAAAAACGTTCATGCCGCCTGGCCGACACCGAACCAAAAGATAGCGATCGCCGCCAATATCGCCGAAAAGAAATTCATTCGCATCTGGACGGACTATGCCTCTCATAAGTTCATGTTCGACCCGAGCAAGGATGTCGTGAACTTGGCGGCCCTTGAAGGGGGCGATCGTCCGGATACGGCACCGATCTGCCCGATCACCGACGCTTCCGGCCAGTACGCCGTCGTCACCCTCCGGGGAGGCGGCTTGCTCATCATCGATGTGACGGCTACGCCGATGAAAATCGTCGCCAGCCTGAATAACGTCGAGGTGCACCCGGCCGGGTGCGGCGGCGTGCAGGTGGGCAACACGATGTACATCAATTCCGGCGGGGGCTGGCCCATCGCTCCGCTCTCGTACGACGTGTACGCACTCGACCTGTCCGAACTGCCGAAATCGGTGTCTGTGAAACTGATATCGCAGCGCGACCAGCAGTTCGCCGATTCGCACGGCATGATCGGGGTGGGGCGCTATCTTTGGAGCGCCGATCGAGCCGGCAACAACATCGAGGTCATCGATACGCTGTCGAACTTGAGCGTGAACAGCATCAACCTCGTCGGGCCGCATAGCGACGATCCTGCGCCCGATTTGATGGATCTATCGCCGGACGGCGCCTATGTCTTCGTCGGCACGCGAGGCCCAGCACCGCTCACCGGCAACGACAAAACCGTCAACAACGCCAAGGGGTCCACGCCAGGCGTCGGCGTCGTTAAAGTGACCGGAGCCGGTAAGGCGGGAGAACTGGTGGGAATCGCGAAGATCACCAATATGAAGGACGGGAAAGAAACGGCGGACACTCACGGAATCGCCGTGAGAAAGTAGCAAACGGGAATCTTTCAGCACTCGGCTTTCATCTGGTGAACTGAAGACTGAGTGCGGATGGTTGATCGCTCCGCCAGCAACTAGGTGCTGCCGCGGGCGATGTCTCCTGACGGTCCGAATCGCCCGGTGTCCCCGAGCGGCCGATCCACGCGAAGATTGTCCGCCTGGCTCGAATCGATTGCGGGTTCTTCGGAAGGCGGCGTCCAGCCGAGCCTCTCCAACGTTTCCAGTACCAACAGGCGGAGAGCATCTTTTGCGGTAAGCCGGACCGAAGCATAGGAAAGGACCCGCTCGCCTTCAGACTCGACTTCGGATGCCTTGGGGTCGTAGAGAAACGAAATCAGGGGTTCGATCGCGGTGTCGCCGATCACGGCGAGGGCAGCCGCCGCTTTTTCCCGCAATACTCCGTCCTTCAGCAACATGATGAGATCGGGAATGACACGGGGGTCGCGGAATTGACCGAGTGCCGTGGCGGCGGCTTCCTTGATGAACGCATCCTCGCTGACGATGCAGCCGGGCGTGGGAGTACCCTCCTGGCGAATCCCTTTTCCTTTCAAGGCGTTGAGCACCGGGGGCAAGGCGCGAGGGTCGCCGATCATACCCAAGGACGCGATCGCGTGCCGCTTCACAGCGCCGTCCTTCATCGCTTCGATGAGGGCGTCGATCGCGCGGGGGTCGCCGATCATGCCGAGCGCAATCGTCGCGTCCTCGCGCACGGCACGGTCGGGGTCTTTCAATGCCGTGATCAGGGCATCCACGACTTTCGGGTCCCGGACCCACGAGCGGCCGATCTGATAGTCCGTGGTCATGCCGCCGAGCGCCCGCGCCGCATGGCAGCGCACGACAAAATCCTTGTCCTTCAGACTCTCGATCAACGGATCGACTGAGGGCAGCCCGATCGCGACCAGCGCCGTCCCCGCCGTTTCCCGCACGGTTTTAGAAGAGTCCCGAAACAGCTTGATCAACGCCGGCACCGCTTTCGGATCGCCGATCTTTCCCAACGCTTCTGCGGCGGCGCTCTTGACGGCTCCGTCTCGATCGCGACAGACGAAGATCAAACCGTCCAGAGCCTTCTTGTCCCGAATCATGCCGCAAGTCTTGGCGGCATGTTCGCGTACCCGCCATCGCTCATCCTTCAGCGCGGCGATCAGCCGCTCAACGACAGCCGCGCCCATGGAAGCCGTCGCCGACACCGCTTCGTTCCGCACCTCCATGATGGCGTCATTGAAGAGATTGATCAGGGCCTCGATCGCCTTGGGGCCCCCGATCCTCGCTACACCCCAGGCGGCGTGGGCTCGGACGGTCCAGTAGTCGTCGCCGCAGGCCCCGATCAATGCATCCATCGTATGGGGATCGGCCAGATCCGCGAGAGCTTTGGCGGCTTCCTCTCGGGTCGCGTCGTCGACGTCTTCCAGCGCGTCCAGAAGATCTTCCACTGCTTGAGCCATGTGCCCCTCGTTACTGGTCGTAGGTGTAATCTCGTTGCCCGCCGTGAGGATAGGTCCGCTTGCACAGAACCTGCAGGATCTGCGTGCCGCGCCCTTCCACGCATTGATCGAGCGACGGCGCGAAGTCCAGCTTCCCTTCCAACGTGACGACAAAGGGGAAGTCGAACGTGAAACTGATGAATTTGTATTTCCCCGGTTTCAAACGCAACTCACGCCGATCGCTGGTCCGGTACGCGTCCGAACTCTCAGGGTCGAGCGTCCAAATGGTCGGCGTGATCCCGGGCACTTGCCACCATGAGACCGGCACGAGAGCCGTCGCATCGATCGTGATCGGATGCTCTCTCAGATGGGCGGCAGGCGGGCCCGCTGCTGCGGCGCCCGCCGTCACGGTGAGCGCCACGGCCAGGACCGCCACCATGCGGTGAAATCGAAACCGTTCTGCAATTCGCATCATGATCTGCCCGTTACTTTTTTGCGGCCGCCGCCGAAGCGGTGTGGAATATTTCGTCCACCGGGCGGCTCTCCCATTCGGTGTGGGTTTCAAGCCCCAACGTCCGCATCACTGTGGCGCCCGTATCGATAATGGATACCGGCTGATGGATAACATGACCTGGCTTGATGCCGACCCCTGAAGCGATCCAGGGCACGGTGGGCACTTCGCCGTTGGGTTCCCCGACTCCACTGAGCGACGTCACAAACACCGTCGTTCGTTTGAGCAGCCCTTGCTCCTTGTAAATATCCAAAATCGCGCCCATGGCCTTATCGACGGCCCGGAGGCCCTCACGATACTCCTTGGAGGTCCAGCCATGAGCCGAACCGGCTCTGCCCGCCTCAGGCAAATGTACGACCAACAGATGCGGCAGGGAAAGGATCGCGTGACCGTACCCATGGCCGCTGGACGCCTTCTTGAAATACTGGCGGACGTAGGAGACGATGCGGTCAGGCGAGCACTCCGGCTTGAGCGGCCCGCACATCTGGTAATCGGTGTACGGTTCGGGCTTGGCCAATTGATACAGCGACTCATCCATGTAGAAAATGGCGCTGTCCCTCCCGCCGCTGAGATCCAGATAGTCGAACACCGTCGGAGGCCGAGGATACCCGCGGCTGAACTCGAAGGCATCCCAGGTAATGCCGTGTTTCTCGACCGGCAAACCGGTGATCAACGAGGCCATCGTGGGCAACCGGAGCGCGGGCTTCACGGCTGTCGCTCCCCACGTGACGGATCCGTCCTTCACCAGCCGGTTCAACACCGGCATCGTTCCCCCTTTCAAGGAGTCCTGTGCCAAGCCCTCGAGCACAAAAAGAATCACGTGCTCGGTCGGAGAGGCCCCTGCGGTTCGATCCGGGGCCGTTTCGAGAGGGACGGCGACGGCGGGACTCGTGAATATCGCGGTGACGGCAAGCGACAAAACCGCCGTCCGGAAAAAAGCGCCAAGGCATGAACCGGGTGTTGAGGTGTTCACAATGGACTCCATTCTGCACAAGAGGAGAAGTAAGTTAACATGGCGTTTTCCGGGAAGGCAAGCCGCGGGGTCCTTGCCAGCGCGGTCGGAGCGATTGATTTGCGGGCTTGGGCGGTATCGCTTGACCAGGCCCACGACGCGACGGCGCGTTCTCATGCCGCCGGGTCCATTGCACTCACGGTTCTCTTTCGGGTATGAACGTGCTCCATGCCGATCGAGAATAATTTCCAGCACGATGAGCTTTCGCGGAAAAACCCCGGCGATCGTCTGGTAACGCGTGACTTTGCGCCCGGCCCCGATCCGGGATCGCCGGCTTGGCATGAAGCCCTGGCAGGGGTCGGCCTCCAACTGGCTCAAGCCGGCGTGCGCGCCGTCATGTGGTTGCACGGCAGTATTCCCGGGACCGACGTGTTCGGCGTGCAGCGGCTGGATGAAGTCGGGGGACTGAAGCGGGGCTATTCGCGAGGTGTGGCCGGATTGGACGCGCTGCTCACCCTCATGCGGCAAGGCGACAACGGCATCCCTCCGCTGCCAGCCGGGCTCGCGCCGCCGCTGCCAGACGACGAAACCACCACCCGGCTGCTGGACGACCAGGTCGGCGATGCCGGCAATGTAACGGTTTCGTGCCTCGACAGTTTCGACAAAGCCATCAACCAGAAACTTCCCCGGCCCATCGTCTGTGAGCGGATCCTCTGGTCCTCGGAGCATCATCATCTGGGAAGGGCGATGGCCGCCTGCACTTTTCTGCATCGAATCAGCCGACTGTGCGCGGACCACCAACTGGGACCCGGCGACCGAGTGCTGGTCCTGGCGCACGGACAAGCAGGGCTCGTGCTCGCGTTGGCCTCGAATCTGCTCACGCCGACACCGTTGTCCGGGCGCACCAAGCTCTTCTCGCTGCTTACGGCCTACGCCGCACAGCAGGCATTCCCCGGTCTCGCGGCGACCATCAGGCATCTCGAGGAGTTACTGAAGGCGAATGCTCTTTTGGGCGGAGCGGTCCTCGATGTGGTGACGTTCGGGGCACCGGTGCGGTACGGCTGGGACCCGTCCGGCCTCGGCAAATTGCTCCACATCGTCAATCACCGAACGCTGCGGACGGATGGGAAGACGTGGCTCGCCAAGATGGAGCTGCCGCAAATCACGATAGAAATGCCGATCGCCTGGGGCGGAGATTACGTCCAGCAGCTGGCCACCGCGGGAAGCGACGCGATGCCGGCGACCGATTCCGCCAAGGCTGCCAACAAGGCGGTGTGGGAGCTCGTAGAACCCTACGATGGATTCGAACGGTGGCTGGAATGTGCCCGCCGCGCGGTGCGGTTTCCATGCGACGGACGATGCTTGCTGGTGGACTATAAGGACTGCACCGGCTCCGCGAACCCCCGCGACCATTACTATGGCCACGCCGCCTACACAAGACGGAATGCAATGCTGTTCAACGCCACTCAAATCGTCCAGTTGTTCTATCCGGCCTAGCCTGCTTACTGCTTCCGTAAGTGCACCGCCAACGGCTCCCATGAAAAGACGCCGTCGAGGTAGGCGTGGCCGTTCGGCGTCGTCGCGACCAACTCGATGGTCTCGAAGACGGTCAGCATCGTCCCGCTCCCTGCCGACACGGTCACTTCCATCATCAACGCTGCGCTGGGCGCCGTCGAATGAATGTCCTGGTGCGTGCGAACCTGCCTTGGCTCGGCAAGGAGGTTCACGAATTGCGCAGGCGGCGCCTGCCGGAATTCTCCGTCGTAGGCCACCCACAAACGCGCCGTCGCCGACACGTGTGCATACCATTGGTCTCCGACTGCGTTCGCTTCGACCCAATTGAAGAGCGCATTGAGCCGCGACATCATCGATACCCCGGTCGGCTCTATGGATGCGGGAATCTGAAGCGAGGTCGCATAGCCGACGTGCACGTACCCGAGCGTGTCCCATATGGAAGGGTTGGCCGCTGCGCGGGCATGCGCGGACTTGGCCGGAAGCGACTGCTCGACACAATGGGGGTTCGAGCCGAGCATGAGATAATTCGTGTCTTCCAGATATCGAATCTGGTCCAGCTTGCGCAGCGTTTCATCCCGGTCGCCGAAGCCGATCGTGTTCGGGGCCGAGACGCTGTCCGACCCGGTGAAAATCAGCTTGCTCCATCCGATCGGAGCACTGTAACTCGTGACCGTGGAGCCGTTCAGCCGCTCGAGGACCTCTACACGTTCCTTAATGTCGTGAAAGACCGATTCGATCCCCTCCTTGGTCCCCCGCACGCGCTCGATCATCAGATTTTTCTCAATTTTGCGTTGCTCCTCCAAGTGCCGCGCGAAGGCGGCAGTCTTCCGGTCGATTTCCATTGCCTGAATCATCGGTCCTCCTTCTGGAAAAAGGTACGCGTCCTTCAAAAAGCCAGAAGGGGACGAGCAAAATAAATGCCTGCTCTAAACCGGCGGAAAGTCGATACGTGAAGTTTTTCTCCGAAGGCGGGCACAAGCCGGCGGCACAGGTTTGCACGGTTAATGGGTCGGATTGGCGTGGCGATTTTCCGGAGGATAGACACCACTTCGGCGTAGAACCCGGGCGGCGAAGGCCGACTTACGGATGCGCCACACGCCAATTCGTCCCGAGTCCCAGGTCGACCTTGAGCGGCACGGAGAGACCGATCTGCTTCCCTGCTCCCTCCATCTCCCGCCTTACCAGCTCTTTCGCCTGATCCAGTTCTTTTTCCGGCACTTCGAAAATCAATTCATCATGAACCTGGAGAATCATCTTCGTCTGAGGCAACGCTTCATGGAGACGGCGGTTCACGTTGATCATCGCTACTTTGATGACGTCCGCCGCTGAGCCCTGGATGGGGCTGTTCACAGCCATCCGCTCGCCGAAGCCGCGTTGAACCGGATCGCCGCTTTGCAGTTCGGGAATCGGCCGCCGTCTGCCGAGAATCGTCGTCGTGTAGCCTTTCTGCTTCGCCTCGGCGATGTTCCGATCCATCAGAGCCTTCACCGCCGCGAACCGCTCAAAGAACGTTTCGATGTACTTCTTCGCCTCGGCCTGAGACACGCCGATGTTCTGCGAAAGGCCGAACGGGCTGATCCCATAGACGATGCCGAAGACGACCGTCTTTGCCGCGCGCCGCATGTCGCGAGTGATTTGGTCCGACGGCAGGCCGAAAATTTCCATGGCCGTCGCCATGTGAATGTCTTCGCCCCTGGAAAACACATCGATGAGCCGCTCATCCTGCGACAGGTGTGCCAGAATGCGAGGTTCGATTTGGCTGTAGTCCGCGCAGAGCAACGTATGGCCCGTCGGCGCGATGAAGGCTTCGCGGATGCGGAGGCCATAGTCTCCTTTCACCGGGATGTTCTGCAGGTTCGGCTCGGTCGAGGAGAGCCGGCCGGTCGCGGCGACGGTTTGATTCAGCGACGTATGCAGCCGTCCCGTCTCCGGGTTCACCAGCTGCGGCAAGGCATCCACATAGGTCGATTTCAGCTTGCTCAAGGACCGATAATTCAGAATCTGGGCCGGCAACTCATGCTGGGCAGCCAACTGCGTGAGCGTGTCTTCATCGGTGGAAAACCCGGTTTTCGTTTTACGGACGGGCTTCAACGCAAGCTTGTCGAAAAGCACGGTCGCCAACTGCTTGGGCGAATTGATGTTGAATTCCCCGCCCGCGAGCCCTGCGATCGTTTCCATGATGTGATCGAGCGCCCGTTCCAGTTCTTTGCTCAATTCGCCGAGTGCGTCCACGTCGAGCAGAAATCCGTTCCGCTCAATGTCGGCCAGCACAGGAACGAGCGGCAACTCGACGTCCCGAAACAGCGACAGGTTGTCTTGTTCCTGCAATCGCTGGTTCATCAGGGGCGCGAGCTTCGCGATCACGGCTGCCGCTTCCGCCGCCTGTCCCGGCAGGCCTCCCCCCTCGTCGAATAACGTCTTCGACTCCGATTCCTGACGCCCGTCGGCAGCTCCCATCCGATACCCCAACAAATCCATCGCAATGGCTTCCAAAGTGTGATCGCGCCGATTGGGGTTCAGCAGGTAGTCGGCAATCATCGTGTCCATCGTGATGTTTTCCACCGGCCGGCCGATACGATGGGCGGCCAGCAGGAACGGCTTACCGTCATGCGCAGCCTTGGCGCGGTCCTTGTCCTGCAACAACCGCGCGATCGGAGCGGGCATCGATCCTCCCTCGACGGGAACGTAGACCGTGCGCCCCCCCGAGGAGAGCACCACACCCTGGAGGTCGGCACGCACACCGGCCTCCCCGGCCAGCAGCGGGTGCACTGCGACGAGCGCTTCCCCGCCCAGACTATCCGTGAATCCAAGGGCTGCTCGATCGTCACGGATGGTCTCCGCCTCGGCCCCCAAGCTGGCTTCTCCCGGGGTCGCAGGCGCGAGATTCTTGAGCAGCGTCATGAATTCCAACTCGCGAAGCAACTCTGCCAACTGCTCGTGATGCGGGTCCTTGATGCGGAAGTCTTCCGGATGGAAAGACACGGGTGTATCGACTTGAATCGTCGCGAGCCGTCGGCTGAGCCGGGCATTCTCGGCTTGTGCTTGCAACATCGTTTTGGTCCGGGCTGGTGTCACCTCTTCGATGCGACCGAGCAAGTCTTCGATGGTTCCGAACTGACTGATGAGTTTCGTGGCGGTCTTTTCGCCGATGCCTTTCACGCCGGGGATATTATCGATGCTGTCCCCCATGAGCCCCATGACTTCCACGACGCGCGCCGGTTCGACCCCGAACCGCTCGCGGCATTCCGCTTCACCGAACCATTTGTCTTTCACCGGGTCATAGATCCGGACCCGCTCGGTGATGAGTTGAAACATGTCCTTGTCGCCCGTCACGATCGTCACGTCAAAGCCCGCCTGCTCGGCCTGGCGGGCGAGCGTTCCGATGAGGTCGTCGGCCTCATACCCGGCCAGCCGGACGGCGGGGATGGCAAAGGCCTCCACCACGCGGTGAATGTACGGAATCTGCGCGCTCATCCCGTCCGGCATGGGGGGCCGCTGTGCTTTGTATTCTTTGAATGTCTCATGCCTGGCCGTCGGACCCTTCTCGTCAAAGACGACGGCCAGACAGTCGGGCCGATGCACGCGCAGGATTTTCTGAAGCATGGTGGTAAAGCCGTAGACCGCGTTGGTCTGGACGCCTTTGGAATTCGACAGCGGCGGCAGGGCATAAAAGGCCCGATAGATGTAGGCGCTGCCGTCGATGAGGTACAGCGACGGGCCGGAGAGGGTTTGGGAGTTATTCATACGGGCGGTAAAATTACGGCTCTTCACCGACATCGAGCGGCGGCTTGCCGAATTTCTGGCGCATGGCATTGATCGCGCTCAGGACGGTAGGCTGGCTGATCAGTTGGCGTTCCAGTCTTCGCTTGCCGGGAAAATCCATCAGCGAGACTCCAATCAGCATCGTGAGAATACCTTGTCCCGGAAGAAACAGCATGGCAAACCCGGCGATGAGGAAGATCGCGCCGACGATATTCTTGGCCAAATGGCCTATCAACCGGAGAACCGGGTGGTGGTTGCGCATCCAGGATCGTGGACGCCGCAGGCTGAAGTAGTCTGCCGGCAGCCTGACGAGGATGAACGGAATGGCGATCAGCGTCCCGACAAAGCTGACGACCGAAAACAGGGCCAACCACAGCAGCACATCGGTCGAAACGTGCTGCTGGAACCAGGTCGCCAGGGTTTCCATCGAGCCCGCATCCTAGCATGGAGCAGAGACCGTTGCCATGTGCCCGGTTTACGGGGCGTCCGGCTCCCGTTATAATCATGCTCGCGGCTGCCTGGTGCATTTTCCCAGGGAATGGTGTTAACCGTCTTCAATAAGGAGGCTATCATGGCCTCGTCAACCCGGCGGAGAAAACAATTCATGTGGCTCCCTCTCATGGGGGTTCTTTTGCTGTCCGCGCCGGTCCCGGCGATCGCAGCGGCCGACGAGGACCTGGAAGTGGAGATCACCAAGAAAGGGTTGGGCAAGGAAGTCGTCATTAAGCAGGGACCGAAGGAATGGTTCATGCTTGTCGAAGTGACTCCGGAGAACACCGTGGTCCTGCGGCAAGAGAAAGTCAACGAAACGTATCTCGTGGACGAAAGCGAAACGCATGATCGAGCGATGTCCAGCAGCGAAGTGGACACTGCGATCGCCGATTACGTCAACAGCGTCAAGGCCCGCGTGAACAGGAGGAAGTAAAGGGGACCCCCGTGGAGGCCAAACCAAAATTCGTGATCTTTGCGCATAACGCAACCTACGACAAATTGCACCAGGTCGCGACCTTGGGGCTCACCGCCGCGGCGATGGGCAAGGACGTGATCGTCATCCTGCTGTTCTGGACGATCAAAAAGCTCGCTGAAGGGCGGATCGACAGCATCGACTTCCCCCCGGAATATGCCGGCGCGTCCGACGAAGTCGCTCGCCTACTGAAGGAAAAGAAAGTCCCCAGGATCTCAGAGATGTTTCAGGAAGCCCGGTTGGTCGGCCGATTTCGCCTGATCGCCTGCAGCGCCGGCCTGGAATACATGGGAGTCGACCCCGATGCCGTGACCAAGCAGGTGGACGAAGTGATGGGCCTTCCGGCCATTCTCACGCTGACATCGGAAGCGGAAACGAAGCTGTTCATCTGAAAGCGTCGCTCGTATCTCGTCTTTCGTCGTTCGTTACGTTATTAAGATGTTCACCGCCCGCGCTTCACGAGATAGGCTTTACGCTCAACGATTTCTTGTGACTCCCACCCGACCGCACAGGTCGATTAACTTGCACTTGCTGCAGAACGGCGACACGGGCTGACAGAGATTCTGGCCGTAGGGAACCAGCAGGTCGTTGAACATGATCCAATAGGCTTTCGGCAGCTTTCGCCTCAGCGCCTGTTCCGTTTCTTCCGGTGTCTTCGTGTTGACGTATCCCCAGCGGTTGCTGATCCGATGGACGTGGATGTCCACGCAAATGCCGGGCTTGCCATATCCGACGGTCACGACCAGATTCGCCGTCTTGCGCCCCACGCCTGGCAAGGTCACCAGTTCGTCGATTTCGTCGGGAACCCGCCCTCCATACACCTCGAGCAACCTGCGGCAAATCTCTTTGATATGCTTTGCCTTGGTGCGGAAAAATCCGACCGGATAGATGGCTCGTTCGATCCGGCGGACCGGGAGACGCAGCATGGCGGCAGGTTCGTCTGCCAGCGAGAAGAGCCGCTGGCTCGCCTCGCTCGTCGTCTTGTCTTTGGTACGGAGGCTGAGGAGACAGGAGATGAGGATACGGAAAGGATCGCGGCCCGATTCCCGCGCCACGACACCGACGACGGGCTCTTGCCACTGCCGAATCTCCCGCTTCAAGATTCGGATGGCGGCGTGGATGTGCTCCTGGCGCATCAGCGACCTGGTCGGGAGCCGCTAATTGGAAAAGGGATTAGGAGAAATGGAAAAGGAGTCGGACGGGGATCGATCAGTCGGGTTTCCGTTTTGCCAGCCACTTCTGTCGCCGCCGCTGGGCTTCCCGCTGCTTCGCTTTCTTCCTCACGCTCGGCTTCTCATAGTACCGGCGCCGCTTCAGTTCCCGGAAGAGTCCTTCGCCTGCGAGCTTTTTCTTCGCAACCTTCAGTGCCTTCTCGACGTTGTTATTGAAAACTTTGATTTCCATCAGTTCGTGCTTCCCGCTTCTAAGTGATGCTGCCTTTTTTGAATCCTACCATTGGTGAGACGGCGGAGTGTAGCATAGGGCCTTCAGTTCCACAAGACTCTGTTCGGTACGATGAATTCTGTCGGCCAACGACGCCTTAAGCTGTGGATTTGTTTGCGCTTTTATATTTTCCTGAACCGTTCGCAGCGCCGCCACGGCGGCCGCGGTGGCGACGAGCATGCCCACGCTTAAATCGGACTGGATTGCCGCCTTCACCTGTCCCAAACAGGCATGAAGGAGCACGCCGGCCTCACAAGCCAACTCCCCCACCTCGAGCGGAACCTCCGTCGCAACGTGCAGCGCCGTGGCGATCGAGAGAGCCCGATCTGGTTGAGTTTCCGGAAGCCTGACGGCCTGCATGAAGGCGTGATAGGCTTCGATATCGGCGGCCATGAGATTCTGGAGACGCTCGCTGATTTCGTCCAGACGGTGCTCGGCGGCACGCTGGTGTCCCAACTTGGCTCCCATCACCCCCAGCGAGGCGGCCAACGCTCCGACAACCGCTGCGACACTGCCCCCGGCCGGCGCCGGCTTCGAAGACGCCACGGCGTCCAAGAGAGGAGACACGGACGCAGCGAGCTGAGCGGGAGTGAGGGAAGCCTCGTGGGGCCCAGTCTCCGCTTCCAACGCGCGCTCCAGTCGAGCCTCCAATACCTGCGACATGTCGAACCGACGCAACCGCAGCCCGTGTGCCGCCGCCTCGACTATCGCCTTCTGCGGCACGAGGCCGATCAGTTCGCTCTCGACGACCTCCACGCCTTTTTTTCGGGCCGCATCTTGCACCGCATCGAACACGACTTGTACGGGAGTCCGTTCATAGTCGGTGACGTTCATCGCTACCTGAACCAGGCCCCGCGAAGGCAGCTCGACGCCGATGGCCTTCACGCCGGATAGGCCTCCCGATGATTGCCGAATCATACGCGCGATGGTCTTGGCCAGCGTCAGGTCTTTGGTGTTCAGATTCACGTTGAACGCGATCAGCGGTTTTCTGGCTCCGATGACCATGGCCCCTGCGCTCTCGTGGAGACGCGGCGGGCCGTAATCCGGCAGCCAGTCGGCATCGGATTCCATCCGGAAAGCCAAACCCTTCAGCCCTCCTCGGCGGACCGATTCCAATCGGGCGTGATCGGGGTGGACCGCCGCCTGTTCGTAGAGAAATACCGGGATCTCCAGCTCCGTTCCAACCCGCTGTCCCAATTGCTTCGCCAAGTGCACGCAATCAGGCATCGTCACTCCGCGAATCGGGACGAAAGGCACGACGTCGGTAGCCCCGACGCGCGGATGGGCGCCTTCGTGTCGCCGGACATCGATGAGATCGGTCGCGACACGGATCGACCGGAAGGCGGCCTCCACCACGCCCTCCGGCGGTCCGGCGAAGGTCAAGACGGCGCGATGGTGATCGGAATCCATCGTCTGATCCAACAGCCACACGTCGGGCACGGACTTGACGGCTTGCACAAGTGCGCGTACCGTGGCGGCGTTGCGCCCTTCGCTGAAACTCGGCACACATTCAACGATCGGCCGCATAAGGGAACACGTGCTTTCGCATGAAACGACGAAGCCGGAGGGATGGATGCCATGCCCCTCCGGCTGCTTCTTCGGTCCCGGATCTCTCGATACCGACGGTACCGGCTATTTCGTTTTCTTCACGAACGCTTTGTACACGCGCTTGGCCTGTTGCTGTTCCTCTTCCAAGCCCAACATTTGATGACCGGTAGTCTCACACCAGGCCGGCATGTCTTTTTTGATACCCTCGTCATCCGAGAGCACCTCCAGCACCTGCCCCAATGCCAACTCCTTGATTTTTTTTGAAGTCATGATGATTGGCATAGGGCAAAAATATCCCAGGGTATCGAGCTTCATGTCGGATTGCATCATGTCCTTACTCTCCGCGAGACAAGCGAGACTTACGCAGCACGCGAGAGGGGCATTGGACTAGTTTTCGCTTTTCTTCGCCCTGTCCCGCAACTTTTAGATAAACAAATTCACACTGCCTTGTTTCGCTTCGGCCAGATAGGTGGTCACGCCGGCGAATTGATCGATCCCGTCGATCAAGGTGTCTTTGGCGATTCCCATCAAACCCATCGTGGTCGTGCAGGCGATGAACCGCACGCCGAGATCCATGGCGGTCTGCATGAGTTCCGGCACGCCCGGCATGCGATTTTGCCGCATCACTTTCTGCATCATCTTGGTGCCGAGCCCCCCGAAATGAAATCGGGACAGGGGCAGGCTCTCTGCTCCGCCTTTGTTCAGCATTCCGAACATGCGCCGCAGCCAATCGGTCGCCGAGCTGGCCGCCCCTTTGCGCCGGATGGCATTGAGCCCCCAAAAGGTGAAGAACATCGTCACCTGCATTCCCATTGCGGCGGCTCCGGTCGCGATGATGAAGGCCGCCATCGCCCGGTCCAAATCCCCGCTGAGCAGCACAATGGTCACCCGGTCTGGTTTGGATTGCTGCAGGTCGGCAAGCGCGGCAGCCGGCTCTATTTGCGTTGTTGTTGTCATCACACCACCTCGGAAATCGGCGCCAAACGGCGCCCGCTTAGGTTTTTTGACTATAGTCTCCGTATCTTTTTCTTGTCAAGGCAACCGCTTGACGGTCCGGTAGTCGGTGATATAGTCGGCATGTCTCTCGAATACCTCGTCTGAGTCGGCGACACCGCGTCGGAGAAGTGCTCGTGCCCGGCATGCGCAGCCTGTCTCTCGTCTACCGATTTCAACTGGCACTCCTGTTGTTGCTGACGACGGACGCCTCGGTCTCGCCTGCCGCCGACCATCGGCTTATTTCGGTTCCAGCACTGAGTGTCGGCGCCGACCACATCGGGGGCGGCGTTCAATATATCATTCTTCAATTGGATCGGAACTCCGGCCGGCCCGGCCCGCTCGTGCAGTTCAACGAAATCCATCTCGGCGGCGGATCGGCGGTCGGGCCGGGTTGGAAGGAAGGAGTTCGGCAGGCGGTGCGAGCCGCCGTGCGCGCAGTCGGCATCGACGGAACGGACTGGCTGGTGACCGTCAAAAATCGATCGTACAACGCCTGGACGGACGGGACGAGTGCAAGCAGCGCGGTGGCCGTCGGGCTCATCGCTTTGTGGCGCGGAGAATCCGTGAGACCGGATGTTGCGCTCACGGGCTTCGTGACAGAGGACGGACGCATAGAGCCGGTCGGCAGCGTGCCGGCCAAGATCAAGGTTGCCGCCCGCGCAGGCTTCTCCACGGTCCTCGTTCCCCGCGGGCAGGCCGACGAGGGCGGCGGCGATCACGGATCCGGCCGAGGGATTGCCGTCATCGAGGTAGGAACGATCGAAGAGGCCTACCGCTTGATGACGGTCACCCCATGACCGTCACCCGGCTTCGGCAACCAGTAATCCCATCGCCCGCCTGATCTGCTCACGCGAACCCAACAGGACGACGATGTCGCCGGCCATGAGCCTGATTTTTTCGGAAGGATTCGATTTGGTCACGCCGCTTCTCGTCCAGGCGATGACAGAGGCGCCGGTCCGCGGGCGGATGGACAGCTCGGCAAGCGATTTGCCGGCCGCGGGAGAGTCCTCCTCGATCCGGCAGGTTTCCACTTCGACGTCCGTCAGCGTCCCGCCGCGCAAATGGTGCGCGAGCTCCGGCATATCGCTTCGCCGGAGAAGCGCATACCCTTCCTTTCGAATCTGCTCGGCCTTGCGCATGACGAATTCTTGCGGAAGGTTGTAGGTCCGCAAGACCAGCGCGAAAATCTCGATCGAGGTTTCGAACTCCTCCGGCACGACATCGTCGGCGCCCAACTGGTGCAATTCTTCCAACTCTCTCAGGTACCGGGTGCGGACGACGATATGAATCTTCGGATTCAGCCCCCGCGCCACCTGAACGGCTCTCCGGGCCATGAAGGGGTCGGAAATTGCCACGACCAAAACCTTGGCGTCTTCGACTTTGACATGGCGCAGCACGTTGGGATTCGTCGCGTCGCCGTAGAAGATCGGCACGCCGTGACGCGCTTCCCGCCGAACCGTATCGCCGTCGAGATCCAATGCGACGTACGGGATCTCTGTTTCGCTGAGCACGCGGGCGAGATTCCGGCCGTTCAACCCGTAGCCGACGATGATGACATGGTCCTGGACCTTCAAGTGGCGCCCTTCGGCTTTCACAGTCTGCGCGAAGGTCTTTCCCGGAAACCAGCCGTGCACCCGTTGCAAAGCCTCAGCCCGTCGGGCCAAGTGCGGTGACCATTGGATAAGAAGGGGCGTGACGATCATGGAAAGCACGGACACCGCCAGAAAGATCTGATAAAGCTCGCCGTCTAACAGCCCCGCATCCTGCCCTTCTTGAGCCAGAATGAAGCTGAACTCCCCCACCTGGGCGAGCGCGATCCCGGCCATCACGGCGGCACGGGGTGGAGCGCCGACGGCGAGCACCGCCCCTGCGCCCGTGAGAAATTTCATGGCGAGCACGAGGAGCAGCAGCCCCGCCACGAGCAGCGGGTGATCGAGCAGGATCCTCACGTCCATCAGGATTCCGATGGAGACGAAGAACAGGCTGTTGAAACTGTCTCGGAACGGGAGCACTTCGGCCATGGCCTGATGGCTGTATTCCGATTCGGAAATGATCAAACCCGCGATGAAAGCGCCCAGCGCAAGCGACAAACCGCCGAGCGACGTCAGCCACGCGATCCCGAGACACAGCACGATGACCGTGAGCAGGAACAGCTCGCGGCTGCGGCTGCGGACGATGTGCTCCAACAATTTCGGTACGAGGTACCAGGCGGCCGCCATGACCAGCCCGACCACGACCAGTGACTTGCCCAGCGTCAGCGCGATGCCGAGCGCCGCGCCATCGGCCGGACTCGCCAATATCGGCGTCAGGAGCATCATCGGCACGACCGCCAAATCTTGGAAAATGAGGATGCCGATCGTGGCCCGCCCGTGGAGGGAATCACTGTCGCCGCGGTCGGCCAACGCCTTCAGCACGATCGCCGTGCTGCTGAGGGAAAGAAGGAAACCCCAAAAGACGCCCTGCTGCCACGGCAGCCCCGCCAAGGCCGCGCCGCTCCAGGCCAGCGCCAGCATGACGCCGAGCTGCAACGGCGCCGCCACCAGCAAGATGCTGCGCAAACTCACCAGTTGGACCAAGGAAAACTCGATGCCGATGGTGAACAGCAGCAGTACGACGCCGATCTCCGCCAGCGTCTGTACCTGGCTGGTGTCGGACACAAGGTTGAGGGCGTGCGGGCCGATGAGCGCCCCGGCCACGAGAAACCCTGCGATCGGCGGGAGGCGAAACTGATGGAACAGAAATACCACCGCGATCGAAACGGTGAAGATGACGAGCAGATCCCCAAGCAAACCGAATTCGCTCATAAGCCCCTAGGCATGAATGACAATCGTTCCTCGCGCCACCCTCGGACGGGCGACGTAAAATCGTGAGCGGAGCATACCCCAGCGAGGCCGCTGGGACAAGGACGGACAATTCAGAGACTGATGTCCGCTTGCCCGGCGAACCATCGTTCGTTACAGTGCGGGCCATGCACCGCAGCCGCTTCTCTCCTCTTCGCGCAGTCATCTTCGATTTCAACGGGGTGATCGCAGACGACGAGACGCCGCACCTCCTCTGTTTCCAACAGGCGCTCAAAGAGCACGGCCTTTCGTTGACCAAAGAGGACTACTACGGTACTTACCTGGGAATGGACGAGCGGCTCTGCGCGGAAGCGCTGCTGATTCGCAGAGAGGGACGTTGCGACCCGACGAGACACGACCAAATCATCGCGCGGAAGGCGCAGCTGTTCCGCGACCATACGAGCCGGCAGCGGCCGCCGTTGTTTCCCGCGGCGGTGGAGTTCGTGAAGGCCGCCCGGGCTCACCATCGATTGGCGATCGCCTCGGGTGGCAGGCGGGAACAGATCGAGTATGCCCTACGAGGAACGGCCATCGAGAATGACTTCGCGGTAATCGTGTCCGCCGACGACTGCGCCATCGGCAAACCGGACCCGGCGATCTATCTGTTAACGCTGAAGCTCTTGAACGGCCGCGAGCCACGCCCGCCGCTCATCAAAGCCGAAGAATGCCTGGTGATCGAGGATGCACGAGCGGGAATCAAAGCAGCCCGGGCGGCCGGGATGAAGGTCGTCGCCCTGGCGACGACCTACGCTGCCGACGACTTAACGGAGGCGGATGTGGTGCTGCCGGGCCTGGAGGCGATTACTCCCGTCGAGCTCGAGCAACGATTGAGCCGCGCAGCCGACACGCCTGAGAAGGAAGCTTAAAGAGGCCGCGCTGGTGCCTCCGCAGGCGCCTGTCGCGGCAAAACCTCTAGCCGGGCCGTCCGATCTCTCACACGTTGTAGAACTCCCGATACCACTTCACGAAGCGCGGGATGCCTTCCTCGATCGGCGTGACGGGTTTGAAGCCGACGTCGCGCGCGAGGTCGTCGATGTCGGCGTAGGTGGCGGGGACGTCGCCGGGCTGCAGCGGCAGCAACTGTTTCTCCGCTTTCTTTCCCAAGGCCTGCTCCAGCACGTCGATGAATCGGAGCAGCTCGACCGGCTGGTGATTGCCGATATTATAGATGCGCGCGGGGGCCGCGCTGGTGCCCGGGTCGGGAGCATCCCCGGACCATGCCGGGTCCGGTTCGGCCGGATGATCCAGCGTCCGGATGACGCCTTCCACGATGTCATCTATATACGTAAAGTCGCGCTGCATCTTGCCGTGGTTGAACACCTCGATCGGCCGCCCCTCCAGGATCGCCTTCGTAAAGATAAAGAGCGCCATGTCGGGTCGTCCCCAGGGTCCGTACACCGTGAAAAAGCGAAGGCCGGTGCATGGCAGCCGGTACAAGTGGGCGTAGCAATGGGCCATCAGCTCGTTGGCTTTCTTGCTCGCCGCATACAGAGACACCGGATGGTCCACGTTATCGTGTACGGAAAAGGGCATGCGCGTGTTGCCGCCGTATACCGAGCTGGACGAGGCGTACACGAGATGTTCGACCTTGGCGTGGCGGCACCCTTCGAGGATATTTAAGAAGCCTTCGATGTTGCTGTCCGTATAGGCGTGGGGATTGACCAGTGAGTAGCGGACGCCGGCCTGGGCGGCGAGATGCACGACCCGATGCATCGGATGGACCGCAAAGAGGGCCCGCATGCCTTCCCGATCGGCGAGGTCCAACTTGAGAAACTGAAACCGGTCGAATGCCCGTAGCTGCGAGAGGCGCGCCTCCTTGAGCCGCACATCATAATAGTCATTGACGTTGTCCAGACCGAGGACGCGGTCCCCGCGTTCGAGCAGACGTTTCGCCACGTGAAAGCCGATGAACCCGGCGGACCCGGTCACGAGAATGGTGCGTGATGTGCTCATAGCGTATCGTTTGCCCGGACGTTATCTGCGCCCGGCTTGTTTGAGAAATGGCGGATCGCCGTGGTCGTGACGGTGGAGATTCAGAGGAATCAAGGCATCTCCGGTTCCCAAGACCTCCACCCGCCCGTCGGACGCGCCTCGAAACAGATCCAGTGCGCGAGCATGATGATAGCCGCAGTCATCGGGAGACAGCAGATCCTTCAATTTTTCAGGGTCTTCCCAGTGGGCCGTGAGCAACGCCGTGCGCGCAGGATTGCGCCGGCTGAACATGAAAGACAGATGGTCCGGATACCAGTCGGCGCCGCCGGTCGCATAGGACACGAAGAGCCGCGCTCCGGCCGCACGGCTCAAGTCCCCAAGGTACTGGTTGGTGAGGTAGCCATTTTCACCCACGTCGAGCCAACGGCCGGGGTGGGACAGGGGGGCGTGGGCCGCGAACGATCTCAATTCGAGCAGTTGTTGCTGCGAGGCGAACACCAGCGGGATGGACCCGTGTCGCTGCACGAGTTGTTGAATCACCCCTTCTTTGATCGCCGACTTTCCGTTGTTCGTCGGCCCGCTGTCGGCGTGCACGAGGACGTTGTAGCCGCGATCGGTGATTAAGTAACAGTTGCGCGGCATCTCCAGGTCGCACGGATCCTCGCCGAAAAAGGGTACGGACCAGACCGCGCCGCCGTCGAAGGTCCAGGCTTCCCCGTGCGCGAGCTCGATCACCTGCGTAAAACCAAGCTCTTTCAAAAGTCCGCCGTAGTCGTAGAAGAATCGTTTCTTGTTCCGCCGGCTCGGCACGACGATGGGCGTCTCCTTGGGCAGATGCAGAAGCGTGCGGGGATCCACGTGATCGTCGTGGTCGTGGGTCAGGAACACGGCGGCCGGGCGCGGCAGCAGCGACCCCCAGAGGGACGGCACCGACGATTCGGCGAACCAGGGCATGAGCCAGGGATCGAACAGCAGGAAGCGGTCCTGCTGTCGGTACAGCAACGCCGCATGGCCGAGGTGAATCGTGTCCCGATCCCGCGTCGCGGCCATCCATCGGTCGCGGACGGACGATTGAGCCGTGACGGCCAAACAGTCATGGTCGCTGAGCAATTCCATCAAGCGCGTAAGCAGTCGTTCGGCATCGCGGCTTGAAGCCGTCACGACGGTCCTGATCTCCTCGGCGCGCCTCGTGCCGTCCAGCAATCCGACCAATTTCCCGACCACCGGCCCCATCGGCCGCTCGAATCCGAGCGGGATCGCCTGCCGTTTGACCGCGTGGAAAATGCGCAGTCCGCCGTTGGTCACGGTGGCGGACTTCGTCGGATCGAACGGATAGTCCCACTGAAACGCTCCGTCCGGCGTTCGCCCGCAATTGATATGGCGGCTGAGGTGGGGACGGGAGTGCACGAGTTCCGCATAGGCATCCTCGAGCCGCCTGGCGGTGCCTGGATCATTCACAGACGCCCTCCCGGAAAACACGTCGCTGATGGCCGTGTCGATGCAGCTCTGCAGATCGCTGTGCGCCTCGTGCAGGGCGGCCACGACCTCCGGCGCCACGCCGCCGACGAATGGAAACGGTCCGGGCGCCTCGGCGCTCTCCAATTGCACCCACGTCCAGGGAGCCATTCCGACGTATTGTTCGCGTGAAAAGCGGTCCCAAACTTTCATACGTCAGGGCGTGGGCGTGAGTTGCAGTTTACTGATCGTCGGTTCGTACAGGGCCTGAATCACGTTGCCGTCCGGGTCCGAAAAGTAGAAGGAATAGCTGCCGTCCCGGTGTTGGGTCGGCCGCTTGACGATCGCGGCGCCCAGCATCCCCCCCTCCCGTTCGATCCGCGCGAAGAACGAATCGACCGCCTGCGGATCCGCGAAAATCACGCCGAAATGGTCCAGCAACTGGTGCTTCGACGGACGGTACTGCGCCAGTTCCGCTTCGGGCACCTGGTGCAGCGCAAGATTATCCGATCCCGAGCTGAAATAGACATTGTCGGTGTCCGGCTCCCAGACCACCTTCATGTCCAAGAGCCGCTCGTAGAACAGTCGAGACCTGCGGAGATCGGTCACCCGAAGGGCGAGATGGCGAATACCTCGGTGCGTTGCTCCGGTCATGAATCACCGTGGATGCGGCGGGCGATGAAGAGGCCCGGTTGACCATGTATAGTAGGTCGCCGTGCAGGCCGTCAAATGGAAATCCGGCCCTAGCTCTTTCGCCGGCTGCCTCCTGCCGAATCGACCGTGGGGTATGGTACCATGCGGCATTCCAGTCCGTCTGAAAAGGAGTAACATCCCATGTCCCTGCGAAACCTCTGCATCGTGCTGCTGTCTCTGGGGCCATTTTTTCTCGGCTCGATCCGGGCCGAGGCCGACCTTTCAAAGGAGCTCACGGGCAAGAACGGCGCGCCGATGATCCTCGTGCCGGCCGGTCCTTTTCCGATGGGAGTGCCCCAGGGAGACCGGGATGGCGGTCGTGACGAATACCCGCGTCACGAAGTCGTGCTCGACGCCTTTTACATCGACCAGTTCGAAGTGACGAACGGCCGATATCTGCAGTTCGTCAAAGCCACCGGACATCGCATTCCGCAAAACCCGAAGAACGCGACCCGGAACCTCTGGCAGGGCGATTCGATCACCGATTCTCTGGCCGAGCGGCCCGTCATCAACGTTGATTGGTACGACGCCGAGGCCTACTGCAAGTGGGCCGGTAAGCGTCTGCCCACCGAGGCCGAGTGGGAAAAAGCTGCGAAGGGGACGCAAGACCGGCGGTTCCCCTGGGGCAACGTCGAACCGACGGCGAAACATCTGAATTACAATCAGCAATGGGTCGGGGAAAAAACTTTGATGCCGGTGGGTAGCTACGAGGCGGGCAAGAGCCCCTATGGCGCCTACGATATGGCCGGCAACGTGTGGGAGTGGGTCAACGACTGGTACGATCCCCGCTACTATGAGAAAAGTCCGGCCCGTAATCCGCCGGGCCCGCAGAGCGGCACGAAGAAAGTCATTCGCGGCGCGGGATGGCAAAACGAGACGCCGTCCGTCCGCATTTTCACCCGGGTGGAAAGCGACCCGACGATTCGCAACGAATCGACCGGATTCCGGTGCGCGACGGACGCGGGCAAGTAAGATGTGGTGATCTATCACTGCATCACGAAATCGAAGTTTCGTGGCTTCACCAAATAACCCAATCACAAAATCCGACTTCCGCGGTCTCACCGTCGTGTCGTTCGAAAGCCGAATGGCGCAAGAAATGAAGCGACTGATCGAGCGGTACGGGGGACAGGCGTCGGTGGCGCCGGCGCTTCGCGAGATTCCTCTCGAAAGGAATCCCGAGGCGCTCGCCTTCGGAGAACGTCTCTTCGGCGGGACAGTGGACATCCTGGTTCTGCTCACAGGGGTCGGCACCAAAGCGCTGGTCGAGGTGCTACAAACCCGTCATTCACTGGATTCCATACGAGCCGCGCTCGGGAGAATCGCCTTGGTCGCGCGGGGGCCGAAACCAGCCGCCGCGCTCCGCGATCTGGGTCTCACACCGACCTTGTCGGTCCCCGAGCCGAACACGTGGCACGATGTCATCCATACTCTCGACTTTTACAAGCCGGTCCGAGGACTCTGCGTGGCCGTGCAGGAATACGGCACCGCGAACCCGGCGCTCATGCGGGCGTTGAAGGAACGCGGAGCCGAGGTGGTGCCCGTCCCGGTCTATCGATGGGCGTTGCCGGACGACACCGGCCCGTTGAGGCAGGTGCTTGCCCGGGTCATCGAGAATCGAGCCGACGTCCTGTTGGTCACGAACGCCGCGCAGATCGATCACGTGATGCAGCTGCTCGATGGGGACGGCCGGACCGAGCCCTTCAAGGCAGCCTGCGCCCGGATGGTCATGGCCTCCATCGGCCCGATTGCCAGCGACCGGCTGCGAAGCTACGACCTGCCGGTTGATCTGGAACCGTCTCACCCCAAAATGGGGATTCTCGTCAAAGAAACAGCCGACCGCGCAGCCGCGCTGTTGCAGGCCAAACGCAGAGATGCCTAGGCGGCACTCATCCCCGGCGGCGGAATGGGTAGGTGCAGCGTGAAGATCGATCCTTTGCCGACGCAACTTTCGATCGTGACGCGTCCGCCGTGGCCTTCGATGATTTCCTTCACGATCGGCAGACCCAGGCCCGTCCCGCCCGACACCTTCGCCCGCGCATGATCCGTCCGGTAAAACCGTTCAAAGAGAAACGGCACGTGTTCCGGTTCGATGCCTTGCCCGGTGTCCTCGACGGAGATGCGGACGCTGTCCTTATCCTTCTCCAGGCTGAGCGTGACGGCGCCACCGGGCGGCGTGTACCGGAGCGCGTTGTCGATCAGGTTGATGACCGCCTGCTTCAGCCAATTGGGATCGGCCTGGACCATCGGCACCGGAACGGCCCGCATGGTCAGTGTGATCATCCGGTCCTCGGCCAGGACGGCCAATTCCGCCAGTAAGTCCCGCAGCAGCGGCTCGAGCTCCAGCGGGACGCGCTCCAGCACCGTGCGGTCGCCGGCGAATTTCGTCAAGGTGAGGAGCGAACGCGTGAGAGCGATCAAGCGCTCCACCTGCTCCAAGTTACCGATCAAGGTTTCCCGATACTCTTCTGCCGATCGTGCCTTCTGCAGAATGACTTCGATATTGCCCTGCAGGACCGTCAATGGGGTTTGAAGCTCGTGCGCGGCATGGTCCACGAAACGGCGCTGGCTTTCACCGCTCTTGACGAAACGATCCATCGTCGCGTTGAAGGCTCTCGTCAACCGGTGAAATTCCTGGTATGGGGAATTGAGACTCAGCTGCGCCGGCACGTCGGAAATCGACATGGTCTCGGCCATCGCGCTCAAGGACTCGATGGGCAGCAGCACCTTGCGTGAGAGCCACCCGCTTCCGAGCCACGCGACCGCGAGAATACCGCAGGATCCCAGCAGCAGGAGGATGATGAGGCCTTGCAGAGTCTTTTCGGCGAACGAGAGGGGCACCTCGGCCCGCAAGATGTACCGGGGCGGGCCTTGATCCGGAATGGAGACATAGAGGCGCCGCACGGGAACTCCGTCTTCCCGCTCCACCGTTTCAAACACGTGAGGAACGCCGTGAAGGTGTTCCCTCGTCGCGGCCGACAGCGGGGCGGGATGGATCACGTCCGCTCCCTTCCACATCAACGAGCCGTCCGCGGCGGCATAGATCAGCACGGAATGGGACACATCCTGCAATTCCTGACGTGCCTCCTGCCGGTGGCCGTCATCCGGAACCAGCGTCTGCGTGCCCCCCAGGATCGCGTCGGGACTCTGCTCCACGATGCCTGCCAAGGTCGCCGCCAAACCGAGGAGTCGTCCGTCGATGAAGTGGTGCACCAGTGTGCGAAAGCCGCTGTACAGCAGGAATGAGAAGAGCAGGAGCAGTCCTGCGACGAGGAGCACCGCGGACCGGCGGATCAGTCGATGCAGGGAATTCATGCGGCGCCGTCGGGCTCTTCCAACATGTAGCCGACGCCGCGGACGGTGGTAATGAGGGCCGGCGAAAACCCTTTGTTGATCTTTGCGCGCAACGCTCGAATGTGGACGTCGACGATATTCGTCAACGGATCGTAGTTGATGTCCCACACATGATTGATGATCGCCGTGCGGGTCAGCACCCGATTCTTGTTGCGGAGCAGAAACTCCAAGAGCGCATATTCCTTGTTCGTCAGCACGATTTCCTTCCCGCCTCGCCAAGTCCTTCTGGAAGCCGGATCGAGTTCCAGATCCACGGCCTGCAGACGGGCCATCTGTTGCGGCCCCCCTCGCCGCAACAGGGCGCGAACGCGCGCCAGCAATTCCGAGAACGCGAACGGCTTGGTGAGATAATCGTCGGCGCCGGTGTCCAACCCCGACACCTTGTCTTGCACAGTGCTGCGCGCGGTCAGCAGCAGCACGGGCGTGTGATCCTCGGCCCTCCGAAGCTGCCGGCAGAGGGTCAACCCGTCCAGTTTGGGCAGCATGATATCCAGGATGACGAGATCATACGAAACATCCGACGCGAAGCGAAAGCCTTCTTCGCCATCCGATGCGACGTCCACGGCGTAGCTTTCCTCTTTCAGGCCTTTCCCGATAAACTGCGCCAAGTCGGCGTCGTCTTCGACCAGCAGAATCCGCATTGATCCTCCGCACAAACCGACTCGGTTCTTCAACCTTCTCCGGACCGCTCTCTTGCATCAGCTGGTGGTCCGATTGTGCATTCTACCGAATCGAAATGGGCGATTTGTGAACACTTCATGAAGGATTTTTAATGTCGTGGCGCTATTCCCGCGCCTGAACGGGTAGCGGCCGACGGTTTCATCGTTCCTTCATGCCGCCTTCATCCTCTCGTGTTACTTCCTGTTGTTTAGATCAAACGGAAGGGCGGGCGCAGGCTATGGATTGCGACCTTCGTTCCGCGCTGAGCGGAATCCGGTGCAATGCAGGCGAGCAGGCAGGGATTTCCCGTCCTGGAGGATTCGATATGCGGGACATCGAGAGCAGCTATCGGGCCTTGCTGGCCGTCACCAACGTGTTGAACTCCCAGCGCGACACGGACAGCCTCTGGCGGTCGATCACCGGGCAGATCCGCAAGGTCCTCCCCTGGGAGCGCGCGGGCATCACGTTGTATCACCCGGAAAGCGACAGCTTCCGCTTCTATGCCGTGGAAACCGTCATGCCCAACCGCGTGCTGCAGCGGGATGCGGTCATCCCGAAAACCGGAAGCGCCGTGGGGTGGGTCTACGACCATCGCGCCATTCACGTACGGCCGGATCTCCAGCGCGAACGGATCTTTCTGGAGGACGAGTACTACGTGCTGGAAGGGTTGGGGCGGATGATTAATTTCCCGCTCATCGTCGGAGAGGCCTGCATCGGCACGCTGAACATCGGGAGCGTGCAGAGCGGCGACCCCGAACCGTCGGATCTGGAGTTCCTGCAGTTGGTCGCGACCCAAATTGCCTATGCCATCGCCCACGTCCAGGCCTACGAGCAGATCGACCGGCTGCGGCAGCAGCTGGCGCGTGAGAACGAATATCTGGCCGAAG
>JBDZUK010000135.1:0-3794 GCA_040255165.1 Nitrospiraceae bacterium | reverse complement strand
CCTACGATTCGGCCCGGCCGAACGCCTTCCGCAGTTCCGGCTTGGCCCGTTCGAGCAGGCGTCTCCGCCCGGGGCTCAAGGTTTTTCCCGCCCGGTTGATGTAGAAATTCAACATCGACATCGCCGACTGATAGGGCGTTCCTTTCCTCCGCCGACTGGTTTCAGCGGACCGTTTCAGAGACGCCGCGATTTTCTGCGGGCTTTTGAGCGTGAAGATGCCCCGCTCGAGATCCAGGGCGTCACTCCGCTTCATGACGTCGGCAGACCAATACCGTTGCGATTTGGACCGCGGTCGGGTGCTGGTGCGAGTTTTTCTGCGCTGGACCGTGGAGACCGCCCGGGAAGACCGTCGTGATTTTGTCGAGGGCATGGATTCTCGAGCCTTAGGGATGGGACGGTGAAGTATCGGCCGTGATCAATCGCGTGGTCCTGCCGACCGCCCGGCCGATTCTGTTCTCCACCGCCGTAATGTTGCTCGTCAGTTTGTTGTCCTTCCCCTGTTCATCTTCGATGGTGATCAGCGTGATGACGTGGGAGGACAGGCTCCGGACGGTGTCGTGGCAGCGCTGAATCACCGGCATGACCGTGTTCCAGTCGCCCTCGATGCAGGTCGCCGAAGGCCCCAATTGATAGGGCAATCCCGACGCATCGATAATCTTGATCACCTCCGCCACTTCATCGCTGATATGCCGGCCTCCCCGTAACGGGATGACGCTGAGTTGTACCAACATCCTCCCCCCTCTCGTGATCGTCGGGAGTCGACGCGCATCGACGCCACGGCGCGGAAATTCAGACGTTACCGTGAGAGCGCAAACAGGGGTACGGAAATCGTCGTATTCTGCCCGCACATCAGAGTGTGCGTGTCGGTGTGGATATCGCCCTTGGTTTTCAAGTTCGGATTATCCACCTTGGATACAACGGTGAAAGGTCCCTCGGGTATCTGGACGGTCTTGGATTCGCCCTTTTTCATCGTCTCGTGCCAATGCTCCTTTCCTGCGATCATTACGGTCATGTCGACCGTCTCACTGTCGGCAGAGAAGCGGCAGGGCACATCCGCCGCCCCAGCGGCCTGCACTCCGATGACGAGGATGACTATCGCCGTCGCCGTCAAGGTCCGCAGGCTGCTCGGCGTCCACGGCCCGTCGGCCGAAGCCATTCGATGTCTTCTGCTGGGCATAAGTGGCATGTGACACCTCCAGTCATCCTTTAGGGATAGGCCGTCAACCGCGCAAGAAGGGGTCACACGCGGCTGCTGCTCGGTTCTTCTCTTCGCGCGGCATCTCGAGCGACGATGCCGGTTTCCAAGAACGTCTTGATTCGAGTGAATTCCTCTTCAAACAGCGACTCCAAGTCCGTGCCCATCGTTTTGGCCGCTCCGTGACCGAGCGCACCTCCCGGCGGGTTATAGCTCAGCTGTACATGAATCGTCGTGCCGCCCTCGGCCGAGTCCGTGAATCGGAGTAATCCCGCATGTTGAACGACTGAGCCCGGCTCCGTCTTCCAGGCCAGCACCTCATTCGGGACGGCCTCCGTGATGACGCTGTTCCAACTGAATTCAATGCCGGCCGGGCCCATCACCGTCCAGCGGGATCGGCCTTCGTTCAACGGCTGCACATCCAGGACGTGCGCGGTGTAGCGGGGAAAATCATAGTACCGGCTCCAGAACTCGAAGACATGAGGCCGCGATGCGCCGATCCGCATCGTTTTGCGAATATCGATGGCGCGATGTCCGGCTCCGATTCCGACGAGCCGCTTGATCGGCAGGTTCGTCGCAGCCCGGGTGAGCAGCGTCGTGCCGCCCAGACCGCCGAGGATCGTGGTGATGTTTCGCCGCATCAGCCCGTACAGCAACAGCGTCACCCCCGTCGCCCCCGCTAGAAATCGAGCCGTCGGGGACCAGTTTGTCTGGAACCATTCAAAGCGCCGCCCCTGTCTCGACCGCGGCGGTCCGCCCTGGAGAGCGGGGATGGCCTCGGCATTTCCATGTGGGTCCAGCTGATTGTCGATGGCTTTCACCCCTCGGACCTTCCACACGCGGGACAGCAGTCCCTTGATCTCTTCGGAGTGAATCGGCCCATATAAGGTGACGCACCCGTCCTTGGCCGAGACTTCGATGGCTCCGGGGTGATCAACCAAAAATCCCAACTCGGCACGAACCCGCTCCGCCAGCTGGGTATCGTCCGGTGGCTGGCTGCCGATCAGATTCCCGAGCTCTGCGAGGATTCCGCTTCCCCGATTCCCGGCGTCCCGCCACACCGTGGCAATGGCTTTACCGGTCGCGTTCGCTGCATGTATCGCCTTATCTTTGGTCACGGCTCGGCGGCGGACTCCTCTGTCCGGATCGAACAGATACATGAGTCCCGCTCCGATGCCGGCCGCGCCGATTATGGAGACTGTTCGGTTCATTCTCCTCCCTCCGTGTCTCAATTACTCCTGGTCGACACATGGCCGTGTTGGCCGTGAGGATGTCGATATGTCCCGGAGAATGCTCGCAACGCTTTCGGCCTCGGAAAGCCGAAGGGCGACGTCCTTTTGGGCGATAATCCCGACGCAGGCTCCGGAGTCGTCCACGATCGGAATGCGTCGGACCTGGCATTCCTTCATGCGCGACAGACAGAGTGCGACCTCGTCGTCGACATGGCACGTGACGGGTTCACCGTGCACCACGTCCGACAAACGTACGTTGTGCGGATGCTTTCCCGCAGCCACCACGTCGAGACAGAGATCGCGATCCGTAACTACCCCGACCAACCGGTCGGTTTCGGGATCGACGATTGGTACGATGCCGACGTCTTCTTCGGACATAATCAACGCCGCCGCCTGGGCACTCGCCTCCGGGCTGCACGTCAAAGGACGGCGGGTCATGAGATGCTTACACTTCATCACACGCACGCGATGTCCGTTTGGCCGATATGTTGCGCCGGAGCCATCGTTCTCATGGTTTAAAGTGCAAAAGCCGAACCTGCTGAGCCGGCTGCGATAGTCAGCCGATGAATGGACAGGCCGGATCACATTCCTTAAGATCAGGGGTTCCGCCGAGACATTCTGTCCGGAGGCAAGACGAAGTTTCCGATGCAATCGCTTGATTCTTGGGCGAGTTGTCGTCAGCATCTGGGTGCTGTTAGCAGAAGGGGTCCACGTGGCAAACGGACGTCGACAGGGGGAGTAGCGTGCCTTACCGGACATGGACGAGGTTCTTGGTCCTTCTGCTCGTGCTGTTCGCAGCCGGTTGCGCCGGGCTTGCCTACCGGCATATGAATGATGCCTCCCGGGATGCCTGGCAACAACCGAAGGCAGTCGTGGATGCCTTGGCGATTTCCCCGGGAGCCCGCGTTGCAGATTTGGGCGCCGGTGGCGGGTATTTTACTTGGCCCTTGGCTCGCGCCGTCGGGCCTTCCGGGAAGGTCTATGCCATTGAGATCAACGAGACGGCATTACAAATGTTAGAGGACGAGGTGAAGGCGCGCGACATGTCCAATGTCGAAGTCCTCCGTGCGACGCGGGAGGATGCCGGACTGCCGGAGCCGGTCGACCTCGTCTTTCTGGCCGATACCTACCATCACATGACAAATCGAGCCGGTTACTTTCGGTCGGCGGTCCGTTATCTGAAGCCCGAGGGTCGGGTTGCGATCATCGACTTCCACAAGAAAGGATTCTTTTCCGGCCTGCTTGGTCACGGCACTTCCAAGCAGCAAGTCCGTGACGAGATGGAACACGCCGGATATCGAGTCGTCGCCGATCACGATTTCCTGGAAGACCAGCATTACCAAATTTTTAGTCCAACGGAGCGGCCG
>JBDZUK010000055.1:10165-20698 GCA_040255165.1 Nitrospiraceae bacterium | reverse complement strand
TCTCGTCGTGCCATCTGTCCCTCGGCACCACAACCCCCTTCAAAACCCTTAGAACTCCCGCGCCAGATGCGACGATGCGCGCGGGGTCGTTTTTTTAGCCTTTTGAGGGTCTTTCGATAAAGTGGTTGTCCAAACGGTTGCCCAAGACAGACCTGTTGTAAACGGCAAAACCGAGCCACTCTCGATGACTGACTCCTCGGGGATCTGATATCTGCCGAAATCAGACCTCTTGTTTCTGGCAGGAACAGTTGTGAAGGATTCGCCTCTCTCGAAGGGCGTTCGCGACATCATTCTGCGCCGGCTGTGCGCCGATGAGGAACCCTGGTCGGTGGTCCTCATCACCCACGACCCTCTCGTCGCCGCCCATGCCCACCGCCAACTGGTGCTGAAACCGGTCTCCTCGGCGCCGATTTTCCCGGATCGTGACTCCCAGCGGCCGGACTGACGGCGCGCCGCACTCGTTATCGTCTGGACCCCAACGTGAAGACGATCACCTTCTCTCCGGAACACACGCCGATATCCATATAGACATCCTTGACCTCTGACGCGATCAGCGTCGCGACGGTGTCCTTCAGGCGTTCTCGATAGTGATCAAACAGCGCATGCTGCAATTGTCGCATGAGCGCGCGTCCCTGTTCCGTTCCGGCAAACCGCTTCTCCGCTGGTGTAGGAACTCCTCCCAGAAAACGTACAATGACGAGATCCCGCAGCACGGAGACCTCGACGTCGGTATAGCCGCTCCCCATGGCATCGTACTCGCAGTGGGAGACCTCGCGCGCGATGGCGGTCTTCATATGGTCCTGATTCTCGATGGTCTGCATGGCCTCCTCCTCACCGTGGTCGTTGACCTGGTTCCTCGTTACTCTTCCTTCTGCTCAAGCGAGTCATCCACGACATCTCCGAGATTGAGTCCCAGCCTGTCGTCGGCTGTCTTCCCCGCAGCAAGCGCACGGTGTTCGAGAATCAGGGGGTCCGCCACATCGCCGCAGATCACACACCGCCGCACGATCAGGGTCCCATCCCGGAGACCCGGCCGTCCCTCCAGAAAGATCTTCGACGACCGTCAGACCCCCGCAGCGGATGCAGCTATCTGCATCCGCCTGTGACCAGATGCCAGCCATGCCCGGTTCCGTTTCGATGTTCTCAAGCAGACCGTTGTGATTCCTACTGATTCGTGCTCGCATCAGGCCGGTTGTTCTCCCAATAGTCTCGATCGGGTAACCCCTTCGCCTCGATGGTAAACTGCCCGGCCTCCAGCGTGAGCCATTTCTTCGGCGTGCAGCAGGTGCCGTCCGGGAGCAGGTCCCACGAGCCGCGCCGGACGACGAGCGGGCCCGTCGCCAGGTCGTCATAAAACTCGCCCCGCTTGCCGATGCCGTAGAGATTCCGGCGCGGGACTTTCACGACGATCTCGTGGTCGGACCACGACTGCACGAGCGCCGCCGCACCGTTGAACAAGACCTCCGTGCGCGAGACGTTGGAGAGCACGGTCGAGCCGGCATCGGGATCGTTGATTTCGAAATCCTGCCGGCGTTTGTACGCTTTCTGATTGATCTCCAACTCGGCGTGCTCCGCCGTCTTCAGGAACGTTCCGAATCCCCGACCCTTGATCGTGACGATCTCGTCCAAACCGGCCGATTTGGGGTCGTACGATTCGATGACCGGGGTCGCCAGGGTAAACTCGCCCGCTTCCGTCGCCACGACGCCTTTCCCGGCGCAGCACGAGCCGTCCGGATTCGGCTTGTCTGCGCTCCGATACACCACGACCTTACCGCTCTTCGCGCTGAACGGCACCCAGACGTCGATCCGGTCGTCGTGCCAGCGATAGATCACCGCCGGCACCCCGCCGATTTCGACGCGGTTCTCGCCCGTGTTGAAATCCATGAAGTTATAGGGCGTCGACCCGCTTTCGGAATAGAACCCGAAGTGCTCGCCGCCGATGCGGAGCAACGAGCCGATCGGCGCACTGGTCGGCGTGATCGCCGTGGCCTTGGGAACGTGCACGGTGAAGTGGCCGACCGTCCGCTCCCGCCCGTGGCTCTTCAGCACCATCGGGCCGGACTCCGCCCCGAGCGGCACATGGACCACGATGACGTCGTCTTTCCATTGCGCCACCGGGGTCGGCCGCCCGCCGATGAGGACGGCGTCATGAGCCCCTTTGCTCGCCCCGAATCCCTGCCCGAACAGCACGACCTTCGTCCCGACCGGCCCGCTCAGCGGATCGACGCGGACCGTCGGAATCAGCGAGAGGGGCACGGCGTTGCTCATGACATATTCCACCGGCGCACAGCAGGATCCGTCCGACAACGGATCGGACGAGGCCAGGCGGACGACGACATCCCCGGAGGTGGCGTTCGCAGGGATCTCGACTTCAATTCGGTCGTCCTTCCATTGACGCGGACGTGCCACGACGCCGCCGATCATCACATCATTGACCCCGAACATGGTATTGGGGTCGCGCGATCCGGCGGTCGGGCCGAAATGACGGCCCGTAATGTGAAGCCGCGTCCCCCGCTCCGCTTCGGGGGGAGTGATCCCGTCGATCTGCGGTCGCACGACCGTGAAAGGTCCCGCCGGCAGCTTCTTCTTACCAGCCACGATTTCGACGGGGCCGGTCGTCGCCTTGAACGGCACTTTCACCTCGATCAAATCCGGTTCCCACCGCTGCACCAGCGCCGGCACGCCGTTGAACGTCACTTTGTTGCTGTACACCGATGTGAAGCGCCCGAAGCCCTTCCCGCTGAGCAGGACGGTGGCCCCCGGCGGAGCCTGGTCCGGCTGGAGAGCGGCCCGAGGAACGGACGCGCCCGCCTCCGGCGAAACCATGGCCAGACTCAGGCCGGCAAGAAGCACCGCCGTACCCGACATCTTCGAAATCCACTGCCGAATCGAGTAATTCACCGATCCCCTCGCCTGTTCTTGTATACGGCAACGCATCTCATCCCCTCCTTCTGACTACTTCAAGCCATGCCTTGCTTCACGCCGCCTCAGCGATCCGCAAATCCCGACGGCGGCACACAAGCACACAGCAGCGCCGACAGGGTTCGGGCGTCCACCGGCTTGGCCAGAGATTCCATCGCCACCCGCTCATGACGACGGCCGGCAGGCCACGGATGCGTTGCCGGACGGCATCGAGCGTCTCAGCGCACTCGATTTCCTCCAGAGCCCGCATCCAACAACACCACATTCAGTGGAGCCCGAGCCCATCTGGCCTGAGCCCTTCATGCGAACTTCCTCAGCGTCGCCTCGGTAAGGGCGGTCATCTTCTGGCGAAGTCGAGCGATCGGCCGCAGGCAGCCGGCCAGGTGGATCGAGCCGGTCACCACCACCGCGCCCTGGCTTCCCGCGGCCTGCACAGCCCGCATGAAGGCCTGCTCCGGCTCTTCGATCAGCTCCGCGGGCGCCGCGCTACGCCGACGCCAGAGAAAGCCCATCTCCGCCGGCGCAGCCGCGCGGGTCCCGGGGTAGCGCGTAAAGATGGCTCGCCGGACGCCGCCATCGGCAAAGTGGGCGATCACCTTCCCCACCTCCTTATCCCGCGGCACCCCCGCCACCAACACCCGGTCGCGGCCCTTGAACATGGTCCGCACGACGGCCGACAGGGTGGCTGCCGCCATGGCGTTGTGCGATCCGTCGATGACGACGGTCGGCCGGCCCGGGAACACCTCGCAACAGGCCGGAAGGGTGGTGGCTTCGAGCGTCCGGCGGACCAGATCCTCCGTCAGCCCGGGAATCCGTCTCCGGCGACGCAACGTCTGGAAAGCCATCAGCGCATGCGCGGCGTTCGTCGCCATGAAGGCGGCCGGGCAGTTCAATGTCAGGTTCCGCCAGACCGTCCGCTCCACCCGAAGCGAGCAGATCCCTCGATAGCCCATACGCACGAAGGCCTGCGCGTCATAATCCCGTCCCAGCAGAAACACCGGCGCATGGAGTTCTGCCGCGCGCCCACACACCACCGCACGGGGTCCGTCTCCCATCGCGCCGACCACCACGGGCACCCCCGGCTTCATGATGCCGGCCTTTTCATAGGCAATCTCCTCGAGACTGTCCCCGAGCAGATCCATGTGGTCGTAGTCCACGTTGGTGATGACGCAGACCTCGGGAAGGATCACGTTGGTCGCATCGAGGCGGCCTCCGATGCCGACTTCGATCACGGCCCAGTCGAGGTGTTCGGCTCGGAATACACAGAAGGCGGCGGTGGTCAGCAGCTCGAAGTGGGTGAGCGCTCGCCCTTCCCCCAGAAGGTGCGGCCGCACCTCGTTGAAGGCCGCCACGAGGGCCCGCTCGCTGACCGGGGCCCCGTCCACCTCGATCCGCTCGCGCAGGTGCTCAACGTGAGGGCTCGTGTAAAGCCCGACGCGGGCGCCGGTCGCTCGCAGCAAGTCCGCGAGCATCCGGCTCACGCTGCCTTTGCCTTTCGTCCCCGTCACATGGATCGTGCGACACGCCCGATCCGGCCTGCCGAGCGCCTCCACGCAACGGACCATCCGCTCGAGCGTGAAGATCCGCTCAGGTGGGACCTGCCGGTCCAGCTCATAGTTGGTCCGGCTGTCCAGCAGAGCCTGGACGTCGGCCAGCGACCGGAACGGCGCGGCGGGAGGCCCTGGTTCACTCTTCGGTTTCATGGAGCGCACTCATGATGATCTCTTCGGCCTGCAGCAATCATTCAGGTCCTGCCGTCTTGCCGCCCCGTTGCTCATAGAGTTCGTAGGCGTTCTTTGCGATCTGCTCCCTCGTCTCAGCAGAATACTCGTGCATGGACGCGGGCTTGGGTGACAGATCCTGCGTGACACCGCGGCGGGTGCCCGATGTGCGGGGCGCGGTGTGCGGGGCGCTTCTCGCGCCCACACACCGCGCTGCTCGCCTTACGGCATCAATAGGCCTTGCTGTACCCCGCCTCGCCGTCGTAGTTCCACAGTTTCTGGGCCGCGGACCACCACCAGCCTTTCTTGGTCAACTCGGCCAGGAACGCGTTGACCTCGGCATCGGTGATATCCCGCGTCGCCATGAACCGGCAGCGATACCAGTTCACCATCAGCAGGTCGGGGCTCACGAACCCCGGCCAGACTTTCGTGCCGCGGTTGGAGATGAACTCGCACTTGAACGGTCCGATGTCGTCGAACTTGGGAATGCCCTCTTCCGTAATGATGTACATGTCGACGCCGACGAGCTTGATGTCCCTCTGCTTCTTCGTGGCTTTGGCCGTCTCTGTCAGTGTTGGCATAGGGTCTCCTTTCTCTGTTCAGACGTTCGTCCGTGATCAGGCCATCGCGTGCATCTTGTCGACGATGGCCTGGGCATACTCGTCTGTTTTCGCCGTGCCGCCCACGTCGTAGGTGACGTGTTTGCGCTCGTCCAGCACCGCGAACATGGCCTTCTCGATCCGGTCGGCGGCGGCTTTCTCGCCGAGCCACCGCAGCATCATGATCCCCGAGATAAGCACGGCGGACGGGTTGACCTTCTTGAGCCCCGCGTACTTCGGGGCGGAGCCGTGGACGGCCTCGAAGATCGCACAGTTGTCGCCGATGTTGGCGCCCGGCGCGAAGCCCAACCCGCCGACCAATCCGGCGCAGAGGTCCGTCAGGATGTCGCCGTAGAGATTCGGCAGGACCAGACAGTCGAATTGATCCGGGTTCTTGACCAACTGCATGCAGCAGTTGTCCACGATCACGTCGCCGATCTCCATCTCCGGATAGTTCTTCGCCGCCGCCCGGAAGGCTTCGAGGAAAAGCCCGTCCGTCATCTTCATGATGTTAGCCTTGTGCACGCACTGCACTTTCTTGCGCCCGTTGGCCCTGGCCCACTTGAAAGCGAAGTCCGCGATCCGGTAGGACCCCGGCCAGGTAATCACTTTTAAGCATTGCGCGACCTCGTCGGACACCATGTGCTCGATCGCTGCGTACGAGTCCTCCGTGTTTTCACGGAAATTAATGATGTCGATTTTGTCCCACGGCCGCTTCAGAACCGGAATCAGCCTGGCGGGGCGGACGTTCGCATAGAGGTCGAACACTTTCCGGAGCGTCACGTTGGCGCTCTTGTGCCCCGTGCCGATCGGGGTCGTCGTGGGCCCCTTCAAGGCCACCTTGTTCTTGGCGATGGACTGGATCGTTTTTTCCGGCAGGAGCGTCCCGTATTTCTCCAGACAGTCGAGGCCGATGTCTTCGTACTCCCATTTGATATCGACGCCGCTCGCGTCGATGACCATCCGCACCGCTTCGCAGATCTCGGGGCCGGTGCCTTCTCCCGGGATCATGGTGATCACATGCTGCGCCATAGGTCCTCCCTTAAGCAGCAAGGGTTGATAACACGCCCCTCCATTGGGGCCCTTCCTCCACACAGGGACAAGCAGAACGGCGAGTGCGCGCAGGACCAGACGACGCCGAAGTCTCACACGACAAGTGAACGGCCCGACAAGGTGACAACACTGTTGTCGCCTGCCACCTCAACTCTTCTTGCCGTCAGCTTGGTGCCTGCGTACCTATCGGCTCTCAGCCTCGTTGCCGCCCATCAATAGGCCGCCGGCTGAGACAGTGGTCGGTTCGACACGAGATCCAGCACGTGCAGCCCATCAAACTTCGCTGCGGTCCGCCCAAAGGTGACCAGCCCCACAAGTCCTTCATGCGGCACGAACGCGTCGGCGACGGCGGCCACCTGTGCGCCGTCAGCGAACACGCTCAGTCGTCCTCGGTCTAGGTGAATGGAATTGATCCGCTGCACACGCAAGGTGTGCCAGGGACGGTGGGCCAACTTGACGGTCGCTTCCCCCAAGACGGTTGCTCGGCCGTTGACCACTCGTCGGGTAGTCAGTTTGCCGGTCGAGGAGTTGAGCGTAACCGCATAGAAGCTGCCGCTATCCCGCACCGCCAGGGCGATTCCGGCCTCTCCCCCGTCCTCCGGCGACAGGTCCTGTACCTGGACCGTCACATCCGGATAGGTCGTGCGGATACGCTCGGCCAGCAGGAGGTGGGCGCACTCACCCGGTCCCGTCGCGCAGGGGCGATCCTGGATAATCAGATGCTCCGGCGTGGGTGCCTGGGTATCTGCGACGACACGCCAGGACGGAGATTCGGTACCGGGGGTGCTCATGGTGACGAACCCCGCAGGCAAAGCTCCCGGAACGTCCTGATCGAAATTCCACTGCCACACGATATCCTGTCTTGGCGGCTTGGCGTGGAGTTCGACATCGAGCACATCCGGCGCGCGCACCGGCGCGGGCAACGTCACCCGTGCGCCGTCCGGCACGAGGGCTTTCACAAGATCGTTACCCACCAAAACTGGCCATACGCCGACGGCGCCAGAGAGGCGGTCGTGCCACGCCTTGACGGCCTTCACCTGTTCTTCCAACCGCGCCGGATTGCGCGGCACACGGAGCGTTTCCACCAGGACCAGCGCGTAGGCCGCAATGACCTTCTCAGCAGGAGCCTCGACCCGGCGCAAGGCTTCCTCCGCTTCCTGCCCGGCCTGATCGAGCCAGGGATGACCATACCGCCGCTCCCAGGAGAGCCACTGGATCCGGTCCCACGCAAGCTCGGACAACACTCGCCCACGAAACGCTTCTTCAAGCGCAGGGTCCTTCACGAGTGCTTCATGGATATTGAGCGCGGAGGTGGCGTCGTTGTTCCATCGATAAAGCGCGCCGAGCTGCCGCAGCCGCTCGGGTGTCGCTTGTCCCCCGGCCGCCAGACGTTCGAACGAGTCCATCGCCTGGTAGAACGCCTCGGCCGCCGTGGAATGGCCCATGGCAACCTCGGTAAGCTCCTGCCGCCAGGTCTGTGCCTGCAGGTTCCAGTACAGCTCCGCCAGTCGCTGCGTCACCGCCTCATTCGGGCCTGAGATGCCGCTTTTGGTCAGACCTTCCCGCAAAAACGCCTGGAGGCGATCGTCGGCGAGAACGGCATGGAGCCCGGGATCGGCCGGATCGATCAGCGTCAACCGAGTCAGCAGCCGCGTCCGCTCGGGAGAGCGTGGCATCTGTTCGGCCCGTGTGAGCGCGGCGGAAAAAAGCTGATCGGCATCCTTCCGCTCCCACCAGCGGGCAGACCCTAAGACCAAGCCTCCGGCGCCGATTCGCGCTTTCAAATCCTCGGCGGCAGATCCTGTTGCGTCACCCCGTTGCGGAAGGGGGCCGTACTGCATGCCGGCAATGACCGGCGCGGCCGGCAAGGCCTCGTTCAGAACCGCTCGATCCACCGGGTATCCCAACTTTCGCAATCCGGAAACCACGACAAAGCGAATCGTGACTTCTTTGACGGGGCCGTATCGGCGCAGCGCGCCGCTGGCCCACCAGACCTCCCCCGGCCGCAGCGCCAAAGGGGCCGTGAGCGGATCCCGGTACGACACGAGAATTTCGACCGTCTGCCCGGACACTCCGACGGGCTCCGGCCCCGCAAGGTTGATCAACGCGAACTGCCTGACCGGCCAGACGTTGAGGACATCGAGGCCCGGGGGTGGCCCCGCCTCGGATCCGATCACCGCCGGAGAGACGAACACCGCCGGCACATACTCTCTCCAATAATCCGCGTGGCGATGCGTCTCGGATAGCAACCCCAGACCGACCCCGCGCCCGAGCGCGCCGAAGATTCCGGTTTCCGGCTGGTCATGGACCAAGGCACGATGGGTCTTCAGCGTCTCCTCCCAACAAGCCTTGTCGGCCTGCTCCGACACCGTTCGGTGGCGCCGCATCGTCAAACACGCGAGATCGAGCGACGCCCACTCACTCACCCGACCTTGGGCCAATGCCCCGGCATACCGCACGACGAGACGACCGGCCTCGCTCTCGCGGGAATGTCCCTGTTTCCTTCCTGCGGCCAGCGCTTCATTGAAGACCATCAGCGCGGCCCAAGCGGTCACCAGCAGCACCAGCAGCCATTTCGAGGGGCGATAGTGCGGTCTCATAACTCCTCTACTCTCACGGCGTGGTCGAATAGTCCGGCTGTCCCCCATGCGGGTAGGTCCGTTTGCATCGCACCACCAACGTCTGCGTGCCCCGCCCTCCCACGCACTGATCGAGCGAGGGTGAAAAATCCACCAAGCCCTGTTGGGTCACCTCGAACGGAAAGTCGAAGGTGAAGCTGATGAATTTGTACCGGCCCGGCGGCAACTGCAGCACGCGAGGCTCCGAGGTCCGATAGGCATCGGAAGTTTCCGGATCGGACGTCCAAATCGATGGTGTGATACCCGGCACGGTCCACCAGCTCTGTGACACGATCGAGGTGGCATCAATGGTGATGGGATAGGGTGCCGCCGCCGTTTCACGCGACTCGAGGACGGCCACGAACCCGATCAATGCACTTAACGCGACACAGCCGGACGCGAGCATCACGCGCCGGATGTAAGGAGTGATCCGCGTTCTGGAATTGTTCCTATTGTTGTCAGAGACCATGAGCGATCACCGCCCCTTCGCCGAAACGGCGCCAACAGCGCCGGTGTTCCGGAACACTTCTTCGATCACCCGACTATCCCATTCCGTGTGGGTCTCCAGTCCGAGTGTCCGCATCACCGTCGCGCCGGTGTCGAGAATGGAGACCGGCTGACGGATGATGTGACCGGACTTGATTCCGGCCCCCGACGCAATCCATGGGACGAGCGATAAGCCCGTCGTGGGTTGCCCATTGGCCGCGGCCGGGATTGCCGTGCCGGTTCCGCTCAAGGCGGTGACGAACACCGCCGTGCGCGCGAGCAGCCCATGTTCTTTGAAGAGATCCAGCACGGCCCCCATGGCATGATCCACCGATTGCAGCGCCTCGCGATATTCCTTTGAGGTCCACCCGTGGGCGGCGCCGGCGCGCCCGGCATCCGGCAAATGCACGACAAGGAGGTGCGGCATCGCCGGAACGGCATGGCCATAGCCGTGACCGCTCGACGCTTTGCGCAGGTATTGCTTGATATAGGACACGAGCCGCTCCGGGCTGCATTCCGGCCTCAGAGCTCCGCACAGCTGATAATCCGTATAAGGTTCCGGCTTCGCGAGCTGGTAGAGCGATTCGTCCATGAAGAAGATGGCGCTGTCCCGCCCGCCGCTCAGGTCGAGGTAATCGAACAACGTGGGAGGTCGAGGATATCCGCGGCTGAACTCGAAGGCATCCCATGTGATGCCGTGCTTGTCGACCGGCAGCCCGGTGAGCAGGCTGGCCATGGCCGGCAGCCGGAGAGGAGACGCGACGGTTTGAGCCGACCACGTCGCCGCGCCTACCTTGACCAGTCGGTTGAGCGCGGGCATCGGCCCGGCCCGAAGAGACCCTTGCCCGATCCCTTCCAGTACAAACAGAATCACGGACTCGGCATACGCAGAGTCAGTGGTCGGCTTCACCGGAGACGTTTCGGACTGGACGCCGCGAAGCGAGCCGGCGGAGGCGCTGAAGGGGATCCAGCAGGTCAGCAGAATCCAGAGTATGAAGATGATCCGGTACATGGAAAACATGGCGTGGCCGACTTCTTCTCCGTCCTTCATGCATGGTCCAGACGCCATGACCGTGCGAGGATCGGTGCAAAGTTAATTCCTGGTATCGGAGTCCAAAGCGATTGATGGCGGGA
>JBDZUK010000055.1:0-10065 GCA_040255165.1 Nitrospiraceae bacterium | reverse complement strand
AGATCCTTCACTCCCGCAACGTCTCTCCGAGCCTCACGCGATGCCTGAACGCCTTCGAAAGAATGACGAAGTCTGAGAATATCCCTGGTCAGGGATTACAGAAGCGGGATTCGGCGGGTGATGCCGTGCCGGTGGGCGGTAGACGTTCTTCGCGGAAACCGCAGCTGGCACAGCCGAAGATATCCGTCCGGACCCGGCGCGTCGGCACCCCGCACTCGGCGCAGGGCGGTCCTCCGGAGGCGCTCTACAATATCGAAGCCCGGCATTGACAGGACGGGCAGCCGCTCAGGGCCAGACGGTACCGAAACCTGGGCGGCAAAACCTGGGCGGTCGGCCGATCCCCGCCATCCGGTGGGATTGACGTGCCCGCGCATGTCACTCTCGAGATGCGCGGCTCCGTCACGTTGCAAACACGTCCGGGACGGCCACCTCCACAGCTTCCGTCGTCGCGTTACCGATACACCGGAAACCTGACCTTTGATACCGGCTTCCCTGCTGCCGGGCAAGACGAATCGTCAACCGGCCCCCATCTCCTTGCGCCGCCGGTCCAGCCTCCAACGGTTGATCCCGAGATGCTTGGCCGCGAGTGTCTTGTTGCCCCCGGTTCGTTCCAGCGCCTGCTCGATCAGGTCAGCCTCCACATCGAACAAGGACCGCTCCCCGAGACGAAACGACAGGTTGACCGTCATCGGATCGGCGCATTGACCCTCTGCCGCCGGAGCAGCTGTCGCGAGCGCGCCTGTGGGTCGCCCGGCATCCTTGAGATCTGAAGGGAAGTGCGAGGCCTCCAACGCCGTCCCACCGCAGAACATCACGGCGCGTTCGATCAGGTTGCTCAATTCGCGCACATTCCCAGGAAAGCGATACTGCTCGAGGAGCCGACGCGCCGATTCGCCGAGCGTCCGCACGGGTTTCTTGAGTGCGAGAGCCGAACGCAGCACAAACTGTTCGGCGAGCGGGATGACGTCCTCCGGTCGGTCGCGCAACGGGGGCATCGTCAACGTCACCACGTTGAGCCGGAAATACAAGTCCTCGCGAAACTCGCCCTTGGCCACCGCGTCCTTCAAGTCGCGATTGGTCGCCGCCATGAAACGCGCATCCACCGGCATGGTGGCGGTGCTTCCGACGCGACGCAACGTCCGCTCCTCGATGACGCGCAACAGCTTGGTCTGCAACGCGAGCGGGAGGTCGCCGATCTCGTCGAACAGGACGGTCCCTCCTTCGGCCAGCTCAATCAATCCGCATTTCCGTCCCGCGGCGCCCGTGAAAGAACCCTTCTCATGCCCGAACAGTTCGCTCTCAAACAGCTCGCGTGGAATGGCCGGGCAATCCACCTCGATAAACGGACTCGCCGCGCGCGGACTATTGTAATGGACTACCCGTCCCATGAACTGTTTGCCGGTGCCGGTCTCTCCTTGCAGGAGCACCGTCACGCGGTCGTTCCGGGCCACCTCCCGCACTTGCTGGATCAGCGCCTGCATGGCGGGGCTCCGCGCAATAACGGAATCGAGCGCGTAGCGCTCGGCCTCCTGGCCGCTCTGCAGCTTGACGCGCCGGCCGAGCGCCAGCATCTCCGTCGCCCGCCGGAGCGCGAGCAACAAATCGTCCAGATCGATCGACTTGGCGATGAAATCGAACGCGCCCAATCGCATCGCCTCGACCGCGTCCTTCACCGTCCCGCGCGCCGTCAGCATAATGACCGGTATGTCCGGGTCGACCTGCCGGACACGAGCCAGCACCTCGATGCCGGACATCTGCGGCATCACGAGATCGAGGACGACCACGTCCGGCATCGTCTCGTGGAGCGAGGCCAAAGCCTCCTCGCCGGATCCCGCGGTCTGCACGAGATACCCGGCATCGCTGAGGCGGAGCGCAAAGGCCTCCCGGACCGACCGCTCATCCTCGACCAGCAAGACCCTCCAGGCCATCTCACTCCTTCTGTCGCACCGGCAGCCAGATTTCCACGATCGCGCCGTGCCCGGGCGGACTCTTGATCACGAACTGCCCCCCATGCCGGTCGATGATATCCCGGCTGATGGTCAACCCCAGCCCCACCCCTTTTGCCTTGCCGCTCGTAAAAAACGGCTCATGAATGTGCGCGAGATCTTCGGGGGCGATGCCGGGGCCAGTATCTTCGAACCCGATCATGACGCCGGGTTCTCCTCGCAAAGTGGCCCGGTGCACCCGCACCGTCAGTTGCCCGCCCTGCGGCATCACCTCCATCGCATTCATCATGACGTTCAGCCAGACTTGCTGCAGATGGCCGCGGGAGGCTTCAACCAGCGGAACTGCAGGGCTCAGGTCGGTGACGACCGCGACCCGCGTGGCCTCCAGCTTGTTCTGCAACAAGGCTCTCGTGTCCTCGAGCAGCGCGGGCAGATCGCACGGACGAAACTCGAACGACCGCTTCGGCAACTGGCCCAGATGCGATTGGAGAATGGCATCGATCCGGCTCGCCTCCTCCGCGATCAATCGGCACCGGCCGCGCACGGATTCCGAAAGCGACGTCTGCTCCGCCACGTGCGTCGCGAGGCTGCCGATCCCGATCAGCGGATTCCGAATCTCATGGAGGATGCCGCCCGCCAACTGTCCCACCAGCTTCACTTGCTCAGTGTGCCTGAGCGCTTCCAACATCCGTTCACGCTCGGTGAGATCGGTCAGGATGGCCAGAAAGTACCGGATCGTTCCGTCTGGGTCTTTGACCGGGCTGACGCTTTCCCAGGCCAAAAACTCCGAGCCATCCTTGCGGCAGTTGACCACCCGATCGACAAACGCCGATCCGGATCGGATCGTCCGCCACATGCGGTCGAAGAATTCCGGCGGATGCTTCCCGGATTGCAAGAACGCCGGCGTCCGGCCCAGGACGTCATCCCGCGTCCAGCCAGTCAAACGCTCCATCGCCGGGTTCCACTCCAGCAGACGGCCCTGCGTATCCGTCAGCATGACGCCATCCTGGACCAGTTCGAACAACCGATGATAGAGCTGGAGTTGGGTCTCCTCCCGCCGCCAGCGCTCGAGGACGGTGGCGATCGTATTGGCGACCGAGGAGAGAAACTCCAACTCCTTCGCCGAGAACTCCCGCACGGATTTGCAATGCGCCCCCATGACTCCGTACACCCGGTCCTGCACCATCATGGGCACGCTCATGCCCGCCACCCCGCCGTGCTCGGCGAGGAGCGTGGAGGGTGTAAACCGGGTTTCCGCTCGGAGATCGCGCACCACGACGGGCTGACGCCCGCGGATCGCAAACCCCGCCTGCGAATGTGTACCGCCTTCGACGGTGAGGCTGCCGATCAGCCCCTCCCGCCAGCCAACGCCGGCAATCAGGTAGAGATGCTCATCCGATTCGCGCGGAATCAGAATTTTGATCAGCTCGACGTTCAACGCCTCAGCGGTCAGCTGGACCGCCTCATGCATGATCTCCTGGACGGGCGTCCCGCTCACGGCCAGCGTGCCGATTCTGGCCAACACCGATTGAAAGCGGCCGACCATGGCGGCCTCCCCAGCCAGGCGCATCCGCTCCGTGATGTCCTCGAGCACGATCAAGACCGCGTTCCCCTCCGGCAGCGGCACGACCGTGAAGGTGGCTTCGATGAGCCGCCGAAGTTGATCGGTCCCTCGGCTTCGGTATCGACAAGTGCGCCTCGTTCCGACCGGCTCCGCGGCGATCTGCAACGCTTCGCGGAGGAGACCCGCGCGCGTGCCGAGTGGGAGCTCCTCAGCCTCTCCCGCATCGCCCGCCTGCCGGCTGCCTCCCGGCTCCTCACCCACCAGGTCTCGCCATCGCTGATCTTCGAAGACCAGCGCGCCGGTCATCACCACGCCGACGCCGCCCCGCAAGCTCTGGCCGACCCAGACGGCGAGATAGGATACGAAGGTCTCTTGAAGCGACGGACGTTCAATCGCCGGTGCGGGGGACAGCGTCTTGCTCATGACTCCTTTATGTTGTTCGCGGGATGTGACATGGGAGACTCCGTATCTCGACTTCTCCTTGTCGGGGGACGCGCACGAAGCGTACGACCTAGACCGAGGAGCCCGCGCGCGATTAAAACCGCTCCCGGCGGCTGACCGCCACGTCGGAGACGAACATCACGCCCGAGTGCCGATCAAAAAGCGGCCGCAGTCCGGCAAGAATCGGCTCCACTTTCTCCTCAGGCACCACGGTCATGATCATGACCAGGCTCTCGGTGTCGTTGAACATGTAATGCGCCTCGTGAAATCCATGATGGCCCTTGCCCGAGACGTTGCCGAGAATCGTGTACCCGGTCGCGCTCACTTTCTCCAACAAATCGGTCACGAACGGCCGATTGTCGCCTTCGACGATAATGCGGACCTCCTTCATCGGATGCAATGTCAAGCCAGCCATGATGACGCTCCTTGCAATCAGTTGACCAACGCCCCGTCCGTGTCGATGTCCTGCCATTCCCCTGCCGGGCGATAGCGATACAACCTTCGCTCCTCCCGCTCCAGCACCATGAGGTGCACCCACTCATGGTGGTAAAAGCGTTTGAGGACATCATGGCGCTGGATGAGTCCCTCGACGCGCGCCCGCGGCGCTTCGACGATCGTGAGCAGTCGCATCGGCTCATGATAGGGCTGTTCCCCGTCCATCACAGTCTGCCACGGCAGGCCGATCCGGAGATCGCTCTGCGTGCCGAACATGACGCCCACCCGGCCGACCACGTTGTGATAGACCTTGCTGCCGGCGCCGTAGACGTCGTTGTCGACCGTCGAGAAATAATGTTCCATGTTGATCCATTGCGTGACGACCTGCGGCGCGGTGAGCAGGACTTCCAACAGCTTGCCGGCCGGGTCTTCGAGATAATCGTACGAGTGCAGGAACACGCGCCCTTCCAGATCCAGTCCTTGCGTCAGCGCCCGCCGCGCGATGATGAACGCGGCGTTGCGCGACAGCCCCCATTCCGGGCGCACCTGGCTCCAGTCCGCGCTGCGCCGCCGGACGGCACGGACCGCGCGCTGCTCGCACAGAGTCGCGCTCGCGTCGGGGAAGCGACGGCAGCGTTCCAAGCTGGTAAGCCTGCCGGCTTCCTGCAGATCCGCGACGACACGGGTGAGATCCTTCCGGTGGGTCGGCGGCACGTCTTCAAGGTCGAAGAATTCCACCTCATCGGTGGTCGTATCAATCTGCGCGGCCACGAACTGCGTGTCCGGCGGAATCGCGATCCCGTTCTTGGCCAACCGCTCGCGGACCCTCGGTCTATTCGCCATGGCCGCCAGCAGGCGGGCGTTGGGCGCGCCCTGATTGCCCCCGCAAGCCCCGCAGTCGAGCGCGGACTCATACGGGTTGTTGTCCGAGGTGCTGCCGTGGCCGAAGAGCACCACGAACCGGGAAAACCCGGTCGTAAGCCCCATCATGCGAAGCGCCGTTTCCACCGTGAAGACTTGTTCATCAAGGGTGAACCCGGTCCGCGTGATGCGCTCCTTTTCGGCCGCCGCCCAGCGGCGATCGACACGGTGGACGCGCCGCAGATCGAGCACGAATGCTTCCTCCTCTTCGGCGGAGAGCCCCGGGACGCGAAGGGGCGCGCCGATCGCCGGCTCGGTCGCTCCATCTCCATTCAACGCCCGGAGCCGTAACGCTTCCACGAGCTCGGCCGTGATCGAACCGACCGGAAGCTCCAGCCGGCTGCGGAGCGCGTGCCGAATCGCCGCACGCTGCTCGCCGGCCACCATTTCCTCGGCCTCCTCCTTGGTCAGTTTGTCCACGGTCAAGGTCGTCGACACCGGCGGAGCCACCAGACGCCTGAGCCAATCCGCGCCCCTCTGAAACCAGAGAGGCGCCACCGTCTTGCCGAAGAAGGGCACGGCGTAGAACCATCCGAGCGATTCCACCATGACGTACGGCGTGATTACATGCTCCTTGAGATCATGGAGCAGGGCGTGCAACCCGCGGATGATCCGCGTGCCGACGCGATGGCGGTCAAGCGCGCGCTCCTGATACGAACGGGGAATCTCCCTGATCAGGTTCCTGGCCTTCATGATGACCGGATACTGGTCCGTGTCATGCTGCGCGCCGAAGGACCGATACCGAACAAAGCAGATAAAAAACCCAGCGAACCCGAAGGTCTCGTAATTCCCGATCGTCTCCAAGTGGCGGCGAAACACCTCGGAGCGCACGTCGATGCAAAAGACGGCCTGGGCTTGGGGACGCGGGGTTGAGGGTTCTTGAGAAGCGTCGTCCGATGTCCGGGGACCGGCGAGGGCGGCCCCGTTGCGTACGTTCGGCAGGAGTTGTCCGACGACACGATCCTGCCAAGTGGCTTCCGAGGCCCGAAGCCAGTACAGCCCATGTTGCGCTTCCGGAAACATCCGGAGCCACTCGAGGACTCGACACAGTTCGGTCGGCGGCACCGTGCGAAGAGCAGCGGGATCGATCTCCAGCGCATGGGCCAACCGGACCAGTTGCCAGGCGGCCAACACGCCGGCAGCCTGCCGTGCGGTATCGGCCGTCTCGCGCAGATACCGTTGCGCCAGTGTGTCCCACTCATCGGCGGAAGCTCCGGGTGTCAGAGCCAGGCGGGCCACGTCGCGCGCGTACGGATCGGGAAGGCGCCCTACGACCCGCTCTCGCCGGAGCACATAGGCCAGCGGGTGCCAGTGCATGTAGTCGCGTATCGCCGGGAAGGCGCCGTCGATGCCAAGGGCCCGGCGGCACTGCAGGACGACCAGCTCACGCTCGTAGAACAGCCGGATCGCCAAATACTTCACGAGACTCACCGGGTAGGCCTCTTGCCAGGCATATCCCTGCTGCTCCGAACGCCACCGGATGAAGCCGCTCCACCCGACCAGCGCGCCCAGATGCAGCGCGAAATAGTCCTGCCAGATCTCGCGCGGAATGCCCAGCAGCCGGAGGCTCTCCAGGAGCGCGTCTTCTGGACGCTCGGGGAGCGCGGCGACTTTCCGTTTCCAATCGGAGATGCCCCATCGAAATCCGTTCGGCTCCATTTGCGCCAGAGTCTTCCACGTTCCGTAGAATGTGGCGTCCCGATGCGGCATGGGCCAGGCCGCCTGTCCCTCGTCCAGAAAGGCGGCGCACCACTTGCTCAGCTCGCCATTGATCAGGTCGGTGAGTTGCGTGCCCAGCGTCTGATCGCACCACCCTGCCAGGGTGGTGATGCGGCCCAACCCGGCGAGCTCTTCATCCACCCGGGCTCGCGCGCCGGCTTCCGCGGACGTGTGCCGGATGGCGTCGCGAAGGGCCGCCGCCAATATGGTGATCAGCACCCGCTCTGGTTCGGAAGACTGGGCCAACAAGGTCTCGGGACATTCCTGCGCCGGCAGGCCGAGACCGTGGAGGAAGTGCGCCCGCAGCACATCCACGTGGCTGATCTTCTTCGCTCCCCAGGTCACTGAGCCGTCCTGCGCCAGCGGGCGCAGGACCGCCTCGACATGCCGCGGCGAGATGGTTCCCTGGCGGAAGTACGCGCGATAGGTTTCGTTCGCGAGATAGCCCCGCCCTCGCAGGAATTGGTTGGCTCGCTGGACGGCGTCGTGGAACGGCAGCGGTTCGAGCCCGTGCAGGGGATTGTGATGTATGAACGTCCGCATGGGCCAGTAAGAGCCGGTGATCTCACCGGCCACCCGCACATGCGCCCGCAATTCCAGCCGTTCGGCTTCGGTATAGGTGCTCATGTCTGGAGCCAAGCCCGCCATCACGTGACGACGCACGCCGGAGCCTTGTCTGACGCAGGAGGCATTGTACCCCACCCTTCCAAGGCGGTCGAGACGCACAGGAGCCGTATCAGCTCCGCATCGATCTGTTGCCGTGTGATGCGGCCCTCTCGGTCATACGCGCGGTAGCGTTCGTTCGGCAGGTATCCGCGCCCGTCCCACCAGGCCTGGGCGCGCTGAATCGCGTCGTGGAACTCCAACTCTTCCAGACCCACGAGCGGATCGATGGAGATGGCCGTGCGGAGCGGCCACAGCGGGGGAATGATGTCGTCGGTCAGTTTGACGAGAGCGCGCAGCTCGGCGCGGCGCGACTCTGTATAGGTGACGGACCGGATCGCCTGCAACGGATCACCTCCGCGAAAGCCGGGATACCTCCGGCCCATGGCCGATCTGGAATCCGTCGGCCGGCATGATGGCACCCGCCGCGAGAACAACGAGGACGGCCGCCAGTGAACACACTTCAGGCCAGGTGAGGTCGCGATACAGCGCGTCCGTCCGGGGTGGACCAAAGAGAAGTCGTTGCAGGAGGCTTGCCATGAGCCACGACGCCAGGAACCAGAGGACCACCACGCCGGCGAGGCCCGCCGCCCCGATAGACGAAGGTCCCAACAGCAGGGCCATGAATCCGGAAAACACCCCGAACAGCGGAAGCCCCATGAACGCCATCATTAATAAAGTCACCAGTGTGGCGAACCGTGGCATAGGCCGGGCGAGACCGTGTATCTTGTCGCTGTCCAGATGGCCGAACCGTGTCAAAAGGAACCCGGCGGCCAGCCGAAGCCCGAGCAGCGCGAGGGCGGTCGCGGTCACATACAGAGCCGCCGGGGCGGCATTGCCCGTGACGGACAGATGCCACCACGGAACGGCGAGCAAGCTCACTCCAAGGTAGGCTGCCTGCTCGCCTACATGATGCCCCGCGAGCACCTTTATCAATCCATAGAGGGCGCCGAGAAGAGCCGGCACGAAGAGGCCCGTCTGCATCCACGCCGGCAGCGCCGAGCCGATGGAACCAAGTTCGATAAACCCCAAGAACGGGAGGGCGAACCCTGCAAACGCCGCTACGCTCGTCGGCAGGTGTGCGACCGCGCCGACAAACAGCCCGTGAAACGGAAACACCGGAAGGAAGGTCGCATACCCGATGACCTGCAGCACGGTGGCGGCCGGTGGTGGGGCTAGGAGAGACGCGATCAGGCATGCCATACCCACGCCGCCCACGCCCAGCGATCCACGAACAAAAAGACACGACCCTGCGCTCTTCGCGAGCATCAAGCCGGTGATGCCCAACACCATGGCCAGGAAGACCACGCGCAGTGAGCCGCCACTGACGACGACACCCAGGCTCAGGCCGAGCATGAGCAGTGTCAAGATCGCTCCGGGTGTCTGGTCCTTCTTGAGCCCTTGCCCCATGAGGGCCGCGCCCGCCGCAACGACGAGCAGCACGATGATCGCCCCGACCGAAACATCCAGCGCTACGACCGTGCTTTGCACAACGTCCTCCTAGGGCAGCCATTCGGGGAGCTTCGCGTTCACCCGAAAGGCCCAGCGAGACATCGCCTGCACGATTTTCTCGTAGAAGGCGTCGATGAACAGACGATTCCAGAACCAGACGTACAATCGAGGCATCAACATCATGACCCATCCCGGCATGAGACTGCGCTGCCCCTTGATATTGGTATAGACCACCACCCACCCCATCACGACGCACAGCGTGACGGTCATGACAAAGAGGTCGAACAGCCAGAGCGGAAACGCCGCCACCTCAAAATACCGGGCGGCTTCCCCCGGCGACGGGTACAGAAAATGGGTGAACGCCTCCGCGGCCCAGAGATACGTCGCGACCACCAGCGCGATCGCGATCACCATCAGCCCGGCGACCTTCCATGACCCCACCGCTCTGAGTCGGTACAGGCTTAAGATAGCCTGCGAGGACGTCACCCAGGCGAAGAACAGGAACACGATCGCTCCCTGCTGGCTCTGGAGCGGGATGCGAAGGAGACCATGGGCCGCGAGCAGAATGGCCAGCGGCAACACCAAGGTCACGGTCACTCCGGTCACCCAAGGCAGATGAGGGTGTGAATCGACGTCTTCTCGCTCATAACCCGGTGGGAACTTCGGTTCACGGCGGGCCTGGTGCACGATATTCCCGGCATGGAGAAACAGGGTGGCCTTAAAGATACCGTGCGCGATCAGGTGAAAGATCGCCAACGCGAAAGCTCCCAAGCCGCATTCCATGATCATGTAACCCATTTGCCCCATCGTCGAGAAGCCCAACATCTTCTTGATGTCCGGCTGCGTGAGCATGATGGTGGCCCCGATGATGGCCGTGAGGCCACCGATCACGAAGGCGACGTGTAACGTGTCCGGCGCTTGCCC
>JBDZUK010000134.1:0-3829 GCA_040255165.1 Nitrospiraceae bacterium | reverse complement strand
GAGCCCAAATTGGTATTTCAAACCCCGAATGGCGGCCACGCGCTCGGGAAAGAGGCGTCCGAGACGCTGGCCGCTTTCTTTCAGATGATCGCGGATAAGGAAGCGCTTCCCCAGATGGAATGGCAGATGACGGAGGATGGCGAGATGCGAGTAAGAGTGAACCGCCAGGCCAAGGCCATTCATTTGTGGACGGCGGTATCACCGACGCGAGACTTCCGCAAGGCAGAGTGGAAACCGCAAACTTTGGACGTCAAACCCGGCAGCAGCCACGCCTCCGCGGAGATCGAGACACCGGCAAGCGGCTATCGTGCCTTCATGGGAGAAGTGGTGCTGAAATCCTCCACGGGACACGAGTATAAGCTGTCCACGCAGGTGAAGGTCTTGCCGGATGTGGTGAACTATGAAGAAGGGCAGTTGAAATGAGGTCCTCCGACCGCCCTTCTTCCGCGTTATCCCACCAGGTCTGGATTGAATTCGTTGAGCGGTCGCACGGAAGTGGCGTTGACCTCGTTGTAGACCGTGAGCCGGCCGGCTTGGCGACGGCGGCTGAACGTGCCTTCCACGATGATCTGATCACCTTCTTGAACTTCCTTGCGGCTGGTGACTTTCAACGTCCCGGCACCGTCTTCGAGCAGGAACTGGTAAGCCGATTTGCCCTGCCGGTCCGTCACTAGACGCACGTTGCTCGCCTTTCCCATGACGACGACCTCCTTGCGGTCATAGAGCGCAGGGTGAGCGATCAGTTCGGTCATCTCGAGCAAGTCGGCATGGCTTGGTGAAGAGAAGAGGAGGCTCGCGAGGAAGACCATCCAAAAAGCAGCGGCAGTCAAGGGCATTGGACCCTCCAAACTAGGGTTTTGGCGTGCCAAAAGGTTCGCGTATTATACCGATCAACAAACCGCTGGCAAGATGGGCTTTCCCCTTACCAATCGGCCATTGAGCATATCAATGAACTTTTCTGTGTCCTTGCTTTGGCAGTTACAGAACCGCCCCGGAACGTCCTCTGACATCCTCTATAGACTGAGCGGCGCGAGTGCGGAAACATGATGGGCTTTGAAGTGACCGTCATCGGATGGGTTGAGTCTCCGCTTAAGGATTTGGAATCGGCCCCCCGGCAAGCCGACGAAGGCGCACCCGAGGCGTGGTTGGTGTTTGAGCCGGAGATGATGGAAGGCCTTCGAAATTTCCAGCCCGGCGATGAGATCATTCTCGTCACGTGGCTTGATCGCGCTCGCCGGGACGTGTTGAGCGTACACCCCCGCGGGGACCCTTCCAGACCCCAGGAGGGTGTCTTCAGCACGCGTTCTCCTCACCGTCCGAATCCTATCGGCTTGCACTCTGTCGTGATCACCGCCGTGGACGGCCGAAGAGTGCGCGTGCGTCATCTTGACGCGGTGGATGGGACGCCTATCATCGACGTGAAGCCGCACCTGAGTCCAGACATCAGCCAACGCTGAGCCGCACGGTGGCTCGTTGCTCTGTTCATCGGCTCGGGCGCCTCACCGCCTGAGATCCCGGCCCGGCATCCGGTCTTGGACTAGGGAGACGCCCAGTTCTCCGTCTGGAATTTCCCTTTATACTCCCCTCGCGCCACCCTCCCTTTCCTGCTTCCCCGAGGGAGACAATCATTATCATTCGCGCAGAAGAGGAGAGCACATGATCATGAAGTCTGCAACGTCGCCGGCCTTGGACAGACAATGGTCTCGATCGTCAAAGATCCGCACACTGGTGGTGGACGACCACCCGGAGGCACGCCAAGAGCTGCGCCGTGTGCTCGATGCCGATCCGCGGCTGGAGGTGCTTGGTGAGGCGGTAGACGGGATGGAGGCCATCGCCGTTGTGAAGGAACGCCGCCCCGATCTGGTTCTTATGGACCTGAATTTGCCGAAACTCGACGGCATTGCGGCCACGGATTACATCAAGCGGAACTGGCCCTCCGTCAAAGTCATCGGGGTCTCATCCGGTTGGGGTCCGCTGGTGCGAAAGGCCTTTCTTCAGGCCGGCGCCGATGCCGTGCTCAACAAGGAAGATGTCTTCGAGAACCTCGGATCCGCCGTTGCCTCGATGCGTTCATCTGCTACGACCACCGCCATTGCCGCGTCCCCTTGCCCGCCTCCCGGCGCTCGCGCACCCCATGGATTGGCACTGCATGGCGGGCATCACACGAGTCAGGAATAGCGCTCGTTGCTCCATCCCTAGTACAATATCGCCCGATAGAATCGTTCCTGCCATGGAGTAGCAATGGGAAGCTTGACGCTGGCGGTCAAAGCGGCCGGTCTTTCGTTCCTTTTCATGGGATCATTCGGACTTGCCGCGCCTGTGGCCGGCGCGAGCCATCAGGGTGGCCACGAGGGACAGGCGGCCGACGAGAGCCATGAGGGTCTTGGAAAGGCCTACCCCATTGCCGGCGCGCCCTTTCAGGTCTTCGCCGGACGCAGCTTGGAGGCCGGCCGCGGCCAAGCCGAGGCGGCGATCCAGACGGTCCTTGACGCTCTGAGAATCATGCTGCAGCATCCGGCCGACTATCCTCGTTTCGACGAAAGCCTCAAGAAGAACGCGCTTCAGCATGTCGTGATCGAGCCGACCGTCGTCAATCAGGAGGGCAAAGAATTTCCTTTCTTGGTCGCCCGGACCAACGTGCCGGGCCGCGTCAAATTACTGATCAGCGCCTCTTCACTGCAGCACAAAGACTATCTCGGACATCCCGACCGACTGGTCCCGGCGCTGGCGAGAGAGTTTCAGTGGGTCGTGAGTAAAGCGGATACGTCTCCAAAGGCCAAGACCGTCCAGGCCGAACGGGATCTCACGCGGACTCGGATCCGCACGGACGAAGACATCCGGAGGATGCCGGCAGAAGAACGAGCACGCCACTTGCGTCAATTGTTCACCACCTATCTCAAAACCGTCGATGACCAGCATAGTCTGAAGGCACAGCCCTATTACGAGGTCGGCAGCACCGCACCGGTTTCACCGACTCAGCCCGACTCGACCATCAAGCTGTACGACATTCGCGTCCGTGAGGCGCTGGAACGAATCGTCCGGGATCCGTATTTCGAGGAGCGCACGCCGAAGGCCGTTCGAAGCCTGCTCAATGGAACGATCTGGAACGCGTCGTTCGTCAAGATCGATCAGCGCGATTGGGCCACGCGCACGCGCGTCCTTCCCGAGGACAAGGCCGTGGTGGTCGGAGAGCAAGGCCGCCGGATCCAGCCGGCAACGATTCTCGTGAATACGTACCGGACCGCCGCGCCGGATGATCCGTTCTATCGGGAGACGAAAGGACTGCCGATGGGCGCGCTCTCGCCGGACCAACTCGCCAAGGTCATCGCCCTGGAGATCGAACACAACATCATCGAGAAATCCATGAGGGGCCACGTGGCGCAAGATGAAACCACGGCGCCGAAATAATCGGTGACACGGTTCTTCGAGATCAGTGGTGGATCCCCCGCCTGGTTTTGAGCAGTCCGTATCGAGCCTCGAATGGCACGCGCCGCCGATCTGATGACTGCCTCCGTTCCTGTGGCGAACCCGGATGACCCGGTCTCTACTGTACTGGCCTTGCTGAAGCGGCAAGTCTGGGAAGAAGCGAGCCATGTCTACCTTATCGACGCCGAGAAACGGCTCGTCGGGCAAGTTCCTATTGAAACGGTTCTGCGGGCCCAGGACTCCGACCGGCTGAAGGATCTGCAAGGCCGCCCGCCTATCGAAGTTCCCGCTGATGCTGATGCCGAAACCGTCGCCCTGTTGGCCGTGGAGCGCCATGAGACGGACGTCGCCGTCCTGAACGATACGCGGGTGTTTCTCGGCGCCATCCCCATCGGACGTCTGC
>JBDZUK010000054.1:10305-20838 GCA_040255165.1 Nitrospiraceae bacterium | reverse complement strand
TGATTTACGCCCTTCATATCCCCGAGTTCGGCGCGAGCTTCGGCGATCTTGCCATAGGTCGAAAGCCGGTCCTGGACCGAAGTCAAGGCTAGGGTTGTCTGGAAGGCGCCTTGCAAATCACCGGCGCGGGCTTGTGCCACGGCAATTCGGCCGACCACCTCACCTTTGCCGGTCCGCATCGACCTATTTGCTGTCTCCGCCGCTTCCTGCAGCACAGCCTTGACATCGAATGATCCCGATTCAGGCGATCCGGACGGTCCTCTTTCCAAGACAAGTTGTTGAGGTGCAGCCAGATCGTATGTCCTGCCCGACATACCCGGAATTGGCCCAATACCGGAGAACATGTTATGCCGGTAGCGGCTCACGTCTCGTTGCCAGGTCTTGAATCGTCCCTTGGCAATCCCTTCCAAGTTGGCATCGCTTTGAGTTCGCAACCTGAACAGGACGTTGGACGTTTCCATGTCTGCGTGGAGCACCCCAAACGCCTTTGCCATAGAAACGGGTTCCCTGTCTCGATAGATAGTTGGGGCCGCCGCTGCGCAGGTGGTGCCTTGCCTGTCGTGTACCTGAGCCCAGAGCCCGGTTGGATCGTCGAGCGTGAGCAATCCCCACACCAGCAACGCCATGCGACCGAACCGGGACACCTTGCCAACCGCTCCCGCCTCGACTCGTCCTTGCCGTTTCTGGCGGTCCCGGTTTGATGCCCGCTGCTGAACGCTCCGACTCAAGATCACACGACCCGTCATGGCAACACCGATCCGGCCTCTATTTGCGGGTGATGAAGCAGCGTGGAGACCCATGACTCAAGAAGCGCCATCATCGCCAATCCAAGCAGCACGACAAGCACAAGGACAAGTTCTTTCATAGCTCTCGTCGCCTCCTCGCTTACTCTTTGGTAGTCTTTTCTATTTCCTCGGATGATGTTGGAGGCTACCGCTTTGACGATCGATTCTTTCCCGTCACGGTCCCTATGTTGGTCGGAAACCCGTCGATGGTGGCATGAACGATGACGAGTTCTCATTCGCCGACCAGCGCTTCATCCATTATGCTTTTCGTTCACCGTTCCCTCATGCTTTCGTTCACCGACTTGAGCAAGGGACTCAGAAGGTATTCCATGACGCGGCGTTGCCCTGTTTTGATCTCAACGGTGACCGCCATACCAGGCGACAACCTCACCTCTTTACTCTCCACGCGGATGCTGGAACGATCTAAATTAATTCGGGCGGGAAACACGAGGCCGCTCTTAATCCTTTCCTGGTCCTTCCCGAGAGGCACAGCATCGTCCGAGACGCTGAGCACTGTGCCGGAAAGCGTCCCGTACAAGGTGAATGGAAACGTTTCGACCTTGATTTCCACCGGCTGGCCTTCCTTCACAAAGCCAACATCCTTGTTCTCAACCTGTGCTTCGACTTCCATAGGGTGATCTTGGGGCACGATAATGAGCAGCGGCTGAGCCGGAGTGACGACCCCCCCGACTGTATGGATCGCGAGTTGTTGCACCACACCGTCGATCGGGGAAGTCAGCCGTTGCAATTCGGCCCGCTGTCCGGCTTTCACCACATCCTGCGCCAGGGAGGCGGCTTTTGTTTCGACCTCACCCAGCTCGGCCTGGTGTGTGTGTTGGAATTCGGCGACGAGCGCTCGAAGATTCTTCTCCGCTTCGGCGAGCGCGGCACGATCCTGCAGAAGCTTCTTCCGCTGGCCGGCGAGTTCTTGAGTGCGATCGACGCGTTGCTCCTCCGCTTGGAGATAATCCATCTTCGTCACGGCCTGCCGCTCCAGAAGCCGCTTGTACGTCTGGACACGCTCGTTTTCCATCGGCACGGTGATCTCCAAACGAGCGATGTCCTCGCGGGTCGCCGCCACGGCCGCCCGTCGTTGCTCAACAATTTGCTGCGCGGCATCGACTCGGGCCCGGTATTCCGCGAGTTGGTCTTGCAGGAGCTGTTGCTGAATCGCGACGTAGCGCGACGGACTTTCTCCCGGGGGCTCAAATGAGTCCTCCCCTGCGATCAAGGCCCTGAGGCGTGCCGCTTCCGCAAGGGCGGATTGCCATTCGTTGTACGCTCGATTTCGATCCGCACGATTGAGAGTCGGATCGAGCTCGATTAACACCTCTCCTTGCTTCACTGCCTGCCCATCCTGTACGCGAATGGACGCGACAACCCCGGCTTCGTAGGGCTGGACCACTTTGGAATATCCGCTGGGAATGATCTTCCCTTGTGCGACCGCCACGATATCGATCCATCCAAGCCACGCCCAGCAAACCGCCGTTGTCATGAAGATCATGATCGCCCACACCATGGCCCGCCCGATCGGTGACGGCGGCGCATCCTGGATTTCCAGCACGGGCGGAAGAAATTCCGCTTGGGCTCGGGACAGAGCCACCCTCCGCGGGCGCGTCAATTCTGCCCTCCAGGCCTCGTGCCAGACGGAAACGTGTCGTGCGAGCGAAGCGACAAGGGTTCTCACAGAACGGCGAGATCTCCCTCCTGCAGACGATGGAGCCGCGCGTAGAACCCATTCTGTGTCATGAGGGCTTCATGGGTCCCTTCTTCGACCATCTCGCCTTTGTCGAGCACAAAGATGCGATCGGCGGGTCTCACCGTGCTGAGTCGGTGCGCGATGATAAAGACCGTGCGCCCCTTGCAGATCTCAGCCATATTCTGTTGGATGAGCGCTTCCGACTCGTAATCCAAAGCGCTCGTGGCCTCATCGAAGATCAGAATGCGGGGATTAGCGATCAGAGTCCTGGCGATGGCGACGCGCTGTCGCTGGCCGCCGGAGAGGGTGCAGCCTTGCTCGCCCACCATGGTGTCGTAGCCTTCCGGCAATCCAAGGATAAAGTCATGGGCGCCAGCGAGCGCTGCAGTCTGGATGATCCGGTCCATCGAGGTACCGGGATCGGTCAGGGCAATGTTGTCGCGGACGGAGCCGTTGAACAGAAAATTCTCCTGCAGCACGATTCCCACCTGCCGCCGCAGCCACGCCGGATCGATCTGGGCGAGATTCACCGCGTCCACAAGCACTCGACCGCGCTCCGGCACGTAGAGCCGCTGAATCAGCTTGGCGATCGTGCTTTTTCCCGATCCGGACCGCCCTACGATGCCGACCACCTGCCCTGGCTGGACGTGAAATGAGACGTTGCGCAGCACCTCCGGACCATCGGGTCGATAGCGAAAGACCACCTCTTCGAAACGCAGATCGCCCTGAACGCGCGACAGGGTCGTCCGCGTCGGGTTGTACGACGGTTCCGGCCGCGCATTGAGCACATCCCCAAGTCGCTGCACGGAGATGCCGACCTGTTGAAACTCTTGCCAGAGGTTCACGATCCGGAGAAGCGGGCCTGTGACCTGAGCGGCAAGCATGTTGAACGCGATCAACTGGCCGATACTGAGAGCTCCGTCGATGACCTGATACGCGCCCAGCCACAACACCGCGATCGTGGTACTCTTCTGAATGAACGACGCGGTTTGCCCTGCGATGGTCATCAGACTCGTGGCTCGAAAACTGGACCTGACGTAGGCGGCCAACTGTTCATCCCAACGCCGCTGCAGCGGTGGTTCGACGGCCATTGCTTTTACCGTCTGAATCCCGCTGATCGTTTCCACGAGAAACGCCTGATTCTCGGCCCCGCGATTGAATTTGTCGTTGAGTCGCGCTCGCATGACAGGAGTGATGACGATCGACAACGCCGCATAGAACGGGAAGGAGCCCATCACCACCAGGGTCAGCATGGAACTGTAAAACCACATGACCGCCAGGAATACGACGGTAAAGAAAAGGTCGAGCACGACCGTAACGGCGTTGCTCGTGAGAAACTGACGGATGTGCTCTAACTCCCTTACCCGGGCCACCGTATCGCCTACACGGCGCGCCTCAAAATAGGCCAACGGCAAGGCGACGATGTGGCGAAATAACTGTGCGCCCAATCCGACGTCGATGCGATTGGTCGTATGGGCGAAGAGATACGTGCGCAGACAGCCCAGAAGTGCGTCGAACAAAGCCAACGCCACCATGCCGATGGCGAGAACATGCAGCGTCGTGAATCCTTTGTGGACGAGCACCTTATCGATGACAATTTGGGTGAACAGGGGGGTGAACAGTCCAAAAAGCTGAAGGAAGAAAGAGGCGAGCACGACTTCGCCGAGCAGCCGGCGATACTTGCCGATAGCGGGAATAAACCAGGTAAAGTTGAATGAGGACCTGTCCAGCTTGAGATGAGCCCGCGTGGCCACCAATAGAAGCAGACCTGACCACTGCGGTTCGAACGCGGCCCGAGACAGAATGGTAGGGTGCGACTCGGTCGGGTCCTGCACCAACACCTGTTCGGTTTCTACTTTGGCAAGTACTACATAGCGGCCGTCTTTGCGCTTTGCGAGGGCTGGGAGCGGCGTAGCCGCCAGGCACGACCAGGTGGCGCGCACGAGGCCGGCTTTCAGGCCGATATGTTTGGCCATCCTGAGCAGGTCCACCTCGGAGAAGGTCTGACCTGCGATGCCGAATTGATGATGCAGTTGTGCTCCAACCGCCGGCAACCCAAACAGCCGAGCTACGATCAACAGCGAAGCGAGCCCAGTATCCATCTCCGATGGCTGAGACCTTCCCGGTGAAGCCTCGTCACAGGCCGGTGCGCTCCATCCATGTCCCTGGAAGCCCGCCGCTGGATGATCGGTTACGCCGTGCATCCTGAATGGTTCCATTAGATCGGATTCCGAACTACATACAGTCGGCCCTTATAGACGGTACTGTGCCCTAGTGTCAAGACCGTCCAGCGCGATATTTATACCGGCAAACCGGCTTCTAATGCGGGTCGGAATGGGGGTCATGCGTAGCGTGAGGGCCCCGACCGGGTAGGCCTGACCCTTACAAAAGCAGCGCGGGTTGAAAAGCTCCGCATTCTAAGACAGCGGAATTTGGGGGGACTGCCTTACGAACGGAATAATAACGATCTACCCACCGGGAGCATACCCAGTTTCACCAGCTCCCTTCAGGAACCTTAGAATAGGATCAGAATAAAGGACAGGGAGGGCCCTTTTAGTTTACGGCGGTCTCAATGCGCACTTGTAGCATTATGCCAGAGCGTATACCGTTGACCAGTGTGCTGGCGACCTGCCTCCTGGCCGGATGCGCGGCCTTCCAGGCCGGTCAGCCGGCTGTTGGCGACGAACAAGCCCAGACCGAAGGCCAGAAGAATCTTGCGGCAATCCGGGCCATGATTGCCGACGAACGCCGGAGAGTGTCGGAGCTCGGCCGGTCGCCTGAGAAGGCCCCGACCTGGCCACCCGATTGGGATTCGTCCTATTCGTTACCTTCTGTCCCGAAACAAAAAGCCGCCCCGTACGTGCCTCGCTCGTCTGCTCCGCTCACCGGCAGCTCCTCGCCCTCTCCCGACGTGACCGCCAAGATTCCCTGGTCTCCGGAGCGTTCGCCTCAGCGAGAGATCGAGCCCACGCGACCGGTTCCCCCGTACACTTACGTGGTCCCGCCCGGTCCGGTCCATCCCGGCCGCATGCGCTGCGTCCCCGACATGCTCGGTGGCCAACGGTGCCAGGCCCAATAGGGCCCGCCAGGATTGACTTTTGGGTACGGGAAGCCGCATCTGGGAGGAGCGCCCCTCACCGGTTCCTCTCGAACACGTATGATCTGGCTCCAATCGATGCGGGACCCTCAGGCCGGTCGTCTGCGCCTCATCCTTCTGCTCTGCGCTCTGACCACTCTGTACGTCGTCGCCGGCAAGCTCGGGCTTCAGCTGGCCGCGTTCCACCCCAGCGCCACGCCGGCGTGGCCTCCGACAGCCATCAGCCTGACCGCCTTTCTTCTGCTCGGTTATTGGGTATGGCCGGCGATCTTCTTGGGCGCGTTCGTCGTCAACGTCACCACGGCCGGCTCGATCACCACCTCGCTCGGTATCGCGACGGGGAATACGCTGGAAGGACTGTTGGGCGCCTTCTTGATCACCCGCTTCGCGAACGGCCGACAGGTCTTCGTGCATCAACGGGATACCCTGCGGTACGTGCTGTTGGCCGCCGTGCTCAGTACGACGGTGAGCCCCACGCTCGGCGTGACGAGCCTCGCCTTGGGAGGGTTCGCCGATTGGGAGCACTACGGCTGGATTTGGATGATGTGGTGGCTCGGTGATGCCGTGGCCACGTTGATTCTCGCACCGGCACTGATTCTTTGGGCTTTGGACCACACGGTCACGTGGACCCGCTCCCAGTTGCTGGAGATCGGCCTGTCTTTCCCGCTGCTCTGCCTGGCCACCTGGCTCGTCTTCCAACACCGCCCGGCGTTGACCGGCCCTCACTACCCGCTTGGATTCATTCCGTTTTCCATTTTGATCTGGATCGCGGTGCGGCTCGGGCCACGGGAAACCGCCACGGCGACTTTGCTTTGCGCAGTCGTGGCTATTTCGGGGACGTTAGGAGGATCCTGGCCATTTGCACAGGGGAGCGCGCAGGCCACCCTCCTGATGTTGCAGGCGTTCATGGCCGTGATCGCGGTGACGGCGCTAGTTTTGGCCGTCGGTGTCACTGAACGGAGACGGGCCGAGCAGGAGCTGGATCAACTGAATCAGACGCTGGAACGGCGCATTCTAGACCGAACCAGCGCGTTGCAACGGACGGTTGAGCAGCTTCAAGAGTTGGACCGGCTGAAAAGCGCCTTTGTCGGCATCGTTTCTCATGAATTGCGGACACCGGTCACTTCGATGAAGGGTCTCGCGGAGAATCTGCTGGACGGGGTGATCGGTCCGGTGAACGAGAGGCAACGGTACTATCTCACCCGGATTCGATCCAACGCGGAACGACTCACCCGCATGTTGAATGAATTGCTGAACCTGTCAAAAATCGAGGCGGGAAGAATCGAGCTGCGCCCGGCTCCCCTGTCGCTCCACGAGCTCTTTGCCGATCTCTTGGAAGGGTTTCAGACGCTCGCACAGCGGAAAGGCATCCTGATCGAGGTGACACCCACGGACGGAATGCCGGAGGCGTACGCGGACCGGGACAAATTGTACGAAATCCTCGCCAATTTGCTGGAGAATGCCATTAAGTTTACGCCGTCGGGCGGACGGATTCAGATCGGGGCCGCGGTCCTGGATGATGGGCACCTCCGGATCGCGGTTTCCGATACGGGCTGTGGCATCCCGGTCGAACACCTGCCGAAGATCTTCGACAAGTTCTATCAGGTGCAATCGGTGCCGCTCAATGGGACGGGAACCGGTCTCGGCCTCTCGATTGCGAAAGGGCTCGTTGAATTGCATGGAGGCACTATTGCCGTGGAAAGCGCGGCAGGCCGAGGGAGCCGGTTCTCCTTCACGGTGCCGTACAGGGCCGGCACTCACGAGCGAGCTTCAGCCGGCCTACGACCCGCCAGTTGAATCGCCGCATACAACTGATTGACGGCCGCTTCCTTGGTGAGCAGGATGGTCGTCCCCGCCTTTTTCATCGCCTCTTGGCTTTCATCCTCGGCGTTCACCAACAGTCCGATGACCGCAATGTCAGGGTGCTGGGCCTTCATACGGGCTGTCGCTTCGATGCCGTTCATCTTGGGCATGTTGATGTCCATGACGACGATCGAAGGCAGCAGTTGGCCGATGCAGTTGAGGGCTTCCTCGCCGTCGCAGGCTTCCCCTACCACTTCTACATCGGCATAGGCTTCCAACATTGACCGTAGGCCCTGTCGCATCAGGGCATGGTCATCGACTAATAGCACCCGGGTTCTTCCGCTGCCGGGCGGCACCAACACGGTAGGCGAGGCGGTCCATGGATCGGCCCCGGATTGCCGGGCCGCTTCCTCATGGGTCCGCCCGGATTTCAACCCCGACCGCCCCGCGTGCGGCAGGACCAGCGTGGCCCTCGTTCCGTTGCCCACCGCCGACTGTACGACGAGCGAACCGCCGAGCGCTACCATCCGTTCACGAATGTTGAACAACCCGAAGCCGGAAGACAGTCTCGAATGAGACGCGACGGCGGCGACATCAAATCCTGCGCCTTTGTCCCGAACCTCGATCCGCAGCGCCTCATTATTTTGCTCGACGGTGACCCAGGCTTGCTTGGCCTGAGCATGCTTGGACGCATTGATCAGCAATTCCCGGACGGATTGAAACAGGAGCACAGCCCGGTCTTGGGGAAGCTCGATTTCGTCTCTGCCGGCGATCTCAATGCTCACGGACAACTCGTACCGCTGCATTTGCTCGCTGAGCCATCGCAACGCGGAGGGCAGTCCAAACTCGTGGAGCACCGTGGGGCTGAGGTTCGCGAGCAGCGTGCGCGTGTACCTCAACGATTCGCTCAGGACGTCTTCCGCCTGTTTCAGCAAATCCGCTTCCTTCTCCCCGAGCTCGCTCGATTGCTTCAACTGCCCCAGTTTCAACCGGGCCAGCACGAGCAACTGCGCCAAGTGATCGTGCAGCTCGGTCGCCAGCCGCTTTCGCTCCCGCTCCTCCGCGAGGTTCAATTCCGCGGTCAGGGCCCGCAGCCGGTCCTGCGAGGCGACCAATTCTCGCGTCCGCTCCGCGACACGTTCCTCCAATTCACCGTTGAACCGCACCAGCGCTTCTTCCGCCTGCTTGAGCTCGGTAATGTCCTGCACGACGCCGATGGCCCGATCTTGTTGGTCCGAGCCTTTCACGATGTTGCTTCGACTGCTGAACCAGCGGATTTCTCCATCCATGCGAGTCGCACGAAATTCCGTCTCTAACCGACTCCGAGTCTCCAGGGCCCGTTTGACCTCTTGCTCGACACGGAGGCGGTCGTCCGGATGGATGAACTCCAGCCATCGCTCTTGCGCTTGGTCGACGCGCTCCGGCGGCACTCCCAGCAATGCGGGAATCCGTTCATCCCAGACATTGCGCCCCGTTCGCATGTCGGTCTCCCAAACACCCAGATCAGCCCCGCTCAAGGCAAGAGCCAGCCGCTCCCGGCTCTCGCGCAAGGTTTCTTCAACCCGCTTGCGGTCCGTAATGTCATGAACCACGCAGAGAAGATATCGGTTGCCGCCATGGTGGAGGACCCTTGAGCCGTTGGACTGCACGATGCGACGCTCGCCGTGACGAGTCCGCACCTCGACTTCTTTGGCCGATTCATCGCCCTGCAGCCTTGCCTGATAGGCCTGCTCGGCTTCACGATGCCGTTCCGGCGGAAACACGGCTCGCAAATCCATCCCGAGCATTTCGTCCGGGGCATAGCCGAAAATCGCTGCAAACTCAGGATTCACCTTCGCGTACCGCATCTGATCATCGATCAGACACATCCCCGCGGCGGCTGTGCGAAAGATCTGCCGCAGCAATTCCTCATTGGACTTGAGAACCTCCTCGACCCGCCGGCGCTCGGTCAGCTCATCGAGCAGACGCAGCTCTTCGTCATGGTCCCGGACGAGCCGCGCCAGGAGCACCGCAACCACGAGGATAACCACCATGCCGATCGCGCGGTTGACCAGACTCAGCCAGAGAGGGCCTCCCGGTGGACTCAGCCATGCTCCCATTGCGATCAGGAGGCACGACACCGCTGCCGTGACGAACACCGGGGGCCACCGTTGTTGGGGAAGGGACGCGGACCACCAAAGAGGCAACAACAGCAGTATCCAACCCGCAACCCCCAAGGGGGTGAGGAAGTCGAGCCCCGCGAGACCGGCCATGGCGACCCACACGCCGATGCGCACCCGGCGAGCCGCCGCTGCGGTGGATGGATTGGGTAGCAAACTCTTCACGCGGTTCCGTGGCCGGTGTTGGAACCCATATCAAACAGGTGTGTGGGATCAACCAAGGAAGTGCACTCTATAGCATGAGTCAGCCGGGTGCACCTAGGAATCCCCCCAGCGGCTATAAGCTCGAAGTCACGAGGGCTATGGGATTATTTTGTCCGAAGATGGCAGAGATCTTCGAAGCGCCCGCCCTTCTGGTATGTCGCGACCACGATCCATTCGGCGCGGCTATCGGTGAGGCTTACGTAGGCCTTCCCGTCCAGAAGAAAGGGTCGGACCGTAAAGACGGTGTGGAGCGATTGGGGCCCGGCCAGCGGATAGGTCCCGCCGGTTCGCTCAAATTTGTCCTTAGTGGACAGCAACGGCGCGAAGTTTTGCCACGTCGTCTGCTCCAGCACCTTGCTCTCGGCCGGAAACACATAGAGGCTGTCGCTCGGCGGGCCTTTCATGCAGAACGTGGTGCGCACGACGAGGTCCTGGTCGCCGTTGTTGTCGAGGTCGAACACCGCTTTTTCGACGGTCGAACAATGCCGGACCTTGGGCGGGACCCCGCCCAGCTCGACTGGAGCCCACGCAATCTCCCGAAAGGGGCCCGCCTCGTATTTGAGCCTTCCGTCCCACCCGACCGCGCGCGCAAACAGCTCGAGCACCTTTTCGCACAGCGGCTGGTCCTTGCTCATCGCCAACTCGACCGATGCGCCGGCCGCCGAGTCGCCCATCCACAACGTGCCGAGCGTCATGAGCAGGAGTAATAGAGATCGTCGTGGCTGCATGGAGAACGACCATTGCAAGAGACGGACCGCTGCGTTTCTCCTGATTTCATCGAGGAAG
>JBDZUK010000054.1:0-10205 GCA_040255165.1 Nitrospiraceae bacterium | reverse complement strand
CTGGCTTCCGCGTCGCGACTGTGCCGCCAGCGGTTCCACAGGCGGACGGCATCCGCGCCGCTCATGCCCCGGAGCTCGGGCGCACGCGGAATTCCGGCTTGCGCCTCGACGGCCTTGAGCCCGCCTCGGTAGTCAAGCTGTCTGCCGAGGAAGCACAGATCCACATGTGGCTGATCCAACGGCAAGGTCGGGAAGCTTGCGATCAGGACAGGCAGGTCGAAGGCGGTGCCGCAGAACGTCACCAGCAGATCGTATTGCGCCAATTCGTCGCGGAGACGCGTTCGGGACAGCGACTCCCCGCGCACGAGCGACGTCAAGCGTCCGTTCCCGTACAGACCGACCACGGTGATCTCGCCGAAGGAGTCAGTTTCGATGTCGAGATAGACCGCGCGGGGCCGCAGCCATTCGTAGAGCCGCCATTGATCGCGCGGGAGCAGCTGCACGGCGAAGTAACGCGCGTCTTCGCGCATGCGATGTTCCTGCGCCCGCGACACATCGTCATCGTAGAAGGCTTTCCGGGCAGGGCTGATCTTCGCGATGGAGCGGGTTGCCAGAAAGTCCGCCCACGTCCCGATCCCACTCCGCCAGAGGCGCCGTTCCGTCCGGGCACCGACGCCGGACAGGAAGCAAAACGACGACTCGATCATCGACGCACTCCTCTCGCAGGCTCGAACCGCAGTGTCCGCTGCGGCCGGACTGGAGAGGCATTTTACCAAAGGTAGGAACCAATTCGGCGCGGGCGGTGCTAGTTCCACTCGACGTCGATTTTTTTGACGTTCCGCAGCAGCCGCCGGGCATAGATCTGCAGCCTGAAATCCTCCCAGGCCGATTCCGCTTCCTCGCGGCTGTAGCCGTGCCGCTCCATCATGCCGGCAATGACTTCGTCCTTGAGCCGTTTCTGTTCTTTCATCCACCCCCGCCTTTCTTTGTAACCCTTCAGGGCATTCAGACCGTGACACCGCGCTTCATCCCTATTACTTAGCAGATCGCCGCGCGAGGGGAAGCAAGGGATGGTAAGCCAAGGGTAAAGATTAAGTAAGAACTTCACTGGGGGTGGCACCTGGGCGTTTGCAACGAGTGCGGTTCTGTGCTACATGGTGCGCACTGTCATGATCGGTATGGCCCAGTACCAATCGGACACTAAAGGAGGGAATGACCATGGACGCAAAGGGTACGGTGCTGTGTCTCACGATGGTCTGTCTGCTTGTGGGCGGGATCGCGTGCTCGAAGAAGAGCATGCAGTCTACCGGAGGGATGTCCAAGGCGACACCGGGGCAGGTGCGCGCGGCATCCGGATCGAATGCTCCCAATAGTATGGATCCCAGCCCGTTCGAGCGGGACACTGCCGGTCTCTACGACGCGAACGCCGAGCAGGCGTCCCCCGGGACGTTCGTCGCGAAGGTGGACCCTGCGGCGCAGCAACGCCAGCTGGAAGAGCTGCGGAGCGAGCAAGCGGCCACCGAAGCGGCCGGCTTGCGCGACGTGTTCTTCGGCTACGACAGCTGGGCGATCACCGAGGAGGGACGGCAGATCCTCAGCCGAGACGCAGATTGGTTGCGACGGAACGTGGCCACGGTCGTCAAGGTCGAAGGCCACTGCGATGAGCGGGGCAGTTCCGCCTATAATATGGTGCTGGCCGAAAAGCGCGCCAAGTCGGTGCGGAATTATCTTATTGAGCTCGGCGTCAAGCCGAACCGTTTGACGGTGATTTCCTACGGCAAGGAACGGCCTTTCTGCAGCGAGCATTCCGAGCAGTGCTACCAACAGAACCGGCGCGGGCACTTAGTGGTGAAGACCGCGCGGCACTGACACGCCGCTTCACAGGCCGCGGGAATCCTTTCTTCCGCGGCCTGCCTTTCTGTCTCCCGTAGGTTTTCGCGAATCCCGTTGTCGGCCCACAGGTCAGCCTGTCATAGTTCCAGTGGCCTATTCCGGCCCGAAATCCCCATGTCTGCCAAGGGACGTTTACAGTTTCCGGGGGCAGGGGGTTGCCATAGACTGCCCGCCTGGGAACGAACGTTCAGTCGGCACACCGGAGCAACGCCATGTCACTCTGGACTTTGCAGACCGGGAGCCGTATTTGCGCACGTGTCGATCACTACCCTGCCCGCGCCGGGGCTACGGGACGAGTGCTGTTTGTGCGGCAGGGACTGTTGTACGTGGTTGTCGAGTGGGAGCGCCCCCATGAAAATTTCGCACCCGTAGCAAGGACCGAATTGACTCTCAGAGACCTCGCGCATTTTGAAGTATTGTAGCCCCTCCACAGCGCCAGCACGACGAGTGTGCGAGACCTCGCATTCCTCCCGAATCATTGTTGTGACGGAACTTGATTGAGCCATTCGCTGGCACAAGTCCGCACGGCCTGCAATTCCTCCGGAGTCAGTGTGATGCCGCCCTTCTTCAACACTTCGTGAAGATCTTGGCTTGCGCGAAGGAAAAGCTGCACTTGGAGATGGTACGATCCGGTATTATGTGCGTGCTTTTTCATACTCATTCTCCTTGTCTGTCGGAGAAGAAGCTCAAGATCCATACCAGACCATCGGCATTGTTCGACCAAGATAAGTGTAAACCCAGCCACGGCTCGACAAAACTTGTGCATAACACCTTTTCTCTCTAAGAAAAGCTAGGGATCATCCCAGAGACTTCCTAGTCTTTTTTCGCTGATCGGCGGGACAGTTTGTCCCGCCATTCCTCAGCGGCACATGCAATAGGCCGGCAGGCCGAGACAGGCTGTCCGATAAGTGATTGATCATCAGATAGCCGGTCATGAAGGCACCCGATCGATAACCGTGCTGTCGCTTGGCACGCGAAACCGATGGTTTGCGTTTCTCGGCTTTCATTCCTCGATGCTCGGACGGATCAGAAAAGGTCCATACACTGAAGCGAATAGGATGTACGCACCGCTCCAGCACGCGACGGCCGACACGAGAACAGCTTGTTCCGGAAGAGCGGTCGTCGGACCGAACACGCGCATCACCGCACCGAGATTGATCAGCACGTAGATGAAAACCGTGATCCACCCCGCATGCCGGGCACGCCCCGTATGACCGAGGCTGGCGCGGGTCATCACCGCGAGGGTCATTGCGCCCACCGCTCCGGTAGTCAGCGCGTGCACCGCCTCGGGTTCCGGCAGACCGACGCCGAGCATCGCGCCTCCCACCGCGAGCATCGCGATCGCGAGCCAGGCATATCCAACGTGCAGAATCAGCACCAACGGCTCACGCCACGTCACCCACCCATACCATCGCGACAGGCGGCTCAGATTGATGACCCCGGCCGCAACCAAAACCCAACCGGTCGCTGTCGCGTCAGGTCGAAGCACCCAGCCCGTCGCGCCGAACAGGACTAGGAGGATGGAGAGGCGATCAAAGCTAGAAAAGGAGGCAGGTTCTCTGGTCATGTGCCGGTTGAGAATGAACTCCCGTGTGAACGTCGGGGTGAGCCGTCCACCGATGACTGTCAGCAGCACCATGACGAGGCCCAAGGCCGATCGCTCGGCGGACTTCGTCGATTCGTCGCTCAGACTGAGCACGTGAAATCCAATCCCGGCGCAGGCATACAAGCTGATGAGCACCGCGATCGGCGCATGACTCCAGCTTCTTGCGGCTCCGATCTCCCTCCAGACAATCCCTGCCACCGCGACGAGAAAGATGGAGTCGACCGTGGCGGATATGAGCGGGATGAACGACGAAACGGCCGAGAGGAAGCGCCCCGCGAGCCACAGGGCGAATAGGAGCATCAGCTCGCGCCCCTTGACCGGGGAACGGTCGGTCCAGTTTGGAATCGCGGTGAGCAGGAAGCCCGTGATGATGGCGGGCAGAAAGCCGAAGACCATTTCATGCACATGCCACTGCCGCGCGGCAGCAAACGCCTCCGCCTCTGTGACGCCGGCGAACATGACGACCCAAGCCGGGACCGCGAGGCCGGCAAATAGCGCGGCCCCAAGAAAAAATGGCCGGAAGCCGTACGAAAACAACGGCCCGCCCTCGTCGGCGGCCTTCTTATCGACCGGTTCCGTCATATGGGATCTTTCATGGACCCCTCAGAACCTCACGCCCAAATACAGGCCCGGCATCACGTTCGTATGGAGATCGAACTCCCGACCCCCGGCGCGCACGGTGTCTCCCAGGGACGTGAAGTTGACGAGCACGTCGGCCGTAACGGCTACCCGCCGGTTCACGGCATAGTCCAGCCCGACTCCGATGGGAATCAAGAAAGACCCGTATGTGTCGGCGGTTCCACTGCCATCGCTGTCCTTGATGCCGGCCCGAACAAATCCGATCCCGCCTTGCGCGACCAGCCTGGCCTGATTCCTACTGCCGGGGAGATCCCACCACACTTTGGCTTGAGCCGACACGCCGAACAGAACATCGTTTCCCACCCCCGCATACTGGGCCAACGGGCCAACGGAAAGCCGTCGGCCGACAAAATAGTCGGCATGCCCGTTGAACGCAAATTCCGCGACTCCATCAGGAGTCATGCTCAAAAAACCGATTCCGCCCCCACCCGACCACTGACCCGGCCGCAAATCATTGACTTCCGCGTACGAGGACGACACGCCACCCAGAATCCAGAGAAGCAACAAGACAAAGAGCCATGCGGATCGGCGTTTCATGTCGCCTCAACTTGTCATGCCTCTCATCAAAAACCGGCTGAGCCCATTGTCTGTCACACTGCGATATTGATCGCTCATCACACCAGGATCCACCCTCGGCTTATTTCGCCTCTATCGCCGACTCTTGAACGGGCAAGCCGCTTGATCACGCTTCGCTTTCCTACGGAGAGCGCTCCCTGTAGTAGAATTCCGACTTGCACTCTGCTTGGCCTCTCACAGAAAATGTCGCATTTGTGATTCGGAGGCCAAGGGATGCCTGACTCACCGCGCACTCCCACGTCCATCGATGCCGCGGCCTATTTAGCCGCCATCGTCGAGTCTTCAGATGATGCCATCGTCAGCAAGGATCTGTCCGGAATCATCCGCAGTTGGAACAAGGGCGCAGAGGGCCTATTCGGCTACACGGCGGCGGAAGCCATCGGACAATCCATGCTGCTCATCATCCCCCCCGACCGGCACGCCGAAGAAGTCACCATTCTCGAACGTCTCCGCCAAGGCCGGCGTATCCACCATTATGAGACGCAGCGCCGCCGAAAGGATGGACGCCTGATCGACGTCTCGCTGACGATTTCGCCGATCCGGGATCAGAACGGCCATATCATCGGCGCCTCGAAAATCGCCAGGGACATCACGAATCAAAAGACCGCGCAACGGGAATTGACCGAAGCCAAGAACCGGCTGGCCGTCACGCTGCAAAGCATCGGGGACGCGGTCATCGCCACGGATCTCCACTCGCGCGTCACGTTCGTGAATCCCCTCGCCCGGACGCTGTTGGGTCGCACGGACGACGACATTCTCGGCCGGCCCCTCACCGACGTCTTCGTGATCGTGAATGAAGAAACCCGGCGCCCGGTGGAAAGCCCGGTGGACCGGGTGCTGCGCGAAGGCACGGTCGTCGGACTCGCCAATCATACCGTGTTGATGCGTCCCGACGGCACGGAGCTCCCGATTGACGACAGTGCCGCGCCTATCATGGACGACGAGGGCCGCCTGTTGGGAACCGTGATGGTGTTTCGGGACGTCAGCGAACGCCGGAAGGCAGAACACATGGCAGCCCTCATGTCGGCCATCGTGGCCTCATCCGACGACGCCATCATCAGCAAGGATCTTACGGGCACCGTCACGAGCTGGAACCGCGGGGCCGAACGCATCTTCGGCTATACCGCCGAGGAGATGATCGGCCAGTCCATTCGCCGGCTGATTCCTCCGGACAAGCAGGACGAAGAAGCCGACATTTTGGCTCGTCTCGCCCGGGGGGAGCGTATCGATCATTATCGGACCGTGCGCCGCAGAAAAAACGGACAGCTCTTTCACGTTTCGATCACGGTGTCTCCGATCACGAACGCGTTCGGACGCATCGTCGGCATCTCCAAGATCTCTCGGGACATTACCGAGCAAATACGCGCTCAGGAGGCCCTGCAGGAAAGCCAGGAGCGCTGGCGGGTGACGCTTCACAGCATCGGGGACGCCGTCATTGCGACCGATCCGGACGGCTACGTGACATTTGCGAATCCCATCGCGTTGGCATTGCTCGGGAGAGTGAGTCAGGACGTCATCGATCGACCCTTGACCGACGTCTTTCACATCGTGAATGAAGAGACCCGCCGGCCCGTCGCCAATCCCGTGGACCGGGTGATTCGGGAAGGCGTCATTGTGGGCCTCGCCAATCACACGGTGCTCATCCGGCCCGGAGGGAGCGAGGTCCCCATTGACGACAGCGCGGCCCCCATTCGGAACGAAGAAGGGCGCCTCGTGGGCGTGGTCCTCGTGTTTCGCGATGTGACGGAGCGGAAGCAACGGGAATTACAGTTGCAGCGATGGCGCGGCGAGCTGGAGCAGCGCGTGGGCGAGCGGACGCACGAGCTCGTACGTTCGCAAGAGCGGCTTCGCACGTTGGCGACGCAACTGAGCTTGACCGAGCAGCGTGAGCGTCGCCGGCTCGCCACGAACCTGCACGATTACCTGGCTCAGCTCCTGGTCCTGGGTCGGATGAAGATCGGACAAACCAAACAACGGCTCAAACCCAAGACCTCGGCGCTGGAAACCATGTTGGCTGAGACCGACGATATCCTGGAACAGTGCCTGCGCTATACGCGGACCCTGATGGCGCAACTGAGCCCGTCCGTCCTGCATGATCTCGGGTTGATCGCCGCGCTGAAGTGGCTCGCCGAGCAAATGCAGCAACAGGGCCTCACCGTGCATCTTCGGATCCTCAGGGAAGATCTACCGCTCTTGAGCGAGGCGCAGGCCGACCTTTTGTTTCAGGCAGTCCGGGAGCTCTTGTTGAACATCATCAAGCACGCGCAGGTGTCGGAGGCGACGGTCTCTCTCGACATGCGGACAAACGGAGATCTCATTCTTGCCGTCGAGGATCAGGGAGTGGGCTTTGACTTTGCCACGGTCCAGTATCGTCCGACCGGAGAGCACTTCGGACTGTTCAGCATTCAAGAGCGGATGGAATCCATGTCCGGCTGGTGTGCCGTGGATTCCGCCCCGGGTCGGGGCACGCGGGTCGAGCTGGGCTTGCAGGCTCCACAGAAGGAGGGAAGCGCGGCCCGGCCGCTGCCGCCCCAGGCGGTGCATGAACGGCTCAAGGCCAACCCCACGAAGTCCGGGCAAAGCCGGCGCATCTTGTTGATCGACGATCATGCCATGGTGCGACAGGGCCTTCGCAGCATTCTGAACACCTACGCCGACCTGCAAATTATCGCCGAGGCGGCCGACGGGGAGGAAGCCGTTCGGTTGGCGCAGCAGCACCGACCGGATGTGGTCATCATGGACATTAATTTGCCCCGGCTGAACGGCATTGAGGCCACCCGGCGCATTAAAGAAGCGCTGTCCGAGGTCGTGATCATCGGACTCTCGGTGCAGTGGTCTGCTCAGACGTTGGAAGCCTTGCTGGCCGCCGGAGGTGCCACCCTGTTGAGTAAAGAGCAAGCCACTGAAGATTTGTACCGTACTATTGTCGGAATGCTGCAGCCGCCGCGACCCGAGGAACCGCAATCTTAGCCCCACACGGAGAAGTCCCACCGATCTTTCCCAGCAGCAGGCTTTCTTCCCCGACCGGCATCGCACAGGTCATGCGTGCGGATCAAGTGATGCAAGTAAAAGGCTGTATGGAAACTCCAACACCGCTCGCATGATTTCCTACAATCAATCTCACCTAGGGCCTGGGAGCAGTTCACCGTGTTGTCGCGCAAATCATCCATTACAAAGTCGTAATTTCAAAGCCTTACGTGGGCAATCTTGAATTTATCCACAATTCTAGTTTACAAGGCCTTCCCCCAGCCCAGCGCTAAAGCAAAGAGCACACAATTTGCCTTACCTTCGGCTGCTTTCTGAGAGGCATGTTTGTATTTCTAAAGGAACAGGTGGAGCAACATGAACAGATTCTTGAACGTCTTCAAACAGAGTTTTCGATCGTTCGTCACATTGCTGGGATTGCTGATGGTCGCATTCGTCGTAGGATGCGGCGGAAGCGACGGAGGAAGCACGCAACCAGGTGTCTTGGACGTGTCACTGACCGATGCGCCGGCCTGCGGCTTCGATGAGGTCAATGTCACCGTCAGCAAGGTGCGCATCCATCAAAGCGACAATGCCAACGAGAACGGTGGCGGGTGGAGAGACATCACGCTCAGCCCCCCGCGCAAGATCAACCTGCTCAACCTCAACGATCCCACGCAGCCGAATTTCGCACTGGAGCACTTGGGCGAGACCCCTCTGGAACCGGGCCATTACACGCAACTGCGCCTGGTGTTGATTCGGAACACCGGCAATCCCAATTCACCTGAGAATTCTGTCGTCCTGTCGGACACAAAAGAAGTGAAGGCGCTCGAAACACCCAGCGCGATACAGAGCGGTATCAAGTTGATCCACCAGTTCACGGTGGAGTCCGGACAGCGCGTCGACCTCCTTCTGGATTTTGATGCCTGCAAATCCGTCGTGAAGCGCAGCAATGGGACCTACGCGCTCAAGCCCGTGATCAAAGTCATCCCCTTTGAGTTGAACGGAATAGCGGGTTTCGTAGACAAGGCGTTGATCGACAACAATGTGAACGTCGTCGTCTCCGCTCAGATGAACGGCGAGGTTGTTCGCACGACGGTGCCAAACGCCGAGGGAAAATTCTTTCTGGCTCGTCTGGTACCCGCTGATTATGACGTCGTGATCATGGCGGACCACCCGGTGTCGGCGACAGGAGGCCATGGTACTGCAGTCGTCACGGATGTACCGGTCCCGAGCAGCACGAGCATCACTTCCATCGGCACTGACACGCATCGAATCGGTTTGGATGGTACTACACCGCCGGCAACTATCAGCGGCAACGTGACGTTGAACCCGGCCACCGACGAAGAAACGGTGTTCGTTACGGGCAAGCAAACGTTGGACGGACACACGGTAACGGTAAAATCGCAGCCGGCAATGGTAGTGGATGGAAATCCGATCGGCGACTTTTCATACGAGATGACCTTGCCCAGCGGCGCTCCGAAGCTCGGCTCGTACAACAGCGGCACCCTTCCAATTGTGTTCACACCACAGCCAGCCGTCGCCGGCCACTACGATATCGAGATCTCGGCCAACGGATATGTCACGCAGTCGGCCGCGGCAGATATTTCCGGCGGCGACACCAATATGTCCGACGTTGATTTGCTGTCTGTTGGGCCCTAAATGCAGTCCGTGCGCTTTTAACGAAGTGCTGTCTGTTTTCACCACTATTTAGTTCACCTGTTTGGTAAACGAAGATCCCGAACCGCTCACTTTTTGCTGGAAAGGGAAAATTCAGCTTTGGTAGTGAGAGTGCATGTTTCGCGAACGGGCTCCTCGGTGGCAGGCCCACTATCAGGTTCAATTTGCTTGTCCGCTGTTAGCCGACGATGGAGTGACCCTTAACCTGTCGGCGAGAGGGTTGTGCGTCATTACCTCGAGATACATTTCACCGGGGCTCCAACTCTATCTCCGGCTGCTCCTGCCGAAACAACCTGCTGTGGATTATCAAATTGCAGTCGTGAAGTGGTCACACAACAGAAGAATAGGGCTGGAGCTCTCTGCTATTGAAGAAGAGGATGAACGGCGGCTCTCCCGGCTGCTCTTGTGCCTCCAAGCTAACGAGCAGCACGATCGAGTGGCATAGAACCGGGGTGGCTAGATCGCATCGCGGCCCGATTCCGCGCCTCACCGGAAGGCTTCTCTGAGATGCACGATCGCCTCAGAGACGCCGCGGTCCAGCGCGGCCCTCATTGCGGGTTGGAGTTCGAAGTCGCTGGCATACCGGCTCCAATCGGCCGCCCCTGGAGAGGGAAGGCTCGTCACGACATCGTGATACACCACTTCGGCGTTTTCCACTCTGACGATCCTGCTTGAGACCATGATCGGCGGCATGATCCCGTACATTCGTGCCAGGAGCCGCTCCCGCCATCCGGGACCCTGAATACCGAAAAATATGATGCTGTCCGCCCCCACCAGCCGTCCAAGTCTGACGGCCGTCTCGTCCGATACCTGACCGGACAGTTGCAACCACCGTTCGTCCGCCAGGCGCTCCGCCTCTCGACGATCGAGCACGCGCAATCCGGGCCGGTTCTGTTTCAGTTGGAAG
>JBDZUK010000133.1:0-3841 GCA_040255165.1 Nitrospiraceae bacterium | reverse complement strand
TTTCCAGGACGCTGCGAAGCCCCTGTCGGACCATGGCATGATCATCCACCAGCAGCACGCGGATGCGGGGCTGGCACCGAGGGGTGGGGGGTACGGGAGTAGGAGCAAAAGAGGATCGTGCAACATCGCCATCTCGCGCCGCCGCCAAAGTGCTGTCTCGCTCTATCCCTTCCACCCTTTTACCCCCCGTCTCTTCACCGAGAGGCAACACCAGCGTCGCGGTCGTGCCCTGCCCTGGTGCGGATTGAATTTCAAACTGTCCGCCGAGCGCTCTCATCCGTTCTCGGATGCTGAACAACCCGAACTTCGAGGACAGCGACGCCGTGATACCGAGAGCAGCGGGGTCAAAGCCATGGCCGTTGTCCCGCACTTCGACGCACAGCATGCCGACGTGTCGCATAAGACGAACCGACACCTCCCTCGTCCCGGCATGTTTCGCCGCATTCATGAGCAACTCGCGGATCGACTGGAAGAGCAGCACGGTTTGATCCTCGGGAAGCTTCAACTGGTCGTCGCCCTCGACGGACACCTGCACGGTCAACTCATGGCGGTGCATCTGTTCGCCCAGCCACCTGAGCGCGGCCGGCAATCCGAAATCGCGCAACACCGGTGGACTCAGGTCGGCTACCAGCGTCCTGGTATAGGTCAGTGCCTCGCTGAGGACGCCCTCCGTTTGCTTGATGAGGTCATTGCACTTGGACGGCAGGTCCGGAATCTGCTTGGTCTGCCCCAGCTTCAGCCTCCCCAAGACAAGAATTTGCGCGAGATAATCGTGCAGCTCGGTCGCCAATCGTTTTCGCTCCCGCTGCTCGGCGAGGTTCAGTTCCGCCGCCAGAGCGCGGAGCCGATCTTGGGATCGGACAAGTTCCTGCGTTCGCTCGGCGATCTGCCGTTCCAACTCCTCTGCAAAGCGCTCCAGCCGCGCCTGGGCTTCTTTCCGGTCGGTGACGTCGTAGTTGACGCCTATCATCCTGACCGACCGTCCAGTCTCGTCCTTCACCACGGCACCCTGACCGGCGATCCACCGCACGCGCCCGTCCGGAAGGACGATGCGAAACTCGCCGGAGAAACGCCCGGTGAGTTGGGCCTGTGCAGCAGCCTGCTTCACGAACATCACATCGTCGAGGTGCACCAGATCATAAAATGCGTCCATATCCATCGGCCGGCCGTGGATCGACCGCCCGAACAGTTCGTGCTGCTTCGCGTCCCAGGCCACGGCACCGGTCGCAAGTTCGACGTCCCAAGCGCCCATGTTTCCGGCGGCCATGGCCAAACGCAACCGTTCTTCGCTGGAGCGCAGGGCCTCCTCCGCCAGCTTGCGTTCCGTCACGTCTTCCGCGACGCCGCAGATGATTTCGTGATCGCGCGAGGGAGACGTATTCCACCTGATCCAGCGGTAGGAGCCATCCTTGTGACGATAGCGATTATCGAAGCTGGCGACTTCGAAGCCCTCGCGCAGCCGTTCCCCAGCCGCCACAGTGGCGCTTCGATCATCGGGATGAACAAAGTCGAGCCACGGACGCGAGGTCAACTCCTGAACCGTCCAGCCGAGAACTTTCTCCCATGCCTGATTGACCCGATGGAGACGGCCATCGAACCCCGCCTCAACGAGCATCGCGTTCGATAGATTGAAGAACTGGCGACGCTTCTCCTCTGCTCGCCTACGTTCGGTGATGTCGGTGAACACGTTTACCGCCCCGATGATGGCCCCATCCAGATCCCTGACGGGATCGACGTTGACCAGGACGCAGCAGCGGGAGCCATTCGGGCGCTCGATCAGGATCTCGTGGGCTCGGTAGCTGTTACCGGTCCGCACCGCCTCGGCCATTGGAGTCCGATCGTGGGGCAGGAGCGATCCGTCGGGAAGGTACAGACGAACCGCCCCGCAGAACCGGGTATCTTCATCCCCAAGCTCAGGCGCGCGGCCCCATACGTCGGCGGCCCGGTCGTTATAGAAAGTAATGCGGCCCTCTCTATCGATCGTGTACATGGCCGCGGGGATCACGTTCACGAGGTCGCGGTACCGTTCTTCACTTTCGCTCAGATCGCTCTCCGCCTGAGATCGCTGAAGGGCCAGCGTGGCGTAGTGGGCCAACAGCTTGAAAAACTCGACCTCCTCCGGTTCGTAGGACGCGCGGGTGCGGCTGGCGAAAGCGAGAGTGCCGAGGAGCCGGTCTCCGGCGAGAAGCGGATGGCAGACGTACGCTTGGATGCCCAAGCTCTTGATCAACATGACCTTGTCGTCGACCGAATGCTGGACGTCGTGAGCCACGATCGCCTGGCGTGTTTGCGCGACCGTGCCGCAGACGGCCTGGCCGAATGCCAGCCTGGTCAGCGCACGGGCCGTCACGTCGTCCACGCCGGAGAACGAGCAGAGCTTCAATGCCTGCTCCTTCGCCTCGGCCTTGAAGTGGAGATACGCGTCGACTCCGAGAGACTCCGCAATCTTCGGAAACAGGTTTCCGATGATTCGCCCCGGGTGCGGATCCGCGAGGAGATGGGCCAATGCATCGGCCAGCAACTCCAGCCGCTCGTTCTGCCTGCGCAGGCGATGGTCCGAGGCCGCGCGAAGGCGCGCCTGCCTCAAATGCGTCTCGACGCGCGCCACCAACTCCCGCGCGGTGAACGGTTTGATCAGGTAATCATCCGCGCCGGCATCCAGCCCGTCCAGCTGTGCCTCCTCCCCGGCTCGGGCCGACAGCAGAATGACGGGGACGCCTTCCAGCGCGGGATCGCTCCGCACGGCGCGCAAGAGCCCGAACCCGTCCAGGCGCGGCATCATCACGTCGGAGACAATCACATCAGGAGAGTGGTCGCGAGCCTCGGCCAGCGCCGCTTCCCCGTCGGCCGCCGCCGTCACGTCGTAGCGCTCCCCCAAGAGCCGGCTGACGTAGTCCCGCATGTCGGCGTTGTCGTCGACAAAAAGAACGCGTGGACGCTTCTCTCGTGAAGCGTCGATCGCGAAGCGTGAAGCGGTCGTCTGGGGAAGGTCGCCGGCGGATTGTGATTCTCCGACGAACGACGAGGAACGAGCGACGAGGGACAGTTCGGAAGGCAGCCACTGCAGCGTCTCCTGCAAATAGGCCGTCGCGGTGGGTGACGCCGCCGGGGTTGCTTGAATGGAGGTATCGATCCGGTCTGCCGGCAAGTGGGCCTGACCGAGCGGAATGCGAACGTGAAACGCGCTGCCTTCCCCTACGATGCTGTGCACCTCCACGGTGCCGCCGTGCAGCCTTGTCAGCTCCTGCACCAGTGCGAGCCCGATGCCGGTCCCTTCATGTGTGCGTCCCCGCGCGCCTTCGATTCGATGGAACCGGTCGAAGACGTGCGGCAGGTCCTCGGGCGGAATGCCCGTGCCGCTGTCGCGAACGGACAGCACGACGTGTTCCGCCTCCTCGGACAGCGATACCGCGATCTCACCCTCAAAGGTGAACTTCAGGGCGTTGGACAGCAGATTGAGGACGATCTTTTCCCACATGTCCCGGTCGACGTAAACCGGTTCGCGCAACGGCGGACATTCCACTACGAAGCGAAGGCCGGCCCGCTCGATCGCCGAGCGGAATACCCCGGCCAGCTCCGCGGTCAAGGACGCCAGATCCGTGGGCTGGTATGTCGCCCGGATACGACTCGCTTCCAGACGCGAGAACTCGAGCAGGGTATTGACGAGCTTGAGCAGGCGCAGACTGTTCCGTTGCACGAGCTCGATTTCCTTGCGCTCCTGGCTGGGGCCTGGGACTCGCCGCAATAGCTCTTCGAGAGGACCGAGCATGAGCGTCAGCGGCGTGCGGAATTCATGGCTGACGTTGCTGAAGAACACCGTCTTCGCCCGGTCCAGTTCGGC
>JBDZUK010000053.1:17303-21611 GCA_040255165.1 Nitrospiraceae bacterium | reverse complement strand
ATCTCAGCACAGGTGAACTTCCAAGCCAATGGTGTAATTTTCGGGGGGAAGGTCAAGATCAATGCCATACCTCTACAACCTAGCGGTACTCTCATTGACAAAAGGGCCTAAGCAGGCAATAGTGCATGCTTTCACCTCGGCCCAGTGCTTAAGATCGACGCATGTGCGCATGAACAGGCCGTCGTTTTGCCCGCAGGAGCACACTAGAGGCGAGCGTGCGAACACTCAAAACAAACAGAACGCTTTTAGGAATAAAGAACAAAAACCTAAAAACGTTTAAGACACCTTGTAGTACTAATACAGACGAAGGAGGGGATCGGGATGGCGAGCACCGTTGCAATCCAGCTCGGCGTTAGTCTGCCGGTCGTGGTGGACTTTCGAGGTACGTTGGCACGAGGTGTCACCCAAGACCTAGGATTTGATTCCATTTCATTTTTGACCGATTGCACCGTCTCACAGGGCGCTTCAGTCACCGTCGTCCTAAACTTCAGTCGCAATGTCGCCTACATGCCGCTGTCCGGACGCGTAACCGCGGTGGCGAAAGAGGGCGGGAATTCGCCGAAACAATTCCGGGTCGACGTCACTCTCTCTCCCCTGGGAAATACAGAGCAGCGAATTCTCGAGTCCGTCTTCCAGGAATTGCAAGACTATCTCCGGACCCTCGGAATGCCCGACACTCCCGCGCGAGCGTCGGCCCGTGCGATCCTCGCTACGGCCAATCCTCGATCGATTCTCTCCCTGTTCATCACGGACAATCCGTATCGTCTTCCCTACCGGTTTCCCATCGGTCCCGACGCAGAATCTCGACATCCAGCTCAGTCCATGGGCTCGGCACCCTACGGAGGGGCAGCGCAGGATGAAACGCGCATATCGCCATCGTCGCCTCTACGGCCGGACACGACTCGATTATCCTGGAGACTGGTGTGGCAAGGAGTCGGACTCCTCGTGCAGTTGTTTCGCGACCTGATAGTCCGGCACTTGCCTAGTCCGTTGGCCCGGCTGCTGACTAGGCGCATCACCTTCGCCTTCATCGGTCATCCGCGGACCCTGGCGGACGTTCCGCGCAAGTTCCCGTTCGCTCGCCTGCTCCCTGCGCGCGTCGTCGAGCGATGGTTCCGATACCAATGGCCATTTCTCGCTTCCTACATCACCGGCCTGACCTTGGCGGACGGGACTCCGACGACGGGTGCGATGCTGATTTCACCATTGACGACGGAACAGATGATCGGCAACCCGGCGCTTGCTCGACGGCGCGTGTTACAGACTATCCGGCTGGCCGAGAAGATGGGAGCCAGAGTCGCGGGCCTGGGCGCCTTCACCTCGATCGTCACCCGAGACGGGAAGCTCCTAAGGGGAAAGGCTCACCTCGGCTTGACGACCGGGAATCCTCATTCTGCCGCTATTGCCGTCCAGAATGTTCTTCAGGCCGCAGCCCTCACAAATCTCAGTCTGCCGCATGCCACGGTTGCGATTGTCGGAGGGGCTGGTTCGGTCGGTTCCGCCTGCGCCAAGATGCTGGCTCGGCTTGTGGCGACCGTGATCATCATCGACATTAAAAAGGATGCGCTCCAGAATTTGGTCGCTCAATTAGCGGATCAGCCTTCTAAGGTAAAAGGCATGACTGCTCTCAACACAGTGCATGAGGCGGACATCGTCATCGCTGCAACGAATAACCCACGTATTCTTTTGACCGCCGACCATTTGAAACCCGGCGCCATCGTGATTGATGCCGCCCAACCGAAGAACGTGTCGGAAGACGTTCCTCACAAGCGGCCGGATGTCTTGGTCATCGAGTCCGCCATCGTGGAGACACCGGATGTGAACGTACATTTCGATTTGGACCTCGGACCCAACGAAGCCCTCGGCTGCTTGTCCGAAATCATGATTTTGACCGCCATAGGATGGAAAGGGCATTACTCCCTTGGTAAAGCCGATCCCGCGCATGCCGAGCACATCATCGCCTCCGGACGCGAGCTCGGCTTCCGTCTTGCCCCATTTCGCAATGCTGCCGGCTATGTGACCGAAGCAGATCTACAGCGGGTCGCTCAGGCACGTAGGATGTAAGCACCGTGGTCGCCAACTCGACATATTTTCTCAATATCCATGCCATACCCATGTTCCTCATGGGGATCGTCACCCTCGCATTGGGATTCCTTGTTTACCGATCGAATAAGCAATCCAGCGCGCATCGCCATTTCCTTATGCTCTGTGCGAGCATCGCCCTCTGGCTGGGTGCGACAAGCGTCGGTCTCTGCTTCACCATTCCGGACAGAGCCTTAGACTGGTTTAAGCTGGATAACATCGGTGTGATGTTTATCTCCGTCTCGTTCTATGCGTTCTCCATAAAATTCCTTCAGCTCCATCGTCCGCGTTCGATCTGGTTTGGGTATGGCCTCGCGAGCCTCATGGCTGTGGCCGTCCTCGTTCGTGATGACTTCATCGTCGGGGTGGCTAAATTCTGGTGGGGCTATTTCCCGCAATGGGGGCCGGGCAGTCTGCCATTTTTCATCCTGTTCTTCTCTTACATGGCAGCCGCGTTCACCGCCTATTTCCATGCCTACCGTACCGTGAAAACTCCCATTAAGCGCCAGCAGATCAAGTTTGTCCTCACAGCCTTTGTCATCGCGTACACAGGCTCGATCGATTTTCTCCCGGTCTTCGGCTATGAAGTCTATCCCTATGGATACATACCGATCTTTTTGCTCACGGTCGTCATTACAGTTGCGATTCTTCGGTACCGGCTCCTTGATGCCTCTCAGGTCGTCTCCCTCAGTGCGACCTACTTGCCGCTCATCCCTTTCACGCTCGTGCTCGTCTTTCTTGCGCATGCATTGGTGGGCATCCCCCCGGTAACGTTGGCTGCGATCCTCGTGTCTGCCACAGTGGCATTCGTCGTGTTGTATGTCACCTTCCAGCCGCGCCTGCAGTCGGCGATCAATAAAGCGCTCTTTCCCAGTCGGTATGACGCGTACGCAACATTGACGCGTTTCAGCCACGCCATGGTGACGAATCTTGATCTGGAGAAATTACAGGGCGAGATCGTCAACACACTTCAAAAAGTCATGGGAATTGAAAAAATCTCGCTCTTTGTGTTCGACAAAGAACAGGGATGCTACGTCCTGAAAGCTTCGCATGGGGTTGACGAAGCGCAGGCCAACAGCGTTCAGCTCACAAGTTATGAACCGTTTACGACATTTCTTCTGGAGGGCAACGTCCCCATCGTCAAGGAGGAAATCGAACAGCGTGTCCAAGAGCTGGACGAAAGATTAGCCGCCACTCTTGTGAAAACGTTGACACAGATGGACTCGGAAGTATGTCTGCCCCTTGTCAACAAGACTGTGCTCATCGGGTTCGTGAACCTCGGGCACAAGCCCACGCTCGAATTCTATGCGCAGGACGAGCTCAACCTCCTCCAATCTCTTGCATACAATGCTGCGATCGCGCTCGATAATGCCATCTTGCATGAAGAATGGAAGCGCTCGCAGCTTCTTCTCCGGCGCGCCGATCGGCTCCGCTCACTGGAAACGATCGCAGGCGGATTTGCTCACGAGGTACGCAATCCCTTGACCTCGATCAAAACATTCATCCAATTGGCGCCGTCGCGGCGGGATGATGCTGAGTTCATGGACTCCTTCAGCGCAGTGGTTGCGGACGACCTGGCTCGGATTGAACGTCTCATCGAAGAGATTCTGGACTATGCACGCTACATGAAACCCAAATTCTCCGCGGAATCGCTGAACGAGATCATTACATCCTGCCTGCATTTCATGGAGGTCAAGGCTGGCAAGCTTGAGATAGCTATTGAGAAGCAGTTGGCGGAAAATCTTCCACCGATGCTTGTCGATCGCCAACAAATAAAGCAGGTTGTGATGAATCTTGCGATGAATGCCATCGACGCGATGGGAAAGGCAGGAGGGCGTTTGACTGTCTTGACCCGTCGAGTCGTTCGACTCGACAAGACCGCATGGGTACAAATCGAGATCATGGATACTGGCTGCGGGATAGCCCCCCAAGACCTACAGCATATCTTTGATCCCTTCTTTACAACCAAACATGAAAGTACGGAGCATGCAGGGACCGGACTTGGTCTCTCGATAGTCCATCAAATCATTCAGGAACACGGAGGAACAGTAGAAGCTCGGAGCACAGTCGGCAAAGGGACGACGTTTCTCATCACGCTTCCTGAAAGGAGCGTGGACCTTGGGCAAGCCCCTTCTCAATCTGAATGGCGAGGTGGGGTCGTTGTATCTACCAGTATTCCCGCTTCTCTCCAGAGGCGTACCGGAACATACGGGGAATAACCGGGAA
>JBDZUK010000053.1:0-17203 GCA_040255165.1 Nitrospiraceae bacterium | reverse complement strand
CAGGGCGGTAAAGATATTCTTGGCGTAGTCGTAGACCAGGACATTGGAGTTGTTCAGAATGCCCTGATACTGAAATGCCAGAGTGAGGTCGCGGCGCAGGGGCTTGGCAATCTGGAAAAAGATATCGTGCTCGGTGTCGCGTCGTGGCTCAAGCGCGCCCGTGTCACTGACGAAGAACACCTGAGGGAATTTATAGTTCCGCCAATGAATTTCGTAGTCCAGCCGCAGCGAGATGTCTTGCCACGGGAGCACGACTTCTCCACCGGTCTGCAGCCGGTTGCCGTTATAGCTGAACACCGTCCCGCGCGCGGCGTCGGTATCGCGCTGGTAGCCGAGCCGGAGGAGAAAGCGGTCTTGCGCGAAGCGGAATACGTGCAGGAAGCCGATCATGTTATTAATGGCATCCCGTGACTCCGGCGCGAAGCGCGGGTCGGTATCGGCCGGCTCCCGGAAAAAGCTTTTGTCCTGATACCGGTAGAACAGACTGGTTAAGTTTTGTACCGTCCCCACCCAAGGAAGCGTGAAGCTCGGCGGCACGAACACGGCGGGCAGCATGAGCGTATGTCGGGATAAAAACCCTGTCAGTCCGAGAAACATGTAATCGTACGTATACTGCGTCCCCAGCTCGTAGGGGACGTTGAACACCGTTCCTCGATACACGCCGGAAAGTCCGCCTAGGTGGTCCTGGATGTCGAAGGTTCCGAGACCGCTGTTCGTATTCACCGTCTGATAGTACGAGTAAGTCGCCGTCGCCTCGATCGGGCCCTTGCGGTACCAGGCATAATCGGCCCGCACGGTTGTCATGAAGCCGGGCGACGTGGTGGCTCGTGATCGCAGCGCTTCCACGATCCCGGTTGGATCGTCGGCGGCCCGGGGGTTGATCGCCACGTTATCGTCGTAAAAGCCCCCGATGCCGATTTTTGCGTGGAACCGCCGGGTGTCGGCGGCCCGCGCCCCGGCCGTCAGCGCCTCCTGAATGCGGACCGATGCGCCTGTGATCGGAGACATCGGCTGGATTTCGCGGGCCGCCGACAGTTCGGAGACCGCCTGGTCGGAGAGTCCCAACACTCCCAGCGACAGCCCCCGGTAAAAGAGCGCCAGCTGGCGAATATCCGGGTCTGTCGTCGACGTTTTGCCGAAGGCTTCCGCGGCTGACTCGTATTCTTTCTGCCGGTAGCGTAGAAAACCGACGTAGTAACCGAGATTTTCGCGCTCCGGTTGTTGGCGAAACACTTCCTCCAACAAGGGGCGAGCCCGATCGTAGTTGCCGGCCGCGAAATGAGCCAAGCCCAATTGATAGGCCGCCTCCGGGTCGCGAGGGCGGAGGCCGTGCAGTGTCTCAAGCGGCGTGATAGCCTGTTCCGGTTGGCCCAACGTCAAATGCGTCAGTCCCAAATAGTACAAGGCGCGCGCATTGCGCGGGTCGAGATCAAGCGCCTGCGCGAGGAGCTTAAGCGCTTCATCGTATCGTTTCAGGTTATAAGCGAGCGCCGCCTCCGCCGCGACGACCTCGGCGTCAGGCTCTTGCGCCGACGCGGGGCCGGTGATGATGACAAACAGGCACAAGAGAAGCGCCCAAAGCAGGCCTCTTGTATGATACGTCGAAGAATGCAACGTTCTTCTTTCCACCGGGCGACCGGACTCTTTGAGGTTGCGCGCCTAGTCCCGTCCGCCGCGCAAAATGTCTCTTAAGAGTGTCTCGCTGTTGATTCCCCCGGACTGTGTCGGTACCAGAGAGGGAATCGGCGGGATCGGGGCGGGTTGGGCGGCGGTCATCGATCCGCTCGGCGATGGGGTGCCTGGACGGATGCCTAGACTCGTGGAAAGCACCGCGCCACGCAGGTCCGGCTGCGTGGCGGACGGGAACTCGTCGGCCGCGCTGGCCTTTGGGATGGAATCTTCCTCCTCCAAGGCATGCTGTCTGTGCGTGCCTACGATGCGTTGCCGAATCAATGCCGGTGTGCCTTCCTGTTGTACCGCCGAGAGCCTCAAACCTGTCTCCTGCATCGGCAGCTCCGTCAGGTCAGCGATGGAACCGGCCACGAGGAGCACCTGAGAGCGGGCGTCCACCAACTGCGATGTGGATTCGGATGCCAACGATTCGATGCGGGCCTGCCCTTCGATAATTTTTACGATTTCTGCTCCGGGCCCGTGCCTTTCACTCATCATCCGGGCAAACACGTCTTTCACGCGGGCAAAAAACGTCAGCAGAGATGAAGGAGGGGAAACGTCGACTTCAATGATTCCGCCGCGGATCATGACGCGAGACGTGGACGTCAAGACGGTCACGATATCCGTCGGTCGTCCGGCGCGGTAGGCGAGGGCCACCCGTACGCCACCTTCCTTTAAGCGCAGATGTGTGTGGCCGTCGTGTAATTCCTCCAGGATCACCTGTGAAGCTTCGCGGACGGCGACAAAGGCCCGCCGTTCCCAGACCAGCTCCACATACCCGTCCGGTCCGGTGCGGAGGACGTCTCCTGTTGCGATGCGATCTCCCAACCGCAATGGTCGTCCATCGCGCCGGTGTGACTGGACCATTGCGTGGAGTTGTCCCTTCAAGCCAGTGATGAGACCGGTCGCCGGGCGCTCTGTGTCCCGCCGTTCAGAGGATTGAGCCGAGAAGGATCCCTGGCACGAAAGAAAGAATGCAGCCAGTCCGATGACCATGGCGGCGAATGTTGTCATAACCATCTCGTTCGACTCAGCAGTCCGGTCGCACTCATGACCCGAGGTGTCTCTGATGTCTCATACAGGCGAGCGTAAGAAATCTCCTACTAGGGCAAGCCACTGTCGAGGAGAGATTTGACCCTGGACAGATGCGGTGTACCGCCGGCAGTGGAGTTACGTGGGTGGGCAGCGGTTCTTCCTGCTACAGACAGGTTCCTTGGGTCTCGGCCTGGATTGATAGGTATTAGTATTATAGGTATGAACGGATTAGGGGATGCAGGGCGATGCTGGAAGTAACTATCCCCGGTTAGTCGTCTCGTTCCCCGCGTCTTCGATTTCGACCACCTCTGTCGTCATCGCCCCGAAGAATGTCCTTCAAGAGTTTGTCGGTGTTAATCCCGCCGGACTGTGAAGGAGCCAGGGACGATACCGTCGGTGGCGGTGAGGGATTCGATAACGTGGGTATCGGGATCGACGATTGAGAGGTGTTCGCCGTTGCGGCCGGCGGAGACGTGACCGGTACGCCAAGGCTGGTAGGCAACACGGCCCCTCGCAGGTCGGGGTTCGTCACGTCGGGCTTTTGCCCCGTGGCAGCCGCCTTCGGAAGGGACCGTTCAACTTCAAGAGCATGCTCGACATGACGGCCTACGATGAGCTGGGTAATCGTTGCCGGCGTCGTACCCTGTGGCACCGAGGCAGCCAGCGCCATGGTCCTGTCTTTTCCCGGCGGCAGGTCAATCACTCCGACAACTGCCCCGGCCACCAGCCGAGCCTGCGACCGCGCGTCGATCAATCGTGATTGATCGGGCGAGTTCAGTGGTTCGATTCGGGCCTGTCCTTCAAGGATCGTCACGATTTCGGGCGACACCGTTGCCGCCGTCGCAGCCGAGGGTTTCGATCCGGTGATGCGGACGAATGCTTCCGTCACCCTGGCGATGAACGACAGGTCGGAAGACGGTGGGGCACCCCCGACTTCGATGATTCCTCCCCTCGTCATCACGCGAGACGTGGGAGTCAATACCGTCACCATATCGGTCGGACGGCCCGCGCGGTACGCAAGCGCCACGTGGACGCTGCCCTCTTTCAGCAGCACATCGGTACGGCCGACCTGCTGTTCTTGAATGGTGAGTTCCGTCCGTTCGGGGACGGCGAGGAAAGCCCGCCGGTCCCAGACGATTTCCACACGATCATCCCGCCCGGTGCGGAGCACATCGCCCGCTAAGACCCGATCTCCAGGGCTCAGTGCCCGTGCGTCGGTTTGAGAAGCAGCGGACACGGCGACGGGTTGCCCCATGACATCGGTCACAAGACCCGAAACGGGATGTTGTGCGGAGCGCGGGTCCGCGCCCTGGCCCGCGGACAACGCCTGATGAGGAATGAACAACAGCCCCACGGCCAGCAGAGCGGAGGCGAGATGATTCATGGTGTCACCTGCTGCGTTCACGTGTCAGGATTCCGGTCCGCCTTGGGGACCCTGGGGAGCGGTCCAGGCCGCATGAAAGACGCGGTGAAACGATTCGCGGGTCGAGATTCCCTCTTCGTACAAATTGTCATACCGACCGTGCATGTAAGAGAAGAACAAGGGATGTCGATCCTCCGGGACCCCGACGAGCGTGGCCAAGGACGCCAAGTATTCTCCCTGTCCTCTTGCCATATCGCTGCGCAGGTTCTCGAACTCATAGGCGGCGAAAAGCCGGGTCTTGTGCCTGGCTTGCGCACGACTGTCCCCGTTGGCCCAGGCTCCCGGCGTCGTGCTGGAGGTGAATTCCGTCAGCGGCTGAAGAATCTCCATCGTTGCATCGGTGGTCCCGTTCGTTAAGGCGGTGGTGGCGTCGAAAGGTGCTTTGGTGAGCTCCACGGTCGCGTCGGTCATGCAACCGGACGCCAACGGCCACAACACAAGAGGGATCGTCAAGAGGATGCGTCGCATATCCATAAGTCGCCTCGCAGAATTGATTTTCATGTGTCTGCTTTTCATACCGGGAAGCGTACGGATGCTCCTACTATCGTTGTCCTTGGAAGGAGAGTGATTCCACCCTTGGAGCACGGACTGGGAAACGCCTAGCGGGTAGGATAAGAGCGGGCTGTCCCAAGGGACAACGGGAACGCTGCATTCTGCGAATGGGTGGGATAGCGAAGGATCAGAAGGCGCGGACGATCAGACGCAGCAATCCCGAAATGTCTTCAAAGTCCGTCGGGGACTGTGCGCGGTTGGCGGTGCGCTGGTATGCGGCTTCGAAGCCCAGCATGGTCGTGGTGATGGAGGAAGGCGAGGATGGGAACGTCCAGGTAAGGAAGCCTCTGCCGTTTACGGTTTCGCTGTCCAACAAATGGTCGCTTGAGCGGGCGACCCCATAGCCGCCGAGCGCGGAGACCAGCAGGCGCTGGGTCGCTCGGTAGTTGAGCATCAAGCTGGCGGAAGGCTGATCGATGCGCACTCCGGACGACTGTTGATAGTCGGCCCGGTAGCCGACCGCAGGAGCCAGCGTGACGGCGTCGCTGGGGCGGTAGACCGCGGAGAGGGACTCCGCCAGCCCCTTGGTGTGGGCAGCTCCGGGGGTGTCGCTCGTCGTCGCACTGTAGCTCGACGCGAAACGTGCCTGCCATGTGGACGCGGCATAGGCTAAGACCCCTTCGAACGTGTCCGTCCGCAGTCGGGGCAGCAGGGAACCGCGATGAAGCGCGTTCGTCAGCGACGACCGGACGTACGTCAACGTGAATTCCGGCAGGAAGGGCCGGTTGACCGAGAGCCCGACGCGCTCGTAGCTGCGCACGGCCGTCGGCCGTGTGGCCCCCCGCTCCGCATTGTGCCAGGCCTCTCCGAAGGTACTGCGCACCCGCAGCGCTCCATGGCCCCATTCCCCCCAGACCTCGCGGACCTTTTGATTCGGTTGGTACACGTAGTCCCTGTCCGAAGAGCGGTAGCTCGCGCCGTACCGAAACGGTCCCTGTGTGCCCGCCAAGCCCAACCGCGTCATTTGTCCCCGCTGGCCGTCGACATGTTGCGGCTCAAACACATGTTGTTCACGCTGCCACACCTCGGTCTCCGCCGTGAGCATCCCGCCCATAAGAATCGAGGAAGCCTGCATGCCTTTCGCTCGCGGGACATCCGGGTCCGGCATGAGACTGTTGAGACGGTACGGCGGCATCATGTCCGTCAACGAGACGTTTCGCAGGGATACGGTGACGCTCTGGCCCCCAAAGGGCAGGAAGGTGGGGAGGTGCCGCGGAGTGCCGTCGTGCCGCAAGACGAGCCGAGGCTGGTCCGCTGCACCGATGCGATCCTCCGCCTCGATGCCGGCCGGCCACAACACGGCCAAGGCGAGAGTGAAGATGATCCGGACTGGAGTCATCGGCGGGCGGAAGCATAGAGCGAATCCGACTCCGTCGATGAAAAAAATAGGTAAAAAGTGCCGCCCGTCGCGCGCACCTCCTTGCGCCGCTTCACATCGTCAACTAGGATGCCCCCTGGTTCGACGGCAATTTCCTCCGATGTATTTGCTCAATCAACCAGGCGGTTCCGCCAGACCTGCGATTCCTCGCCCCAAACGCGAACCGGTGGCGGCTCCCGAGCACGTCTCCTTTCTGTCGTTGGCCAGACATCTCTGGGTGCTGGTGGCGCCGTTCCGCGGAAAACTGGCCCTCATCCTGCTGGTCACGTTGCTGGCGATTCCGCTCAATCTGTTGCTGCCCCTGCCGCTGAAAATCGGGGTGGACAGCATTTTGGGGTCCAGGCCGCTGCCGCCGGTGCTGCAGACACTGGTTCCGGCCTCGATCGCGGCGTCGTCCAACGGCATGCTGATTCTCGTGTTTGCGATGTACGTCGCGATCATGCTCGGCAACCAGCTGCAGGGGCTTGCGCTGTGGCTTCTGTCTTCCTACACCGGGGAACGCATGATCCTTGCGTTCCGGAGCCGGTTGTTCGAGCACCTGCAGCGCCTCTGCGTCTCGTACCACGACGAGCACGGTCCCGCGGATTCGGCGTACCGGCTCCAGCACGACGCGGCATCCATTAAACAGATCCCGATCGACGTCGTGATTCCTTTCATCCGTTCCACCGCCATGCTGGCTGGTATCGTGACGCTGATGCTCATGATCGACTGGGAGCTCGCCTTGATCGCGCTGGGCCTGGCGCCTCTGATCTTCGGACTGACGAACGAATGCGGCCGGCGGCTGAGGCGGAAATGGTTCGAGGTGAAGCAGACGGAGACCGCGACGATGCGGTGCGTGCAGGAAGTGCTCTCCGCCACCCGCGTCGTGAAAGCGTTCGGGCGGGAACGCGACGAACATCGGCGGTTCGTCCGCCATGCCACGGATTGGGTCAAGGGGCACAATCATCTGGCGAAGATCGGCAGCGGATTCGATTTCGCGTTGAGCATGGTCGTTGCCTGCGGGACCGCCGGCGCGCTGCTCGTCGGCATTTACCATGTTCAGAATGGGCGTCTGAGCTTGGGGGACTTCCTGCTCGTCATGGCCTATATGGCTCAATTGGTAGGGCCGCTGGACATGGCCACGAAGAAGGTGGCGGAGCTGCAGTCCTGCGCGACCGGCTTCCGGCGGGCCTTGTCGGTTCTCAACATTCGGCCGGCAGTCGTTGAAACGGCGCATCCGCGCCCGTTGTCCCGGTCGGCGGGCACCGTGGCCTTCAAAGACGTGTCGTTCAGCTACGACGGAAAGCGAAACGTGCTGCACCGCACGTCCTTCACCATTCCGGCGGGCACCCGCGTCGGAATCGTGGGAAGGACGGGAGGGGGCAAGTCGACGCTGGTGAACCTACTGACACGGTTTTATGACCCGACCGAAGGCGTGATTTCGCTCGACGGGGTCGACTTGCGGGACTACCGGCTGGCCGACCTGCGCCGGCAATTCGCCATCGTGCTGCAGGAGCCCGTGCTGTTTTCCGGCACGATTGCGGACAACATCCGCTACGGCCGGCCCGATTGCACTCCGGCCGAGATCGAGCGGGCCGCAAGGGCGGCTCACGCACACGCCTTCATCCAAACGCTGCCGGACCGCTATGCGACCGAGGTCGGCGATCGCGGCGGGCGACTGTCGGGCGGCGAGCGCCAGCGGATTTCCCTCGCCCGCGCCTTCTTGCGGGACGCGCCGATTCTGATCCTCGACGAGCCGACGAGCTCGCTGGACGTGCACACCGAGGCCGGGATCATCGAGGCGATGGAAGAGCTGATGCGGGGCCGTACCACGTTCCTGATCGCGCACCGCGTGTCCACGTTGAGAAACTGCGACCTCCAGCTCAATCTCTGCCACGGGCACGTGACACTCGAACCGCTGCCCGCTCGCCCCTCGTTGCGGGAGCAGGCGTTGACTGTGCCGATTCCTGCCTGATGGCGGCCCGCCGCCCCGTCGTGTCCCGCCCGCTTATTGGCTTTTCCCACGAACTCCCCAAATCGGTCATGCCTTGGTCCGGCTCAAGTAGGAGATGAGTCCGAGATAATCCTGGACGTGTCGCGTGATCAGGAATTGATGCCTCGCCGCTTCTTTCGCCTGACGGCCCAACGCCTCCAGACGGTGGGGTTCGTTCAAGAGCCGTTTCACGTAGAAGGCGGCTCCTTCCGAGGAGCTGACCGTGTAGCCGGTCTGTCCGGGCAGTACCTGCATCATGATGCCGCCCGTTGCGCCGCCGATGACCGCTTTGCCTTTCCACATCGCTTCCGTCACCGTCAGCCCGAATCCCTCGCGGGTGGACTTCTGCAGAATGATGGTGGCCGCGCGTTGAAGAGCGTTGATTTCGAGGTTGGCCGTCGGTGGCAACAAGAGGATGTGTATGTCCCCGTCCATGCCGGCCGCCTCGCGTACCTCCGCCAATACCTCCGCTCCCTCCGGGTCGTCGGCGGCCGTGCCCCCCGCGAGAACGAGGCGGCAGTCGTGGCTCTTCTTCACCAGCTTGTAGGAGGCGACGACCCCGAGCGGGTCTTTGAATCGATCGAAGCGTGAGACCTGCAAAAGAATGGGTTTGTCCCGCGGGATGCCGAGCGCGCCCAGCACCTGATCGACTTCTTCGGGCGTCAGATCCCGGTTCTTGTCGCTCAGCGGGTCGATCGACGGATAGACCAAAAACTGCGGGATCGGCAGCCGCTGGGCGAACCTCGGCAGGGAAAACACGGCGCAGTCGTACCGGACGACGAAGGGACGCAGGAAACGCCAGACCGTCTGCTGCGGGGCCGAAAGGTCGATGTGACAGCGCCAGATCCAACGCCCCCGCTTCGGCCGGGCGTCGATCAGCGCGGCCGGTTGGGGGTCGTGAATCATGGCCACGTCCGACTCGAGATTCATTCGTTTGGCGTTCACGCGGTTGCACTCCAGGTAGGCTTCGTACATTTCGCGGGTGATCTGCAGCTTGGCGCCCTGCAAGGCGTTGTGGAAGGCTTTTGTGGTCCGAAAGAACGCTTCGTTGCCGGTCAGGATCTCCCATCTCGTCTTGACGCCCAGTTCCTCCATCAGCGGGAGCGCCCGCTGCAATATTTCGGCGACCCCGCCGCCGTAGCGGGTCGAGCTGACGTGCAGCATGGTTTGCCCGGCCACCCGGCGGCCGAGATGCTCCAGAAATTCAATCGTCCCCTTCGGCGCGAAGCAACGATACTGTTCCAGCAATGAGGCCATGTCGTCAGCCACCCGGACTCGGCTGCCTGGACGACTCGACGTCGCAGAGCGATACGATGCGGTCCCGCATCCCTTCGAGGCTGAGGCCGAGTAAGGGCACCGTGAGCACCTGCCGCGACAGGTCGGGCAGGCGCAGTCCGTCGGCGGCTCCGATCCATAGGGCGAAATCTCCGGCGGGACGATTCTTCCTGAACCGCGATTCACAGACGTGGTTGTAGACGGCTCCCACGTCCACTCCCGCCAAGGCTTCCCGAAACTCCCGTAGCGTCCACACCGTCGTGCCGACGTCGGACTCGATCACGTGTGAACGCACGAACTCGAACGGCTCTCCGCTGATCGGCCTGTGCACCATCGGTTGGCGGCTCAAATGGTCGATCAGCGTTTCCACGAATTGACCGCGGACCAGCTCGATGTCGTCGAACTCGAACGGATTGATGATCGCCAGCCGCTCGGCCAGGACGCGGTCCTGAATATGGAGCAAGGCCCACGTGGCGAAGTCGTTCATCACGTAGCCCGGCAGCGAGGGATGGCGGAGGAAATAGCTGTGAGTGTGGTAGTAAATGCTGTCCCCCGGCACTTCCTCCATCAATTCCAACAAGCGCTCCGTGTCCATCGCCCGTTTGCCGAGGATCTGCCGCAGCTCCATGCAGCTGACGAATCGAAAGGGATGTTCCGCGCGCTGCTTCGCCATTGGTTCCACCCACACCGGGTCGCCCCCGCCTGCTCACGGTAGCGAGCGTCGGTCGGAACGATGACTGGGAGTCCTCCTGGAGATGAGGGCAAAAGGCACTTGAAGCCGGCCTAGGGACCCATCGAGTGGCCTGAAAAACCCCGAGATGCCATCATACATCCTATGGACGTATTGGCGCGCAATTGGAAGCTGATTGCCGTGCGGGGCCTGCTCGGAATCCTGTTCGGGATTGTGGCTCTGTGGGCGCCGTTGCCGACGCTGACCGCCATCGTATGGATCTTCGGTGCCTATGCGCTGATCGACGGGATCATGAGCTTGGTGTCGGTCGCGAGCGGGAACGGTGCCCGGCCGTGGTGGATGCTCGTCCTGGAAGGCATCGTCGGAATCGCCGCCGGAATCATCGCGTTCGTATGGCCCGGCATCACCGCGCTCGCGTTGGTCTACCTCGTGGCCATTTGGGCCGTCGGCACGGGAATTCTGGAGATCGCCGCGGCCGTGCGTCTCCGGACAGTCATCGAGGGAGAATGGCTGCTGGGACTGACCGGCATTCTGTCGATCGGATTCGGGGTCCTGCTCGCCCTCGCGCCCGGCGTGGGCGCCGTCGTCCTCGTGTGGTGGCTGGGGCTGTACGCGATCGTGTTCGGAGGACTGCTTCTGGCGCTCAGTTACCGGCTACGTGCCATGGCGAGATCGTCGGTATCTGAGAAGGCTGTTCCAAGAGCCGCATAGCGGCCCACCACGTCGCGGAACTTCCACCCGCCGGCCTCGAACCCTCATTTCTTGGGGGCGTACGAGTATGTTCAGCCCGGAGTCCTGTCTAAGGTATACGGCACAGATGAAGCCGGATCAGCGAGTCCTCGGGATGATCATGGCCGGAGGCAAGGGCGAACGCCTGATGCCTTTGACCGCCGTGCGCAGCAAACCGGCCGTGCCGTTCGGCGGCACCTATCGAATCATTGATTTCGTCCTGAGCAACTTCGTGAATTCGGGGTTGTCCGCAATGTATGTCCTGGTCCAATATCGATCCCAATCGCTCATCGAGCATCTGCGGGAGTCGTGGCGGATGGACAGCCGGGTGAAGCGCCATTTCATCACCGTCGTCCCGCCGCAAATGAGGACCCGCAGCGGCTGGTACGAGGGAACGGCGGACGCCGTGTACCAGAATTTGAACCTGATCGAAGACTTCAAGCCGGCGTTGGTGGCGGTGTTCGGGGCCGATCACATTTACCGCATGGATCTGGCGCAGATGATCCGGTACCATCTGGAGTCGGACGCCGATGTAACCGTCGCGGCGCTGCCGGTGCCGATCGCGGAGGCGACCGGTTTCGGGATCATCGAAGTGGACCGGCGGCAGCGGGTGGTGGGGTTCGAGGAAAAGCCAAGACGGCCCAAACCGATGCCGGATGATCCGGACCGCGCCTTCTCTTCCATGGGCAATTATCTCTTCACCACGGACGTGCTTATCCGGCTCCTCGAGCGGGATGCTTCGCGTCCCGGCTCGCACGACTTCGGCCGGAACATCTTTCCGGAGTTGATCTCGCAGCAGAAAGTCCTGGCGTACAATTTTTTGGACAACCAGGTCCCCGGAATTCGCCCGTACGAAGAGTCCGGTTATTGGCGCGATGTGGGGACGCTGGACGCCTATTGGCATGCGAGCATGGATTTGCTGGGCGACCAGCCGACGTTTGATTTACGGAACGAACACTGGCCGATCCTGGCGGGAACCTACGACGGTCCGATGGCGTCCGTCGTGCGAAGCGGGCTGGATGACGCCATGCTGGGACAGGGTAGTCACGTCGTGGAGGCGCAGGTACGCCGGTCCGTAGTCGGTCGGGGTGTACGGATCGATCCGGGTGCGACGGTGGAGGAGTGCGTCCTGTTGGACGGGGTTCGTGTCGGCGCGAATGCCCGCCTGCGCCGCGTCATCGCCGATCGATTCAGCATGATTCCGGCCGGCCTGGACCTCAGCGGCGACGCGAGCCGTCACCCGGCCGGATTCCACGTCTCCCCATCGGGCCTGGTGGTCATCCCGAAGGACTCCGCGGAGGTCGCCATGGCGAGATTCCGTCATGCCTCGTAATGAAACCATGCCGCCCGGCCGGCCTCCCTGTTCGACGTACCGCCTGCAATTCAACAAAGCCTTCACCTTCGCGGACGCCGCGGCGATCGTGCCCTATCTCCATGCCTTGGGGATCACGCACTGTTATGCGTCCTCTTTTCTCAAAGCGATGCCCGGGAGCACGCACGGCTACGACGTCATCGACCCGCTGTCCCTGAACCCGGAAATCGGCACCGAAGCCGAGCTGCGGCAGTTCCTCTCCGCGCTGCACGAACGAGGAATGGGGCTTGTCTTGGACATTGTGCCGAATCACATGGGGATCGGGAAGGCGTTGAACCCCTGGTGGCGCGACGTGCTCGAAAACGGGCCCGGATCGCGGTATGCCGACGTGTTCGACATCGATTGGCATCCCATCAAGCGCGAGCTCGACAACAAGGTCCTGCTTCCGATCCTGGGAGACCAGTACGGCATCGTGTTGGAGAGCCAGCAGATGGCGGTCGCCTATGAGGAGGGCAATTTCGTCCTCCGCTACGGAGATCAGGATCTCCCGCTGACCCCGAAATCGTGGATCGGGATTCTGTCGCATCGCCTGGACTCGCTCGACGACCAGGAATCGATCGACGTGATGGAATTGCGCAGCATCCTGACCGCGATCCGCAATTTGCCCGGACCCGACGAACGGGACCCGGACAAGATCGCCGAGCGTTATCGCGAGAGGGAAATCATCAGGAAACGGCTGTCCGCGCTCACCGATTCCAGCGACGCCGTGCGTAGCTTCATCCTGGAGAACGTGCGGATCTTCAACGGGGAGCATGGACGAGCAGAGAGTTTCGACCTGCTGGACGGGCTCTTGAACCAGCAGGTGTACCGCCTGGCGTCCTGGAAAGTCGCCTCCGAAGAGATCAATTACCGGCGATTCTTCGACATCAACGACCTGGCGGCGGTGCGGATGGAAATTCCGGAAGTGTTCCGGGAGACCCATCAGTTGGTGTTTCAACTCCTCGGAGAAGGTGCGGTCGACGGCCTGCGGATCGACCATGTGGACGGCCTGTACGATCCCGGCCGGTATCTCCGCCAGCTCCAGGAATGGGCCCCGAACGAAGCCGGGGACGAGCGCCCGCTCTTCCTCGTGGTGGAAAAAATTCTCGGCGAAGATGAGTCGCTGCCGGATCAGTGGCCGGTGCACGGCACGACGGGCTACGACTTCGCCAACCTGGTGAACGGCCTGTTCGTCGACCCGAGCCATGAGCGCGCGATGACCGAGACGTACGCCCGGTTCACCGGCCGGCGCACGCCCTACGACGACCTGGTCTACGAGGCCAAAAAGCTCATGATGCGGATGTCGATGTCGAGCGAGATCAACGTCTTGGGCTACCAGCTGAACCAGCTGTCCGAACGCGACCGCCGGTCGCGCGATTTCACGCTCAATGCGTTGACGAACGCCATCCGTGAAATCATCGCCTGCTTCCCGGTGTACCGGACCTACGTCAGCGATCGTCCGGGGCCCGTGGCGGAGCGGGACCGCGCGTTCATTCACATGGCGGTGGCGGCGGCGAAGCGGCGGAATCCCGCGCTCACGGGGCAGGTCTTCGATTTTGTCCGAACCATCCTGCTGAAGCAGACGGACTGGCGCACCGAACGGGACCGCGAGGATCAGCTGCGCTTTGTGATGAAGTTCCAGCAGATGACCAGCCCGGTCACCGCCAAAGGCGTCGAAGACACGGTGTTTTACCGGTACAACCGGTTCGTCTCGTTGAACGAGGTGGGCGGGGAGCCGAAGCGATTCGGCGTGCCTCCCGAAGTGTTCCACAAACGCATGCGCGAGCGGCAGGCCAGATGGCCTCGTTCCTTGTCCGCGACCTCCACGCACGACACGAAGCGAAGCGAGGACGTTCGAGCCAGGATCAACGTGCTGTCCGAGTTGCCCCAACGGTGGCGGACGGCGGTCGCCCGTTGGAGCAAGGCGAACCGGAAGCACCGGACGCTGGTCGACGGCCAAGCGGCTCCCGATCGGAACGACGAGTATCTTCTGTACCAGACGCTCGTCGGCAGCTGGTCGATGGACACGGCGGAGCAGGAACATCGCCGCTACGTGGAGCGCATTCAACGGTACATGGAGAAGGCCATCCACGAAGCGAAGCTCCATACGAGTTGGGTCAACCCCAATCAGGCGTATGACGACGCGGTGGCGCACTTCATCGAAGCCTGCCTCGATCGTTCGCCGGCCAACGAGTTTCTCGCGGAATTTGCGCCGTTCGCGGAAGAGGTCCTCATGTACGGTCTCTATAACGGGCTGGCGCAGCTGTCGGTCAAGATCACCGCGCCCGGCATTCCCGACTTTTACCAGGGGACGGAATTGTGGGACTTCAGTTTGGTGGATCCGGACAACCGCCGACCGGTCGATTACGCCGCGCACCGCGACAGGCTGGCCGACGTCCGGCGACAATGCGAGGCGGCGGGGCCCGATCGGCGGGACCTCACGCGCCGGTGGTCGGACACGCTTCGTGACGGCCGATTGAAGCTGTATGTCGCGATGACAGGGTTGACCTACCGGCGCGCGCATCCGGACCTATTCGACCTCGGAGAGTACATTCCCTTGCACACCGCCGGGGCCAAGCGCGCGCACGTCTGCGCCTTCGCCCGTCTTCACGAGGGAGAGGCCCTCGTCGTCGTCGTCCCTCGGCTGGTCGCAGGGTTGCTGACGGATGCCAAGCGGCCGCCGTATGGAGCCGACGTCTGGGGCGATACGACGATCGTCGTGCCGTCCTGGCGGCCCGGTTCGCAATATCGCGACTTGTTGACCGGCGACGTGCTCGAAGTCGAAACCATGGATGACCACCAGGTGCTTCCGGTGGCCGATGTCCTCGCCCACTGTCCGGTCGCCCTTTTGGAGCGGGCGTAAGGACACGGTCTCCATACGGCGCGAACCGGCGCGCCGAGCCGCCATCACGGGTCTCGTCAGGGCTCTCCTCCAATGCACCTAGGGGCCTCCCGAGTTGGAGCGGTACATGCGCCATCTTATCGTGGGTAGAAGTAAGGAGGCTCGCATGGCCACACGAAAACCCGGTGCCAGGACGCGGAAGGCGTCGGCAACACGAAAGAAAAGCGGTTCCGGACGCGGTCAACGCGGTCAAAAGGAGACGCGGCATTCGGATGCCTCACGTAGGAAGAGCCAGGCCAAAAGAAGCGGGAATGGCGCGCTTCGAGAAAGGGAGCGCGTCAGGTCAGAGTCGCCCGGGAATGCGATTACGCTCCTCAAACAGGACCATGCGCGCGTGCGGAGCCTGTACGAGGACTACGAAACCTCCGGCGGGCTCGACAAATTGAACATCGCCGAAAAAATCATGCGTGAGTTGGACGGCCATGCTGCGGCGGAGGAGCGGATTTTCTATCGCGCGTTGCGGGACAATGCGGGAAAGGACGCCCAACGACTGGTGCGCGGGGCCGCGGACGAGCATCGCGAGGTGAAGACGGCCGTGCAGAAGCTGAGGGACATGGATCCTGAAGACGAAGCATTCGGCCGTCGGTTCGAGGACATGTTCGAGAGCATATGCCGCCATGTCGATACGGAGGAGCGGGAGATGTTTCCACTGGCGGAACAGGTGCTTGGACAGCAGCTGGACGAGCTGGGGTGGGAGATTCGGCAGTTTAAGGACGGAATCTCGCCGAAGTGGGCGATCGCGGCATGATGTGAACGGGGCATGCGGTTGTTTTCGGAGCGGCCCGGTGGGCGGGCGTGGAAACGGGAGGGAGACCCTATGTTGGCGGATCAAGCTGAGAGCACGGCGGCACTCCATGCCAAGGAGGTGCAACAGGGCGCCCGATTTGAGTTCGGAAAAAATTGGGCCCGCTTTCTGGAGGTACTCAACGAGGAGCGGATCGCGGCGGCAGAAGAGTCCCTTCGCAGGATGCTCCGAGTTGCGACGTTGAAGGACCGGACGTTCCTCGACGTCGGGTCGGGCAGCGGCCTCTTCAGCCTGGCTGCCTGGCGCCTGGGGGCGCGCGTCCATTCATTCGACTACGACGCGTATTCAGTGGCGTGTACCCGGGAACTGCGGCGGCGGTACGCGTTCGGCAACCCGGATTGGCGCATCGAGCAACGGTCGGTGTTGGACGAGGACTATATGTCCTCCATCGGACCTTACGATGTCGTCTACTCCTGGGGGGTGCTGCACCATACCGGCGCGATGTGGCGCGCTCTGGACTATGTGCAGCGCCCCGTCGCCCCGGGCGGACTGCTGTTCGTGGCGATCTACAACGACACGGGGACTAAAAGCGCTAGATGGCGGTGGATTAAACGCACGTACAACCGGCTGCCGCGCTCCCTGCGAATACCGTACGTGGTGGCGGTCACGGCGCCCGGCGAGATTCGCGAAGCGCTCCGCTTCACCGTCCGCGGCCGGGTCGGCGAATACCTCCGCTCATGGGCAAGCATCCGGGATCGCGGGCAAAGCCGTTGGCGGGACACCGTGGATTGGGTCGGAGGATATCCGTACGAAGTGGCGAAGCCGGAAGAGCTGTTCGATTTTTACGACGCCAGGGGATTCGTGCTTCGACGGATCAAATGCGGGGGCGTCGGAATGGGCTGCAATGAATTCGTCTTCCAGAAGGAGCGGGGTGCGTGAGACTGAGGTATCGAAGCAGGCTGATGGCGAGATGCGGGGCCGACAAGACCGGCCCGTGGGCCGCCGCACTCTTGTTGGGAGGCGTGCTGTCGCTGATCCTCTCGGCCGGTCAGTCGGGCTCTACCGGACAGGCGGCCGCTCCGATGAACCTGCGTACCGAACCAGGCGCATTGCGGACGACCGACTGTATGGAAGCGCCCGGCGAGCGGTCTCATGCCGTCGCGGGGCAAGAAGAAAGGAGCATTCACCATGGAACAGCGGACCGCGGGGACCGGCCGTGACAGGTCGGCGGCAGTGACGACGGATGCGCCGCGCTTCGGACGGATTGAAGACAGACAAGATGCGGGGACGGCCGGCGAAGAAGCCGGGGGAGACGGCGGCCGTCCCGGCAGTGCCGTGGCGGGTGCGGCGCGCGCACTGTCCGCGCGGGCCGGCGAAGCGCTGTCGTCGCTCCGCGAAGAAGGCATGGGCGAGATCGCGGAAGATCTGGCGAGTCTGGTGCGCCGCTATCCGTGGCAGGCGATGCTGATCGGATTCAGC
>JBDZUK010000132.1:0-3991 GCA_040255165.1 Nitrospiraceae bacterium | reverse complement strand
GTACGCGATCCAGACGTTGTTGGGCACTAAACCGAAGGCACTGTATCCGTTGCTGCGGGTACGAGACCGGTCCGGCGCCGTGCGGTGTCTCACCGTAGCAAAGCAATTCGCATGAAACGGCGACTCTGCAGTCGCCATTGAAACAAAGGAGGGACAAACATGGTGACGGTTGGACAACTGATGACCGGGGACCTTGTCACGGTCGAGGCAGGAACTTCGGCGATCGAAGCGGCGAAACTCATGACGGCCCGCCAGATCGGCGGGGTGCTCGTCAAGCGCGGCGAAGAAATCGTGGGGATCGTCACGGAGCCGGACATCGTGCGAAAGATCGTGGGAGCCGACCGTGGCCCCTACTTCATGCCGGTTGAGGAAATCATGAGCACGCCGGTTTTGGGAATCGATGAAGAACGACCCATCACCGAAGCCGCCGACCTCATGGAGCAGCACAGAACCCTTTACCTCGCCGTCAAGCGCAAAGGACGGATCGTCGGCCTTCTTTCCGTACGCGACTTGTTGCATCCCGTGTCCATCGATGAACTGTAACGGAGGAGGTGCCATGGTCGGTCTGACGGCCGGAAGTTTGGAAAGCGCGGCAGCCGTCGCCGGGGCGCTCTTGCTGTACAGCGCCATGCGGGATGCCTGGCGCTCGCTGCGCGGATGAGGAGACGTAGGAAACATCGTCATGAGGAGGAACCATGCAGAGCGGCCGTGATCCCCAGATGTTGGTGACGGAAGCCGTACGACGACTGACTCCGGTGCGATTGGAGGAACTGACGGAGTCGCTGCCGCAGTTGACCTGGAACCAGGTCTTCCAGGCGGTCGATGCACTGAGCCGGAGCGGCGTCATTCTTCTGCGTCGCCGGGGCTTTGAATACGAGGTGTCCTCCGTGCAGGACGAAGCGTTCCAGCGGAAGTCCGCGTAACCGTGTTCACACTCTTTTGCTTTGGGTAACAGGTCGGGAACGCCCTAGGAGTACAGGACACGAAACCATTAAACAATGCATTGGAGGGGTATCATGGTCACAGCGCGAGAAGAGATGACGCTCTTGCATCCGGTCGCCATCGACGAGTTCTAGTGCCGGACCAAGCCGTGGAATCCGTCATGGCCTCTCTTCATCGAAATCCCTCGCAGACATACCGTTGGATACTGCAAATCAAGCACCTACGATACGTATCGACGTTCTCCGTCACACACGTTGCACACGTCCTTCTATGCCTGACCGGCGGGCGGGCTTCCTATCCTTGATGGGAAGCGATGCACAATCAGCTAGCCATGCTCGTCGTTCCAACTTGTCATATCAATATTTCTTGATCTATCATGGCTCTCCATCGCATCCTATTGCCACGGCACTCACGCGGATCGTTCATGGTTTGATGGCGTGCGTTCTCTTTGCCGATCATCTCCGGGTCTCGTGTGCGCGCCCGCCGTCGCATGAGGCCATGGAGGATTTCTCCAGCCGAAAGCACATGGACACGGATTACTTTGGAACCTTCGTGGTGGTCGGCCTCATGACGTTCGCGATCCAGCTGTCGGTGTTCGCGTGGACCCGTTGGTTCGACAAGACGTGGCGAGGCCTGACTCCGCCGGTCTCAATGAGGCAGCTTTGCGTCGAGTGGATCGTCTACATGGTCCTGTTCCTGATCTTCTCCGTGGGTCTCATACAGGTGCTGCAGTGCGCCTGTTCGGTGTGTTGAAGACAACTCCCGGCGCAGGCCCGTAAGCGACGGCTTGATCGTGTTTACCGGGCCGCTCCAGCCGGATATAATCCGCAATCGTGAAGCCGCTCTCCTTGACCGGACAGGATCTCACCCTCCCCGCATTCTATGAAGTCGCATGCCGCGGACGTTCCGTCCGGCTTTCCCCCACAGCCAAAGCGAACATGACCGCCTCGTATCGGGTTGTGCAGCGCCTGGCGTCCGGGCCGGATCCGGTGTACGGCGTCACCACCGGATTCGGGAAGCTCGCCGACCAGCGGATTTCCCCAGCGGACGTCCGCCAACTGCAAGTGAACCTCGTGCGGAGCCACGCGGCGGGCGTCGACGACCCGCTCGGCGAGGAAGAAACCCGCGGCATCGTCTTGCTTCGGGCGAACGTGCTGGCACGCGGACACAGCGGCGTTCGGCCCTTGATCGTGGAATCGCTGCTGGCGCTGATCAACCATCACGTGCGTCCCGTCATTCCCTGCCGGGGATCGGTCGGCGCGAGCGGCGATTTGGCGCCTCTTGCGCATCTGGCGTTGGTGCTCATCGGAGAAGGATCGGCCGTGGTAGGCGGCCGTCGCCTGTCGGGCCGCGCGGCGCTGGCACGCGCCGGCCTGCAGCCGCTCAAGTTGGAAGCCAAAGAGGGTCTCTCGCTCCTGAACGGCACGCAGGCCATGCTGGCGCTGGGGCTGTTGGCCCTGCGGCGGTGCGAACGGCTCGTGGACGCCGCCGACGTCGCCGGCGCGCTTTCGCTGGAGGCCCTGAAGGGTACGCCGGTCGCCTTCGATCCGCGCATCCATCGGCTTCGCCCCCATCGAGGGCAGAGTCTCGTCGCCGCAAACTTGCGCCGCCTCGTGTCGGAAAGCCGGATTCGCAAATCGCATCTTTACTGCCCGCGCGTGCAGGACGCGTACAGTCTTCGCTGCATGCCGCAGGTGCACGGGGCGGTGCGAGACGCGCTGGATCACGTCCGCGGCACGTTTCAGATTGAAATGAACAGCGTCACCGACAACCCGATCGTCTTCGTTGATCGCAGCGAAGTCCTCTCCGGCGGAAACTTTCATGGACAGCCGCTCGGGCTGACGCTGGATTATCTCGCGATGGCGATGACCGAACTGGCAAGCATCTCGGAACGAAGGATCGAACGATTGATCAACCCCGAATACGGCGACCTCCCCCCTTTCCTCAGCCCCGACCCGGGATTGCACTCGGGATTCATGTTGGCGCAGGTCACCGCGGCCGCGCTCGCGTCCGAAAACAAGGTCCTGTCCCATCCCGCGTCAGTGGATTCCATTCCCACGTCCGGCAATCAGGAAGACCACGTCAGCATGGGCATGACCGCGGCGCTCAAGCTGAAGCAGATTCTGGCCAACACGGAGCGCATCCTGGCGATCGAGCTGTTGTGCGCGGCCCAAGGCGTGGAGTTTCATCGGCCGTTGCAGCCGGGTGTGGGGACCCGCCGAGCCGCGCGGCTCATCCGCGAGCGCGTCGCTCCCTTGACGGCGGATCGAGTGCTCGCCCCCGATATCGAACGTATTCGCGAGTTGGTCGCCGAGGGCAGGTTCAGCGCCGTGCTGGCGGGTGCATCGCAGTGACGGCGCAATTTCCCGGAGGAGACGGACATGCCCAAGGCACCGCGCGGCGCGACTCGCTCCTGTAAAGGCTGGGCGCAGGAAGCGGCGCTCCGCATGCTCATGAACAACCTGGACGACGAGGTGGCGGAGAACCCGCGCGACCTCGTCGTTTACGGCGGCGCGGGCAAGGCCGCGCGGAACTGGGAGGCCTACCACGCCATCGTCCGCGAGCTCACGGTGCTGGAGAACGACCAGACGCTGCTGATCCAGTCCGGCAAACCGGTCGGGGTGTTGCGGACCCACGAGTGCGCGCCCCGCGTGCTGCTCGCAAATTCCAATCTCGTGGGCCAGTGGGCCACATGGGACGAATTTCACCGGCTGGAAGCCTTGGGGCTCATCATGTACGGGCAGATGACGGCCGGGTCCTGGATGTACATCGGCACGCAGGGCATCGTGCAGGGCACATACGAGACGTTCGCCGCGGCGGCTGCCAAACATTTCGGCGGCGATCTCGCCGGACGCTTTGTGTTGACGGGTGGCATGGGCGGCATGGGCGGCGCGCAACCCCTGGCCGCCGTGCTGAACGAGGCCGCGATTCTTTGCGTGGAGGTCGATCCGGCCAAGATCGAGCGCCGGATTAACACCCGCTACTGCGACCGCATGACTCGTTCGCTGGACGAAGCGCTCCAGTGGATTTTCGCGGCGAAGGCCGCGCG
>JBDZUK010000052.1:18964-21977 GCA_040255165.1 Nitrospiraceae bacterium | reverse complement strand
TCTGGTCGTCGGACGAGACAGACCAGATAGACGGCGGGACCAGACCGACGTGTCTTATCTGTCCACATCCGACAGCACGAAGTCGACGCTGCCGAGGACGGCGAGCAGGTCCGGCAGCAATTCGCCCCGCGACATGAACGGCACCATCTGGATGTGAGCGAAGGACGGCGTGCGGATCCTCGTGCGGTACGAGACTTGGGCGCCGTCGCTCGTCAGGTAATAGCTGGTTTGGCCCTTGGACGATTCCGTCGGCACCTCCGCCTCGCCCGGCGGAAGGACGGGCCCCCAGCTGACGTCGAGAAAATGGTGGATCAGTGTTTCGATGTCGTGCATCGTCCGCTCCTTGAGCGGCGGCGTCGCCAGGGGATGGAGGGATTTATAGGAACCGGGCGGCATGTTCTCGAGGCATTGGCGGATGATCCGCAGGGATTGGCGCATCTCGAGCACGTGCACCACTGCGCGATCATAGCAATCGCCGTGTGAGGCCACCGGCACGTCGAACTCGAATCGCTCATAGCCCGAGTAGGGGCGCGTTTTGCGGAGGTCCCAGGCCAGACCGCAGGCCCGCAGCATGGGACCGGTCGCGCCCCACTCGATGGCGTCGTCCAGAGAAAAGGCGCCGATGCCGACCGTTCGTTCCTTGAAGATCGGATTATCCATGACCAACTGCTCGTACTCGTCCAGCCGGCTCGGAAAATAGTCCAGGAATTGGCGCACGAGCGTGTCCCAGCCTTGCGGCAAATCCTGCGCGACGCCGCCGATGCGGAACCAATTCGGATGCATGCGCCCGCCGCAGATCGCTTCCGTGATGGCATGGATGCGCTCGCGGTCGTTGAACATGTAGAAGACCGGCGACAACGCGCCGACGTCCTGCGCGAACGTGCCGTACCAGACCAGATGGCTGGCCAGGCGGTACAACTCGCACATCATGACGCGGATCACTTGTGCGCGATCGGGCACCTCGATACCCGCCAGCCGTTCGACGGACAGGCAGTAGGGGAGCTCATTCAGCAACCCCTGGAGGTAATCCACCCGGTCGGTATAGGGGATGAACGTATGCCAGGTCTGGCGCTCGGCGATCTTTTCCTTGGCGCGATGGTGGTAGCCGATGTCCGGGACGATATCGATGATCTCTTCGCCCGCCAACTGTGTGACGAGGCGCAGCACCCCGTGGGTTCCGGTGTGGGCGGGACCGAGGTTGATGAACATGTAATCGAAATCGGGATCGCGGTGCGTCCGCTGCATGCCCCAATCTTCGGGGCGGAATTGCAGGGCGTCCTGCGCCGCGGACAGTTTCTCCGGCGGCAGCTGAAACGGCCCCATTTCCGTGCCCCGTGCGGGATGTTCTTTCCGCAGCGGATGGCCGGTCCACCAGGGGGGCATGAGGAGCCGCCGCAAATAGGGATGCCCGTCGAACCGGATGCCGAACATGTCCCAGGTTTCCCGCTCGTACCAATCGGCGTTCGGCCAGAGGTCCGTGATGGTCGGCATCGACGGATGGTCGCCGGTGAGCGGTACTTTCAATCGCAGGGCGTGGTTCCGCTCGAACGAGAACAGGCGATAGAAGACGGTGAAGCTGCCGGCGGGAAGCCCGTCCAGTTGCCGGCGCAAGCGCTCATCGGTCGCGCTGAGGTCGAACAGCATCCGGTACGGCCGCGCGATGTCCGACTTGAGAAAGCGCAGAGCCTCCCGGAGCCGGTTTTTGCGGAACCACACGGCCGGAATGTCGTCTTTCGTGTATTGGACGGCCAGCAGACCGTCGCTCCCGAACCGGCGCTCCAGTTCTTCGATGATCGCCGGTCGCGCCGCAGCCTCGGGGCCGCCGTGCATGTTGTTTCTCCCGATCATGTTGCTCCGTCCGGTCGGGGAAGGGCACTGCCGGACGTCGCGCGGAACAAATCGGGGATCGGAAGACTGTCCGGCGACGGATACTCCCGCTGCCGCATCCGAGCGTCGCGCTTCAGGTCGCGCATGGACGGCATGATCGGGGCCTGCACGTCCTGCGGGCCGAGAACCCAGCTCAGCGGCCGGCGTTCCCGTCCGACCTTCTCCTGAAGCAGGAGCAAACATTCCATGAACGCATGGGGCGGGGGCGGACATCCCGGCACGTACACGTCCACAGGCAGAAACTTGTCGACCCCCTGCACGACGGAGTAGGCGTCGAACATGCCTCCTGAGTTGGCGCAGGACCCCATCGAAATCACCCAGCGCGGCTCCATCATCTGCTCGTACAGCTGGCGCACGATCGGCGCGACTTTCACGAAGACCGTGCCGGACACGACCAGCACGTCGGCTTGGCGAGGAGATCCACGGACCACTTCCGCTCCAAACCGCGCGATGTCGTACGTGCTGGTGAGGCTGGTCGCCATTTCGACGTAGCAGCAGGACAGCCCAAAGTTCAGCGGCCACAGCGAGTTCTTGCGACCCCATGCGAGCAAGTCTTGCAGCTTCGCCAGAAGCACGGAGCGGCCCACGACGTCGGTTATCGAGCCGTCCCCGCCGTCCTTGATCCGCACGCCTTGCAGGCGGCCGTTACGCAGCCAGCGCATCCCGTTTCTCCTTGGCCTGCAACCGGTGCAGCCGGTGGATGGGCGGCCGCTGGTATTGCGCGCTCCAATCCAGGGCGCCGATCCCCCACAAATACGCCAGAGCCGCGAGCAGAATCCCGACAAAGACCGCCGCCTCCGTGAACCCGAGCCACCCGGAGTCCGGCACGGTAACCGCCCAGGCGTAGAGAAAGACTGACTCTAGATCAAAAATCACGAAGAACATGGCGACCAGGTAATACTGGATCGGCAGCCTAATTTGAGCGCTCCCGGTCGGCCGCATGCCCGACTCATACGGCTCGGCCGTTGCAGTCTCGAAGCGACGCTCTGGTTTCAGCCAGTGCCGTTCGCCTAAGACGGCCGGCACGAGTAACATGAACGCCACCACGGCGAGCACGGCCACGCCGTACAGAAGCAAGAACCAGAGTGGAGCGTCGATCACGCCTCCTCCTACGGTCGGCGTTTGT
>JBDZUK010000052.1:12030-18864 GCA_040255165.1 Nitrospiraceae bacterium | reverse complement strand
GGGGATGGGGTGAGCAAAGTCGCGCTGCTCTGGTTCGTCTACGCCACGACCGGGTCTGCGCTGAAGATGACCGTGATCGGGGTACTGCAGACCGTCCCGCCCCTGGTGTTCGGTCCGTTCGCGGGCGTCTATCTGGATCGGGTGCCGAAGCGGACCGCGATGATCGTCATCGACGTCGTGCGCACGGGACTCCTGGCGCTCATCCCCGTGCTTTACGTGGCTGGGTTTTTGACGTTGGCATGGCTGTACGTGCTCGTGTTCGGGATCGCCATGTTCTCGATGGCGTTCGGTCCCGCGTTGAACGCGACGTTGCCGCTCTTGGTGAAGAAGGACCAACTCACCCGCATCAACGCCTTGATGCAAAGCGCGATGACGATCGGCCAACTCCTGGGCCCGGCGTTGAGCGGCATGCTCATCGCCGTCATCGGCGCGCAGAACGTCCTGTTCGTGAACGCGGGAGCTTTTTTGGTGTCGGCCTTCTGCAAGTTGCCGCTTCGGCTGCCTCATGTCGAGCCGGTCCGGACGAGTCGAAGCCCTGTGAAGCAGGCGATGAACGATCTGCGGGACGGATGGCGATTTGTGTTCATCCAGCACCGCCTGCTGTTGCTGCTCATGATCGTCGCGTCGGTGTTCTCTCTGGGCGCAACGGGATTCGTGTACCTGTTGCCCGTGATCGGCGATCGCATTCTGCACGTCGGCTCCGTGACGCTCGGTTGGCTGTGGTCGTCCTTGAGTCTCGGCATTCTGGCGGCGACCCTGTGGCTGGTCTGGAAAAGGCAGGAGTCGATTTGTCGGCGGCTGTGGACATTGGTCGTGGCGGCCGCTGTGGGCGGAGGGGCCGCACTGGCGCTGCTCTTGATTCCGTCGCTGGCGCTGGCGGCCGGATTGATTGCGGCGATCGGCGGCAGCTCCGGATTGGTGACCCCGATCGTGTCGGCGTCCCTGCAGGAGCGCACGCCGAAGGATTTGCTCGCGCGGGTCTTTGGGCTGTTCAACACCGGCGCCATGGCCTTTGCCATGATCGGGATGACGGCCGTCGGATGGGCGGCGGACACGTTCGGCGCCGCGGTCAGCCTGACCGCGATCGGCCTCGCTCAACTCTGCGCCGCGGCCATTACGATCGGCCTCATTCCCTGGTGCCGGAGGCTCTCCGCCGAATAGCGGCGTCGAGCGAAGGATCTCTGTCCCGGCGACGGCGACCGGGAACCTCGGTCTTGATGGACTCGGATCGGTTCTCGTGATGAGATACAGTAACCGTGAGGTATCACCGTCTGTGTATTATGTGTAATTAGACGTCAGAGGAGGGCGGCATGACGAGACGCAATCCGCAGCGCCGTGATTCCGGGACGGCGATCCAGTCGCCGGGCCGGAAGCCGCGTGCGAAGCGACTCATCACCACGGCCCCATCGGTCACCGCGAGCCTGGCCGATGCGATCGTGATCAAATACGGGAACATTTTTTTTCTGGCCCCGCCCTGCGGGGAAGTGCCGATGACCACCGGTCATGGCTTCGGGTTGTACTACCATGATTGCCGGTATTTGAACGGGTACGAGCTCAAGATTGCCGACGTGCATCCGGAGCCGCTCGCGGCCAGGGCCTCCGAAGGGGCGCGGGCGGTCTTCCAGCTCACGACTCCCGACATCCATCCACCCGACGGCCCGCGGATTCACCGCGAAACGGTGGGCATCAAATGGGAGCGCGTCATCGATCCCGATCATTCGTCCATGCACGAGACCATCGAGATCCAGAACTTCGGAGCGGAAGCGCTGCGATTCCCCGTGACGCTGACCTTCCGGTCCTCGTTCGAAGACGTCTTCGAAATACGCGGTCTCCACTGGGACAAGAAAGGCGTCCTCCGCCGTCCGAAATGGGTGAACGGCAGTCTGTCGTTTCTGTACCGTGGGATGGATCGGCTGTACCGCAGTCTGGCGATTCATTGCACGCCCAGACCGGACGAGACCAAGGCGGCAACCGCACGGTTCGACGTGGAGCTGCAGCCGGGAGAATCGAGGCAAATCCGGCTCTGTTTGGTCCTTTCCGAATCGGATTCCGCTCCAGAGCGGTGTGCCGAGCCGCCGGAAGCCTGTTGGGACGTCTCCCGGGTCGCCGCGTTGTTCAGGCGCTCCTCCGAGGAGTGGCTGATTCATGAGACTCAAATTGCCAGCAACAACGTCCTGCTCAACAAGATTTTCCGCCGGTCGCTGTTGGATCTCCACATGCTCAGGACGTCGATCGCCAACGATCGATTCTTCGCCGCCGGGGTTCCGTGGTTCGTGACTCTGTTCGGCCGCGACAGTCTTATCACCGCGCTCGAGACCATCAGCTACGCGCCGGAAATCGCGGAAGAGACGCTGCGATTGCTGGCCCGATACCAAGGGCGTGAGACCAACGAGTGGCGCGACGAGGAACCTGGAAAAATATTGCACGAGTTACGAGTCGGTGAACTCGCCCGCAGCCGCGAAATTCCACACACCCCGTACTACGGGACCGTGGACGCAACGCCGCTGTTCCTCATTTTGCTTGGCCGGCATGCGGCCTGGACCGGCACGTTGAGTCTCTTTAAGGAATTGCAGCCGCATGTGGAGCGGGCGCTGGAATGGATCGATCGGTACGGCGATCCGTCCGGCATCGGATACCTGACGTACCGCAAAAACAGTGAACGAGGGCTGGTCAACCAGGGATGGAAAGACTCCGGCGAGGCCATCGTGACGGCAAACGGCCGGCCCGCGGAGCCCCCGATTGCATTGGCGGAGGTCCAGGGGTACGTGTATCGAGCCAAACGGGCGGTCGCGGATTTGTATGAGCGGGCCGGGATCAAGGACCGCGCCGTCCAACTCCGGGAGCAGGCGAACGATCTGCAGCGGCGCTTCAATTACGATTTTTGGTGCGACGACCTGGGCTGCTACGCCCTGGCGCTCGACGGAGATCTTCGCCCCTGCGCGGCGGTCACTTCCAACGCCGGGCAAGTGCTCTGGAGCGGGATCGCTTCTGCGGACAAGGCGCGGCGGACGATCGATCGGCTGATGGAGCCGGATATGTTCAATGGTTGGGGGGTGCGGACCCTCTCCAACCGGCATCCGCGGTACAATCCGATCGGGTATCACCTGGGTACGGTCTGGCCGCACGACAACGCCCTCATCGCGGCCGGCTGCCGCCGGTACGACCGCCCCGAGGCGACGAAGCGCATCTTCGTCGGCATGCTCGAGGCCGCCATGGATCTTCCTCACTTTCGCCTGCCCGAGCTGTTCGCCGGGTTCGACCGGTTCGAGTACGGTGCGCCGGTTCGGTATCCGGTCGCCTGCCACCCTCAGGCCTGGGCGGCCGGCGCGATTCCCTACCTGATCAATACCATGCTGGGGCTGGTGCCCGAAGCCTTCGACAATCGCGTGAGGTTGCTGGCCCCGAATTTACCGGACTTCATCACGGTGATGGAGATCAAGCGGCTGCGGGTCGGGCAGGGATCGATCGACGTGCGGATCAGACGAAAGAAAGACGGGACCTTGACGGTGGAGACGTTGGCAGTGACCGGACCTCTGAAGGTCGAACGAGCCGGATAACAACGAGCCCGGTATCCGCTTATCGACGGGACCCCGCGCGCGACCTGGCAATTGCCTCGCGAATCGCCTGGTCCAGATCTTGGGGGGTGGTTCGACCCTTCAGGAAGTATCCGTCCGTTCCGAGCTGACGGACCGCGGACTCGAGCGGCGCCCACTGCAGCGCGGTCCACACGATCACGGGAACGGGAACCTCATCCATCTGCGCCAACAGGTCGTTCAATACTTCTATCCCGGTCGCGCGGGCCATCTGCAACTCAAACAGTACGCAGTCCGGCCGCAGCGTCCGGCACAGGTCCAGTCCCGCCTTGCCGTCCGGCGCCTCATGCACGAGGTATGAAGAGGAGATTTCCGCCAGCCTGCGCTTGACTTCCGCCCGGTCTTCTTTGTTTTCGTCTATGACCAACAGTGTGATGGAGGGATCCATAGGTGAGGCCTCCTCGGTGGTGCGCTTCGGAGGTGAAAGATTCCTACTTGCATGCGGTTGATTCTAGGGAAGAAGCGAGGCGGCGTCTGTCAGATGCATGACAAAGGCTATTTCGAACAATCTCCGATTTCCTGTCGCAGAATGCGGTAACACTCGCAGGCCATCCGTTCGAGCCCCGCTGGGTCAACGAGGGTCAGGCTTCCGCGCTGATACTCGATCAGCCCGGCTCGTTCCAGCCCGCCCACGATCGTGCCGACCGTGGGCCTGCGACCGCCGATTCTCTCCGCCATGAGCTCATGCGTCCGAGGAAATCGGCGGGAATCGACCCGATCCTGGAGCGACAAGAGCCACCGGCAGAGGCGCTGCTGCAAGGAATGAAAGCGGTGGCAGATGGCCGCCTGGGCGAATTGCGCAAAGCGCACTTGGGCGTATTTCAGCAACTCCGCGCGCAACGCGGATCGTTCTTGTACGGCCTGCTTCAGCGACTGGGCCGGCAGGCGCCAAGCATGGCCTTGGTGCTGCACCATGGCCCGGTAGAGGTGGATCGGTCTTCCGAACAGCATGCTGAGTCCGACGAACCCCTCCCGTCCGACCATGCCGATTTCCACCCCCAACCCGTCCGCTGTTCCGCCGACCAGAGAGAGGACGGCGTCGGTGGGGAAGTACGCATATTCCAGCTCGGTCTTCATGCCGCAGATGACCATGCTTCGCTTGAGGGAGGTCCGTTCCATGAGGCCGCGCACAAAACGATAATCCTGAGGAGGGAGGCGGGCAAGAATCAGGTTGTCGGGCCGATCCGACCCGGGAAACGCCGGGGGCGTCAGGAGTGCTCCTTGGGCTGAATTGTGTAGGGCCGGAGGGTAACTGAAATAAAGGGAGCTGTCTGTAATCTGGCTGACAGAGACGGGAAGTAACTAGACGGATGTCATTCTTGCCTCCTTTGCCAGTTCGCGGAGATACTCATTCACCTGTCCTTGCACGACTCCGTAGCATTCACACGTGCCGTGCTCCAAACGGCGCCGGTCGACGATCGTAATGCATCCCCGGCGATAGCGGATGGCGCCTTCCTTCCGAAGGCGGCGCGCGAAGACGGTGACCACGGGTCTTCTGGCGCCCAGCATGCTGGACAGGAGCTCTTGCGTGAATTCCAGGTCGGTGAGGCCGGTCCGGTCCTGCGCCGTCAGCAGCCACCGGCAGAGGCGCTGTTTCAATGAGTGGAACTGGTTGCATACGGCTGTTTGAGACAGCGCCATCATCCGCAACGCGGCATAGCGGAGCAAAGTCCGGTGCAAGCTCTCGAGGCGGGGCTCCTTCAGAATATCGGCCGGGATCCGGCAAACAGTCGCCGTCTGTTCCACCATGCAAAAGCTCGGTTGAATCCCATCGCTGAAGATAATGGGCAGCCCCAGAAACCCCTCGCGTCCCACGACCCCCAATTCAATGGAGTGGCCTTCCTGCGTCATCCCGAGCAGTGAGATCAGCCCGCTGGTGGGGAAATAGCCGAAGTTCATCTTGGCGCCCTGGTGATAGATCACCGTGCCGACCTTCAGGTCCAACTTCTCCCCCCGCTCGCGCAGCCATCGGTGTTCTTCAACCGGGAGGGAATCGAGGATCCAATTACGGATTTTCAGATCAGTCTCGTTTCCTGCCATCGTCTTCGTGTCCCTGGGGCAACCCCTTGGATCGAGAACGGGCTTCCACGGCATTACGATTGCATTTTTCACTCCAGAAGCGGTTCGGCCGACGGTGAAAGACCATGGCACGTCCCGTGCGAACGATCACTGTGATGGGCGGGGAGCAAGAGCCGGCACGGGCGAGGATGCCGGGAAGGATGACGGCTACATGAAGATCGCAATCAACGGCTTAGGACGGATCGGCCGGGCGGCGTTCAAGCTCCTGCTGCAGGCGCCGGAGGTCCAAATAGTGGCCGTCAATGATGTCGTGGCTCCCGATCAGCTGGCCTATCTGCTCAATTACGATACCGTGTATGGTCGGTACCAGACCAAGGTGACCGCCAAGTCGAATGCGCTGGTCGTCGGATCCTATCGCTGCGGCGTCCTTTCGGAGCGGGACCCCGCCAAGCTGCCCTGGAAGGATCTCGGGATCGATCTGGTGTTGGAATGCACCGGGCATTTCAATCGGCGCGCCGATCTCATGAAGCACCTCCACGCCGGGGCGAAACGCGTGATGTTGTCGGCGCCTGCCAAGGACGACGACGTCCCGACCGTCATTTACGGCGTGAACCTGTATCACGAGGGACTGGGACCGATCTTCTCCTGCGCGAGTTGCACGACGAACTGCGTGGCGCCGGTGCTCGAGGTGATCGGCCGCCATGTGGGCGTGCACAAGGCGGTCATGACCACCACGCATGCCTATACCGCCAGCCAATCCATCGTGGACGGGCCGAACAAGAAGAAGCGACGCGGCCGGGCAGGCGCGGAAAATCTCGTGCCGTCGACGACCGGAGCGGCCGTCGCGACGGCGCGCGCGTTGCCGGAGTATCTCGGTAAATTCGACGGGACGGCGGTCCGCGCTCCCGTGCCGGCCGGGTCGGTGGCCGATATCGTCATGGTCACCGCCCGCGACACCGACGTGGAGGAAGTGAACGGAATTTTCCTGCTGGAGGCGCGCAGCGACCGATACGCCGGGATCCTGGGCATCGCCGAAGATCCGATCGTGTCGTCCGACATCATTCAGGACCCGCGGGCTTCCATCATCGATCCTGAATTGACGCAGGTGGTGGACGGAAATTTGGTGAAAGTGACCAGCTGGTATGACAACGAGTGGGGCTACGCGAACCAATTGGTTCGGCAGACGTTGCGGATGGTGACGGACGTCCGGGTTGCCGCGGGC
>JBDZUK010000052.1:10791-11930 GCA_040255165.1 Nitrospiraceae bacterium | reverse complement strand
CTGTTTAGACAAGAAAGGAGTACCACATGACGAGCCGGAACTTTGCTCAGATTGCGGGAATCGTATACTTGGCGGTCGGTGTGTTGGGGTTTATCCCGGGCCTATTGGGAATGCCGAAAGCGGGGGCGCCGTCTTTGGCCCTCGATGCCGGCTATGGCTTGCTGCTCGGTCTGTTTCCGGTCAACCTGCTGCACAACCTGGTGCACTTGGGCGTCGGCGTGTGGGGTCTGACCGCGTCGAGGAACGTGTTGTCCGCTCGATCCTTCGCCCGCGGACTGACCTATTTCTACGGCGCGCTGGCGATCATGGGGTTGATTCCCGGGCTCAACACGTTGTTCGGGCTCGTTCCGCTCTTTGGACATGACATCTGGTTGCATGCGCTGACCGCGGCCGCAGCGGCCTATTTTGGCTTCGGAGCGGCTGCCGCGGAGACGGCGGAAACCCAGCGGTTCCGTCGGGCCGCATAGCCGGCACGCCGGCCATCCCCGTTCCCGCTTGACACAGCGGGGGCGGGGAACGGCTTCTCCCGTGGAGGACAAGATGGCCGGCTTTCCATTGAGCGGAAGCGGAACAGGGCGTGGGTCTGAAAGGTGAACCATGGCCCGATATGACATGGTCCGATATCAAGCGATTACGGCATTCGGCTTCGCCTGGATTCTGTTCACCGTAGCGGGTGGGGCGGCATCAGCGACATGGGACGAAAGTCTGTCGAAGGCGCGCCGGGAGCTTGCGATCGCAGTCGAACGGGCTGAACAGTCGTTGGCCGCGCATCAACCGGGGAGCGGCCACACCAAGCAGCACATGCAACAGGTGTTGAACGTGTTGGAGGGCGAGAACGGAACGTATTTCAACGGCAAGGTTGGGAACCCGGGGGACGGGGTCGGCGTCATGCAGTACATGGAGAAAGCAGAACGGGCGGCGCAGCAAACCGCCGTCTCCCCAGACGTTCGGCAAGCCATTCACCACAGCAAGACGTTCACCGAGGAAGCGGCCCGGCACGCTCGCAGCTCCGTCGAGGGAACCAGCGTAGAAGAAACGCACAGACATGCGGCGCTGGCGGCGGGGTTGCTTCAGGCCGCGTTGGGTCGGGAGCGCAGCAGGTCCCCGGTTACGGGGACGTTGACCTATGCGCTAGCGAA
>JBDZUK010000052.1:4903-10691 GCA_040255165.1 Nitrospiraceae bacterium | reverse complement strand
TCGGCGCCGGGTGAGTGGCTCTCCCCGAACATGCCGTGAATAAGCCCGGCCGTGCCGACGGCGAACGCCACAGTCAACAGACCGAGGGAACGAATGACCGACGACCGTCGCATGTCTCTGCAGCATGGGGCGCGCCTTGGCGAACTGACGCGCGAACCTTGAAGCTATTGTTGCGCGATGATCTGGCGCTGCACATTTTTCGCGGTCTGAAGATGGCTTTGAAGATCCGGCTTCATCTGCTGAAGATGTTGTTTCAGTTGTTGGTTCTCGGCGGATTCCGCCGTATCCTGAACCAGACTGAGCGCCTGCTCATGCATCTTGACCTGCTGCTCCATGTAGGTTCTGTCGAAGTCCGCCCCGGATTTGTTCCGGAGCGTGTCCATCGATTCCTGATGCGTCTCCTTAATGGAGGCAGCCAGCCGCGGAGGATCGGGTTCGACGTTCATCCGTTGCGCCAGTCGTCGGCTCGAATTCAACGACTGGGTGTGGTCGTCGATGACCTTGCTGGCGAACTCCCGTACGGCGGGAGACGAGGCTCTGTTCTTGGCCACCTGCGCCGCCTCGATTTCAGCTTTGTCGATGGTGTTCAGCACGGCGACCGTATTCGCGGCCGAAAGAGTGCCGGGCATGGCGCGCTGGCCCGCGGCACATCCCGCCCACAATCCGGCAGAGGTCAGAACGGCAGCGGCAAGCAAGATCGATGTGGTCTTCATCATCTGGAAGCCTCCTTGTTGACGAGTGGTGATATGAACCGCGGTCAAGGCCCGGTGCAAGAGGTAGACCCGGGGAGACCACCTTGTAGGAGAATGAGAACTGCGTTGCCTGGAACGCGGAGCCGACCGGCGCCGCGACAGGTTGTCTTGGCCCGAGACAGGTTGCGCTCGGGTTAGAGCCTACATCGGCGGAGGCATCAGGTCCGTGCGGTCTAACGTGATCACGAACAGCAGGGTATAACGGTTGAAATACACGATCGCTTCCGACGAAGGGGCTGCGACGATGCGCCCGGTTTGCCCGTCCACGACGTGCATGATCATGCGGGCGTAACCCCGTTGGCGGTTCGCGCTGTACAAAGTCAGCTCGGGCGTTGAGAAAGGGATCAGCAGGCTTTGGATCGGCGGCACTCCGACGAACACCGTGCTCTGTTCGGTCCCGAAGGCTTGAAGGACCACCGCAATCTGATACGCGGGCGCGGTCGGCTCGGCGCAGAACACGGTCGCCTCGGGGCCGACGCGACATTGCGGCGGGAGCAGGGGGAGTATCTGATAGCCTTTGCCGCGCAACCATTCTGCCACGACTTGACGGGCGTACTCCGTGTCTTGGCTCAGCCCGGCGGCCTCCACCGTGAGCGAGGCGCCTGCCGGAATGGGGAGGACGATCTCGTCCAGGCTCCGCTCGAGCGATTGTGTGAGGAGCAGTTGCTCCAAGGGTGTACGTGCGGTCGCCGTCATGTCGCGCGACACGTTACAGGCGGAGAAAAAAATCAGCGCGGCAACCGAAAGCGCCGATGCCGTTGCGCCGAGGCCTCTGTCGCAGGCCGGAATCATCGCGAGCCCTCCGGCGCGCCGCAATTCTCCGTGCCCGAATTGAACCAGGATCGTCCCGCATGTGTGATTCCCCAGGCGGCCTCCAAGGCGCGGCATGTCAGGCGGACGAGACTATCGCTCAAGGGTCTAGGCGCGTAGGCAGGATACCGGGCGGTCCCCGTCCAGCGGGTCACGCCCGCGGTGTCCAGCCCGCTGACCGATACCATCGGGGCGCGAAGGTCGCCGACATGGCGAATGACCGCGACGTGACTCGCGCCTGCGTCGACCGCCGTTTGAGCCAGCCCCGTAACGCTTGCCGGCATGGGTCCGGGGATTTCCAGCACCGTCAGTCCCTGCCGCTGGAACCAAATACGGGCGGTGGCAACGGCGGCCGGATGGTCTCCCCAGACGATGATGCGGTCGGCTCTCGATGGCAGCTCGGTGCGGACTCCGTCCGTCACCGGTCCGCCGCAGGCTCCCGCCAGCAAGAAGGTAGCAACCGTCATTGGCATTGAAGCGGGTGAGCGCCGGCTCATGCCGCCTCGCGCGATGGGCTGCGGTCCGTGGGGGCGAGCGTCCGCAGAGCGGCCTCATACCGCTCCCGGACTTCATTGTGATCGCCTTGATCGAGCAGCGCCTCTTGGCTTCCACGTTCGATCATCCCTGCCTGCCGGGACAGAGCGGCTCTCGCTTCGTCGGTCCGCACATGCTCCGCGATCCTCCGGATGGTGTCGAGCATTCTGATCGTGACCGGCGCGCTGGATCGCCCATACTGTCGAATGGCGTTGAACGCCGCGTCCACCACGCCGGCGAACGTCACCGGCGCGGCCACGACACGCAAACGGCCGTTCTCATCATGCCGGTAGGCGGACGGCATCCGGCGTTCGGCCAACCGGCTTAGACCGGCGCCGAGGCGATCCAGGCAGGTGATCGCGGTGAAGGGATCGTTGATCCCCGGCGACAGGGCCCGCACAGCCACCTCGACCAGCTGATCCACCGCAAACTCGACGTCCTGCGTCAGGGTCCGCTCATCTCCCAGCACGAAAGCCTCGACGATCGACTCCTCTAGCGTTGCGGAGAGGCGTGAGGCGGGCCACACGCGAGCGATGACGTTGCCGCGGTTGATGAAGTGACCGGGCCGGTAGTCGAGTTTCATCAGGAGATCATGATCCGTGGAGATCTGCATGAGACAATCGGAGTCGACGGCTTGCAGATACCCGCTGTCGGAAGCCGAAATGAGACGGGCCCGGTCGTCAAAATCCGGAGGCAGTTTGGGCGGCGCGAACGGGGCCTCCTTCGGAGGGTGACCTATTGAGGAGGGGTAGAGTCGGTCGATCGCTTCCTCCAAATCCCGCCCGACGATCGCGACCAGCGAGGATGCTTGAATGGAGCTGGTGACGTGGTGGATGAAATAGATCAACACTCCCAGGCTGGCGATCGCGAGGACCAGGCCGGCCGTCACGGCGAGGTGCGGCACGAAGCCGTCGCTGTCCGGCCCTCGGATGGAGCGAAGGACCAGCAGACAGTAGAGATACGTGGCGATGAACGTGCCGAGAACGATTTGATTGCCGAGATCCCGCATGAAGTTCCTCAGCAACCGCGGCCCATATTGTTGTGACGCGAGCGCCAGCGCCACGACCGTTACGGAGAAGGTGACGCCTGCGACGGTGATCATCGATCCGGCGATGGCCGAGAGCAGTTCGCGGGCGCCCTCCGGACTGCCTGAATAAAACCACCGAACGAGGGGAACGTGCTCCCCGGCCGGCCGGTCTCCGAACGACAGGAGCGCGAGCGCCAACCCGACGGCCCCGCTCGTCATGATGCTGGGCACCAGCCACAAGCTGGTCCGGAGCCGCTCCCACCAAGCGGCCAGTTTTGCTTTCCAGGGGCGGGGACGCGGCCCCTCCGTGCCCATCGGCATTCCTCCCCTCACGAAGATTTCGGGATGATCGAAATGCCTCCACTGGCCTCGAGTACCGCGTATTTGATCTGGTCCATCCGCTCCAGCCCTTGCTTTTCGCGGGCGGCGGAGAGCACGTCTCGCTCGTCGATGCGCGCGCGGATCATCAAATCTTTGAGCGGCTTCCCGTTGTCCACGACGACCATGGGCAAGCCATCGAGCCATTTCTCTGCCCCGGGCGACCAGCGTTTGACATGGGAAAACAAAATGTCCAAACCAATCAGCGTGACGATCACCAAAAGACCGTTCGTCACCGAATAGTCGTCTCCGAGCATCGCATTCTGCGTCGCCTCGCTGACGATCAACAGCAGGATGAAATCGAAGCTCGTCATTTGCATCAACGTGCGGCGTCCCGCGATGCGAAAAAGTACGAGCAGAGCCACATAAATCAACGTCGCGCGCGTGATGGCATCCATGACGGCCTCCCTCAAGGAAAAACGAACAGCCAAAGAGCGATCCGCGCTCCATCGTCGCGGCGGATCTCGCCGGTCAACGGCCCCATGCCTTGCGGCTGCAGGTGCACAGTCACCAGTGCGGTCCCCTCCCCCGGGGCCACGGTAAAGTCATAGCGCACGCCGTCGGAGAGCAGCGCCTCGGCTGTCGGGTGAGGGGTGATACTGGAGACACGAACGCGATTGAGGAACTCCCGGTTCAACTTCAGCGACAGGCTGCCGTCGGGTGTGTTGATGTGCGGCAAGGAGACTCTGAGCTGCAGCGGGCTGCCATATCGGACGAAGCGCTCATAATCCACCATCAGGGATGAGGGGTCTCCCACGATGGCCCGGCTCACCGGGCCTTGTCCGAAGAGACCGGCCGACGCGCTGAGCACCAGTAACGCCATGGCGGCCCAGCCCCCCCGTTCGATCCGCCACATCCGTTTTTGGAAGCGGAGGTCTTGATTGATGTGAAGATTTCCCACCTCGTCTCCCATGGGTGGCGGCTGGCGTCAAGTGCAAGACCCGCACCGCTTTCCGCCTGCCGGGCCGGCCCAGGCCTCATACCCACCGACGGTTGTGGAAGACATTGTCTTGGTGCAGAACAATCTGTCCAAAGCTGAAACAGTCGGCCCTGCATATTTCTCTAGAATTCGCCTATTCCAGAGGCACCCAGATTGCAAAGGTATCCTTTGCTAGCGCGGCGACGCAGAACCACATTCTTGTAATCAGCAAGGAGGATCTCATGAAACACAGAGCCTATCTCTATTCCATCTCCATCGTGAGTCTTGTGCTTGCGGCCGTTCCGGTTTCGGCCTTGGCGCAGACCGCATCCACTTCGAAGGATCTGGGTAGTGAGACGGGCGGGGTGCCATCCGCGGCGATGCCCACGTTCCCACCCTCGGAAAACTGCTCGGAGTTCAGGCCGTGCCGTAGCATCATGGGAGAGATTGTCCGTATCGAAGAACACTATTGGATTCGTCAGCCGAACGGAGGCGAGACCCATTTGACGGTGACCCCTGAAACCAAGATGGGAGGCTTGCCCAAGGTCGGGGACAAGATCGCCGCACAAGTGAGATCGGCCGGGAAAGCGGAAGCCGTCGTAAAGCTGGAGGAGCTTCCCGAGCGGAAGACCCTGGACATCCCGGAATCCAAACACTCGATGTTTCGCTAGCTCTGAAGAGTCGTAAAATGAGAAACTAATGATTAGTCGCCTCACGGCCGGGTGGGGCGGAAGTGGGCTTCTGCGGCAGGGAGACTTCGGTCATGAGGCAGTTGGTCCTGACGGCGGTTGCGGTGGTGCTCGCCGTGCTGTCCATGCCGCGCCATGCGACGGCTGAATGGTATGTGGCCGGCCAGGCGGGGGTCAATTTTGCCGACCAACTCGACGACATCGGCGGCACGGGGCCGCTTGTCGGGCTGCGCGCACCCGATTTCGACCTCCAGAACTCGGTCGCGTACGGTGGAAAACTCGGTTACTACTCGAGGCACGGCTGGATCGGCTTCGAGCTCGACGCCTTTCACAGCACGCCGCACATCAAAAACCTTGACGATGTACCCGGGATTCACATGCGGGTCACGAACGTCGGGTTCAACTTCCTGGTCCGGTATCCGGGGCAAACCTTTCAGCCCTACGCCGGGATCGGCGGAGCCATCCTGATCGCCCGCCTCGCGCAGTCCCCCACCACGGTGCAGAGCGATACCGACGTCGCCGGCGGCATGAATCTGCTCGCCGGCCTCCGCGCGTTTGTCACCCCGTACGTCGCCGTCTTTACGGAATACAAGTACACCCGCTCTACCTTCGAGTTCGACAACGTGTTTGCCGGGGGAGGAGGGTTCATCGGGGATTATAGTGCGCAGCTTGTGATGGT
>JBDZUK010000052.1:0-4803 GCA_040255165.1 Nitrospiraceae bacterium | reverse complement strand
CTCGCCAAGATGCTCAACGTACCCCAGAGGGTACGCCTCCGCTCTTGGCTCTCCTGCGGCCTTGCTGGAAAGCCATTTTGATCGTCGCACTAGTGCGTCGTGCGCCATTGGATCGTTGCGGCCTTTGCCCGGGAGAAGACGCACGCTCGCGCGCGTCTGGGGTTGGAGTGGGTGAGAATATCAGCCATTTTGATCGTCGCACTAGTGCCTCGCTTCGGCCCATCGTTGCGGCCGTGCCCGGGAAAAGACGCCGGTCATTGTGATCGTCGCGCAAAGACTGCAAGGCCTTGGGTGATCCGGGTGACGCCTTCAACTTCGAACCTCGAACCTCGATGACTCGAATCGGTTCCTGTCCACCTGGTAATCCTGTCGACCGGCGGGTAGCATAGTGTCTATGAAGGTACTGAGGTCGGTGGCGTGCCTGGTGTGCCTCGCGGCAGTCATGGGGTGTGCCAAGTCGGCGCACCAGACCGGGCGGGACGTGCTGGAGAAGGTCATTCCGGCGGACGTGTTGTCGCAGGTGGACCAGACCGTGACGTTCGCGGAATTGCGCGCGTCTCCGGAGACCTATCAGGGAAGGACCGTCATGTTCGGCGGCGTGGCGTTGAAAAGCCGGCGCGTGAAAAACCAGACCGAAATCGAAGTCATGCAGTTGCCGACCGGCGCCAACATGCAGCCGTCGGAACGGCGCAAGAAATCGGAGGGACGGTTTCTCGCGGTGCAGAAAGATGAATTTTTGGACCCTGCGACGATTGAAGAAGGCACGCTCGTGACCGTGGTCGGACAGGTGCAGGGGGCGAGCACCAAGGCGCTTGACGAAAGCGATTACACCTATCCGGTGATCGAGATTTCGTACCTCGTCGATTGGAACGAGATCGAACCGCCCCAGCGCCGCGGGTATGTCGGGTATTACGGCGGCTACTACGGCGGTCCCTACTGGCCTTGGTACGGGCCGTATTCTTACTGGGGGCCGTACGGAGCCTATCCATACTATTATGGGCCGTACTTCGTGCAGCCGTTCGGCTTCTCCAGTCCGGCTCCGTCTCCGCCCCCTCCGCCTTCGTCCGTCCCGCCGCAGTTTAAGAAATAGCGCCGCCATGCATCGCCGGGGCGCCTCCATCGCGAGCCTTGGTCGGTACCGTAAAAAACGGCATTTCGACCGGACCCCCGAACCGCCTGGTCGCCCGACGTCCGGGTCCGGCCGGCACCCTCTCTTCGTCGTCCAGCAGCATGCCGCCCGCCGGATGCATTACGACTTTCGCCTTGAGCTGGACGGAACTCTGAAGAGTTGGGCGGTTCCAAAGGGACCGTGCCTCGACCCGGAGCAAAAACGCCTGGCCGTCCACGTCGAGGATCATCCGATCGAATATGCCGACTTTGAGGGAATCATTCCGCCGAAACAGTACGGCGCCGGCACGGTTCTCTTGTGGGACCGCGGGATCTGGGCGCCGCAAGGGGATGCGAGAGCCGGGTATCGGAAAGGACATCTTTCGTTCCGGCTGGAGGGTCGAAAGCTGCGCGGCGGTTGGTCATTGATCCGCATGCGCCGCCCATCCGACGAAGAGGCGAAGGAGCAGTGGCTGCTCATCAAAGAGCGGGACGCCGAAGCGCGAAGCGGCAGGGAGGCCGAGATTGTGAATCGTCTGACGGAGAGCGTGGCCACCGGGCGGACGGTTGGAGAGATCGCGAAAGAGAAAACCAGGGTATGGCGCTCGAACCGTGGGAATGCCGACACCATACCGGCGGATCGTCTCGACCGCGTGCCGGGCGCCGTGAAGGCTCCGATGCCGGATTGGATCCGTCCGCAGCTGGCCACCTTGGCCGATGGCGTGCCGCACGGAACAGGGTGGCTGCACGAAATCAAGTTGGATGGGTATCGAATTCTGTCGTGCGTGCGCGACGGCAGGGTTCGGCTACTGTCCAGGAACGGCAAGGACTGGACGCGGAAGCTCCCGGCGCAAGCGAACGCGGTCGCGGCTCTCGGACTCCAGAGCGTCTGGCTCGACGGAGAGGTTGTGGCGATGGCACCGGACGGCCGGACGAATTTTCAGGCGCTCCAGAATGCCTTCGATACGTCGTCGTCGGAGGCGCTGGTCTACTGTCTGTTCGATCTCGCGTACTTGAACGGCTACGACCTTCATCGGACTCCGCTCATCGAGCGAAAGCGGCTGCTGGCCGCGCTCGTGGCCGACGGCGCGGCGGGCGAGCAGATCCGATACAGCGACCATATCCTGGGAGAAGGCGAGGCGGCCTTTCAAGAGGCCTGCCGGCGCGGGCTGGAAGGATTGATCGCAAAACGTATCGATGCCCCCTATCTCTCAGGACGAGGGCGAGCCTGGCTCAAGGTGAAGTGCGAACGCCGGCAGGAATTTGTGATCGGCGGCTATACCGATCCCTCGGGGTCGCGCCGCTGGTTCGGCGCACTGCTGCTCGGGTTTTACGACGGAGGGCTCTTACGGTATGCGGGCAGGGTGGGGACCGGTTTTTCCGAAGAGTCCTTGCGCAGTCTCCATGCCCAGCTTCGGCCGCTGGAGCAGACGAAGACGGCATTCTCGAATCCTCCCACGGGCTATGAGGCGCGCGGAGTACATTGGGTGAAGCCGGAACTCGTGGCCGAGGTGCGTTTCTCGGAATGGACGAGCGAAGGGATACTGCGGCAACCGAGTTTTCAAGGACTGCGCCAGGACAAGGCCGCACGGGATATCCGGAAGGAGCGGGCGGCAGGGGACCCTGAATTCGGACAGGCGTCCGGTGAGGGTGAACGATCCAGCTTCCGACATGGGAGAACGGCGGTGTCACGAGCGAAACGTGAGCGAGCGCCCCAGCGGCTGAGCCATCCCGATCGGGTACTGTACCCTGACATGGGTCTGACCAAACGCGGATTGGCCCGCTACTACGAAAGCGTGGCGGACTGGATTCTCCCGCATCTGAAAGGCAGGCCGCTCACGCTCGTGCGCTGCCCGGAAGGGTTTCACCGGGATTGCTTCTACCAAAAGCACGTCAACGGACGGGTGGCGCCGGCGATCGATCGCATTGAGATCCAAGAGAACGACGGCCGGGAATCATACATGGTGGCCGACTCCCTGGAAGCGGTGCTGGGGTTGGTACAAATGGGCGTACTGGAACTGCACACCTGGGGAGCCAGGCGCGATCAGGTGGATCGGCCTGATCGGATGATTTTCGACCTCGATCCGGATCCGTCGGTGTCCTGGGCCTCCGTCGTCGAGGCCGCCCAATTAATGCGGGTGTTGCTGGAGGAGCTGGGGCTAGTCTGCTTCGTCAAGACGACCGGAGGAAAGGGGCTCCACGTCGTGGCGCCGTTGCAGCGAGTGCACGGTTGGAACGAGGTGAAAGCGTTCGCCAAAGCAGTGGCGACCCACATGGTCAGGACGATTCCCGGCCGGTTCACGGCGAACATGTCCAAGCGCGCACGCACGGGAAAAATCTATCTGGATTATCTGCGGAACGCGCGCGGCGCGACGGCGATCGCCGCCTATTCCACCCGCGCCAAACCGGGCGCTCCCGTTTCCGTGCCCTTGGCCTGGGACGAGTTGTCGCCCGATCTCAGATCGGATCACTTCACCGTCTCCAATGTGCCGGAGCGACTTCGCGCTTTATCGGCCGATCCCTGGAAGGAATACGCCAGGGTCACACAACGGTTGACGGAGCGGATGAGCCGGAGACTCGATGCGGCATGATGACCGTATCAGCCTCAACAGGGCGCCAAAATTCAGGCCGCGTCATGAAAGATGATGCCGAGTGTGAATCGCCGGCCTGAGTGCAGCCGGCTGACGCCGTGGCGCATGGTCGCGCGGTAGACGCCGCGTGGGCCCCGCACCGGACGCCGGTTCACCGCGAACACGATCCCCTCGCCCTGGGTCAGCGGCACGACCTCGGCCTGCGATTGCCTACGCGGGCGCTGCTCGGTCAAAACGAATTCTCCGCCTGTGAAGTCCTCTCCGGGGACGCTCAGCATAAAGGTCAGCTGAAGAGGGAAGACCAGGTCTCCGTAGAGATCTTGATGGAGGCAGTTGTAGTCGCCCTCGCCGTATTTCAGCAGCAGGGGGGTCGGCCGGCATTGGCCCGCCGCATGGCAGCGCTCCAGGAAGGTCTGGAGTTCGGCCGGATAGTCGGCGGAGCGTCCCAACGATTCCTCCCAGCGGTTGGCGATGACGGCATGCCGCGGGTACAGAGCGGCGCGTAGCGAGGCGACCGGATCGGGAAGCGGGTAGGTGAAATACTTGTACTCGCCCCGACCGAACCCGTGTCGAGCCATGACGACCTTGCTGCGGAACGCGGTCTCATCGTCGTATCGCGCGACAAGCTCGGCGCACTCGGACGGAGTGAGGAGCGTGCCGAGGCTCGCGCAGCCGTGATCGTCGAGTTCGGCCTCGATGCGCGACCAATCGAGCGACGCGATCCGTTGATGAAGCGACGGCGTCGGGGACGCGGAGGTCGCGGGGCCGATGGAATTCATAAACTCCGTTCCCGGTCAAGCAGGCCCGCGCTTGGGTAATGGGCTAATTGTGTGTTGCCGCTCCTAATAGTTCAGCAACGCTGAATTGATGGTCTGCGATGCCAGCCTGCATGGCTGGGGTTACTCGTAAGGTTTGATGGATACGACAGAAGTTATACCAGGCGACAAACAAGGACGTACACGCCTTGAGATGCTTCAGAGACTTGCTGAAGGCATTCGTCAACCGTGTGAAGCGTCGGACATGCATACGAAGGTTCAGGTTCATTCGTTCAACATGGCTAGTCGAAATTCGTTCCGTCTTGGGCCTCCCCCTAAGAGGCATCGGC
>JBDZUK010000131.1:0-4047 GCA_040255165.1 Nitrospiraceae bacterium | reverse complement strand
CCGTGAAGAGGCCGTTGAATTGATCGAGCTGGCGAAAGAGCAAGCCCGGATTCTCCAGGTCGGCCACATCGAGCGGTTCAATCCGGCCATTCAAGCGATGCGCAGCCACATAGGCAAGCCAAGCTTCATGGAGTGCTACCGGCTGGGACCGTTCGGGCCTCGCGGCACAGATGTGGACGTCGTCCGTGATCTCATGATCCACGATTTGGACATGATTTTGTCCTTCAAGCTCGGCGCGATTGAAGAGGTGCAAGCCGCCGGGGTACGCGTACTGTCCTCAACCATCGATGCCGCGAATGCCCGGATCACGTTTGAGAACGGCTGTATGGCCAGTTTAACGGCAAGCCGTGTTTCGGCCAGCCCGCTGCGTGAGCTGCGGCTTTACCAGCAAGATTCGTGCATTACCATAGATTATCGAGCGCGGCGTGGGACTATTCACCGGCGATCTTTCAAGCACAACAGTGAGCCGGTCATCTACAACGAGTCCATTCAAGGGATCGACCAGGAACCGCTGAAGCTAGAGCTCCAATCGTTTATCCATTCCGTAGCGACCGGCGCGGAGCCGCTCGTCTCTGGACATGACGGCCTCGCAGCGCTCGACTTGGCACATCAGGTGTTGGAAGCCATCGGCGCGTTTAGGCAACGACACGACTTCAGCGACTCTTCACTTACCCTCTCAGCATAGAACAGATCAGATCTTTCACGCGAAAGGTGGTTGTCATGCATCAAGAACCCAATGCGGCGACGTTCTTCAACCAGTTCGCCGAAACGTTCGATACCATTTATGACCAAAAGCGCAACATCTTTATGCGCTGGGTGGATTCCAAGTTCCGGAGCGACATGTTCATTCGGTATGCCCTCACGTTTGAGGCGCTCGGCGAGCTGAAAGGCAGTACGGTTCTGGACGTGGGGTGTGGGTCAGGCCCCTACATCATCGAGGCGTTCAAGCGCGGGGCCGACCGGGTCACGGGCATCGACCCCGCCCCCAACATGCTTGCGCTGGTTCGCCAGCGGCTTGATCAGCAAGGAGTAGCTAAGGACCGATGTGAGTTGTACGAGGGGGTATTTCCGGGGGTACAGGTACAGCCTCACGACTATGCCATTGTAATGGGAGTCATGGACTATGTGGCCGATGCATCAAGCTTTTTGAACGCGCTGCGGCCGCTGGTCAAGCGCCTCGCCGTCGTCTCCTTCCCCAGCGAGCACTGGTTTCGAACCCCCTTCCGCAATCTGCGCTACAAGCTTCGGCGATGTCCCGTCTACTTCTATGATGACGCGCGCATCCGCAAGTTGGGTTCGAACGCCGGATTCAGGGACATTCGCATCCAAAAAATCCCGGGCGCTGGAATGGATTATCACGTATGCCTCAGACCATGACTCCTCATCCACCGGTGATCTCGATCGACGTGGAGGACTGGCCGCAGTCCACCTGGGACCGAACTCTCCCGATTACAGATCGAGCGGCCGACAATACACGGGCTGTCACTCGCTTGTTACGCGAAGCAGGGGTGAGAGCCACGATGTTCGTACTCGGAAAGTTTGCCGAGCGATTTCCTGACGTGGTCAAGGAGATGCATGCGGATGGTCATGAGATCGCCTGCCACGGCTATGGACATCTGGAGATCGGGCAACAGTCGCCCGACGAGTTTCTGGCCGATATTCGTCGTGCCAAAGATCTCTTGGAGCAGATCACCGGGGAGAAGGTCAAAGGTTATCGTGCGCCTGATTTTTCGATCGTCCGGAGCACGCTCTGGGCGTTTGATGTCCTGGCAGAAGCTGGATTTGAGTACGATTCCAGCATCGTCCCCGGCCGTCTTCCTCGATATGGTATTCCCGACTGGCCCGTTCTGCCGGTTCGAGTTCATCTCGGGCAGGGCGCCGGCATCCTGGAGGCTCCATTGCCCACGTTTCGGGCCTTGGGAAGGAATTGGCCCGTCGGGGGAGGCGGATACCATCGACTGCTGCCTGGATTTGCGAGTCGGTATCTCGCTCGGCGCGTGATGACCTCCGTCCCTTTCGTGTTCTACTGCCATCCCTATGAGTTCGACGTACACGAGCTCGATGAAATCCCGCTTTCGCTTCCATTCACCGTCCGGTTTCACCAGGGAGCGGGGAGACGCTGGTTTGAACAGCGGTTTCGATCTTTCGTGAAATGCTTTGGCGGACAGACGATGCAGGATATGCTTTCTTCACAGCAATGGTCCGAGTTCCATCTCCACAAGTGGGATTCGAGCTCATGTCGGCAACCGGCTCCCTATTTGGAGATCCCGGGCCGGCAGCGCTCCTAATCGGAAACAACAATTCATAGGGCCAATGCAGATGTTTTTGGTGTCGCTTCTCAGAGACGACCTGGGGCGGTCTCACGTCGGGCTGCTCAATCTACAGAAAGGATGCGAATTATGTCGGACACGCTGAAAGGGGTGCAGAGTCGGGCAAGCGCAGTGGATGCCACAGAAGCGCTGTGCCCCAAGGTGGCGGTCGTCGGTTCCGGCTACTGGGGAAAGAATCTGGTTCGCAATTTTGCCAACCTGGGCGCTCTATCGGTCGTGTGTGACAGCCATGCCGACACGCTTCGCACGCTGGGTGAGCAGTATCCCCAATGCCGGACCGTGACCTCCTACGCTGACGTCCTCCGAGACAATGCGATTCAAGCCCTCGCAATCGCCACTCCGGCTGAGACGCATGGGACGATGGTGCGTGAGGCCTTGCTTGCCGGCAAAGACGTGTTCGTCGAAAAGCCGCTCTGCCTGTCTGTCGACCAGGGACAGGCTCTCGTCGAGCTGGCCCGAGAGCGCGGGCGCATCCTCATGGTCGGTCATTTGCTTTGGTACCACCCCGCTATTCTGAAACTCAAAGAGTTAATCGATGCCGGCGAGCTGGGGCGCATTCAATATATCTATTCGAACCGCCTCAATCTCGGAAAGATCCGCCGAGAGGAAAACATACTCTGGAGTTTTGCGCCTCATGATATCTCCGTCATTCTCGGACTCCTTGGTGAAACGCCGAACAAGGTGACGGCACAAGGAGGAAATTATCTGCACGACCAGATTGCCGATACCACGGTGACTCTGTTGTCCTTTCCCAGCGGCGTCAAGGCTCATATTTTTGTGTCATGGCTGCATCCTTTCAAGGAGCAAAAACTCATTGTCGTGGGAGACCGAAAGATGGCGGTCTTTGACGATGTGGAAAAGAAGGACAAACTGCTCCTCTATCCTCATTCGATTCAATGGAAAGGCCAGATTCCGATAGCCAATCGTGCCGAAGCACAGCGTGCCGAAATAGACACGAACGAACCGCTTCGGGAAGAATGTGCGCATTTCTTGGAATCCGTACTTCATCGCCGGCGCCCACGCACTGATGGTGAGGAAGGGCTGCGAGTGCTCTCTGTGTTGCAGCAGTGCCAGTATGCGCTCGAGTCGCAAGGACGTGTCACCGTTCAACCTTCCGCCGCAACAACCACTCGTAAATTTTTCGCCCATGATTCGGCCTTCATTGACGACGGGGTGGAGGTCGGCGAGGGGACCAGCATTTGGCATGTCTCTCACATCCTGAAAGGATCGAGGATCGGAAAGTCTTGCAAGATTGGACAGAACGTGGTGGTTGGTCCGAATGTCACGATTGGAGACGGCGTCAAGGTTCAGAACAACGTCTCTATTTATGAAGGGGTGACGCTTGAAGATTATGTGTTCTGTGGACCTTCGATGGTCTTTACGAACGTCTTCAACCCCCGCAGCGAGATCCCTCGCATGGACGAGCTGAAGCCCACGCTCGTGAAAAAAGGGGCGACGCTGGGCGCCAACTGCACGATTGTCTGTGGAATCACGATAGGGCGATATTCCTTCGTCGGCGCCGGTGCAGTGGTGACGAAAGATGTGCCCGACTATGCACTCATGGTTGGGTCCCCCGCCAGGATCACGGGGTGGATGTGCGAATGTGGATTGAAGCTGGAGTGGAGGGGCGATCATACGAAATGTGCCTGCGGTCAGCAATTCCGCAAGACAGGGACCAGTATATCCAAAACAGCTCATGAATCGTGAGCTCGCGCCG
>JBDZUK010000007.1:0-86522 GCA_040255165.1 Nitrospiraceae bacterium | reverse complement strand
GTGGCGTCCCCAACGGGATTCGAACCCGTGTTGCCGGCTTGAAAGGCCGGCGTCCTAGGCCAGGCTAGACGATGGGGACGCGAAGAGGACCGAGCGTCGATCCAGGGTCCGAGTCTTACCACACTCGGAGCCCACCTGTCACTAGCGCCATGCGGATAGGCGAGAGTCTTCGACATGACGGACTCTGCTTAGGTGCGATAGTGCGGTTTATTCGGTGCGCGGGTACGTATCGGGTTTTGCGGAGCTATGCTACACTACCGCCCCGGTCTCGGATCGATTGTCCACAATGAAAGGACGAGCGCTCATGCGACGACGAGGTTACCCCGCCTCAATGCTTCTGTTATGGGGATGCTTAATGTCCGTAGCAGCCGGGTGTGCGCACGACCCTTATCAGGAGCGCGCGGATCTCATTAAAGATCGCGTTGAAAAGTTCTACAACAACCTCAAGGCCAACCGCGTGGAAGCAGCCGTTCATGCAAACGAAGAAATTGAGACGTTGGCCGAACACATGGGTGAGACGGTACGAAAGAGGGCACAGTTGCATGGGACGACGCAGGCCGAGCAGGAATTCGCCCTGATGAAGACCGCCAGAGAGACCGCAGCGGAAAACTGGTTGGCACTCGGTCAGTACTTCGCCATCAAAAAGCAGTATCCGCAAGCGCGCGCCACGTATCAACGGATCATCGCAACCTATACCAATCCGACGGAACGGACGTATCGTGAGCAAGCGGCGCGTGCGGTCAAAGATCTTGACGTGCTGTCCCCGTCCAGCAGCAGTCGATAATTGTCGCATGCAGCCCTCCTTCACGGTACACCAGCCGCTCCGGTTGCTGTCGTGTTTCCTCGTGCCGATGTTTCTGACCGCCTGCGTTCATTCCATCCAGGTGAGCCCCTCTCCCTCGGGAGCGTCCGCAAACGCTTTGCCGTATTCTGTGCAAGTTGAAGTACCATTTGTGGCGCTTCAGGGCGCTGACCATAGGCAGGGCATCACCCATCTCGACTGGCCTGCCGCGGATTTCAAACGAGCGGCGATCGACTACCTTGCACAGCGCGGCATTTTCCGGGTGGTGGGAACGGACCCAGCGGACCTGACACTGACGCTTAAGACTTGGCTATTTCTCACTTCTCGCGTGCGTTACCATTATCGTCTCCATATCGAAGCAGACCTGGGAATGCCCGGCAAGGCACCGATGCAATCGTATGCAGTCGACGGCGAGGCCACCGGGTCTTCGGTTCGGTGGGTGACAGCGTCCGATCGGGATCCGATTCAGCAAGCTGTTCAAGCGGCGCTGGATGAACTCGGCGACCGTATCGAGGAGGATCGCGCTCGGATCTTGAAATAACGCGAGGCGGGTGAGAGGTTATCGATCAGGTATATCTCGCCGCGCAAGCAGTACCGTCCCCGATCCGAGCGCCACTCCGGCCAAAAAAGTGCCCGCGAGCAATAGACCGAGGAGCAGACCATCCCCCCTTGGGGAACGCCGGCGCAGTTGCGGATTTAATGCCGGAACATGGGCTTCAGGTCCGAGCCATTCCTCGGAACGACCCGGTGATTGGGCGATGAACCCGGAGTTGAACGATTTCATTGATGCAGGCGATTCCATAGCTACATCCTGAACGTCAGGATAACAGGTCTGCTAAGGGATGAAAAGGTTTCTATAACTTGAGCTTGCACGGTCCATTGATCAAAGTTGGCCGGATGGGACAACTTCGGTTTGAACCATAGGGAGGGATGATTTTGACCCGGTAAATGCCGACCAAGCTTCCTGGGCTTGAGTGTGAGGAGCAGATTCGTGCTCGGCACAGTCGATACGGAGTGCCCGGTCTCCAAACGGAGCATTCACGTAATGGCAGTGGTGGGGGCGCTCCTTGTCCGCATATACATAGGGCGCGAAATAGCGGCACGTTACACATATACGAGCGACGGGAATTTCGCCTTGCTCCTGGAGGACCTTGATAAGCTTCATGAGAGAACGCAGCAAAACCGTTTGCTCTTTTGCATCGAGTTGGTCTGCGGCTGACAGCAGAAATTCCGGCCATACCGCGTTCGTTTCCCCTTCGCGCGCACCCTTCGCCGACAACTCTACCATCACAACCCGATTATCGGCGGCCGAGCGCCGACGTCTCACCAGCCTTTTTTCCTCCAGAGTCTTTACCACCTCGGACGCAGTCGGCAATTTGACCGACAACTCCTCCGCAATGATCGACATCGAGGCAGTCCGACCTGGTCTCGTGCGGAGAAGCCCCAGCACTTGAGTCTGTAAAGGTCCGACTCCGGCACGCCCTGTGCGCCGCCACGAATGGCTTTTCACCGCCAAACCAATCTTTTGGAGTCCAGCCACGATCCGATGCGTCATCGTGTCTTGTACGCTGTCGTTCTGATCTTTCAAGGAGAGCCTCCGGATGATGGTGTGGCGCGGAATGAGTTGAGGGTGGGCGTGAACTCCTTTAGCTATTCATTCGGATAATGACCCTATCCATAGTGACGGAAGAATCTATCATAAACTAGAGCCGATTGGCTCTAGCCGTTCTTGCTCACTTAGTCGTGCGGTTTGCACCGTAGGTGTCGCTCCTCTGAACTGCTCCAGGTCTGGTCGGAGATCATGCTGAAAGTGGGTCCGTCCCGAGCTAGCACTAAAAGGAACGCCACAGTTTCGCAGCGAATCCAAACCTTTTTCAGTTGGAGTAAGTGATTTCAAGTCGACGGACGACACTGTCGAGGCGCTGCTGATGATGCCAGGCGAGCGGCTGAAACTCGATGCCGATGCCCTGCGTGAGGGACCAGCGGACCGTTGCCTGTTGAATCAAGAGAGGGATCTCATCTCCAGGGACATTCAGCAAGAGATCCACTTTCATGCCTGCGATGACATCGAGAGTGTTTTTAAGCCGGCAACCTTTGTGCGAGAGGTCCAGTGATTTGATCGGATGTTCCTGGTTCTGATAGATCAGCCTTCCTGAAAACAATGCAGGAAACCGGCGATATTGACGAGAAGCCATTTAGAGGGCTCGTTCTAACGATGGGTGTATGACCTGGGGAAATGCAGATGTGGTGCCTCATACCGAGAGCAGTACGCACTGTTTTTGAAAGCCTTTTTGTTAACACCACGCCTAGTGAACAGGCCCGTTCTTGTCCATCGGTGTAGGAAATGTGAAACAGAGTGCCGCGGCTACACCGTATGCGAGACGAACCCACACCGTTCACCCATAGTCTGAACTCTCTTGCCGATTCAAGCCTCTACAGGCAGTGGAGGGCCAGCAGCTCTGTGGCCGAATACATAACTGGGGCGGCAATTCGAGAGTGTTCTCAGAAACTACGGAAGTGGTGAGCCGGCTGGGACTCGAACCCAGGGCCCTCGCCTTAAAAGGGCGATGCTCTACCGACTGAGCTACCGGCTCACCGGAGATTCAGTTTTGCTCGGCGCGCGATGCGGCGCGAGCAGGAGAGGGGGTTGCACAACACGATGGTTTGGTCTCGCTTGGACCCCGTCGAAATCATGTCGATCGGGCATCCCGCCAGTTGTTCGATTCTGTCCAGATATCGCTTGGCTTCGGCCGGCAACTGCCTGTACTTAGTGGCCCCGGTTGTAGAAGCCGTCCAGCCTTTCATAGTTTCATAGATCGGCTGGCTTTCCGTCAACACTTGGAGATCAGCCGGCATGTCCCGCAGCACCTTGCCGTTATAGCGATAGCCCGTGCAGAGTTTCAATTCCTTGCACCCGTCCAATACATCGAGCTTCGTCACCGCGAGCGAAGTCAATCCATTGACCTGCGTGGCATGCCGCAGGATTACTCCGTCGAACCATCCGCATCGGCGCGGCCGCCCGGTTGTCGATCCGAATTCTTTTCCGCGCTCCTGTAAGCCGCCTCCCACTTCGTCGGACAATTCGGTGGGGAAAGGTCCGCTGCCGACCCTCGTCGTGTAGGCCTTGGCCACACCCATGACGGCGTCGATCTTCGTTGGGCCCACGCCGGTGCCGGTGCACGCGCCGCCCGCCGCAGCGCTGGAAGAAGTAACATACGGGTACGTGCCGAAATCGATATCGAGATGTGTGCCCTGCGCACCTTCGAAGAGGACGGTTCGGCCGGCCTCGATGGTCTTGTTCAGCATGGTCGTCGTGTCGGCGATATACCCCTTCAGCCGATCGGCGTAGCCCATGTATTGGACGAACACTTTCTCCAACTGAAAGGTCTCAACCTTATGAAGCCGCTCCAGCAGCCAGTTGATCTCGACAAGATTTTCTTCAAGTTTCTTCTTGAACAACGGCGGATTGAGCAAATCACCCATTCGAATCCCGATTCTCGCCATCTTGTCGGCATACGAAGGTCCGATCCCCCGTCCAGTGGTCCCGATTCTTCGGACTCCCTTGGACTGTTCCGACGCCTTATCGATGGCCTTATGATACGGCAAAATCAAATGCGCGCGTTGACTGATGGCGAAGTTTCGTCCGATCCGAACCCCTTTGCTCTGAAGCCGATCCATTTCTTCGATCAACGCGGCGGGATCGACCACGACGCCGTTGCCGATCACGCACAGTGTCCCTCTATACAAAATACCGGACGGAATCAGGTGAAAGACGAAGGTATCTCGGCTGTTGATGACGGTGTGCCCGGCATTCGAGCCGCCTTGATATCGCACGACGACATCGGCATCGCGGGCGAGAATATCCACAATTTTCCCCTTGCCTTCATCGCCCCACTGCGCACCGATTACGACGAGATTGCCCATGTCATCCCTGTTCCATGATGCAAACAAAAATGGCCCTGACCCTTTTGAGATCAGAGCCGAGGGAGCCTCATGGTAGGTTCCTCCCGGCGGTTTGTCAAGCGGATCACAGGGCCTCTTCCTTGACTGCCTTGCACCTGCGTGTTAGCATGCCATTCGTTTTCCGCCTGTGATCTCAGACAGTTGCAAAAATCAGCCGGGTGGGGCTGTGGCGCAGTTGGGAGCGCGCGTGAATGGCATTCACGAGGTCGCCGGTTCAATCCCGGCCAGCTCCACCAAAACGCCGTCAAAGGTAAGGGGTTAGAGGTCCAAGCCTCCCTTCTGCCGTTGTCACTCGGCTCACCGCTCGCCTAGTTTGCGCTTCGTACCATAGCGTTATGCTGCAAATTGAATCGGTCAGTAAACAATTCTCCACGAAAGTCCTGCTTACCGAAGCCACAGCCCACTTGCGCCCGCAGACCAGGGTCGGACTCGTTGGGCCTAATGGAGCCGGCAAGACAACGCTGTTTCGAATGATCCTCGGCGAGGAATCTCCGGACGAAGGCACGATCCGAAAACGCCCCCGTCTGCGGATCGGCTATCTTCCGCAGGAATTGGAAACCATCGTCGGGAAAACGGCGCTGGATGCCGCGCATCGCGATGAGTATCCGGAGCACGAGGCCAAAAGAATCTTGTCCGGGCTGGGGTTCTCCGAGCACGACTTCAGCCGCCCTGTGGAGGCCTTGTCCGGGGGTTATCGCATGCGGGTGGCGCTCGCGCACCTGCTGCTCTCGAATCCCGACGTGCTGATGCTGGACGAGCCGACCAACCACCTCGACAAGCCGACCCAGCGCTGGTTCGAGAATTTTCTGCTCAATTCCAAGATGACGCTGCTGATCATCAGCCACGACACGGCATTCTTGGATCGCGTCGCGACGCACATCTGGGAGCTGCGGCACCACAAGATCGAGGAGTATCGGGGGAACTACACGACGTTCCGCGACTTGCGCGCCCAGCGCGATGCCCAGTTACAAAGCTCCGCTGCCAGGCAGGCCAAAGAGGTGGCGCGGGTGCAGAAGTTCATCGATCGATTCCGGTACCAGGCCAACAAGGCCAGCCAGGTCCAGTCGCGTATCAAGCAACTGGAGAAAGTGAAGCGCATCGAGGTGCAACGGGATCCGCGGCGGGTTCGTTTCAAGTTTCCTGTTCCGGGAGCCAGCGGCCGGCATGTGCTGGACCTGAAAGGCGTCTCCAAGTCCTACGGCGAGAAGGTGATCTACGAATCGCTGGACTTTTCGATCGAGCGCGGGCAGCGTGTGGCGCTCGTCGGCGAGAATGGGGCGGGGAAAAGCACGCTGCTTAAAATGCTGGCGGGCGTGCTGCCGTTCGAAAAAGGGGAGCGGACCGTCGGGCACGGCGTCACGCTGCACTACTTCGCTCAGCATCAGGCCGAGACGCTGAACCCGGAGCATACGATCCTCGACTCCCTCGCCGAAGTCTCCAGTCAGGCGGAAACCAATTTTTTAAGGGGTCTCGCCGGCGCGTTCCTCTTTTCGGGCCCCGACCAGAAGAAGCCCATCAAAGCGCTCAGCGGCGGCGAGCGCAACCGTGTCGCCTTGGCCCGCATGCTGATTGAACCGGCCAACACGCTGCTCCTGGACGAGCCGACCAACCACCTCGATCCGGCGTCGGTGGACGTCCTCACCGACGCCTTGACCGATTTTCCCGGCACGCTGGTGTTCATCTCGCACGATCCGACGTTTCTCACTCGCATCGCCACCCGCATCGTCGAAATCGAGGACGGGAAAGCCCGTAATTTCTTCGGCGACTACGAATATTATTTGTGGAAAAAGGCGCAGGAGTTGGAATCGATCAAGGAAAAGGATGATGAACTGAACGGCCAATCCGTTCCGTCAGCTCCCACGCGCGCCATGGCGGCCCAGGTGCAGCCCAGGTCCCAGGCCGGGGACCGGCGTGATCTCACTAAAACGCAGGCGCGCCTGGAAAGGCAGGTGGCGCGCGCGGAAAGTGAGATCGCAGACTGCGAAGCGAAAATCAAAGCGCGAGATCTCGAGCTGGCCGATCCAAAGCTCTATGAAGAGTTCGCCAAGTGGAACACCCTGCACCAGGAACAGGATGGTTGGAAGAAAGAGCTGGAGCGGCTCACGGCGCGATGGGAATCGTTGTCGGCGGAATTGGAAGAGGTTCGGCAGAAACTGGGGGAGCTGAGGGGTTAGATCGACTTCAAGGTCTCTTCAAGGTAATAGTACAACCAGCGGTTTTTTTCTTTGGTCACCAGTTCGTCCCACACGACCCCGATCAGAAAGCCCTTTTCCCAGGTCTTGACCCAGGCCACCGTGCCGTCCAGCTTCTCCTGCTGCTCCACCCGCTCCGGATCGAGAAAGGCCAACGACACCGTCACCTTCTCCCCGACGGCCAAGCGGTCCTTGGCATGTAACCCGGCGCCAATCTTGTTGACGTTGTCCAGCACTGCCGTCGAAGCGCGGCCGCCGCTTTTTGGCGCGACGAGAGCCGACCCGACCAGCGTCGCCCGCACGTACTTTCGGCGTTCGTTGGACGTCATCATCGACTCCGTATGTTTCGTCGTCTGACTCCGCGCCATGAGCGTAAGTATAACCGATTAGAAATCTTTGTCCACCCCCCTGGCCGAGGAGCTAAGACTGTTTCGGGCGATAATAGCGTGCTCCTTTGAGCTCGTCCGGTAGATGGGCTTGGTCCTTCGCCGCTGCGTCCTCATGCACGTACCGGTATCCTTTCCCATATCCCAGGTCCTTCATGAGGTTGGTGACCGCGTTTCGAAGATGCAACGGGACGCCAAGATTTCCATGGCTTTTGGCGTCTCTTAGCGCTTCCAACAGGCCGACATACGAAGCGTTGTCTTTCGGACGAGAAGCCAGGAACGTCGTCCCTTGAGCCAGGTTGATCTGAGCCTCCGGCAGGCCGACGAAGTGCACCGCCTGTGCGACCGCCGTGGCAACCAACAGAGCGGAGGGATCTGCGTTCCCCACGTCTTCGGAGGCGAAGATTACCATGCGCCTGGCGATGAATTTCGGATCCTCCCCGCCTTCCAGCATCCGCGCCAACCAATAGAGCGCCGCGTCCGGGTCCGAATCCCGCAGACTCTTAATGTAGGCCGAGATGAGGTTGTAGTGCTCTTCTCCCGCTTTATCGTAGCGGAGCGCTTTTTTCAGCAGCGCGGCCTCCAGCGCCGCGCCGTCGATGAGCCGCGTACCGTCCGGCCTGGCCGGCGCCTGCCTCACCACAAATTCCAGCGCTGTCAGGAGCGCACGTGCGTCGCCGTTCGCGAACCCGATCAGGCGTTGTCTGGCTTCCGGCGAAAGGCGGGCTTTCCAAGCTCCCAATCCAACCCGTTCATCGGCAAGGGCCCGGTCCAGAATTCTTCCCAGGGACTCCTCGGTCAGAGGCTTCAACACCACAATCAGCGAGCGGGACAGCAGTGGACTGATAACTTCAAAGGAGGGATTCTCGGTCGTGGCACCGACCAGAATGACCGTGCCGCGTTCGACGTGAGGCAGAAAGGCGTCCTGCTGGGCTTTATTGAACCGATGGATTTCATCGACGAAGAGAATCGTCCGGCGGCCGCTGACGGCCAGCCGTTGCTCCGCCGCCTTGATGATCGCCCGAAGCTCCGGCACGCCGCTCGTCACGGCGGAAAAGGGTACGAATTGAGCCTTGGTATGATGGGCAATCACATGCGCCAGCGTCGTCTTGCCCGAGCCCGGGGGCCCCCAAAAGATCACGGAGGAAAGCTGATCGCTTTCAACGGCCCGACGGAAGGGGCACCCCGGCGCCGCGATTGCTTCTTGTCCCACAAAGTCCTCGAAGTCGCGAGGCCGCATCCGCTCGGCCAACGGAATCTCCGCAGCGGTCTTCCCCGAGGGCGAAGAGAAAAGATCGAGAGCCTGATCCTGAGGTGTCGTCATTGGCATGATCGGCTTTGGGAGGATTCTATACGCCTCCCGGAAGGATCGCAAACCGGCGGCCGACGGATAGAGCGCTTGACGGTCATTCTAGCGCGATGCTAGGTAAGCGCAAAGGCACCGCGTGCAGGCCAAGATTAACGGCATGACATTGGCTTATGGGGATCGGGGGACGGGTCTTCCCCTTGTGTTCCTGCACGCCTTCCCGCTCAATCGAACGATGTGGCAGCCGCAGGAAGCGCTTTCGGTAAAATTCCGGGTCATTACGGTCGACCTACGCGGACACGGCGAATCCGATGCTCCGCTCTGGCGGTATACTCTCGACCAGGCCGCCGATGACGTCAGAGGATTGCTGGACCATCTGTCCATCGGTCAAGCCGTCCTCGTGGGCCTTTCGATGGGAGGCTATATCGCGTTTGCGTTTCATCGCCGTTATGCCGACCGGACAAAGGGCTTGATCTTGGCCGACACGAGGGCGCAAGCGGATACGGAAGAAGGACGGGAAGGCCGGTTTCAGATGGCCCAGATTGCGTATAAGAAGGGGCCGACCGCGGTTGCCGATCTCATGATCCCCAAAATGTTTTCCCCCGGCACCATTGAAGCAAGACCCGATCTCGTGCGGCGAGTCCGGACGATGATCGAATCCAATGAGATCAGCGGCATCGCGGGAGACTTGATGGCGATGGCCGAACGGGCGGACTCCGTTCCAATCTTGAGCACCATCTCCTGCCCTACCCAGATCATCGTCGGCGAGCTGGATCTGGCTACCCCGCTGTCCGATGCGCAGCTCATGGCGGACCGGATTCCTGGCGCCCGTCTCGCCGTCATCCCAGGAGCCGCGCACCTCTCGAACCTGGAGCAGCCCGAGCGGTTCAATAGCACGGTCGGCTCGTTCGCGTCGGAGCTCGCGGCTAGGTGAGCACCACCCTATTCCGAATCGCCCACACTGCCGCGGTGAATCAGCTTGAGGAATTCGAGGCGTGTTTGCTGCTGGCTGCGGAAGGCTCCCAGCATAGAGCTGGTGACCGCGATGGTGTTCTGCTTTTCGACCCCTCGCATCATCATGCATAGGTGGCGTGCTTCGACCACGACGCCGACGCCGCGCGCGTTCAACTTTGATTTCAGCGTCTCCGCAATCTGCACGGTCAGCCGTTCCTGAACCTGGAGCCGCCTGGCGAAGGTATCCACGACGCGGGGGATTTTGCTCAGCCCGACGACTTTTTTGTCAGGCAGGTACCCCACGTGCACTTTGCCGAAAAACGGCAGCAGGTGGTGTTCGCAAAGACTGAAGAAATCGATGTCTTTCACGATCACCATCTCATCGTATTGAATCGGGAACAACGCACCGTTCAACAGATGATCGATGTCCCGGTGATACCCTTGCGTCATGAACGCGAACGCCTTTGCCACGCGCTCGGGTGTCTTAAGCAGTCCGTGTCGCTCCGGTTCTTCGCCCAGGGCAAGCAATAATTCGGCCACCAACGATTGCAGCCTGTCCAGATCCGCCGGTTTGCCGTTTCCGGACACGTCCTTGACCGATACCCGAGGCCGTCTGGCCACCGTATGTTTAGCCACGGCGAGCCTCGTTCCGTGGGTTCGCCGTCTCGCCGGCACCGGAGTATTCAAAATAGTTGTCTCGCGTTTCAATCACGCCTACTTTCTCCAGTTGGCCGGTGGGCAATTCGTTCACAAGCAGATCCCAAATCAGCAGCACGAGATTCTCTCCTGTGGTGGTTCGCTCTCTGAACTCCGGATCTTCATTCAGGTCGCGATGGTCGAATCGGGCCACGACACGCCGGTGCACAAGCCGGTCCAACTCGTCCAGATCGAGCAATTTGCCGCTCGCCCGATCCACGCGTTCTTTGACCGTCACAAGCACCACATAATTGTGCCCATGCCCATTGGGATTGTTGCATTTCCCGAAGGCGGCCCAGTTTTCCTCCGGGGACAGCGCATCCGTATGGAGCCGGTGCGCCGCGCAAAATCGATAGCGTCTGGTTACGCTGACGGAACCCACTTACTTTGATCTCCGTCCGGTGGAAAAAGAGAAGCCAGGACCGCCGTTCTTCAGGCAATCCTGGCCTTTATCGCGGGAACGTCCTGCAAAACCTCGCACGCCGGACGATGCCGGTTACGCGCTGAATGAACTGCCGCAGCCGCAGGTGGTTTTCGCTTGGGGGTTCTTGATTGCGAAGCCGGATCCTTGCAGGCTGTCCACGTAGTCCACTTCGGCTCCCTGCAGGAGCGGTGCGCTCTGTGAATCCATGATGACTTTGACGTCACCCTTTTCGATGACCGTATCGTCATCCGCCATTTTTGACTCGAACGCCATCCCGTATTGATAGCCATGGCAGCCGCCGCCGCGCACATAGATACGCAGGCCCACGACTTCTTTTTCCTCCGCCATCAGCTCCTTGATCTTCTGCTCCGCCACCGTGGTAATCGTGATCATCGAATGCCTCCTTCTCTATCGCTCGACGGCTGAATGTTGACCGCACCGAATGCACTCTAGTGTACCATCTCCAAGCGAACTCTGCATCACTTCACTTCTCGCCCACCTGTGCCCGCCACTGTGAGGTGGTGGGTTCCGCCCACTTGGATTCCGGCACCCGAACCACCACGTCCCCCAAAACACGCGCCTGACACCCCAGGCGGTGCCAGGGCTCGGACAACGCCTCGCGGTCCAGCAGATCCTGCTCGTCGAAGTCGATCTCCGACAGATGCTCACCGCCCGACTGAACTTCCACACGACACGTGGTGCAAGAAGCATTGCCGCCGCAATCATGGTTTAAGGGAAATCCGAGCGCCCTCGCCGCCTCGAGCAGAGTCGTATTCCGTTCGACCTCTCCGCTTCGACCATCGGGATGGATGAAGGTTACGCGCGGCACGATAACACTCCGTCTTTTGTTCATGGGCCAACGGCCCAACAGCCCTCGCTCACGCCGCCACCGGAGCCGGCCGGTAGGGGCAGCGTTGCAGCCGGATGTGCTCCTCGAACTCATGCCGGAACAGCCTGACGCTGCTCTGGACGAGCACAGCCGCGCCGGTGACCAAGGTGCAATACCCGGTGCCTTTCACGAACCCACAGAGCTGCAGCAGACTGTCGAGGTCCTTCTGCGTTCCCTCTCCGCGTTCTATTTTTGACATGAGCGTGGCGAGGTTCAGCGTACCCATCCGGCAGGGCGGACATTGCCCGCAGCTTTCGTTTTTGAAAAACTCTGAAAACTTCAACGTCTGCGCAATCATGCACGTCGCATCGTCCACCACGATGACACCGGCGGACCCCAGCCCTGTCCCGGCCTTCTTGAGCGAATCGAAGTCCATCGGCAAATCGAGTTGATCGGCCGTGACCATCGAAAACGCCGGCCCGCCGGGAAACACTGCTTTGATCTTCCGTCCATCCGGAACGCCGCCGCCGCAGTCCTCGACGAGCTCCCGGATGGTGATGCCCATCGGCATCTCGTACACCCCAGGCCGATTCACCGCACCGCTCAGCGAAAACATCATTGTTCCCGGGCATTTTTCGGTCCCCACCTCGGTGAACCAGCCGGCGCCGTTCTTCAGTATGCGCGGGATGTTGCAGAGGGTCTCCACGTTGTTGACCAACGTGGGCTTGCCGTACAGCCCGAAGTCGGTCGGATAAAACGGCGGCTTCTGGCGCGGCATCGCGGGACGCCCTTGCATCGACTCCAGCATCGCGGTCTCCTCTCCGGCCACATAACTCCCGTGTCCGGAAAACACCTCGATCTCCAAGTCGATGCCGCTGCCGAGCACGTTCTTGCCCATGAACCCGCGCGCTTTCGCCTGGTCCAGCGCTTTGCGAAGATTCTGCTCCTCTTCGTGGTATTCGTGGTTGATGTAGATGAAGGAGGCTTTCGCCTGTACGGTATGGGCCGCGATCAGACAGCCTTCGATCAGCTGGTGCGGGATATGTTTCAGCAGGTGCCTGTCCTTAAACGTGCCGGGCTCATGCTCTCCGGCGTTGCAGACGAAGTACCGTTCCTTCATCCGATGATTTAAGACCTTATCCCACTTCGTCCCCGTCGGGAATCCCGCTCCGCCGCGACCCCGCAATCCGGCTTTTTTCAGCTCATTGACGACATCGTTTCGGCTCAAGTCTTTGACGCACTTCCGCCAGGCTTCATAGCCTCCAACCTTCAAATAGGGTTCGATATCCCAGGGAGGCCCATCAAGCTTCTGAAGCACCCTCGGTTCACTCGTCGCCGCCATGCATCCTTTCGCGGCCCTGCTGGGCCTCGGTGTGAGCCGTTACTATAAAACCGCCTCCCGTAGCTCGTCAAGGAGCGCTCACCGAGAATAGGCCGAAATCTCAGCAGTTAGGGCGTACGCCCTATGCAGCCGATGGGTATTCCGGGCCCCGTATAGAAGTATTCCGAATCACGAGTCGGTCCACCAGCAAGGAAGGACCTTGCCGGTGGACGACGCGATTTACTTGAAGTGACTCCCAGCTCCCATGAAAAACAGCATGGGAATGGAAAGCAGGAAATTCACGCGGGACGCCATCAACGCGGTCTTGCCCCATTGGGCCATTTCAGGAGGAGCGGGGGTTCCCTGGGCTGAGGCGGCTACCGCGGCGATGATTTTCTTCTGGTTCGGCCAGATGATCGCATGGACGTTGGCCATCATGATGATGCCGAGCAGCCCGCCGATGGCGAGCGCGATCGCTCCCGTGCCACCGTGTCGATAGAGCATGACGTAGAGAATAATTCCGGCCAGCACCGTGACGGTGGCGCCGTGCCGGAACCAATTCAACGCCGAGGGCATCAGTTTCGGAATCACGACGTTCTTGGTCGGTCCGTCCAGGCTCTTCATGAACGCCGCATTGATCAGATTGAAGAAGTACAGCAGCCCGATCCAGGTGATGCCTGCCAGAAGATGCACCCAGCGAACCAGCATACCGACCCAATCCGCATCGCCCGCGGGCGCGCCGGAAATTCCCATGTACACGAGTATCAACACGACAGCGAGCGCAAATCCTGCGCCCATTGTCTGAAACGGATCTTCGAGAAATTTCATCGCTCCCTCTCTATTCAGTGCACTGCTAGGAACAAGTGTCTACTGTAAGCCGCTCCAGCCTGTCAAGCAAGGCCGTCCATCAAGCGATCCACCACTCCGCATAGTTCGCGCACCGCAGCCGCCGAAGCCGTCAGAGCAGCGCGCTCGCCGGTGGTCAGCTCATATTCAACGATCTGCTCCGCGCCTCCGCGGCCGAGCTTGACGGGCACGCCCACGACCACATCCCTGATTCCATACTCACCTTCGCACAACACGGCGCAGGGCAAGACGCGTTTTTCGTCTCGAAGGATCGCCTCGACCATCGCGACAACGGACGCTGAAGGCGCGTAAAAGGCGCTGCCCGTCTTGAGCAGGCCGACGATTTCGGCACCGCCGTCCTGCGTCCGCTTGATGATGGCTTCAAGCCGCTCTTTCGGAATAAACTCCGTCACCGGACGACCCCTCACCGTGGTATAGCGGGGGAGCGGCACCATCGTATCGCCGTGCCCGCCGAGGACCATCGCGTCGACGTCACAGCCGGAGACGCCCAACTCGGCCGCGATGAAGGTTCGCATCCGGGCGGAATCAAGCACGCCGGCCATCCCGATCACGCGGGATTTTGAAAAGCCGCTCACCTTTCGCGCCACATGAACCATGGCATCCAGCGGATTCGTCACCATGATCAGAATGATGTCCGGCGAGCGGCGTACCAGCTCCTTCACGACGGACTGGACTATTTTTGCGTTGGTGGTGAGCAATTCGTCTCGGCTCATTCCCGGCTTCCGGGCGATGCCTGAAGTGACGACCGCCACCGAGGATCCCGCGGTCTCCTCGTACCCGTTCGTCCCCACGACCCGTGAGCTGTATCCGCAGACCGGGCCGGCCTGGGTGATATCCAGCGCCTTTCCCTGGGGCACCCCTTCGACTATATCCACGAGCACGACGTCGTACCGGTCCGTTTCCGCCAGCCGCTGAGCCGCCGTCCCGCCGACGTTGCCCGCGCCCACCACCGTTACCTTTGGTCGCCCCATATTCCCTCCACAGACATCTGAATCAGGAACGAGGATGATTAATGAGGAATTGTTACCGGTCTAGATTCCCACCCTCATGGCTCATTGCTTATTAATGTTCATGTTCCGTCCAGCCCGCCACTTTGAAATTGATGGTGCACACGAAATTCTCGCCGTCGTAGAAATTGACCTTGATTTTCTTCTTGCCATACGTCTTCGCGAGGAACTCTTCGGGATGGTCCACCAGTTCTTGATAGGAGCCGGGGGCATACTCGCCGAGCTCGATAAAGCTCACGATCATCCCGGTCTTCACTTCTTGCAAGATTTTCGCGGAGCAGCGAGGATAAACCTCCCAAAACTTGGCGTCGATCTCCTCGCGCGTGGGTTCCTGGCGATCCTCGCCGGGTCGGACGGTGCGCGAGAACTTCGCCAACCTGCGGACGTAGGGATACTGATGGCCGGTGAACAATTTATACAGCCATGGAGGAACGGTGCGTTCCGCTGGGTTGTCTACCATTGGCTATGTCCTGTAGCAGGATGTGGCGGACACGCGACAGGTTCCGGAATATTCCCGCTCGGCATGTCAGCTATGCAGGCCTGTCAACTTTTGATAGATCCGCGGCATCCGGACCGGCAACGCTTCCACACGGTCGATCACGAAAAAGCGAACGTCTCCGTACATCCGCCGCAGATAGGCGTCCGCGTCCCTGTCCACCGTAATGCACACGGCTTCGATGCCCTGCTCGCGCGCTTCCCGCAACGCGGCTTTTGTGTCTTGCAGGGAATAGTCGTCCTTATAACCATCGTCCAGGGGGCGCCCGTCGCTGATGAGAATCAATAGCCTGGTCTTGGCCGCGCGATCCAGGAGCTTGCTTGCAGCATGCCTGATCGCGGCGCCGTCCCGGTTCTGTTGCGACGGCTGAAGGCCCCCGAGTCGATGCGCCGCTTGCCCGCTGAGCGCTTCGTCGAAATCCTTGACGATCAAAAAATCCACTTGATTCCGGCCATCACCGGAGTAGCCATACACGGCATATTGATCTTCGACGGCCTCCAGCGCTTCGCAGAGGAGGACCAGCCCTTCTTTTTCGATGTCGATGACGCGCCGCGCCCCGTCCACCTGGCGGCTGGTCGAGCCGCTCACGTCCACGAGAATCGCGGCGGCGACGTTCCGTTCTCGTTTTTCCCGCCGGACATACAAGCGTTCGGAGACCTCGGCCCCGGCGGCAAGGTCTACGAAAGCGCCCACCGCCGCGTCCACGTCCACATCTTCCCCGTCGGTCTGTCCCGGCACCCGTCGCAGCCCGGGCGGACGAAGGCCTTCAAAATACCGCCGAAGCAAGGCGACCAAGCCGCCGTGCCGAGTCAGTACATCCTCGACGAAATCCGCAGTTCCTGCTGTCGCGTGACGCTCTACGACGCGGCACCAGTTCATCCGATAGTCCAGAATTTCCCAGTCCCATTCCGGATACCGTGTGGCTCGCTGCTCCTGCGGACTCCGCTGAATCGGTGGCTGCCCTTCGCTATCCAGCGCAAGCCATTCTTCCACGACCGACGGCATCCGTCTTCCGGCGGCCAAGGTCTCGCTGCTCGACGGTTCTCGAAGGCGACCAGGCTCACTCTTTGCTCCGGTCGATTCGGCGCGGCCCCTCGCCTCGCCTTCAGGCTCGCTCCCAACACCCTGTGGCGGATGATCGCGGATGAATTCGGGGGTCATCGCACCGCGATAGGCCCAATTTGTCACAGGACGGTATTCCTGTTCCAGAGTATCCGATGCGGAAGGCCCGGCTCCGAGATCGGGCAAGGGCTCCTGCCCTTCGACGCCTGGAGGGCTTTTCACGCGGCGAGCGACCAATTCGTCGAGTCGGACGTAGACCGCGTCCGCAACCCGAACGACGTGCTCGGCGGTCGATTCCGGCCCCAGGACGCTTCGGCACATCGGCCACAGCACTTGCACCACGTCAGCCACCGACTCCGGCGCGGTAAACTCATCCGCTCTCGCGGTCGTCAGCAGGAGGAGATGGTCAATCACCAACTCCTTCACGGTGAGGCCATGGGTTAATGAGCGGGTCGTTACTGCCTCGCGCGCAAGCTGCTCCAGATCACCTCGCAGGCCGGGATATTCCCGCCCGAGCAGAAATTCGACACGGGCATCTTCGAGCAGCGTCCATAGATCCCGGATGACGACCGGCTGCGGGTACAAGGCGAACAGGTCGGCCAAGGTGACGGGATCAACCTTTTCCTGTTCGCCATACCGCGCCTTCACGAGGGCTACCAAGTCAGCCAGCGGCGACAGAGTCAGACGGTAGGTGCCGAACTCCAGATGTCCTGCTTCGTGCGCCGCCATGGCGAGATACAGCCGCATATTTGCCTCGTAGCTCTCATAGCGGCGGAGCAGCGCGGGCAGCGCGATCGTCTTTCCATCCTGAGTCACCATCGCCCGAACCTGCCGTCCTGGTTCGACTGAATCGGTCACGGCCTGGATCGACACGTCCGAGCCGCAGAGCCCTTGCACGAAAAGTTTGATTGTCCGGGCGGCCTGCCGCAGCGCCACCCCGCTCAGCGCCTCCTCTACAGAGGCCAATGCCTTTGAGGTTTCCAGCGCAAAGTACGCGCGGGCCCCCTCGGCGCTGTAGGCTAAGACCTCCATCCCGGCCGTGAACCACCGTTCGAACTTTGCCTGCACGTCTGCCTTGTCACCCAAGAGACGGATAAACTCGGGACAGCGACGCAGAAACGCCAAGGCCGCCTGCCCGTCCCGTTCGGCCACCAGCGTCCCGTATTGCAAGACCTTGATGCGCCAATCGGCGGACGGCAGCATACGCAGCAAGCGTGGCGCTTCGGCCAACCAGGTAATCGCCGTCTCGGCGGCTGCGTCGGCGAGTTGCGCCCCGATGCTCACCACCAATGGACGAAGGCGCGCCTCGTCGATATCGCCCAGAATCATCGGACTCGTACGCAGAAATTCGAGCGTGGCCAGATAATCGGGTTTCCCCAAACTATTCGGGGCGATCAATTTCATTCCGAAGCCGACCCATTCTCGCGCCTCCTGCAGCGGCAGCACTGTTGCCACCGACGGAATCTGGCGGATGAATTCGATACCGGGGATCGGGTCGACGCGAGTGATCTCAAGCCCGATGTCCAGCCAGCCGTTCAATTGGTCGAGTGGGAGGGCCGCGACGGCGGCAGGGGACGTCCGGAGAAATTCCAACGCGAGATTGACGTCCTGCTCGGCCAGCTCCAGCACGAGGCCCAGGACCTGAGACCGGACGGCGGGTTCTTCGAGCAGGCCCAGCACCAGCGGGCTATCCTTGAAATACCTGAGCGCGACGGCGCCGGACGACTCCGCCAGCGCTATGCCTACATCAAGCCACGGCGCCGCATCGCTCAGTCGGTTCCGGCGCTGTAATTCCGTCAAGGCATCGACGGCGGCGCGAAAAGTCTTGCCCGACAGCTCCGCCAGTTCCTCCAGCAATACCAAAGTGGCCGCGATGGCATCCTGCCGCGGGGCTGCCTCCACGAGCCGGGCCACCAAGTGTTCTGCGGTGCTGGGCCCCAATTCCTCCGACAGTCGCCCGATCAACCGCTGCCGCGCGATGTGCTCCTCCATATTCCCTCAACCCTGCGGATTTTGGTGCGAAGTTGTCGATTGTAAAGGAGGCGCGGACGCTTGTAAACTGGCCTCGGGCGCAAGCAGCAAGGTGCGACTCATGGGGAAGGGAGCCGTTTTATGCCGGAACCGAGCAAGGAAAATCTGGAAAAAATGTGGAAGTACGTGCGGGGATTCGCCCACAAAAGCGGAACCTCGATGCACCCCAACCCCGCGGTCACGGAGGCCGTGGTGAACGGTCTCGCGGCCAACGTCGACGAGTTGGGGAAACCGCTGTGCCCTTGCAACTTCTACCCGGACAAGCAGGCGGAAGCTAAACTGCGCCGCTGGATCTGTGCCTGCGACGAAATGCAGATTTACAAATACTGCCATTGCCTCTTGTTCGTCCGGGAAGACGGGATGCCCATCACCGAATACCTTCCCGAAGGCCACGAGGGGCGGGAAGTCTACGGAATCATTACCGACCCGACCCCGGACAAGGGCCGAGCGCTAAGGCACAAGGCCGAGGACTTATCCTCTGCTGCACCATCTCCAGACCAAGCCGCCAAATAGCCTCGCCGGTTTCGTCTTCTGCCGGTGGTCCTTCAGCGCCATCCCCGTAGGCTCCAGCGCCTTCACTCAGTGCCAGCCCGCCGGCTCATACCCTTTCTCAATTAGGCACTTTACCACCACATCGGCATAGGCCCGCTCCGGCACAAGCGGCTTGTACGCCCCGCCCAACAATCCGAGGACCGCACCCAGACCTCCTCCCACGGCCGCGCCGATTGCCACGCCGGCTCCTCCGCCGACGATACCGGCCGATGCGCCGACCGCCGCTCCGCCGACCACCCCAAGCGCTGCCCCAGCCGCAGCATTACCGCTTCGATGGACGCCGGGCTTCAGGCCGGCCTCGCTCGCCCTGCGCTCGCAGGCGGCGATGTCAACCTCAGCCGACTCCCGACCATACAACTGCAGCTGGCTGTTCGACCGCAAGACCGGCTCCGGCCCGGCACACGCGGCAAGACTCACAACGACCATGAGCGCAGAGGCCAAATGCCATGTTTCCTCCGCCGTCCTTCCTTCTTGGTGGGATGCCGAACTATGGGAGCGGCGCCGGGGGGCTTTCGACTGCGCGAGTCCAGCGTCCGCCGTCTCATCGTGGGAGGTGCGCGAGGAGGACAGACCTCCGATGCCGCTCCCCTTTCTTATTGCCAACCCGTCACCTCATACCCCTTCTCCTGCAGACACCGGTTCACAAAATTCGCATAGGCCGGGTTGGGCTCCGACGAGCCGAAGGCCGCGCTGAACAACCCGGTGAGCAGACCCCAGACCGCGCCGCTGGCCGCTCCGATCGCGGATCCGCTGCCGGCCGCGCCGGAAATGGCTCCGCCAACTGCGCCGCTCGCGGCCCCGACGCCGGCCCCGGCTGCCGTGCTGGTCGCCACGCGCCCGGCTTGGTTCGTCCCCTTTTCTGCGCCGGCCGCCTCGGCCCTCTTCCGGCAGTCGTCAATATCCTGTTCAGCCGTCTCCTTCCCCACCGTCTCATAGTGAGCATTGGGATACAGCACCGGCTTGGCCGATCCGCAGGCCACCAGGATTCCGGCCAGCGCGAGGCCCAAGATTGAACGGAGGAGTTTCCACCGTGCCTTGCCGGCACGTGCATGAAGATCGATCATCATTCGGCCTCCCTCTTCGTGACGCAATCACGATCCAGGGACCGCCGGACGGCTTCTGCGGAGACTCCCTTCACCAGGACCCGCTTCCGCCTCGCCCCGCTCCCTGCAAGTATCGTAACAGCACTGCGAGGAACGGCAAACTGCCTGGAGAGGAAGCGGCACAGCGCGTCATTCGCGGCCCCGTCGGACGGCGGAGCCGCGACACGAATCTTCAGCGCGTCGCCATGCTGGCCCACCACCTCGGTTCGCGAGGCTCTGGGCTGCACGAGTACGTTCAGGATGGTCCCCTCGGACGTGTCTTGCAGCACCGGGGACGTCATGTCGTCGAAGACGGACGGAAAAGCGGATCTCGCGTTGGCAGTCGAAGATCAAGAGGTGGGAGAATCAAAAAATCGCCTTCACCAATTCCAGAATGCTCCGCTGCATGTCGGGATCGTCGGTGATCGGACGCACGACGGCCACGTCGCAGGCCCGGTCCGGCGGAACGCCTTGGGCGATGAGCGTGCCGGCATAGATCAGCAATCTGGTGCTCACACCTTCTTCCAGTCCGTGGTTTTTAAGATTGCGAACCTTGCCGCCGAGCTTCACCAGATTAAGGGCGACCTCATGGCTCACGCCCGCTTCCCGCTCCACGACGCGGCATTCGATCTCCGGCGTCGGGTAGTCGAATTCGATCGCCATGAACCGCTGTTTGGTGCTCTGCTTCAGATCCTTCAGCACGCTCTGATAGCCGGGGTTGTACGAAATCACGAGCATGAAATCGTCCGCCGCCTCGATCATCTGTCGCTTTTTCTCGATCGGCAAGAGCCGCCGATCGTCGCTCAGCGGGTGGATGATGACGGTCGTATCTTTCCGTGCCTCGACGATTTCATCAAGATAGACGATGGCGCCGTGCTTCACGCCGAGGGTGAGCGGGCCATCGGACCACACCGTTTCTTGTCCTTTCAACAGATAGCGCCCGACGAGGTCTGATGCGGTAAGGTCCTCATGGCAGGCGACGGTGATGAGGGGCCGCCCCAGCCGGAACGCCATGTGTTGCACGAATCGGGTCTTTCCGCAGCCGGTGGGCCCCTTGAGCATGACCGGTATCTTGTTTTTTGCGGCCAGGGTGAACAATCCGATCTCGCCGCGGACTTCCGCGTAGAACGGCTCCTGCTCGATCCGGTACTGCTCGATGTCCAACTCGCGTCCTTGATGCGCCACGGTGTGCTCTCTAACCGGTCTTGTTTTTCAGATTCGACTCGCGTGCTGGGTTTGGCGTCAAGTCTCGCCCTTCCCGCACGTCTCGCCTTTCAGCGCAGACACGATAAACGCATTCATGACCGAAGATCAAGGAGGGGTCGGGGTCACGAGACCATGGCGCCGTCCAACACTTCGCGAACTTTTTGCACGAGGACATGCGGGGCGAACGGCTTCTGCAGGAAGGCCGTATCCGTTTTGACTCCTTCTTTGGAAAACACCGGATGATCGGGATAGCCGGACATGTACAGCACTTTGAGGCCGGGCCGAACCGCGGCCAGCTTTTCGGCCACTTCCGGTCCGCTCATCTGAGGCATGACAACATCCGTCAACAGCAGATGGATCGGCCCCATGTGCTTCGCGCCGGTCAGCAACGCTTCGATACCGTGACGCGCTTCCAACACCGTATAGCCTTGCAGGCGCAACGTTTCCTGCACGAGTCCACGCACACCCGGCTCGTCTTCCACCAGGAGAATCGTTTCCCTCCCTTCGCGGCGATCGGCTCCCGCGGGTCCGTGGTCGCCGTCCTGTGCCGACGCATTGACGCACGGGAAATAAATTTTGAACGTCGTCCCACGGCCCGGTGCGCTGCTCACCGTAATCGACCCGCCGCTTTGTCTGACGATCCCATATACGGTCGAGAGGCCCAACCCCGTCCCCTTGCCTTTTTCCTTGGTCGTGAAGAACGGTTCAAACAGGTGGGATTGGGTCTCCTCGTCCATACCGTGCCCGGTATCCCGTACCGCGAGCATCACGTAGCACCCGGGCTCGTTCGGCACGGCGTCCCGCCTCGTCCCCTGCTCCACGACGACGCTGCCCGTCTGGATCGTCAGGCGGCCGCCCGTCGGCATGGCGTCGCGCGCGTTCACGGCCAAATTCATGATCACTTGCTCCAACTGGCCGGGGTCCGCCTTCACCATGCCGGTCTCGGGGTCCAGCTCCGTGCAGAGCTCGATGATGTCTTCGCCCAGCAAGCGACGCAGCATGCCGTCCATGTTTTCGATGAGTCCGTTGAGATCGAGCGTCTTCGGCGCGATGAATTGGCGCCGGCTGAACGCCAGGAGCTGGCCGGTCAGCCCGGCCGCCCTGTCGGCCGCCTTCTTCACTTCCTCCATTTCTCTCCGCAACGCGTCGCCCGGCGGCAACCGGTTCAAAATCAGCTCGCTGTAGCCCCGGATGACGGTGAGGAGATTGTTGAAGTCATGCGCCACGCCGCCGGCGAGCCGCCCCACCGCTTCCATTTTTTGCGATTGCCGCAGCTGCGCCTCTGTCTGATGCAGCGCCTGTTCGGCTTTGGCCCGCTCGCCGAACTGGCCGATCTTCAGTCCGATGTCGGCCACCATGTTCAGCAGCTGCTCGTCGGGTTCCCTGGTCTGCAGGCTGAACAACTCGACGACTCCCTCCACGTCCTTCCCGACCATGATCGGAAACCCGAAGGCGCTGTGAAACCCGACTGCAGCCGCCGCCTCAGCCCGCACGAAATTGTCGTCCGTGGACAGATTTGCAATCCAAGCCGGCTGCCCGCTGGACCAGATTCGACCCGGCAAGCCGACGTCCGGCTTGAATACCGCGTTCCACGTCGCTTCGATGAACGCCTTCGCCTTCACGGAGGGAGACAGCCACGTCTCCAGGCACCGAAGGGAGCCGGTGTGCTTATCCACCCGCCAAAACACCGCCAGCTCCCATTCCAGGCTTTCGCAGACTGCCTGCAGAATTTTCGGACCCGCTTCCTCGAACGTGCGCGCCTCCGCCAGGACCCGGCTTACGGCATACTGTGATGCCAGACGCCGTTCCGCTCGGCGACGGTCGGTAATGTCCCGCACAAAGGCGCTGAAAATGACGGCGTCCCCCACTCGCGCCGGGGAGAGGGCGATTTCCACCGGAAACTCGTGCCCGTCCCGGCGGCGGGCGACAGCTTCAATGCGCCTATTAAGCAAAGACCCGCTCCCTGTAGCCAGATAGTTCTGCAACCCCCGAAGATGCGCGGCACGGTGTCGTTCCGGAATGACCGTCTCGGCCAACGGGACTCCGATGGCCTCTTCCCGGGACCAGCCGAACATGGCGGCAGCTCGGTCATTCCAGTCCGTGATCATGCCGGCCGCGTCGATGGTGATGACGCCATCCAGCGCCGTATCGACGATGGCGCGGATACGCGCCTGGCTGAGCTGCAATGCTCCTTCGGCAGCTTTCGCCAAAGCGCTCTCCTGTTGCGCTTCCCGGTACTGCGCGCGCAGGCGCACAGTAGACCAAAACAATAACACCAGCAGCGGAAGCCAGATCACCGCCCCGGCCACTCCCAGCTTCCACAGCACGGAACGGATGGGGCCGAAAATCTGCTCATGATCCAGGCGCACCAGCACGGCCCACCCCAGACCGGAGTAGTCCCCGTACCCTTTTGTTTTTGCGAAGCCGGTCACGACGTCAACGTGACGGCGCAGGTCGGTTTCCTCCACATAGCCGGGCTCCCCGGTATCGCTCAGCAGCGCCGACTTCACGCCTTTATCGCGAAGATTTAGGGGGCTTTTGCGGACGAGATCCGAGTCGGCGAAGACGTTTCCCTGCCCGGTGAGGATCTGATACGCGACCGCTCCCGTAAACCCGTCGCGCCGTTCGAGGGAGCGGATCGTCCGCGTCACAACGTTCTCGACCATAGGGATGCCAACGCGCGTGGTGACCACGCCGAGAAAACGCCTCTTGCCGTCGATGATCGGCGACGTAAACGCCACGGTTTCCACCCCGTCCTGCGCCTCGTGGACGGCGACGTCGGCCACGACGACCTTGCGCTGATCGCGGGCCTGTTGAAACCATGGAGTGCCGCTGGCGTCCCGCCCGACGAGGGACGGGTTCGTCGACGCGACGATTCTGCCCCGCACATCAGTCACACCGAGCCATAGATAAACAGGGGCGTACGCGTCCTTCATCCAGTGGAGATAATCCGACAGATACCGGCGGTCGGCATGACCCTCTGAGAAGGCTCGGGCCAACATGTGCGCGTCTCCGTACCGTTCAAACAAGAGCCGGTCCAGCTTTTCGGCGACCTCCGCCGCGGCCAAGGTCAACTCCTCGCCGCTCGCCATCACCAGCCGGCGCTCGACGTACCGCAGCAGAAAGGCGCCGATCGCGAGCGCGACCACGGTCACCAGGACGATGAGCAGAGGCAGCCATTGATACGGTCGGGATTCGATGGATTGCGCGGGGTCGCAGGAGTGGGTCATAGCCGTGCTGGGCTCGCCACGTAACTCGGGACCAGACGGACTGGATGGTAGGCCTGCTTGGAGGCCCGGAGTGTGGAAAGGCCAGAATCATCCATCGTATTGATCCACGTCGCGCCTAGCCGCTGCGCCATGCGGCAAGATTCGCGAAACAGATGTTGAGCAAGGCCGGGCACGGTGCGATCGGCCACTTCAAGGAGGATGCAAAGGGTCGTGCGATCCAACCAAACGCCGAACGTGTAGGCGCGCACCCGGCCGTCGATCCGCACCACGCCGCCGACGAGCCCCAAGCCGTCGAACTCGTTCAATGCGATGCGATGGGCCGACTCGGCGTCCTCCAAGAGCAACCGGCCGAGCTCTTCGAGGCCTCCCGCCTTTTTCTGCTCACCCCATTCGATTAACAGGGCGAGACAGTCCCGGTGAAACAGTCGACTGTAGGGTTCGAACGGAGCTTGGTGTTCCCGCCGGAACCGATTGCACGCCGCACGCTGGGACTTGTAGCGATCGCCCGCCAGTTCCACCAAGTCGTCCACGCGGTAGAGATACTCGGGGTCCTTGGTGTTCAACCGATACCCCCGGTTCTGCCACTCGGCCTTGATCCGCTCCGGCACGTTTTCGATTCTGCAGACCGCCGATGCGCCGTTCCGGCGCCGCATGAACTCAAACAGCGGGTCAAGTGGGGCTTCGGCCGGCTGTGGCCCAAGAGGCGGCAGCGCCATGAAGACGCCGGCCGGCGAGTCCGCAAAAAGGCAGAAGTAGCCGCCGATCTCGGCCCAATGATAGGCCAGGATCCCTCGCCAGATATAATGGTAGGGAAACGAGTAGGCCGCGAGACCGCCTGCTTCCCGCAAACCGCTTTGGTCTATGGCCCGATTCATCCGAGCCGCCTCCGCGATGGTCAGCGGTTTGAGACCATCAAGGCCGAGCCGTAACGGGTCTGGAATACCCGCCGTGCCGGCAGAGCAAGAAAACTGCTTTCCACCGATCACTCGTTCGGTCAGATGCGGAAGATTCCTCACGACCGTCACGTCTTCCTGGAATCGGCCGATCAAGCGCGGATTCGCGGCCAGCGTTTCAATCGTTTCCTCCTGCTCGAGCCATGGCATGACGCGGTCCACATGCGCGATGATCGCGGCCGGTCCCACCTCCTGCATGTAGGGGCACTTGGTGTCCCAGCCAAGCACCACCTGATCCTGGGCGGCGTTCCACATGAGCCCCAGCGGATAGAGCCGACAGTCCAACGGCCGGGTCTCGTAGATGCGACAGTGGCGGGTCGACGGATCGAACGCGGGGCAGAGATAGCCTTCACCCTGCGGGTTGGGGACGACGGATACCTGTGACCCGCACGGATCCGGAAATGATGCGGGGTCGATCCCGCGCGCGACGGCCGCTTGAATCTCCCGTCCGGTGAAGTACGGGCGGAGGAAGCTGTCCTGTTCGGGGAATCGACAACAGACGTCGCAGGACAGGCAGACGGAACTCGGCACCAATTGGGCGAGCGGCTCGATGGTGATGAGATGGTCGGGGTATCCGGCGGAACTCACGCATGAGATGATACGACGCAACCCACGGGGACGCAAGAAACTCCACTTCCCTCGCGACGCCGTTCATGCCCCGTAGGAGAATTCCCGTACCCGGCACATCGTCCGTATAACTAAGTTCAATCGCCCATGACCGACGCCGGAGCTAAGTCCCGGATGACGACCCGAAAACGCTGCTCAACATCCCGCCGGGCATCATCACCGTGATCGATCCGGCCTCGTACATCACGCCGTTCCAGAATGTCACCTCTCTGGCAAAGTTCGGCGGCATCACCTGCCACCGGATGATCGCCGGCTACGCCGCGCCTTGTGCCACGCTGGCCGGTCCGCCGTTTTCGCTCATCTGCAGCATCGGCGCGTGGCTTCATTCCGCGCACGCGGGCACCTCCGGGGAACTGATCTCCGCCGCCGATGCCGCGGTCTATGGCGCCAAACGGGCAGGCAAAAATTGCGCGCGTATGGCCGAGCGGACCAATCAGCAGACCGGAAACGGGCGCGTGATGATTCACGCGGCTCCATGACGAATTTCCTTTTCGATGCGCGCCCCTGACTTCTGCATGATCCACTCGCCTCTTGTAGGTTTCAAAGAACCCATGTTACGATTTCTCGCGTACGGAACAGCGTCGGCCTCCTGCTACAAGGTCGTCTCCGGGGACCCACTCTTTGACACCGACACCATACCTGTCTGAATCAATCAGCTCCGACGCCGTTGCCCGCCGTTGCTCCAGTGTCCGCACCGCACTGGTTACGGCGGGCGTGTTTGCTCCCGATGCCGAACAAGGACCTCAACGGGGAAAGCGCCCTGCCGCAGCGACGCGCTGGCGCATCGCCCCCGATCCGTTTCTTCTCAGCGCCGAGCAAGAACGGTTTTTCCGGTCGCTCGGACCGCAACTCTTCGCCTTCTACCGCGCCCTCAACCGGCTCTATGGCGAAAGTCTTCGCGGCCTACAGCCGGCATGGGTCGCGCGCTACCTGGATCAGGGGAAACCCGATAGTCTGCTGGCCGTCAGCCGCATGAAGCGTTTTCGTGAAGCGCTTCCCGCGGTCATTCGGCCTGACATCATTCCCACGCAGGACGGTATGGCGATCACCGAATTGGACTCGGTCCCGGGGGGCATCGGCCTGACGGCCTGCATGAGTCAGGCGTACGGGGATCTCCCCGACTCGTCGTCGCTGCCCTCCACCGCCGGCCGTCAGCCATGGGAATTAGTCGGTGGCCGCGACGGCATGGTCCAAGGATTCGCCGCGATGCTCCAGGCAGAGCAGGGAAAGAGACCGGGCTGCGTCGCCCTGGTGGTTTCCGACGAAGCCGAAGACTATCGCGCGGAAATGACGTGGTTGGCGGCTCAACTGCGAACGGTCGGGACGGAGACGTATTGCGTCCACCCCCGCGACGTCCGATTCACCGAAGACGGCCTTTGGCTGGCCGCCGGAGCGGAAGAGCGTCCCATCGGGTTGGTCTATCGGTTCTTCGAGCTGTTCGACCTGGTAAACATCCCGAAGGCCGAGCTGATCATGTATGCGGCGAAGAAAGGTCGCGTCGCCATCACGCCGCCGTATAAGCCGGCGATGGAAGAAAAACTGGCTTTTGCCTTGCTGCATCATCCCATGCTGCGGCCGTTCTGGCGCCAGGAGCTGGGCGACGCGGTCTTCGGTTCGCTGGAGGCGCTGATGCCCCGCACCTGGGTCCTGGATCCGGCGCCTGTCCCTCCGGCCGCCACGATTCCAGATCTGTTTCTCGGGGACCGCGCCGTATCCGACTGGCGCGATCTGGCCGCCGCGAAACAAAAGGAACGGCACTACGTCATCAAGCCGTCAGGCTTTTCGGAGCTGGCTTGGGGCAGCCGTGGCGTATCGGTCGGCCATGACATGCCCCAACACGAGTGGTCGGCCGCCATCGAGGCAGCGTTGGCCTCGTTCCCGTCCACGCCCTATGTCCTGCAAGTCTTCCACAAGGGCCGGTTGTTCGAATCGTCGTATTGCGACGCGCCGGCCGGCGAAGCAGTCTCCATGTCTGGCCGAGTCCGTCTGTCGCCCTACTATTTCGTGATCGGCGACAAGGTCGAACTGGCCGGCATTCTGGCCACGATCTGTCCGGCGGACAAGAAAGTCCTCCACGGCATGGTGGACGCGATCATGGCGCCGTGCGCGGTCAGGCGTCGGGCACTCACGAATGGCGAATGAGAAATTTGCGATGAGCAATTACGCGACGGGATGTTGTCCATTCAACATTCTTCATCCTTAATCCCGCACTTGACATGGCGCTCACTCTCTATCACGTCAGCTGGTGCCCGGAATGTGCGTTGGTGCGCGAACGGCTTGCCGACCTCGGCCTGAGCTACGAGGACGTGGTGGTGCCCGACTTCCGTCCCATGCGCAAGCAAGTCCATGACGTTTCCGGACAATACTACGTGCCTGTCTTGAAGGACGGCGACCGGGTCTTCACCGAGACCGGCGAGATTCTGCAACATCTCGAGACCCGCTACGCCGAGCAACGCCGTGAGTCCGACACGCCGAGGAACGGTCCCTGACCGCACGGCCGACACGCGCCGCTCCGAAGCTTTAGCGAAAGGATAGCCTCGTGGAGGAATGGAGACGCATCCTGGCGGAGAGCATCGTAAAACCGAAGGATCTCGCCGACCACCTCGGCATGGACGTGAAGGAGGTGGAAGCCGTCGTCGGCCAGTATCCCATGCGCATCACGCCGACGGTGCTGGCCACGATCAAGGAGAAGGGCGACGCGATCTGGAAGCAGGTCGTGCCGGACATCGCCGAGATGGCGGATGCCGAGGCCGAGGACGATCCGCTGGAAGAAGATCTTATGAGCCCGGTCCCGCACCTCGTCCATCGGTATCCGGACCGGGTGCTGCTCATGGTGACGAACCAATGCCCCATCTACTGCCGATTCTGCACTCGGAAACGCTTGGTCGGGAAACCGGGGTTTTTGAAGAAGGGCGAGTTGGACCGCGCCATCGCCTACCTGCGGGACCGTACCGAGGTGCGGGACGTGATCCTTTCCGGCGGCGATCCGTTGCTCCTGCCGGACCATTTGCTTGAGCGCGTGCTCAAGGCCCTTCGTTCCATCCCCCATCTTGAGCTTGTTCGCATTGGGTCCCGCGTACCGGGCAGTCTTCCACAACGGATCACGCCCAGACTTTGCGAGATCATCAAGAAGTACCATCCCGTCTACATGAACCTGCATTTCAACCACCCGGACGAGCTCACGCCGGAGGTAAAAGCCGCCTGCGCCAGATTGGCCGACGCCGGGGTGCCGTTGGGAGCGCAAACGGTGCTGTTGAAAGGAGTCAACGACGATCCGGAAATCATGAAGCGTCTGGTCCATCAGCTGCTGTTGGCCCGGGTCAAGCCCTACTACCTGTATCAGGCGGATTTGACGAAAGGCACGAATCACTTTCGCACGACCGTGGAAACCGGCCTCGGCATCATCAAGGCTCTGCAGGGCCACACGAGCGGCATGGCCGTGCCGCACTTCGTCATCGATGCGCCGGGAGGCGGCGGGAAGATTCCGTTATTGCCCGGCGACTACCTGGTCCACATGGACGAAGACGGCGCGTTGTTGAAGAATTACGAGAACAAGACCTATCATTATCCGCAGCCGAAAAACGGCGGGCGGGAATTGCCGATGGTCGGCGCGCATCAATCCTGGGGCTCCTGCGACGCAGACAACGGAAGGCTCGACGACCTGTGAGCCGCGTCGGCCACGGCATCCTGCCATACCAGGACATCACACGGCTCATCGCCGACCGGGTCGTCAACTCCGGCGTACCCATTGAAGACAGGCAGATCCAGCCGGCGAGCCTTGACCTCCGGCTCGGCCGCAAAGCCTATCGTCTGATCAGCAGCTTTCTTCCGGAATTGTCCGAAATCTCCAGCCGCTTGAACGTGCTCGATTTCTATCAATCCGACCTGGTCATGTACGAGATGGACCTGACGGACGGGGCCATTCTCGAAAAGGGGCACGTCTATCTCGTCCCCCTGCTCGAACATCTCGCGCTGCCCGCCGGCCTTCGCGCGAGGGCCAATCCGAAGAGCACGACAGGGCGGCTCGACGTCTTCACGCGCGTGGTCACGGACCTCAACGCGGGATTCGACGAGATCCGCGCCGGTTACCGCGGCCCGCTGTACCTGGAAATCGTGCCGCGCTCCTTCGCGATCAAGGTGAAGACCGGCTACTCGCTCAACCAAATCCGTTTTGTGCGGGGAGACGCCACCATGACGGACGCGGCCCTCCAACAGCTCCACAAAAAGGAGCCGCTGCTCTACCACAATCTGCCGATGAAAAAACCGGTGCGCGAGAAAGACCTGAGGACCGAGCGGGGGTTGTTTTTACGGATCGACCTCAAGGGAGAGGACCGGGGAAGCCACGAGATCATCGGTTACAGAGCGAAGAAGAACAGCCATGTCATCGACTTGTCCAAAATCGGGTACTACGCCGCCCTTGATTTCTGGGAGCCGATCTATCGCCATCGCCAGGACAGCCTCCTCCTCGAGCCCGAAGAGTTCTACATCCTCGCGTCCAAGGAGCGGATTCGCGTCCCGGCCGGGTATGCCGCCGAGATGGTCGCTTATGAAGCCGCCTGCGGGGAATTGCGCACCCATTACGCTGGCTTCTTCGACCCGGGCTTCGGGTACGGGAACGGCGAGATGCACGGGACGCAGGTGGTCCTGGAAGTGCGCCCTCACGACGTGCCGTTTTTGATCCACGACGGACAGACCTTTTTCAAAGTCGTCTATGATAGGATGCTGAAACGTCCGACGCAGGTATACGGCAGCGCGTTGGGGTCGTCGTATCAGCGACAGGGGCTCACGCTCAGCAAACACTTCAAGACCTAGCAAGATGCTGAACACGGCTCACAGCTGCGTTTTCGGCCGCGAGAGCCTCTCAACGTACCTTCCAGGTACGCCTCGGGGCTCCCGCCTCCCTGCGGCCTTGCTGCGAGACCGTTTTGAGCATCTTGCCGCAACCGACTAAACATGGCCGTTCCGCCTCCGACAGACCCAGCCGCTCACACGCCGCCGCCGCCGAAGAGGCGCGGTGCGGACGAAGAATCGTCCGGCGACACTCAGGCCAACGTCGCCGGGATGATGGCGGGGACCGCGCTGATGTTCATCGGATTTCTGAACGTCTTCCTGTCCATCAGCGGCGGGTTCGAGATCAACGTCGTGCCGTTGTTGATCTACTTCGGCGGCGTCGCGGTATGGGCGAACAGCGTGATCGAGAACGCCACGCTGCGCTACAGCATCATGGCCGTCGCGGTGGCATTGGCCCTTGGCTTCTATCACTACGGCGAAGTGCTGTTCTGGCACAAACAGGTCGTGTTTTGGGCCACCGTCGTGATCGTCGTGTATTTCATGTTCAAGGAACCCAAAAAGCCCGCCTGAGCGACCGCGTCCGATGACGATCTCCGTCATCATTCCCACGCTGAACGAAGAACAGACCATTCAAGCCGTGCTCGCTCATACTTGCGGGTTGGGGTTCGAGGAAGTGGTCGTCGTCGATGGAGGCAGCGTCGACCGCACGGCCGACCTGGTCCGCGCCGCCGGAGGCGCCCGGTTGATCGCCGGACGGCGCGGCAGAGCCAGCCAGATGAATGCAGGCGCCAAGGGAACCCGTGGAGACGTTCTCGTGTTTCTTCACGCGGACACCATACTGCCGGCCGGCGCCAGGCAAGCCATTGAAGCGGCAGTGGCGGATCCGGGTGTGACGGGAGGTCGTTTTGACGTCACGTTCGACCGGACGTCCGGTTGGGCCCGCCTCATTGGTGCCCTGATGAACCTGCGCTCTCGCCTGACGGGCATCAGCACCGGAGATCAGGCGATTTTCGTCCGGCGTGACGTCTTCGACCGGCTCGGCGGATTCGCCGACATTCCGTTGATGGAGGACATTGAGTTCACCGGCCGTTTGAGGCGCACCGGTCGCCTCGCCGCGCTGCGGCACTCCGTGACCACGTCGTTCCGGCGATGGGAGCGCAACGGGCCGCTGCGCACGATTCTGTGGATGTGGACCTTGCGAATTTTGTACTGGTCCGGCGTCAGCCCGCACCGGTTGCAACGGTTCTATGCGGCGGTAAGATGAGAGAGCAATGCGATATCAGGACTGATGAATGAGACATGCGCTGGTTATCTTCGCGAAGGCGCCGATTCCCGGGCAGGTCAAAACCCGTCTGTGTCCCCCGCTGACCCCGGACGAAGCCGCGACCCTGCATGGGAGTTTTGTGCTCGACCAATTGGAGCGAACGAAAACGGCCGTCACCAAGCAGAAGCTCGCGGTCGACCGTTACCTGGCCTGCGCACCCTCGGCTTCACACGTCTTCTTCAAGATCCTGGAAGAACGGCACGGTGTGACACTGCTCGACCAACTGGGCGACGATCTTGGCCGCCGGATGGAGCAGGCTTTTTCCACGCTGTTTGAGCGGGGCTACACCCATGTCTGCCTCGTGGGCACCGACATCCCAACCTTGCCGCTCGCCATCTATCACCAGGCGTATGAATTGCTCGTCGCGCACGAGGTCGTGCTGGGCCCGGCGCTGGACGGCGGCTACTATCTCATCGGGCTGACCGGCCCCGTGCCGGCTCTGTTTGTCGACGTGCCGTGGTCCGGCGGTCAGGTTCTCTCGATCACGAAGCAGAAAGCGGAACGCCTGGGACTCCGTGTCGGCCTCTTGCCCGAATGGCGGGATGTCGACACGATCGAGGATGTTCGCGCCCTGATCGAAGAATGCCGGAACGACGAGCGGAAACCGAAGCACGATCGAACCTTCTCCTCCAGAACCGCGGGGGCCTTGCAGTTGTTGGCGAAACGACTGCGATCCCGTCCCGGCGATTCACCACCAGCATAGGGGGTTGAAATGGATGACAGAGCGGCCTTGATCACCGGCGGAGCGAAAGGAATCGGACGGGCGATCGCGTTGGATTTAGCCTCACAAGGCTGGTCGGTGGCGATCTGCTATCGCACGAGCGAGGCCGATGCCGCCAAGACCGGCGCTGCGATTGCGGAGCGCGGCGGCACCCCGCTCGTCGCGCGGTGCGACGTCTCGGATCCCGCGGCCGCCCGGCAACTCGTCGAGCAGGTGGAGCGGCAATGGGGCCGCATCGACGCCCTCATCAACGGCGCCGGTCCCTACCACCGCGTGAATGTGTTCGAGGAATCCGTCGAGGGTTGGAAGGAAATGTTCGACGGCAATTTGCATTCGATCTTCTATCTGGCCCAGGCCGTGGCCCCGGGCATGAAAGCGCGCAAGTACGGGCGCATCATCAGCTTCAGCATGGCCAATGCGGATCAAATGGTGGCTCAACCGGACCTCACGGCGCATTACATCGCCAAAGCGGGCGTGCTCATTCTCACCCGCACGCTCGCGAAACTGCTCGCGCCGCACGGCATTACCGTCAACGCGCTCTCCCCCGGCTTTATCGACAGCGGCAGCGCGCCGCCCGGCGAATTGGCCGGGATGGCCAAGCGGATCCCCGCCGGCTACATCGGCTCCGTAGACGACGCGGTCGGAGCGGTTCGTTACCTGCTCAGCGACGAAGCGCGCTATGTCAACGGCGCGAACATCCAACTCAGCGGCGCATGGGGAATCTGACGCCGCCAGGTGCGCGAGACGATCGCACAAGGATGGCCATGACCTCGGAACGGTCGCAGGACGCTCATCATCGGTTTGTGCTCGCGCTGCAAGATGAGACGCTGACCTGTTCGGCGTCAGATTGTGGAGGCCCGATGCAGGTGACTGATGTCTCACGCCATACGGATCGCGTGAAAACCTATGAAGCTGTGTGTGAGCGTTGCGGTCGAAACGAGCGTTTGGCCGGAGCCGAGCAAGCACTGCCCCCCTGGGATGAAGGGGCGCTGACGCTCATGGCGGAGGCGCATCTGCTTCACCACCAGCCCACCTGTCCCGTGGATGACACCCCCGTCGTCTTCGTGTCGATGCCGAACCCGAGGCGCAAAGCCCGATACCGGCTTTGTTGTTACTATTGCGGGAGGCAGGCAGAGATGGACTGGCCGCCCCCCGAAGCGAAACGCTAGACCATCCCTCCGGGCTCAGCTACTTTCCAAAAGTCTTTTTGAGCAGCGGCTCGATTTCGCCCTTCGCGGCCATCGGATCCAGAATGTCGGTATCGCCGTAGAAGGTCCCGTCGATGAATACCTTCGGCAGCGTCGGCCAGTTGGTCATCTTGGTAAGCGCTTCCCGCTTCGCCGGGTTGGACAGCACGTCGATGACTTCGTACGGATAGCCGTACTTGCCGAAGAAATCCATCGTTTCCCGGGTGAACCCGCACATGGGCATGCTTTTGGTGCCCTTGCCGTATATGAGGATTTTGTGGGCTTTGATTTCCCGCTGAATTTCCTCTTCGATCGGATCCGCCATATCGACCTCCCTTGCACGCTCGCGGCCATTTCCAAATTATCGGATCGTCAGCTCGACGCTTTCCTCCACCGTCTTGGCGGTGAGCTCCAATGCATGGATGCGCCCATCTTTCATCGGCGCGTCCAGCGCCTGATAGATCATGCGATGGCGGTCGAGGAGATTTTTCCCTTTGAATGCATCGGATACCACCACGACTTTCAAATGATCCATGGTCCCCGTCTTGTCCGTCACGGTGACCTTCGCATCCGGCATCGCGCGCCGAACATACTCGCTCAGGGTTTCCGAAGTAATCATCGTTTCAGTCCCTCACCGAGTCGGAGAATACCGCAGCGACCCGAAAAAAGGCAATTCGTCCAAGTCCTTCCGGTCTGACCTTCGTATCCATTGTTATACCCGTTGTATCGATTTCGATACCCGCATCCATCGCATCACGGACCCCGTTTCGTCAACGGCCTTTCCGCGCGCTCATCACGCTGGTGCATATCGCCATCTCACTGGTGGTTTTCCACCAGATAGGCGTTTGGCTGAGCGAAGCCCGGCGACGAGGCTGTTGAAAACCGTTGCTTATGCTCATGAACCGACATGGCACAAGGATTGCGCCTCCCTCATCAGCATAGCGGGGTGACCGTCGATCGTAACGATCACAAATAAGGAGGGAGCTATGGAGTTCAAATCCGATCTTTTCTTCGGCGCTTCGACGGGGAACGGTCGAGTACTCGTGGTGGACGATGAGCCGGATATCCGGAAGGTCGTCGGTATGACTTTGAAGAAAGCCGGCTACGACGTGCTCGAGGCCGAGAACGGAGAGCGGGCGATCGAGATCATCAACACCGGCGAGAATAGAATGATGCTCGACGTGGTGATCTGCGACATCCGTATGCCGAAGATCAACGGCATCGAAGCCATCGCCTATTTCCGCAGTCAGTATCCCCGGGTGCCCGTCATCGTCCTCACCGGCTTCCCTGATACCGACATGGCCACCTCGATGCTGCGCGAAGGGGTGGTGGACTACCTGGTGAAACCGGTCGAAGGCGAGAAACTCAAGGCCGCCGTCGTCCGCGCGATGGAACAGCGGGAGATTGCCCATCTCTAGTCCGCGCCGACACGTGCCGTCGACATCGTGCGCGGCGCCGTCCGTGAGTGGGACAATGGACGTTCAAGCCGAGACCCCGCCGGTAAGGCAGGGCGTGCCGACCAAAGTCGCCATTTTGGGCGCGGGACGGGGGGGGACCGCCCTTCTCGATCTGCTCCACCAAATCAACACGATTGAGGTCGTGGGGATTGCCGACCGCGATCCCCGCGCACCGGGCCTTCAGCGGGCACGCGAGCTGAACATTCAGGTCGCTCTTCACGCGGGCGACCTGATCGCCAATCACGGAGTCAACCTGATCATGGACGTGACGGGCGATCCCGAGATGGAGCAGTACATCCGGGCCCGAAAACGTCCGGACGCCGAGGTGCTGACCGGCTCCGCCTCCCGCGTGCTGTGGGAATTGGTCCGATACGAAGCAAAACTGCAGGCCGAGCTGTTTCACGCGGAGAAGCTGGCCGGGATCGGTTCGTTCGCCGCGGGCATCGCGCACGACATCAACAATCCGCTGCAGCTGATTCTCGGCCTCGCCGAAAACTTGATGGACGAGCGCGATCCGGATTTGGTTCGGGCGCAGGCCCGGGACATCGCCGAGGCCGTCAAGCGGACCAGCGCCATCTGCCGGGATCTCACCACGTACTCGCGCCGCGCCACGTCCCTACAGCCCGTGACCATCCCCGTGAACGGCAAACTCGACGAGGCGCTGAAGATCGCCCGCTATGCCCTCAGCTTTCACGACGTCACCGTCGTCAAACGGTACGATGCGGGACCCGTCGTGACGGGCAACCCGGACGAACTGCTTCACGTGTTCGTGAACCTCATCACGAACGCGGTGCAGGCCATGGATCGCGGGGGAACGCTGACGCTGGCCACGTCAGCGACGGATTCGGCGGTCCTGGTCACCGTCTCGGACACGGGCCGCGGCATTCCTCCCGACTCGCTTCCCCGCATCTTCGATCCGTTCTACACAACCAAGCCGCCGGGAAAAGGAACCGGACTCGGCTTGTACAATGTCAAAGCCGTCGTAAACATGATGCACGGGACCATCCAGGTCGACACCCGGGTCGGCGAAGGGAGCAGCTTCACGATCACCTTCCCCAACTCAGCTACGGCGGAAAAGAGGCCATGAGATGACCGAAGCCTCCCGCGCCTCCCCGCCCGCCAGACGGTGGGGGCTCCAAGCCAAACTCATCCTTTCGATGCTGCTGGTCGGTGTCGTGCCCTTGCTCGTCGGCTTGGGCATGGCTTTTTGGCAAGGGTCGAGGGAAATCCGGGAGGTGAACGGCGAAAGTTTCAAGGCGCTGGCCACCGAAGCCGCCCGGAAGCTGGACGTGCTGGTAGCGGAAGAGGTCGCGCGGACTTCGCGCATCGCGACGGATCCGCTCGTGGTCCAGGAACTGGAGAAACGACGGGACGCCCTCCGCGATCTTGCGGAGCCGGTTCAGCGGACCGCGCTGGGGGAGGCTACGAGGCGATGGGAGGCCAAGGATCCGGCAGCCGTCAAGTCCGTCACGGAGAACAAGCTGTCACGCCTGCTCCGCGACTACTATACCGGTTCGCATAGCCTGCAGGACGAGTTGCTGCCCCAGGTGGTTCGGGCGGCCACTCGCATGCTCTACGTCACCGACATCAACGGCACGCTGGTCGCGGCCCTCACCGACCGTCCCGCGTTCTCCAACGGGGAGGAGCCCTGGTGGATCGGGGCGTACAACAAGCGGGTCGGCCAACTCTACGTCGAGGACGTGTACTTCGAGCCCAGAGCGGACACGTATGTCTTCAGCATCTCGCTTCCTGTCATGGACAGCCTGCGATACGAGGTCGTCGGCGTGATTCGGCGCGTCATCGACGCGAAAGAATTTTTCTCTCCCTCCACTCATCCCATTCGGTTCGGCAAGACCGGCCACGTCATGCTGATCGACACACGCGGCGTCGTCATCAGCTGTCCCGTTCTGTCGACGGGCGTCTCGCTGTCGGACATGAGCTTGATCCCGCTCGTGACGCCGCTCCAGCCGGGCTGGGTAACGGCCCCGAGCGACGGGCACGGCGGCCGCGCCACCTCGATCATCGGATTCGCGCCTTTGCCGGAGACCAGCCGTGCGACAAACGGCTCGATGGAACACGGGGCGTGGCATACGTTCGTCTGGCAGTCATCCGACGAGTTGTTTGCGCCGATCCAGCATCTGTTCACCTGGATGCTGGTGTTCGGCCTCGTGGCCGTCGGCCTCCTCGCCAGCCTGGGTTATCTGGCGGCGGCTCGAATCGTGACGCCCGTGCGCGAGTTACAGAACGCCGCGCAGTCGATCGGCCGCGGCGAGCTGCGCGAGCCGATCCGCATCAACACCGGCGACGAGTTGGAAGATCTGGCGGAGGAGTTCAATCGGATGAACAACCAACTCGAATCCGCCTTTGCCGGCTTGACGGATCAAGTGAATTTGAAGACGCAGGAAGTTCAATATCTGCAGCGGTCCACCGACGAAATTCTGGATGCCGTGCCGACGCCCATTTTCATGGTGGACGAGGCCGGAACGGTGCATTACGTCAATCGCGCCGCCCGGGGAGCCTTGGGTCTGGAAGGCGACGGTGTGGCGCCGATCCCCCTGTTTTCGCTGCTCCCCGTCGACGAAGCGGCCCAGGCTCGACTTCATCGAGAATTGACCGCTGCAGGCGGTCGTCCGGCCCGACTCGCTGCGGAAAGACTCGTGCCGGCCCGCGATCCGCTCGCGCCAGAGATCCGCGCCCGGGACGCGGGTCGCCCCGAGATCCAGATCGGCCAGCGCCTGTACCACTATCAATGGTTCTATTTGACGGGACGGCCCGGCGAGTCGCAGCGGATCGGCCTGGTACTGCGGGACACCACCGACGACAGCCGGCTGCAGGACCAGCTGATCCAGGCGGAGAAGTCAGGCAGCCTCGGGCTGCTGACGGCCGGGATCGGCCATGAGCTGAACAACCCGCTCTTCGGGATCGTGGGGCTGGGGGAAGCGATTCAGGACGAAGCCGACATGGCTCGCGTCAAAGCGTATGCGCGCGACATCGTCATGCAAGGCCGGCGCATGGCCGCCATCATTCGGGATTTCACGGGCGTGGCGACCCGGGAGGCGTCGGACCAGCGGGTATCGGTGCACCTCGAGGTCGAGCTCGATCAGGCCTTGGCGACCGTGCAGGTCGGAATCGACACGAACGACCTGGTCATCCGGCGGGAATACGCGGGAGGCACCAGGGTGTCGGCGTTGCCGGAACAACTCCGCCAGGCGCTGACCAACGTCCTGATCAACGCCGTGCAGGCCATGAAAGGAAAAGGGCTGCTCCGCATCGGCACGGGCGTGGCCGACGGCATGGCCGTGGCGACGATCGCCGACAGCGGGCCGGGCATTCCCAAACAACATCTCTCCAGAGTGTTCGATCCTTTCTTCACGACGAAAGGCCAAGGCGAAGGCTCGGGCTTGGGCTTGACGATCGCCCGCCGCATCATCCGGAAATTCGGAGGGGACATTCGCATCGACAGTCAGGAAGGCCGAGGCACGTCCTGCGTGATCACTCTCCCGGTCGCAAACGGCTCGCCCGGCGCGTCGGAGGACCCATGGAACGCCTCACATCCGCACTCCGCATCGCAATCTTCGCGGTCGTCGCCGTAGGATTCGCGGCCGGCCTCGCCCACTTGCATGCGAAAGATGCGCGCGAGCCGGCCGAAATCTCGCCGGAGAAGGTCGCGGGCTACATTTATGCCGTGCTGCGGGCGGATCGGACTTTCTACACGACGCAGATCGTCAATCGCCTGCAGGAGAAGGGCATCGTAACCGCGGCCGAACATTGGGAGCAGAACAACGCGCTGCCGTTGCCGGCCCAGTTCCTCCAGCAATCGGGCAAAATGGTGGCGGAGGAAGGGGGCGGCATCCGCTATCGATTGATCAGCCTCTGGCCGATTTACCAACGGAATTCCCCGGCGACGGCGCTCGAACGCCAGGCGCTGGAACAGATCACCCGCGCCCCGGATCGCCCCTTCACCGGATTCGTGAGCAGCGGACGGAAGCGGTACTTCCAGGCCATCTATCCCGACCGGGCGGTTTCTACCGCTTGCGTCGCCTGCCACAACGGACATCCGTTGAGCCCCAAGCGGGATTTCAAGCTGAACGACGTCATGGGCGGAATCGCGATCACCATTCCGCTGGACTGAGGAGCGCCTTCCGTCGCTACGGCACGGTAGGGACGCTCCCGTCGGGCCCGCCGTCCTGCGCCTGGTACTCCTCGCGATAGATTTGAACCGCGACGAGAAACAGACTCATGAGGATGGGGCCGACGAACAAGCCGATCAGCCCATAGAGCGCCAACCCGCCCAACACGCTGAAGACGAGGAAAAAGACGGGGATCTCGACCTGCTGCCCGATCAGCCAGGGTCGGAGGACTTGATCCACCGTCGACACGACCCCGATGCCCCAGACAAGCATGATCAGCGCTTTGGCCAGCATCCCCATCCAGAACAAATAGAAGACCACCGGCCCCCACACCAGCGCGGTTCCGCCGAAGGGAAACGGCGCGAGGATCACCGTCACCGCCGTCAGAACCACCGGAAACGGCACGGCCAGCACCATGTAGGCCGCGCCCGCCAGCAACCCCTGCACGATGGCCGTCAGCACGATGCCCTTCACCACCGCACGAACGGTCACTTCGAGGCGGGTGAAAATCTTTTCCTTGTGGGATTCGTCCATCGGGATCACATCGTACAGCGCGGCCAGCCAGCGCTTGCCGTCCTTGAACAGGAAAAAGAGCGCGAAGAGCATGATGAAAAAGTCGGTGACGAGGAGAAAGGCGTTCTTGAGCAGGCTGCCCACTTCCTCCACAAAGAACTGGCTCACGAATTTGGCGGTGGAGACGAGCAAACGTTCCATGGCACCCGGCTGCAGGAGGTAGCCGCCCACGGTCTTATGAAGCAGGCCCCCGACGAGAGGCACCTGCTCGATCTGACCGGGAAGCGACAGCAGACCACCGGCGGCGATCCAGGCGCGCACGGCCTGCTCCGCCGCCCCCGCTTCCCCTACCAAGAGGATGCCCAACACCACCACAGGCACGACCCCGAGCGCCAAAATCCCGGCCGTGAGGCACGCCGCGGAGAGCGATTCCCGGCCTCCCAACGCGGCGGTCAACCGTTCATGCACCGGGAACGTCATGTGCGCCAGAATCATGGCCCAGAGAAACGGAAGCAGAAAGGGCCGGAACATGAGCGCGATCTGGTACAACAGCAGCACCAACACCGCGAAAAACACGACGGAAAAGAGCTGTTGTCTGTTCATGCGGCGAGCCTCAAGCTCCAGCTTGATAGCAGAATTACCGAGGGTTGTCATCAGGCACGCGCCAGCGTTCGAGGCGGGATACGGGGCGGACGATTCCGGAACGGAAGGTGCGCCGCGGCGGGAGTCGACGACCGACTATCGAGCAGGCTCTTTTTCGAGCGCGACGACGCCTTTGGCACGGTGTTGAGCAAGGTCTCGCACGTTGCCGGGCAGTTTCGGAACGTCTTCAGGCCAGGCGGACACCCCCATGTCGGTGGTGCCTTGAAACTTGGCTCCCTCTTCCATGCACAGGATCGGGCTCTTCACTTCCCCGATCACGGTGGCAGTCTTCAACAATTCCACTCGCTCGCCCGCCGTGACGGTGGCCTTGATCTTTCCGCTACAGATGAGGATTCCGGCATTCACGGTCCCTGTGACCACGCCGTCTTCTCCGACCACGACCTTGCCGCTCGTCTGAATGTCGCCGTCCAGCCGGCCGTCGATGCGGACGGTGCCTTCCACCCGGATCTCGCCCTTCAGTTGGACGCCCTTCGCCAGCAGCGTAATGTTGTCGTCCTCAACGAAGCCGTTCTTTTTCATAGCGCCTCTCCCGTGTGTGGGAGTCAGAATACCTCAGCGCCGTGCGTTCGGCCTAGGAGAAACCGAAACTCCGCTTGAGCCGCTCCCATAATCCGCCGCCATGGATGGCGCAGTAGCTGCTCGGCTCGGTGCCCTCGACAAACACTTCCGAAAGCTGTTCAGGACATTTTGAGGTCGCCAGCTGGCCGCTCGTCGGATCGATCGAGCGTTCCACGACGCCCGATGGCATCGGGAAGTCCGGCGCGTCCGCGGGCAACAGCCGCCGTGCGGCGTCTACCCAGATCGGCAGCGCCGCTTGAGAGCCCGTTAACCGCACCGGCCGTTCGTCGTCGAACCCCACCCAGACTCCGATGACGAGGTCCGGCCTGTACCCGACGAACCAGGCGTCACGGTAGCCGTCCGTCGTGCCGGTCTTGCCCGCCACGGCTCCCGGCAGTCCCATCGCCCTCGCTTTCGCCGCGGTCCCCCGCTCGACCACCCCTCGAAGAAGCGACGTGGCAACATACGCCGCCTGCGCGGACAGAGCCTGATGTCGATCCGGGGTTGCGGTCCACAGGGTGTCGCCGTTCACGTCCACGAGACTCTGCACCGCCGTCGGTTGGACGAGGACGCCCTGGTGGGCCAATCCTCCGTAGGCCACCGTCATCTCAAGCAAGGACACGGCCGGGCTGCCGAGCGCGATCGACAAGTCGTCCGTCAACGGGCTGTGCACGCCGAGGTTCTTGATCAACTGCAGGATGGGCTTCGTGCCGATCGCTTTCGCCACGCGCACGGCCGGCACGTTGAGCGACTGTTCCAACGCCGTGCGCAGCGTCACCTGGCCCCGAAACTGCCGATCGTAGTTCTGCGGCGTCCAGGGGCCGGCGGTCGACACGAAGGCTACCGGCTCATCCGCGAGCAGGCTGGCCGGTGTGAAGGCGCTCGCGCCGGCCTCCCGCCCGGCTTCCAGCGCGGCCGCGTAGACGAACGGCTTGAACAACGAGCCCGGCTGGCGCCGGGCCTGGACCGCGCGGTTAAATTGACTGGTTCGATAGTCGCGGCCGCCCACCATCGCCAGCACGTGGCCGGTCCGCGGATCGAGCACCACCATCGCCGCCTGCAACGGCTCGTCGTTCGACCGCAAAAAGGGATGGGTCGACTCCAACTTCGCCAATCCCTTCTGCAGCGCTTCCGCGGCGATGTCCTGCGCCATCGGGTCGAGCGTCGTGTAGATGCGCGTCCCTTCCGGGATCCCGGTGCCGCCGGTGTCTTCGATTTGCCGCAGCACATAATCGACGAAGTACGGCGCGTCCGTCAGCGCGTCCTTGGGCAACGCCACTCGTACCGGCCGATTCACCGCCGCCTTCCACCGGGCCTCGCTCAGTAAACCCTGATCCCGCAAACGGCTCAACACCACGTCGCGCCGCTGTTTCGCCAGCCCGAGATTCCTCGTCGGCGCGTAGGTGTTCGGGCCTTTGATCATGCCGGCGACCAGCGCCGTTTCTTCCACCGACAATTCGTCGAGCGTTTTACCGAAGTACCGGTGCGCCGCCTCGCCGATGCCGTAGATGGAGACGGATCCCGCCTGGCCGAGGTAAATTTCGTTGAGATAGCTCTCCAGGATTTCTTCCTTGGAATATTTGACCTCCAGCACCAACGCGGCGAGCGACTCGCGCAGCTTGCGCCAGAGCGTCCGTTCGGGGGAGTAAAAGAGGTTCTTGGCCAACTGTTGCGTGATCGTGCTGCCTCCTTGCATGACCCCGCGCGTCGTCAGATTCGCCCACATCGCGCGGCCGACGGCGATCGGATCGATCCCCGGATGATAGAAAAAACGCCGGTCCTCCACGGCCAGCACCGTGTCCATCACCTGCCGGGGAATCGCGGGATAAGGAATCCATTCCCGTACTTGGCGCTGATCCCCGCGAAGACCGCTGAGCAACTGCGGCTCCAGGTACGAGGGGAACGCCGGCATCCCGTCGGTGATCCCGATGATGTCGGCCACCCGGCCGTGGTCGAGCGTCAGGGAGATCGGCCTTGCCTGCACATGGCTGTCCGGTTGCGCGTGGAGATAGATGTCGATCGCCTGCTCCGTCACCCGATACTCGCCGGCAGCCCGCACCGGCTCGTTCACGGCCCGATAGCCCAACCGCTGCAGGCGCTCGAGAAGCCCGGCCTCGCCCACCGCCATGTCGGGCTTGAGCAGGAACGGCGCGCCGTAGATCAGCAAGGGCGGATGATCCTCGCTCTTCGGCAGGCGGAGATGGAACGAGAGGAACACTCCATACCCGACCAGCCCGACAGCGGCGAGGGCGAATAGGGCGGCGAACAGACGCAGGCTGCGTCTGAGCCGGCGGCGTAAAGCAGTCACGGCGGTAGTCACGGCGCCCTCAGCATACTGGAAGACCGCAAAAGAATCGAATGATCTTCACCTCGCCTTGACAGCGAGCGCGGCTGGTTCTATGGTCCACTTCTGGCGGGCGTACGATGAGCACACCTGACGACCGGGTTCCGCCTGTGGGACGGCGGGCGATGCTGAAGGCGGCCGTTGCCGCGGCCGGCGCCGGAGCGCTGCACGCACTCGCGCTTCCGCTCGCCGCCGAGCCTGCCGATCCGACCAAAATTCCGGGGACTCCGCCGAGCGCCTACGGAACCCGGTCGCCTCACGAGCGGAGCCGCCGCCTCCCCCGCACGTCGACCTCGCTCACGCCCTTGCAAGACCTGCACGGCATCGTCACCCCGTCCTCGCTTCATTTTGAGCGCCACCACAACGGCGTCCCGCAGATCGATCCCTCCACGCATCGCCTGTTGGTTCACGGACTGGTCCTGCGGCCGCTGTTCTTCACGGTGGATGAGGTGCGGCGCCTGCCGTCCGTGTCGCGGCTGCTGACGATCGAATGCTCCGGCAATTCCGCCTCGGAATGGCGCGAACCAGGCGGCGCGACGGTGCAGGAGACGCACGGCCTGACCAGCACGAGCGAATGGACCGGAGTGCCGCTCGCCACGATCCTGCGCGAAGCGGGAATGAAGCCGAACGCCAGCTGGATGTTGGCGGAAGGCGGCGACGCCGCGGCCATGACCCGAAGCCTGCCGCTGAGGGACGTCCTCGATGAAGCGTTGCTCTGCTACGCCCAAAACGGCGAAGCGCTGCGTCCCGAACAGGGCTATCCCTTGCGGCTCGTCGTGCCCGGCTGGGAAGGCAACGTGTGCATCAAGTGGCTGCGCCGTCTCAAGTTGGGGACCGCTCCGTTCATGACGCGCGAAGAGACCTCACACTACACGGATCTCATGCCCGACGGCACGGCGCGACAGTTCACCTTCGTGATGGAGGCGAAATCCGTTATCACGAGTCCCTCCGGCGGGCAACAAATTCGTCCGGGCTTCGTCGAAATCCGAGGCTTGGCGTGGACCGGGCGCGGGAAAATCCTCTCGGTGGAGGTCAGCACGGACGGCGGAGCCACGTGGCGGCCGGCCGCTCTTCACGGTCCGATCTTGCCGAAGTGCCATACGAGGTTCGTCCTGCCCTGGCGGTGGAACGGCGCCGAAGCGATCCTCCAGAGCCGCTGCACGGATGAGACCGGATATGTGCAGCCGACGAGATCGGCTCTCCTGACCGCACGCGGCGAACATTCCGTGTATCACTATAACGGTATCCAGCGCTGGCACCTCGCGGCGGACGGCACCGTAAGTAATCTGCATGGCTGACGACAAGACCAAGGCATTTGCAGCGCTCATGGGACTCTTTCTCGCCGCCGCCGTGTGGGCGGAAGAACGTCAGGACCCGCTCGGCCTGGGGCGGACGGCGAGTGACGCTGAGATTCATGCCTGGGAGATCGATGTTTCGCCGGACGGGAGCGGTTTGCCGCCGGGACGAGGCACCGCCGCCGAAGGCCGCGTGGTGTACACCGCGAAATGCGCCGGCTGTCATGGGCCCACCGGCACGGAAGGTCCGGCGGATACTTTGGTCGGCGGGCAAGGAACATTGCCTGGTCCAAACCCCGTCAGAACCGTCGGCAGCTACTGGCCCTATGCCACGACGCTCTTCGATTATGTCCGTCGAGCCATGCCGTTCGACGCTCCGCAATCGTTGCGTCCCGACGAGACCTATGCAGTCGTCGCCTGGCTGCTCGCGGAGAACGGCATCGTCTCCCGCGACGCGGTGCTCGATGCCGCAAGCCTGCCCTCGATCCGCATGCCGAACCGCGACGGATTTGTTCCGGATCCCCGACCCGACGTCAAATAACCAATGACTCGACGAGCCGCGGCCCTGCTCAAGGGCTGCGACACCTCATGTGCCAGCGGGGTCCTCACAGTTCAGACGCCGCCCGTGCCTGTCGTGGATGCTCCTGCGGTGTCTTCCCCGGCGGAGGGAGGAACGGCGTGGTGGCGGTAGGCGGCGGCGGGGTGTCGGCCGGTGTCGCGACGAACGTAAAGCTTTGCCCTTTCCAGCCATCCATCGCGAAGCTGGTGATGCCGTGCCTGGTACTGGCGCTGAAGGAGCTCGGCTCGGCCTGCAGCTTCACCGTCACCATGCCGCCGTGCGCCTGCTTGATGACTCCCGCGTGAACGGCAGCCGAGCAGACGGCGGAATCGTCGGTGTAGACGTCGGTGCCCGAAACCGGCTGGAGCTCGAAGCGCGCTGGACAGTGGAACGTCAGGACGCGGCCGGCCTGGCCGTTCCAGGAATCCAGCTGCGTCGCGCTCGAGGCCTGAATCGCGGGCGCCGGAGAATCGAGCGCGTCCCCCCACAGAAAAATGAAACTGGCCGGCCACATGTCGAACCAGTCTCCGGACTGGATGCCGTTGCGTTCGCTTCCGAGATATTGGCTTTGATCGGGCCGGACTTCGATCGTGACTGCGCCGCCGTCCCGAGGAGTGATTAATCCGGCGTGCACTGCCGCCGTACAGACGGAGGAGTCGTCGGTGTAGATGTCGGTCCCGAACGCGGAGCGCGGCGTGCCGTTCGCGGGACACAGCAGCGTTTCACGGCGACCGAACTGTCCTTGCCATTTGCTCGTGCTGGTTGACCAACTGACGGGGATGGGCGGGGGAGTCACGCCTGGATCGTGCGGCAGTTCGATCGACCCTCGGGCCGAGGACCAAGAGAGACCGGAGAGGACGGCGACGCATGCTGCGAGTACCGGAAGTCGATGAGCGGGGAGCAAGCCGGCCATACGAACCTCCTCGACTGGGTGTCCTGCTTTTCTTTTATGCTAACAAAGGTCTCCGCCGAGGGCAAGAAAACGAATCACGAGAGGCTGGCCCGCGAACTGACGCAGGAAGCGATGGACGTGTTGCGGGAAGGCATCCGAAAACATTACTACGACGAATCGGACGTCGCTCATCATAAAGTACTCGCCGAGCACGCTCCTGTGAAGATCAACTGACTGCTGGCGGACCGCCGGAGAAACTCTTCGGCGGTCCGGAACGGTATTGCACGCGAAGCCGGTCGCGGCGAGGCGGCGTTCAGCGTCCCCGCTCCCCGTACCCGCCGAACGCGCGACACGCACGGTCACGCGCCGTGCCGTCCCTGGAAGAGCAACCGGCTCCAAGACGATTGAACATTTGATTTCCAGGGTGAAAGTCAATTACTTTGGCGCCATGCGGCTCTCGCTGCGCTTCATCCTGCCGCTCGTCGCGGTCCTGGCGCTTATCGCCTACGCCATCGTCCCGCTGGTGGATATGCTCACCGTCCGCTGGTTCGTGCGTGACGTGGACATGCGGTCCAAGCTGATTGCCAACACCATGGAAGCCCCCGTCACGGAATTGCTCAGCACGAACGCGAAGGCGAAGCTCCTCTCCTATTTGCACCGCATCAGTCAGGACGAGCGGTTGTATGCGCTCGGTATCTGCGTCCCGTCGCACCAATTGATCGTCAAGACGCAGATGTGGCCGGAGGAGGTTTCGTGCGACAAGGTGCATCCGCTCCGGCCGGACTCCGGGCGCGTCCTGAAGCTCAAGCGGGGCCCTGTTCATATCGCCGCCGCCCCGCTCGGTCCCGAAGGACGCCCGATCGGCTGGCTGCTCCTGCTTCACGACATGAGCTTCGTGCAGCAGCGCAGCTCGGACACGAGATGGTACATCTTCTACGTCTTTCTCCTTCTCGGAGTGGTGATCTCCGTCGTGACGGTGCTCGTCGCGCATCTGAGCTGGAAGGGCTGGGTGGCCGGCGTACGCGCCATGATGCGCGGCGAAGGGTTATTGACGCCCTTGAGCGCGGCATCGACACCCGAGCTTCGCCCGCTGGAGAAAGATCTGCGCGAGCTCGTGCGCGCGCTGGAAACCGACCGCCGCGTCCGGGACGAGAGCCAGATCACCTGGACGGCAGGCACGCTCAAGACCATCCTTCATGAGCAGCTCTCCGGCGACGAGATCATGATCGTGTCCAATCGCCAGCCTTACATCCACAATCGGCGCGACGGACACATCGAGGTTCAGATGCCGGCCAGCGGAGTCGTCACGGCTCTGGAGCCGGTCATGCGCGCCTGCTCAGGCGTCTGGGTCGCTCACGGCAACGGGACGGCGGACCAGGAAGTGGTGGACGATCACGACCGCATCCGCGTGCCGCCGGAAGCGCCGGAGTACAGCATCCGGCGGATCTGGATCACCCCCGAGGAAGAAGCGGGATACTACTACGGGTTTTCGAACGAGGGCCTCTGGCCGCTGTGCCACACGGCGCACATTCGCCCGACGTTCCGCTCCGCCGACTGGAAGGATTACGTGACCGTGAACGAGCGGTTCGCGCGCACCGTGTATGAAGAAGCAAAGACGGACAATCCCGTCATTCTCATCCAGGACTACCACTTCGCCCTCCTGCCCAAGCTGTTGCGCGAATTGATGCCGAAATCCACGGTCATCACCTTTTGGCACATTCCCTGGCCCAACGCGGAACGCTATGGGATCTGCCCCTGGCGCGAAGAAATTCTGACCGGACTCCTGGGCAGCAGCATCCTCGGATTTCACACCAGACTCCACTGCAACAACTTCATCGACAGCGTGGACCGATTCCTGGAAGCGCGCATCGATCGCGACCATTCGACCATTTCGCGCGGCGGCCATCCGACGGCAGTGAACCACTACCCCATTTCCATCGAATGGCCCATCCGATGGGCCAAAGAGCAACGCCCGATCAAGGAATGCCGCCGGCATATCCGCGAACTGCACGGCATGGAACCGGAGCACCTGGTCGGAGTGGGCGTGGAGCGGCTGGACTACACGAAGGGCATCCTGGAGCGGTTCATGGCCATCGAGCGCCTCCTGGAACTCGAGCCGGAGTGGATCGGCAAGTTTTCCTTCGTCCAGATCGCCGCGCCGAGCCGCTCCAGCATCCCGCAGTACCGGCATTTCACCGCCGAAGTCTTTGCGCTGGCGGAACGCATCAACAAGCGGTTTGGGGAAGGCAGCTATACACCAATCTATTTGAACATCCAGCATCATGAACCACCCGAAGTGTTCACGTATTACCGGGGTGCGGACTTTTGCGTCGTGAGCAGCCTCCACGACGGCATGAATCTGGTCGCGAAGGAATTCGTCGCGGCCCGCGACGACGAGCGGGGCGTCCTCATTCTCAGCCAGTTCGCGGGGGCGGCCCGCGAGCTGCCCGAGGCGCTGATCATCAACCCGTACGACAGCGACCAGTTCGCCGCCGCCCTCCACGTCGCCCTCACCATGCCCCCAGCCGAGCAGCGGGCGCGCATGATGAGTATGAGAGCGTTGATTCAAGAGTTCAACGTCTACCGCTGGGCCGGCCGCATGCTGATCGACGCCGCCCGCATGCGCCAACTGGACCGGCTGACCACCCGGTCGCAGTGACGCGGACAACCAGGCAAGGGAATGCATTATTTATTCGGCCCGAAGGGAATGCGCGCGCTTCGCGCGATCACGTCGAAGCCGGCCCTGTATGCATTCGACTTCGACGGCACGCTGGCGGGAATCGCGCGCAACCCTCGGACAGTGCGGGTGGCGGAGAGGACGAGACACTGGCTCGGCCGGCTCACGAGCATGGCGCCGACCGCCGTCGTCTCAGGCCGCTCTTTGGAAGACATCCGCACGCGGGTGGGGAGAGACGTGACGTATCTGATCGGCAATCACGGCCTGGAGGGAGGAACAGCCGACCCCCGGGCAATCGATCGCGCCCGGGACGTGACCTGCGGCTGGAAGGACATCCTGTCGCAGGGCTGGCGGCAAGAGCTTGTGCGAGCCGGCGTCATGACGGAGGACAAGACCTACTCTTTATCATTCCACTATCGCAACGCCGAAAACCCCGGAGCAGCCCGGCGCGCGATTTTCCGCGCGCTTGCCGGCCTGACGCCGCAGCCGCGGGTCGTGCCGGGCAAGCGCGTCTTTAATGCCTTGCCCCCCGGCACTCCGCACAAGGGAGGCGCGCTGCTGGAACTGATCCGGCAGTTGGACGTCGCAGCGGCCGTCTATATCGGCGACGACGACACGGATGAAGACGTCTTCGCGCTGCGCGATCCGCGCATTCTCACCGCCCGCGTCGGACACAAGAAGACGTCGGCCGCCCAGTTTTTTCTCCGGCGCCGTCCGGAGGTGTCCGAGCTGCTGTGCATGCTGGCCGAGCAGCTCCTGCAGCAGCGGCGGGCCCGCGTGCGATCCCGGCGACACTCGCCGCGCGTGGAGACGCAGCCAGCCGGCACGCGAAGCGGCCGCCGCACAGATTACTCTGAAGCCGGAGACGGAGGACCCGCGGGCGCGGCAGTGGAGGCAGGCCGTGCGAGAGCCGGGCCGGCCAATACGTAGCGGCCCAGCGGGGGGAGCACCGAGCCGAGCGCCATGCCGGCCCCCGACGTGAGGAATCCGACCAACTGAGGAGGCCAGACGGCATCCGGCGCGCCGAAGAGCTCCAGACCAATCCACGCCGTCAAACCCGCCACAATCGCGAACAGCGCGCCTTGCGTGGTCGCTCGAGCCCAATAGAGGCCGGCCACGAGCGGGATGAACGCCGCCACCAGCGTGACCTTGTAGGTGTTCACCACCATTTTATAGATGCTCGCGTCGCTCTTCAGCGCGATCGCCAGCACCACGCAGGCGAACCCCACCAGCACCATTCGCATGGTACGCAAAAACGCTCGATCACTCATCCCCGGAATCGCCTCCCGGATCACATTCTCGCTGAGCGCGACCGATGGGGCCAGCAAGGTGGCCGAGGCGCAACTCATGACTGCGGAGAGGACTGCGCCGAAGAATACGATCTGCGCCAAGAAGGGCGTGTGGTGGAGGATCAGGGTGGGCAGCACGAGCTGCGAATCCCGCTCAAGCAGCGGACCGAACACCGAGGGATCGACCAGCGTGGCGCTGTACGCGAGAAACATCGGCACGAACGCGAAGGCGAAGTAGAGCGTGCCTCCGAAGACCGATCCGCGCACGGCCGTTCGTTCGTCTTTGGCCGAGGTGATGCGCTGGAAGACGTCCTGCTGGGGGATCGACCCGAACATCATCGTGATCCACGCGCCGATGAACGGAATCCACGCCGACCAAGCGGCGTCCGGGAAAAGGTCCAACTTTCCCGCCGCCGCCGCATGGGTGACGACCGCTCCGACTCCTCCCGCCAACCCGCTGACGATCGAAGCGATGTAGAGCAGCCCGCCCATGATCACGGAGATCTGGACGAAATCCAGGATCGCGACCGAAAACATGCCGCCGAGCGTCGTGTAGGTGAGCACGATCGCCGCACCGATCACCATGCCGGCTTGCTGACTCACACTCCCATCCGTCACCACGTTCAGCACGAGCCCGAGCACTTTGAACTGGGCCGACACCCACCCAAGGTACGAAGCGACGATGCACAGGGTACAAAGGATCTCGACCGCGCGGTTGTACCGGAGCCGGTAGAAATCCCCGACAGTCAGCAAATTCAGCCGGTAGAACCGCGGGGCGAAAAACAGTCCCGCGAGAATCAAGCACGAGCTGGCCCCGAACGGATCCGCCACGACCCCGCGCAGGCCCTCCTTCGCAAACGTGGCGGAGAGGCCCATCACGGCCTCCGCGCCGAACCAGGTGGCGAAGACGGTCGCGGTCACGACGGGGAGCGGCAAACTCCGGCCGGCGACGGCGAAATCCTTGGTGTTGCGAACGCGGGTGGAAGCGTACAACCCGATGGCGACCGAGACGATGAGGTAGAAAACGACGAACCAGAAGATCATGCCGAGGGGGCTGGGTTAGCGATCATGGCGCGAGCCGCCACACACACATTCTGGTGTGTCAGGTCGAGCGGAAGTGTATCACAAGTGTGTCGGAGTGAGTAGAACGCCTCGAGCCAGTCATTTCGTACGTAAACGGTCCATCTTGCACATCCGCCGAGGGGGGAGCGAGCATGAAAGATGTCTTCCTTCGGAGGAGCCCTATGCAGGTCCGGGGATCTTCTCGAAGCCGCGAAGCAATCCACTATTGCATGCCTTCTCAGGCCAAGCCGGGAAGGCATGCGCGTTTTTTATAAGAGAAAGGAGGAAGGGCTATGCGTACGACGATTCTGGCCTCAGGAACTTTCCTCGGTGTGATCGGATTCTTAGCGTTGGCGTTCGCCAATCCTTCCATGTTGCCGAAACATCCGGGCTACCCGATGGGCAAAGCCGTCGATCCGGTAACCGGGATGTCGCTGGCGAACGATCCTGGAGAGAAGAACGCCACGGGTGACAAGGCGTTGCGAGAGGCGGCTCTGGCCGATTCTGCGCATGTGACGCAGCAGCTGTCCATCAATGAGAACGATCAGCGCCTGCTGGAGAAGCCCGGAGCCGGGCAATTGCCGAAAGTAGAGGGTCCGCAGATCGCCATCGAGCCGCCGGTGAAGGAAGGCACGAGGGTCGAGGCGAATCCGCAATGACCGCAGCGCCCTCGTTGGACCCGAAACCCGTCCCAGACCCGGATCCGGGGCCGATTCCCCCGGATCCGAGTCCCTTTCCGCCTCCGGAGCCGCCGTTCCCACCGCCGGATCCGGACCCAAGCCCACCGACGCGTCCCCCTATTCCGAAGCTGGACCGCTCACTGCGTTAGTCTCCATCCGGTTCTCTAATCCGGTCCTCGATATATAATGACGCATGGCTGAGGCGAAGAAGTGGACCAGCCGGAAAGACGAGTCCCGGTTCCGCAACCCCAATCCCGCCTTCATGGATCCGGCGCCGTGGGACCGCGTCACATTTGTCGCAGCCCGCACCTGGACCCAGGCGCTCCACCCACGACCTAGTCCGCTGGTTCCCGTCGGAAACGACGGTCGCGCGGTGCGTGCGAACGGCACCGACCCGGCCGTCACCTGGATCGGCCACGCGACGTTCCTCATTCAAATGGACGGAATCAACGTCCTGACCGATCCGCATTGGTCGGACCGAGCGAGCCCCGTGGGCTTCGCGGGTCCGAGGCGCCTCGTGCCTCCCGGCCTGCGCTTCGAGGATTTGCCGCCGATTCATCTCGTGCTGATTTCGCACGACCACTATGATCATTTGGATCTGCCCACCATTCGCCGGCTGGCCGTGTCCCATCGTCCACGATTTCTCGTTCCCCTCGGCCTCGCACGATGGTTCGATCGCCGGCAGATCGAACCGGTGCGAGAATTGGACTGGTGGGAGAGCGAGAAAATAGACGGCTGCCTCCTCACCTGTCTACCGGCGCAGCATTTCTCCGGTAGAACGCTGTGGGATCACAACCGCCGCCTGTGGTGCGGATGGGCGATTCATAGTTCGGCCCATCAAATCTATTTCGCGGGAGACACCGGTTATGACCGGACGTTGTTCGACGAGATCGCCCGGTGCATCGGGCCGGTCGATCTTGCCGCCTTGCCGATCGGAGCCTATCTGCCTCCCCGTATCATGCAGTTCGTTCACAGCACGCCGGAGCAAGCGGTGCGGATCTTCTCCGACCTGCGCGCCGGACGTCTGCTCGCGATGCATTGGGGCACGTTCGATTTGGCGGAGGAACCGTTGGGAGAACCGCCCAAACGGTTGGAAGAAGAAGCGGCGCGCCTCGGTTTGGATCTCGACCGGATCTGGATTCTCCGCCCGGGAGAAACCAGGGGCTGGTAAGGACTCAGCCGGACCAGTCCCGGGTGTCGAGGACTTCCCCGGTTCGGGTTCCCTCGACGCTCGCGACGTAGGCCAGCGCGACCCGCTCCGCCGGCATTCCGATCGACGGATCCATGCCGAAGGCCTTCAACGTCTCGATGACCCAAGTCGGGCTCACCACGTTGATGCGGAGGTTCCGGGGCAACTCCAGCGCCGCGGCCCGCGTGAACCCGTCGAGGGCTCCGTTCACCAGGCTGATCGCCGCGCTGCCGCGCATGGGCTCCCGGCTCAACAACCCGCTGGTCAGTGTGAACGACCCGCCGTCCCGCAGATAGGCGGCCCCGATTCGCACGAGGTTGACCTGCCCCATCAGTTTATTAGCCAGGCTGAAGCGAAAATCTTCGTCGGTCAGCGCTGCAAAATCGGCAAACTTCGCGTCGCCGGCCGCGGATACCACCCCATCGAGCGGCCCCACGGCCTCGAAGAGCCGCTTGATGGAATCCGCGGAGGCGATGTCCACCTGATACTCCCCGCTCGTCTTGCCGACTTTGACGATATCATGGCGGGCGGCCAGCGCCGCAGCGACCGCCCGTCCGATGGTGCCGGTGGCGCCGATCACCGCGACTCTCATGTCCCCTCCGTTGTCCTTCGGTGCCGCACCCCGGTCACCATCGTGTCACGTGATCGGGATGCGAGGTGTGTGCTGGGCCAACCACTGCTCAAAGGTCTGCAGGTCCGGGTTGAGCGACCGCGCCACGGCTGGATCGCGCGGCCCGCAGAAGGCTTCCTGGAAGTCGCGCTTGAACTGGAACATGTTGCCGAGATCGTCGGCGCCCGGAAACCCGAACGAGCGGTAAACCTCGGGTGACACCGCATGATGCCGGACCGTCTGCCCCAACGCCTTCCCGAGCGCCGCGGCCATCTCCGCGCCGGTCAGATGCTCGCCGGCGATCGCAACGCGCTTGCCGATGTATTCCGGCCCTTTCTTGAAGATGCCGAGCGCGCACTTGCCGATGTCCTCGGCCGCGATGCCGGGCAGTTTCTTGTCGTCCATCGGAAGCGTGAACGCCAGGACCCCGTCGGGACCCTTCTTCGGCCCCATGCCGAACATGATCAGATTGTCCCAGTAGAACGAGGTCAAGAGAAACGTCGTCGGCACGCCGGCTTTCGTGAATTCCGCATCCGCTTCGCCCTTGGCGTCGAAGTGCGGCACCTTGTATTTTCCCATCAAGGTCGGCATGCGGTTGTCGCTGAGCGGCACCCACCGCCGCGTATCCTCCAGCGTGGACCAGACGACGTGCTTCAGCCCCGCCTGCTTGGCCGCCTGGGCGAGATTCCTGGCCTGCGCGAACTCCTTCTCCGGCGACAGATGCTCCCAAAAATTGGTGACGCAAAAGGCGCCGTACGCGCCGGTGAATGCCCGGGTGAGGCTCCCGGCGTCGTCCATGTCCGCCGCCGCCACATCGGCGCCAAGCGCGCGCAAGGCCTTCGCCTTGTCGGAATCGACGTTTCTCGTCACCGCCCGCGCCCTGAAGGCTCCGCTGGCATCCTGCACAATGGCCCGCACCAGTCCGCCGCCCTGCATGCCCGTCGCCCCGATCACCGCAATGGTTCGTTGTTCACCCATGAAAAGTTCTCCTTGCGTACCAATACGCACTCGGATTGGGCACTCAGACTAGCAATCCTGTTGTCGAGTCGCAAGATCAAATTCTTGCGGTCGCAGCGACGTCGAACCAGGAGAGGCGGTCGGCGCATAACGAATCAGTCACACACCGACCGGTCGGCGAGTCATCATGGCGCTGCTTCGCCTGCGTCCATGAGGGAGATGGTCCGGCTCGGCGAAAATTGCGCGATGCGCGCACGCCGGCAGACAGCCGGACTTCTTCAGCCTGCTGCAGGCTATTGTTCCATCGTTGGGCCCAGCCCCAGACGCGCGCGCAGCACGTCATGGCGCGTGATGGAGCGCACGACCTTGCCGTCCTGGACGACGGGCAGCACCTGGATGCCTTGTTCGAACATCCGGGTGACGCAGGACAACGCCGTGCCTTCTTCGACCCCGATGAAGATGGAATTCATGATGTCGCGAGCCGTGGCCTTCTTCAAATCGGCGCCCGCCTCCATTGCGCGAATGACGTCGCCCTCGCTGATGAAGCCGACGAACTCATAGGCGTCTCCTACCACCGGAGCGGCGGGCGTATGCGCCGACACGAGTCGAATGGCGACGTCCATCGCGTTGTCGTTGGGACGGAACGTCAGGGTATGAGTGGACACGATGTCGCTCACCGTGCTGTAGCCGGTCGCGGGGGCTCCGGCGCTGGTACCGACGACCTCCATGGTGGACCTCCTTGCTTTTTCCCTTTTACCTACCCGCTTTCCGGACGGGACATGAACTGGAGAAATCTCTAGTTCGCGCGGCGTCTCCTTCGCACTCCGTACCGATGCGCGGTATGCTAAGAGCCATGACGACCCATGCAGATCCGCCTCAAGGATTCCGCTACTACCCCGACTTGCTGACGGCTTCAGAAGAGAAGGACCTGCTGGTGGGAATCGCCGCGCTCTGCTTCGCGGACATACGGATGCGCGGCGTCGCGGCCAAGCGGAGGACGGTGCATTTCGGCTGGCTGTACGGGTATGAATCCCGTCGGCTCACGCCGGGCCCCCCGATCCCGGACTGGCTGATGCCGCTGCGAGAACGGGCGGCTCAACTGATGCACGGGCCCGCCGAAGAGCTGCAGGAGGCGTTGGTGACGGAATATAGGACCGGCGCCGGAATCGGCTGGCATCGCGACGCGCCGATGTTCGGCCCTCGCGTGGTGGGCGTGTCGCTCGCGGGTCCGTGCCGCATGCTGTTCCGGCGGAGGAAGGGCACGGGATTCGAGCGGTTCACGCAGCTCGTGGAGTCGCGGTCAGCCTACGTGCTGAGCGGACCGTCCCGCTTCCTCTGGCAGCACTCCATCCCCGCGACAGCCGCGCTGCGCTACTCGATCACCTTCCGCGCGCTGAACGCCGGCTGGTCGACCGACCGGCAGGAAACCCGTTAATCGCCGCGCGGCTCGGGTTTGCGGCAGGGATCGCACTCCGGGTCGCGGGACTCGTAATCGGCGACGCCGCCGCGGCGGTCCAATTGAATGAGACAGCAGTCGTCGAGCAGTTGCTTCAGCTGACGGCGACCCCGCTGCACCCGCGACTTCATCCCGGACAGCGACAGACCCATCCGCCGGGCCGCCTCCTGCTGTGTCAGTCCCTCCAGCTCGACGAGCGTCACCGCCTCACGGTATTGCGGCGAGAGCAAGTGCAGCATCGGACGAAGGCACCCGGCGAGCTCCGCACCCAGGCGTTCGCCGTCGGCCCGTTCAACGTCGCTGCCCTGCAACGGCTCCAAGTCGGCGGCCAAACCGGCGGGCACCTCCCGATGCCGCGCCGGCGCCCGGTAATAATCGACGACGGCGTTGCGGGTGATCTGAAACACCCAAGGCACCACGCGATCAGGATCTTGAAGAGTCCCCATTTGCCGATGCACGCGGAGAAAGACTTCCTGCAACAGATCTTCTGCCTCCGCTTCATTCGCCACGCGCCGCGCGATGAAGGCGCGCAGCGCGTCCCGCACCTGATCCCATATGGCAGTGGTGTCCGGCTCCACGCCGCCTACCCTACCGTCACTCACGTCCGCGCGCAAGCGGTCCGACCGTGATCCCCGGCGGCTTGTCCAGCCGGTACACAGCAGTTTCCGTCGCTCAACGTGCCGGTCACCGGCAACTGCTCGTGCACCGTGAAAACTTCCCAGGAATTTCCATCGGGGTCGATGAACCAGGCCTTGTCCTGTCTGGCGAAGCAGCAGGCCGTCTGCTCTTGAACTCGATCGAGAATACCTTGCATGCGCAACCGCTCCGCCCACCGCGCCACCTCGGCCGAAGACTCCATCTCGATGCCCAGATGGTTCACCGAGCTGACCGCTCCGCTCGACGAGACGAGCGACAGGTTCAACGGCACTTCCTGGAGGTCGAATTTGGCATAATCGGCAGTCTGCTTCTGCGGCTGCACCCCGAACACCTTCTGATAGAAGTCCACGGACGCGGGCACGTTCCGAACGTCGAGAGAAATATGAGGTCGCATGGCGGCTCCTTTCACTTTTCTTATCGGCGAAGGCCCATCCTTCGCCTACTTCTACAGACGGAGGACCCTGGAAAAAGACGCACGGAATCGAATGGCTGCATCCCGACGGCCGAGTATGAGAGAATTCGCTTCATGACGACGCCAGCACGGCGCAACGATCTCCGGGGGATTGCCGGCCCCAGCTTTCTCCTGCTCCTGCTCGGCTGCATCTGGGTCCCTCCTGCGGAGGCCCGCCGCGAGTTGCATAGCGACGATCTCAAGGCGCGGACGCAACGGATCGAACGGATTCATATCGAGGCTCTGGCGCTGACGTCTCGCGGCAGCGCCGACGCAGTCGGAATCGTGGCGGCCGTCGGGCCACGGCTGGAATCGCTGGGCTATGCGGTCGTGCCGGACCCGGCTCAGCCTCACGATGCAACCGTGAAGGTCAAATGCGAGGAGGTGAAAACCTGGGAAGGGCCGATTCCGTCCGGCGGCGATAACGACGTACCGGGCGCGGCCTCCCGCCTCTGGAAGGGCCCCGCGTGCCAACTGCACTATCGCCTCGACGGGGCCTGGTCCGATTGGCACCACGAAATCCGCGGTCCTCTTCCTTCGAAGGACGCCGGCGCGCAGAGCGCCGCATGGACCGGGCTGATGGCCCGCCTCAATGAAGATCCGTTCCCATTGAGGCTCGCGGCCGAGTGGGGGCAGTCCGCACGATTGCTCCACACGATGGACCAGGCGGACGCCTCGACCGATCAGAAAGTGCTCGCGATTACGTTGCTTGGCTCCATGTCGGCGGCCGAAGCGATTCCGGCCATGGGGCGCGCAGTCTCAAGTAGGGACGACGCGGTGGCCGAGGCAGCCGCCGTCGCGCTGGGGGCCATCGGCCATCAGGACGGCATTCCGATCTTGCTTGACCTGTTGCGGCGGGGACAGGGAGGACGGCACCGCGCGGCGATCGTCGGCCTCGGGAAGCTGGCTCCGCTCCACCCCCAGATCGACATCGTGCCGGCGTTATTGGACGCACTTCCACGCGAACCGATTCCCTTACAGACGGAAATCGTTCGCGCGGTGGGAAACACCCCGGACCGAAGAATTCTTGGGCCGTTGCGCGCGTTGGATCGAACGGTCCGAGCCAAGCTCCGCTCGGACAGCACCCCTGAGTTGAAGGAGCTGAGCCGGGCCCTCGGCATCGCGCTCGATCAGTTCGACGGCACCCACACTTCCGAATGAGCGGCGCTCCGTCAGTGCGTGCCGTTCAACCGGGCGAGGCAATACCGGCCGACGGGGTCGTCCTCGGCATCGGGATCACCCTCTTCCCACAGAACCGACCGCACGTTCCACCGAATCACGGGATAAAAGAGCAGAGAGGCAGGCGCCGCCGTCACGAACGTGCCCAAGACCGGGTACAGCATCTCGTCTTCTTCGAAGCGCGTCTGCACGCGCTTGGCCACGCGCTCGTACCAGGCCCGCGTGTCGCGGTGCGCCTGTCGCGCGAGGGTCAGACGCTCGTATAACGCCTCTTCGTTTAGGGCTTCCGTACGGGAAAGAGGGACCGGCGCTGAAACGGCAGTCGGCTCCGGCGCAAATTCATTCGACATGAGCCTGGCGCGGGTCGCTGCGTCAAATCGCTCTTGCCGGCGCGCCCGCCAGTCCGCTTCGAGGGACTCTGCTCGCTCCTTGGATTCCCAGACGTCCTGCATGAGCGTCCCCAGACAATGTACCTCCCGCTCGCGTACCGAGGACAGACAGCCTGCGAGCAGACCGGCCACGATCGTCACAAGCAAGAGCCGCATAGTTTCACGAGACGGCGGAAGGCAGATGCCGCTTGATGGCTTCCAGGATCCGTCGCGACCGCACTTCGTCGCCGGTCAACCCGACGCGGATGGTGATCTTGGTGCGGGACGGCTCCAGCGCCTCGAGACCGACCCAGACTTTGGTGTCATCCGCGAACCGTGATTCGAGATGAGCGCTCAACTTGTCCGATCGATCTTCCAAAACCTTCAACTCCAGGTCTTTCAGGCCGGCAACCACGGCCTCGTGCACGGTCCGCACATCGTAAGACACTTCCTCCTGCAACTTGCCCATGATGTACACGGCTCCGGCCGCGCCGCCGGCCGCGCCGATCACAAGCGCGGTGCACCCCGTTCCGGTGAGGGCGAGACCCGCAATGAAACACAACCACGCAGCGCGACCGGCAGACCGCGCGCGAACGGCGCTCATCCGGTTCATGCTCTCTCCCGCCCCAAAATGTCCTTGAAGACATGCGCCAGCTCGCGCAACGCGCCGGCGCCATTCCCGACGAAGGTGGAGCCGTGCATGGTGGCCAAGCGCGTCGGATCGAGCGCCGCCAACCGCCGCAGTGTCGCATGCGTCAAGCTGGAGTACGGCATATAGTCGGCGAGCGGGCCCTGCTGGCCCTCTTCAAGGGCTTGGCGGCACCGTCCGATGACCTCGGATTCCGTCGTCGCCTCGACGTCGCCATTTTGGTGAAGCAGGTCGGAACAGAACAACGTCCGCTGTGTTTCCTCGAACAGCAGCCCGGCTTCCCAGCAATGCGGCACGTGGGGCGTGTGGAGAAACCGGAACCGGTACCGGCCGGTCGGCAAGACCTCTCCGTCCGTCATGCCTCTCGCCGGCCGGGCCGCGACGAAATCGTCGATGCTGACCAATTTGCCGACCAGGCTGCAGACGGCCGTGGCGTCAGGGGCCAGTGCCTGCCATTCCTGCAAGGAGCCGCACTCGTCCGCTTCCAGGTGACTAAACCCGATCCAGCGCAATCGAACGGGATCGATCAACGTCGCCACCGCGTCCCGCACCGACGGAAACAGCGCGCGGAGCCCGGTATGGAACAACAGCGGTTCCTCGTCTTTTACCAGGAATTGATTGAACTGAAGATTGAACGCCGGAACGAAGGTGGAAATGCGATAGACGTCCGGCGCGATCTCTACAATGTCGGCCATAACGATCCTCCCGGCCAAACATTCGCATACCGCCGAAGGGGACTGCAACGCATAAGAAGAGGGAAGGACCGGGTTGCGATCGCTCGCAACCCGGTGAACGGTGGACGGCTCAGCGGACGGTAAACTGCATCGCCATGCCCTTGGCAAAATGAGGGACTTTGCCATCGTCTTCGAAGAAGCAGATGAGCCCATACTCGCCCGGCTCGAAATCCGCCTTGAAGAAACCGTGGGTGCCCCGATCCAGCCCGACGATTCCCCCCACCGGCCGTCCGGGAGGAGGACCCGCTGCGCCCGGCGCGATGGCCACGAGGAACTCTCCGACGCTCACCCCGGGATTGAGCTTGACGAGGACGACTTCGTGCGTCTGACCACCTTCGTTGACGACGCGGATCGTGCGGCTCCCGGCGGTGATTGGGTTGGGGAGGTCGAACCGAAAATCATGCTGGGTAATCGTCACATCCGGTGACGGCTCCGCCAGCGCCACCGTCCGTACCGGCGTCACGGTCAACTCCTTTTCCATCCCCAGCGCGACGTGCGGGACGCCGTGCTTGTCGGGAATCAGACACAACATGAGGTAACGGCCTGCGTCCAATCTCATCATTGAAGCGGCCTGTCCGCCCGGAGCCACGGCATTGGGTCCGCCGAGAGCCGACACCCAGCCGGGGAAGCGCATAGGATGGGCCTTCATCGCGGCATGAAAATCGGCCGTCGTCTTGCCCGGCGCCAATTTCACGATCTGGGCATGGTGCAGGTCCTGTCCCCGGTTGACGATCTCCACCGTCGTCATGCCCGCGGGAATCCGATCCGGGCCGGTGTAGCCGTGGTCGTGGGCCGCGAACGTCACCGAGCCGGGTCCGGCGTGCTCCGGAGCGGCCGATGAGTCCTGAACGTTGAACGCGACGGCCGCCCCGAAGGCAACCGCAATGGCAGGCAAGATGAAACGATATGGCATGGCATCCTCCTTTGGCTGTGCGCCGATCCGCGCTCCCGACCGGTCCCGGCCGGTTCGGCACCGTCGGCTGCGTCATCGGCACGGACACTAGCACAGCCCGTGCTCCGGTCGATCCTAAGAATATGCTATGGTGCGCCTAAATCCTTCTTAAACTGAGCAGTCGCATCGCCGGACCATGGTTCCGCAAGACATCCAAGAACTGCTTCTCAGCGGCGTCTCCGTGCTGGTCGGCACACGCGACGCGGCCCTGATGCCGGAATGCACGCGCGCGTGGGGCATCCGGCTGGAGGATGATCGAGCCACGGCGACCGTCTATCTCACGGAGGCCACCTCGGGCAGGACGATCGCGAATCTGCAGGACAACGGTCTCATCGCCGTCACCTGTTGCCGCCCGACCGACCACGTGACGTGCCAGTTGAAGGGGCAAGTCAGACGGATCCGCCCCGCCGATGAACGGGATCGCGACCGCCGCCTTCGCTGGCACCGGCTCTTTTTGGACGAGCTCATGGCGGTCGGGGTTCCGGCCCCGGAGGCGGAGGCGCTCATCACCGATCCGGTGGTCGCCGTGGAAATGATCGTGATGGACGTATTCGCGCAAACGCCGGGGCCGGGAGCAGGCGAGAAGGTGTAGGCGGTGGAATCGCGACTGTTGCAACTGGAGGATCTCTGGGCCTGCTTCCACGGCATCATTCCCGCCGTCATCGCGACCTGCTCGCGGGACGGCACGCTGAACATCAGTTACGTGAGCCAGGTGCACTACGTCGATCCCGCTCATGTGGCGATCTCGTTTCAATTCTTCAACAAAACGCACAAGAACATCGCCGAACATCCTTATGCCTGCGTGATGGTGCTCGACCCGCGCACGATGCAGGCATACCGGCTGTATCTGCGCTACGAGCGCTCGGAGTTCGCGGGCCCGCTGTTCGACGAAATGTCCTTGCAGCTGCAGGCCATCGCATCCCACGCGGGAATGACGGACGTGTTCCGTTTGCGCGCCGCGGACGTCTACGCCGTTCAGCGGGTAGAAGAAGTTCAAGGCTTCACCGCCCTGCCGACGCCGCCGCCGTCGGAGCGTCCTGCGTCGCTCTTCGTCGCGCGTGAATTGGAGGCGCTCCTCGTGATCGCCGACCGGCTGAGCCGGACCGAGCTGCTCGGCGACCTGCTGGAGACGTCGCTTCAGCTGCTCGACGAGTTTTTCGGATTCCGCCATTCCATGATTGTGCTCGCGGACGACCGGCACCGGAAGCTGACGACCATCGCCAGCCGCGGCTACCGGGACAACGGCGTCGGGTCGGAGGTGGGATACGGGGAAGGGCTGATCGGGACGGTTGCGACCGCCAAACGCCCGTTAAGGCTTACGGGCCTCGACCATACGCTGCGGTATGCGCGCGCCGTTCGGGAACGAGCCGAAGCCGTCGCGGGACCGGGTGCCGTCTCCCGGGAAATCCCGCTGCCGGGTCTGCCCGGCGCGTCGACTCAGATCGCCGTTCCTCTGCTGGCCCGCGGGAAGTGCCTGGGCGTCCTGTCCGTGGAAAGTCCCGAATCCCTGACGCTGCTGGCTCGGGAAGAGACGATCTTGGCGATCGTCGCCGGCCAGTTGGCCGCCGGGATCGACCACCTCGGACGGGATACGGAGGAGACCTCCGACCCTGAACGATCGAAGGAAGCGGAAAGCCCGGCCCGATCCGCGCGCACGCGCTCCTTTTGCTTTTTCCACGCCGACGACTGCGTATTCGTCGACAGAGAATATCTCATCCGAAACGTCCCGGGCCGGATTTTGTGGCGGATCCTGAAGCAGTACCACGACGAGGGCCGGGTCGAGTTCACCAACCGCGCGCTCCGCATGGATGCTTGGTTGGGCTTGCCGGAGCTGAAAGACAACTTCGAGAGCCGGCTCATCTTGCTGAGAAAGCGGCTGGAGCAAAAATGCCCCGACGTGCGGCTCGTTCAGCGGAGCCGCGGCCGGTTCGCGCTCGAAACCGACTCGAAGATCGATCTGTCCGAGAAGCCCGCCTGACGGAGCCTCTCACTTCGCCGGGATTACCGTAACATGCACGTTCCGTTCGCGGGGGCCGTCCAATTCGACGAACATCACGGATTGCCACGTGCCGAGGACGAGCTTTCCGCCCGAGACCGGGACCGTCAGCGACGGACCCAGCACGGACGACGCCATATGTGACCAGGCATGGCCGGGATCATGCGCGTGACGGAACTGAATGCGGGGAATCATGTCCTCGACGATCTCCAGCAGGTCCTGCTCCGTTCCCTCGCCGATTTCCCCGGTCGTCAGCGCGGCGGTGGTATGGGCCGCGAACAGGCAGCACAGGCCTTCCTGCATCTTCGCTGCACGGACCACTCTCTCGATCCGGTCGGTCAGATCGACCACCTCTTTGCGGCGGCTCGTTTTCACCTTCAGCCATTCCCCCATCGCGGCCTCCATCATCCATCGCGTTTGCAAGTCCCGGTTCCGTCGCCTATGCTCTCTCGTCGAGGAACGGGATGGCGCGCCATGATCTTTTCCCCCACGCTCCGGACAGCACGCTTGCTCCTGCGGCCATTACAGCCGACCGACGCGGCGGAAGTCCAGCGGCTGGCCGGCGACAAGGACGTGTCGGCCGGGACGCTCAGCATTCCTCACCCATATGAAGACGGCATGGCGCAAGACTGGATCGTCAAGCAGGTACGGGAAAGCGAACAGGGGGCCGGCATCACCCTCGCCATCGAAGAAGCGGCGGAGAGGCGGCTCATGGGGGCGATCGGACTGCACCTCACGCGACTGCATCGCCATGCTCTCCTCGGATATTGGCTGGGCCGGCCTTATTGGAACCGCGGCTTCGCGACCGAAGCGGTCCGGGCGGTTCTCGCCTACGGCTTCGCGACGCTGGACGTCCATCGCATCTACGCAGGACATTTCTCCGCCAATCCGGCGTCGGGCCGGGTGCTGCTGAAAGCCGGCTTGCGATACGAGGGCCGTATGCGCCAACACTACTATCGATTCGGCAGATACCTGGACGTGGAGTGGTACGGCATTCTCAAGGAGGAATACGGCGAAGGACCGTCGCAGGCTAGCCGACCGGGATGAACCACTTCGGTTTCATGCGGCCGAAGTCCGTGCGCACGTGCGAGCGCAACGTGCGCTTGGAGTCGAACACGACCGGACCGTTCGACCCATGCCAATAGACGACCCAGTGCCAGAAGGCACGGCCACGGGCGCGATACCACTTGATCGCGAGCAGCGCCACCGGAGGAAGCTGCGTCCAGGACGAGAACGGCAATTCCACTTTGGCGGTCCGGATGCCATACTCCCGTAACAGACGGCGCACGTAGGCGGTTTCCGACCAGAGCCGCGAGTCTTCGGCTTTGATGCCCATGTTCCGAGCCGTCCGTTGGGCTTCCCTGTAACCCACGCCGGCGAGCACCGCGACACTGGCGATGCCGCACCCCGTTCGTTCCAATTGGAGAACCGGCCGGATCGTTCGGCGCGTCATCGAATGCCGGCGTCCTGCTCTCGAACGACGTCTGTATGGCCTCGTGCTGGCTCCCATGTCTCAATCACACAACGACGTCGTCATGCAGCTGCCGTAACGACATCGGCAACCTCTCCGGGATTATGCTAAGGTTCGCCCTGTGAGGCCACCCTCCATCAGGATTGGGATGCAGCCATCCGCCGGAGTCCTGCTGGCGGCATTCCTGTGCGCAGCCGGTCCCGCGCCCTTTGTATCGCACGTTGCCGCGGACAGCACGAGTGACCTGACGCAAATATTTCGGGCCTCCGATTGGAAAGGCGGCGTCGAAGCGGGCTTTGAGGAATGCAAGGCCAACTCCGGCGAATACACGCTCTGGGTCTACGCCACCTCGACCCGATGCGGCGTGAGTCGGCAACACGCGGATCGGGTGGTGATGTTCCGGCAACCGCTGCCCGGCGTGTCTCCCATTCGGGCCACCTCCCGCCTGCCGGGCGGCCGGTACGCCGTCTGGGCTTACGGCGCCGGAGACCCCGGACACCCCTGGATCAATCTTTGCGGAAAGACGTGCGTCAAAGGTGAGCTCCCCGCGAAGCCCGGCTGGACTTGGCTGGGATGGATCGAGGTCCGCGACAATCACCTGCTGCTCCTCAAGACCTGGGAACAACCCGACGGCCACCAACTCTACGTGCAGGCGGTCGTCTTGTCCGCCGACGCCTCCCAACCGGACTGGGTTCCATGATCACAGCCCGGGCTCATTCTCTCGCGAAGATGCGGCGCCAGACCTCGCGCGCTGCGGGGACTGCGTCGACGCTCCCGGACGATCGGGCTGTCAGCATTTCCAGGAGGTGATGCGCGTCGGCGTTGTCCGGTTTGATGCGAAGCGACGACCGCAGCGCCTCTTCGGCGCCGGACATGTCGTGTTGCAACATGCGGACGAGGCCAAGATCGGCGTACGCCTCCGCGTCGTCCTGGCGCAGCTCGATCACCCGCCTCAACGCGGTCGCGGCTTGATTCCAATCCTCCTGTCCCATCGACGCGCGCCCGTACCAGTACCAGACATCGCCGTCGCCTTCTCTTAGCCGGCTTGCCGCCTCTAACGCGTCGGCCGCGCCCGCATAGTCGCGCTGATCCAAGAGAATCGATCCCAACCCGCGCAGCGCCTCGGCGAAATCCGGCTGCAGCCGGATGGCCGCGCGATATTCTTCGATCGCTCCCGACATGTCCCCGTGATGCGCCAACGCCTCCGCGAGACGGAAGTGCCTCATGTGGCCGCTTCCCTGAAACTGCGGGTCGGCCCGAAGCGTCTCGCGCAATCGCTGGAATTCCGGCTCCAGAGAGGGAGCCATCGGGGTGCTCGAAGGTACCGGGACCTCGTACGACGACGACTCGCCAAGTCCGAGGAGAATCACCAGCGGAAGACAGATGGTAACCATGGAGGGCTCAGCACGCTACCACTACGGCTCGTTGCGGGCCGAATCCCGAAAGAGGAAATACAGCCACAATCCGGCGGCCGCGGCAATGACTACTCCGGAGATCATCCGGGTCGCAAAGCTCACGGGGCCGACGGCGATCTCATACAGACGCGGAATGACCAGCGGCGACAGCACGGCCAGGGCCAAGGCCACCATGTGCCGACGCAGGTAGATCGGTTCGCCTGGTTTCCGCTTCGATGACATGAATCCTGGACTCTGGGCAAAACCGCGCTGAATTCTAGCGGAGGGGTCCGCGGGAAGGCAACGGAGTGGGACGCCCGGCCCGCGGAAGCGGGCCGGGCCAAGGAACCTAGGAACGATCTCCCTCGTGCTCGAACTGTGGAGCCGGACCGGCCGGGGGTCCGGGCGTGCCGCTCGGGCCGGCTCCGCCGGTTTCACTTTCTCCGTGAATCCCAGTCTCTTGCCGGTCGATTGGTCGCTGCGCCGCCACTTTGTTTTCACGGGCCCGCAGCAGTTCCATCTTCTCGACGATCTGCTCGGCGTCCGGCGACAAGTCCACCACGTCCTTCTTCATGACGCTGGGATGGACGTCGTAGTGATTGGTATCGAGGATCGCCGCGAGGTCGCCGTTTTGACCATTCTCGACCTGGAGCACAGACCAGGGGATCGGATGGAGGTGATGCTCGGTATGCGCCACCAGGATCACCGCATACTCGATCTTCCCCGTCTCCAAATCCACGAGCAGGTTGTCGATCGTCCCGACATGTTCGTCTTGCAAGTTCATCACCGGTTTGCCGATCAACGGATGACCGTCGGCCGTTTCAAGCTTGCCCTGCCTGACAGGGGTCACCGAATATTCCTTGGGAGGAAAACCTTCGCCGCCCGTGATGTCGAGCTGGGCCGGCTGTTCCTGATCCCCCGGTATCGCCAGTTGGCCGGTGCCGGCGCTGGGGCCCACCGATCGCGGAGAGGAGGCCAAATCGCCGGACAGGAACTTCATGGTCGTGACCTTCCCGTTGTCATCCACTTCGGCTCTCACTCGGTCCCCGCTCTGGAACGCGCACCGGCCGATGCGAAAGCCGCTGCCGCGAGCGGTTTCGTCGGCCCGCTGCCCCTGCTCCATTTGCATGGCGCTCACGTCGGGCGCTTGCGCTTGCGGGCTGATACGTTCGTTTGTCATCGTTTCTTTCTGGTTCTCGGACTTCGATGTATCGTTCGCTCGATCCGGCATCGCCGCGCAGTCGAGGTTGGTATCCCGGTTGACGAACAGCCGGACTTGCTCACCGGTTTCATCCTTGTCCACGAAATAGTGGTCACCCTCGATTTTGGCAATCGCACCTTCGACGAAATATTGTGCGCCTCCCAAGGTGACCTGCGCATCAAGATCCGGCCTGTGCGCCTTCGCCGGGTCCCGTTTCTTATCGGTTGTTTCCTGATCCTGCACCGACCCTGGTGTGGGGATCCCCATTTCCCGCTCCACCTGGCCCGACGAACCGGGTTCAGGTTGAGTCCCAGTGGAGTGACCCGCCGGAAGAAAAAGAAGTCCCGCCGTGACCGCCGTGGAGACCAACAACGTCTGTGTCCGAGTTGTTTTCATGACCGCACCTCCTTGTTAACACTTCATGAAGGTCCATGGACTGTCGGTCTCGGTCGTGTAGAGGTGCAAGGACCAAACCATCAGGCTCCTCCCTTTTCTAATGTGCCATCAATTGGCAGACTTAGAAGTCTTACTGGAAGGAACGCCGAGGCCGGGTAGGGACAGCGTGTTCCGCTATAAGCTTTTTGTCCGCCGAATGATCAATCGGTTCTATTAAGTCGTTCTACCAGCCGCCTGATTGAAACCATTTCCGGGCCGGCGCCCTTGACCGGTCTTTCGCCGCGGCGTAGAGTACACACGTTATTGACCGCCTCACTGAAGGTGGTGGCATGGTCCTCCGTGGAGAATCGATCCGACGGCGTGGACCTGCCGGGTGTACCCTCATTCCCGCCTTCACACATCCCAACGAAACAGCCCTGTTCCGCTCCGGCTTTTCTGGAATCATAATCACATGGTTCGGTCATCGAGTTGTCCTTGCCCGATCGAGCCGTTGCTCGGCCGAACAGGCGGGCTCCTGCCGGACGTCAGTTCACGCTGTGTCGTGCGTTCGAGGCACGCCGGCCCGCGGTGCGTTGCCGCGCGCCCGGTCGCTCGACGCGCAAAGGAGGTCATGATGTCGTACCGCTACAACACCATCGATGTGATCGTGGGCGTAGGAATGTGTGCCATCGTGTTCGGGGCCCTTCTCTTCTTTGTCGCTTCCAGCGGCACGTTCCTGCTCGCAAGCGAGCCGGCCATTCCGGTTGAACGACCCTTCGGTGTGCAGGTCGGCATGATGTGGCTTCAGCCGGCCTTGGGGCAGGCGATCGTCGAGCGGACGCTTCTCGACCTTCGATCCGATCAAGCCATTGCTCAGGCGGCGGCAGAGTGGAACCGGGCGACGCTGGCACACCAAACGTTCCAAGCCGCGGAAAGTCCGGTGGCTGCGGTCATGCGCCGCGCGGCGATCCTGCCGGAGGAACATGCCGCCCGAGTTCAGACCGTCATGGGACGGGCCATTGTGAACTTCACCAAGCGCGGCATCCGGAGCGAGGCGTTGTCGGCGGATCTCTATTTGTCCGCGTACAACGACAACATGATCCGAGCGACAGAAGCCAGAGGCGCACGCATGAACGATGAATTCGCCTCGACATGGCAGGCGACGTTGGGCCGGGAGATCACGCGGGCGATCCAGAACTATCGGAACTGGGACGAATCGGTGCAAACGCAACTCGGCGCGGCCATCATGCGGCTCACCCACGCGCAAGCCGTCTCCGAGGAAACTCTCGCCGACAGTCAGTACCAGTTGGCCAGCCTGGTAGTGGCCGCCATCCGGACCGATGCCTTGTCGGAACGGCTGGCGCAGCTCGCGGCCATCGAGGCGCCGCCGGCTGAACCGGCGGTCGCCGCGACCCAGGCTGCAGCCTGGCCGGAAATCCCGATGAGCGTGGTGATGGCGGCCGCGCTGGCCCTGATGGTCGTGTTTTTCACCGGGCTCTCCCTGTCCGGGATCCGCAGGGAAAGAAAAGCGCTGGAGGCGATGCAGCGCGACAGCGCCCGCTGGGTGTATCGTTTGGCAGCCTGAACGGGACGAGAGAAAGAGGGCGCGCCGGCGCGCCCTCTTTCGACGCTCACGTGCGCACGGGTCCGCAGCGCCCGTCCGCATGCTCTAAACAGCCGGCTCCTAGAGAACGATCCGGAGGTGTCTTATGCCGACCTTTGTCAGCTTAGTGAAATTTACGCAGCATGGGCTCATGTCGATGAAGGAACACGGCATCGAACGGGCCGAATTGGTTCAAAAGAACGCCGCGGCTCACGGCGGCAAGCTTCTTCAGGCCTATTACTGCCTCGGCGAATACGACGTCGTCGCGATCTGGGAGTTTCCCGACAATCGCGCCGCCATGAAAGCGGCCGTGCTGAACGCGTCCTTAGGCCACATTCAACTGACTACCATGCCGGCCGTTCCGCGCGACGAGTGGAAGAAGCTGCTGCAGGAAACTCTCGGGACTCAGAAGTAGTCGCACATCAGAGGTCATGCCGGTTGTTGCCCGGCAAGGGCTTGCCACGGCCCGTTATCCGATGTCATCCTGTCATCGACCCCGCCAGAACCTCCAACGAGCAGCCGGCCGGGCATGAAGGAACGACGGGACGATAATGGGCGAACAAGGCATCGGCAACACTCCTCTCGGCGAACCCGCCACGGCGAGCATGTCTGTCGTGCTCGTGCGTGCGGGAGTCTGCCTCGCATTCCTGATGGCGGTGAATTCATCGAGTTCGGCGGATTCCTCGGAAACCACTCAACACAAGCGCGTGACCTCAGAGATCGAGCAGGGCCGGGAGATCTTCAACGGCAAGGGCATGTGCTCTTCTTGTCATGGAGTGAACGCGCATAGAGGACGCCTTCCGGAGCAGCTGACCCCGAACGTGCGCAAAGGCATTCAGACGCTCGAGCCCCAACCGGCCGATCTTAGAAATCCCGCCGCACTCACCCTCGCCACGGATAAGCAGCGCTTCGAGATGATCAGGCACGGACGCCTGCGGACCAGCATGCATCCCTTGCCGGATGAGGTGCTGAGCGACGAGGACATCCTGGCTCTCCTGGCCTATCTGGAATCAATCAGAGGCAACGCCGTCCCGCCCCGCGCCGCGGCTGAGTCCGAGGAGGTCGTGCACGGAGAGATTGAAAGCGGGCGGCGGCTGTATCATGAAATCGGAGGCTGCGCCGTCTGCCACGGCATCGAAGGCCGCCTGAAGCGAAAGCCGTCCATGTCCGCCGAGCTGCGTCAGAAACTTTCACGTCTGCAGCCGCCTCCCGCCGACCTCCGCAATCCTTCTACGTTGAAATCGCCGAATGATCGGGATCGCTTCCGCAGCATCAAATACGGGCATCCGGGCACCGCGATGTTTCCCAAAAATCTGCTGCGGGACGACGACGTCTGGGACCTGGTCGCCTACCTTGAGACATTGCGCCGAGCGCCGCGTTAAGGGGCTTCCGTCGGCGGGAAAAGACCGCGGAAAGGCCGGGACCCCCTGAAGCCGCATCCACAGCCGATTGAACGGGCTGTGCATAAGTAGTTGGGCGTACGTTGACTCCACAGGAAAGTCGCCCGGCGGCCGATGGCCACGGGATTGCTTGTAGAAAAGAGAACCGCTTGATTCGTCAAGCCCCAAGATATGGGGTGGCACGCCGAAGCACTACAATGCTTAATCTTTGTGCAATGTCATCGGCCGCCCGGTCAATTGCCGCGCGAACCGCCTCAAGAGGCCGCTTATGCACAGGGTTATCCCCAGAGATTGTGGAAGACAGCAGAGATCGTGCCGGGCCGCTCGGTCACAGCTCTATCTTGAGTTTTCGCCCGCCGGAAATGCTGAATCCGTGTCGCTGATAGAAGGCCAGCGTGCGCTCGAACTGGGGCAGCGGCGGAGTCGTCACTTCCAGCCGCATCCAGTGTTTCGATGCAGCAAACCGCTTGGCCTCATCCAGAAGTGCCGTCCCGATGCCGCGCGAGCGGTGGCCGGGACGCACGAAGAGTTCCGGGATGGTGCCGAAGACTCCCTCCGCGTACAACGCATAGCTTTGGTACAGCGCCAGAAATCCGAGAGCCTCGCCGGTCGTACGTTCGTGCGCGAGGAAGACGGTATAAGAACCGTTTGCCAACCACGTCCGAGCGCGAGCCTCAGTCTCCCGACGGTCAAACCTGAATACCTGAGCGCCGACCGCGGCCATGATCTCGCGAAGCAGCTCGCCCAGCATTTCGGCGATCACGGAGGCGTCATCCGGCTGAGCTTCTTCTATGGTCGTCGCCATGCCGGATGTCGCCGCTTCCCTTCTGAGCATCGCTACGCGGACTTGCGAGCCGCGTCCACGCTCCAAATCCCTGAGCCCTGCGAAGAGATATACAAGAACACGAAGCAATACAAGGCCGCCAGCTCGCCCATGTTCTGAATCGGCAGCAGCGCCTGCGTCCCGTGGGCCATCCAATAGGCAAAGGCCATCAATCCGCTGCAGAGGAACGCCGCCCAGCCGGTAAACAGGCCGATCATCACGAGCGTGCCTCCCACCAATTCAATGGGGCCGGCGATGGCGATCACGAACGGCGGTATTTCCGGAGGAGGCGTCGGGACATTGAATAACTTTTGCGTCCCATGCCACAGGAACAGGAATCCGGTGACGATGCGCATCAAGGCATAGGTATGCCGAGCATACGACTGCATGAAGGACGGCATAGATTCCTCCTCATGAGATGTGGTGGGACTGCCGGTGGAGCTGGCGCGGAATGAGAAACAGGTTAATCCCTTAGGTTGGACATGTCAATGAGCGTCCGCGGCGCAGGGATCCGCAGCCGGCGATCCCCGCTACTTCTTGAGGAACAGGTTGAACGCCCACTGTCCCACCATGCCCAAGATCGGAGGCAGGAACAGCGCCGGCACGCATCGGACGAGCGTGATCGGCCATCCCAGCAGCGGGGCTTCGTACGTCAGCATGCGGATGGGACTCACCAGGGTTTTTGCGGTGATCAGCGCGATGACCGCGCCGGGAGCCGCTCCCGTCTGTAAAAGATTGGCTGCGATCGGGAAGAGCAAATAGGGTCCGCCCGGAATCACGAGCCCGGCCGCCCACCCCAAGTAAATCCCCCGCATGGGGGACTCGCCCCCCAGCCATGCAGCAATTTCCGCGGGGGCAATGAGCACGTCGAGAAGGCCGGCGATGATGAAGCCCAGGAGCAATTCGATCCAGACGCTCCCGAACAGGCGGCCGCTCGCATGCAGTCCCTGCAGCGGCAGGGCCGGATCCTTCATGAACGCAAACAGTCCGACGCAGCCGGCCAGCACGAGCAGGATCACCAGGCTGATATCCATACGCCGGACCATTTTATATACGACTCTCACTGCAACTAAAAGCCACGACCGCTTCGGTATTCGAACAGCACCGGGATTGCCGCGGGCTGATTGGCTTGGCGCCAGGCGGATTCGATGCGCCCATGCTCGGGCGAGAGGGCGCAGGCGGGATCGGCGGCCTCGACGTTTCCCGTGACGTGAAAGGCCTGACAGCGGCATCCTCCAAAATCGACGGCGCGGCGCTGACAGGTCCGGCAAGGATCGGGGAGCCAGTCCTCCCCTCGGAACCGATTAAACCCGGGAGAATGGTGCCAGATATCCTCGAGCCGGGACTGCCTGACGTTCTCGAAACGCAATCCGGGCAGCGTGTGCGCCAGATGACAGGGCAGGGCCAGCCCTTCGGGATTCACCACGATGAAGCGGCGTCCCCACCCGTTCAGACAGGACTTCGGGTACTCGGAATAATAATCCGGCGTGACGAAGAGCACGTCCATTTTCCCCCGAAGCCGCGCACGGGCGCCTGCCGCCACAGCCCGCGCCCGTTCAATCTGCTCCTCGGTGGGCAGGAGCGCGGGGCGGTTCCGCAGCGCCCACCCGAGATACTGGGCGTTCGCCAATTCGAGCCGGTCGGCGGACAGGCTCTCAGCCAACATGATGAGGTCGGACACCTCGGCGATATTGTCGCGGTGGAGCACGACGTTCACCGTCAGCGGGAGGTCGAGCGATGTGACCCACCGCATGACATCGAGCTTCCGATGAAAGGACGGCGCTCCCGCGATCCGGTCCGACTCCGGCGGCCGCACGCTTTGAAGAGACACCTGCACGCTCCGCAGCCCGAGCCTCTTCAGCCCGGCAAGCCGTTCGAGGGTCAGCGGAATGCCGCTCGTGATCAAATTCGTATATAGATCCAGCCGGCTCGCCTCCTCGACGAGCGATTCGAGATCGTCCCTCAATAAGGGCTCACCCCCGGTCAGATTGACCTGGACCACACCGAGCGCCTCAGCCTCGTGAAAAACTCGGAGCCAGGTTGCGGCGTCGATCTCCTCCGACCGGCGCGCATGATCCAGCGGATTCGCGCAATAGGGGCATCGGAGCGGACAGCGATAGGTGAGCTCCGCGATCAAGGTATAGGGACGAAGCGCTTCGGTCATGGCAGGCCTTGAAGCAGGCCCCGGCCTGCGAGCGTCTCGACAAAGTCGCGCACGTCCCGCTCAATGTCGCGCGGAGCGGCACCGGCATAGATGCCGGCAAGATGCCGGCCGATCTCCTCGATCGTCCGTTCACCGGTGCACAGGCGCGCGATGTCCGTCGCGGTCCCGTTCAACTCGAGCCCCATTTCGGGGTACAGGAGAAGATGGCGGCCGGTCTTGCGGTCGAACCGGAGACGGACCTTGGGGCTAAGCCGTGGTTTCGCTGTGGCGTTCATGCGCAGCTCTCCCCGGCGCCGCTCCCGGCTCCACATAGGCCATGTAGAGGCAATCGAGCACGTGCCACAAAATCTCCGCCTTCTTGATCAACGCCAGCACGCAACGTTCCTGAAGCTCATACGTGTCGGCGTGCCGAACGACGTATTCCACCGCCTGCTTCGAATCGAGGCCGGCGCGCGGGATGCGCATCTGAAAATACCGCAAGGCCGACGGGCTCACCCAGGGGTAGTGGCGATTCCACGCCTCAAGCCGCCGGGCCATGAGAGACGGAGCGAACAACTCCGTCAGTGAGGAAGCCACGGCGTCCAGCAACGGGGATTCGCGGACGAATTGGACGTAACCGTCGCAGGCCAGCCGGATTCCCGGCAGCACCGACCGGCAGCCCGCGACCTTTTCGACCTCGAGACCCACGCCCCGCGCCAACTCGAGCCATGAGGCGAGTCCCCCTTCTCCTTCCTGCTCTCCGTCCTGGTCCTGAATGCGGCGAAGCCAGATCCGCCGGAAGTCCGGGTCCTCGGACTTCGAGAGGATGAGGGCGTCCTTGATCGGGATACGCGTTTGATAGTAGTAGCGGTTCAGCACCCATGCTTGAAGCTGGCGCTTGGACAGTTGCCCGTCGTGCATCAGCGTATGGTACGGATGATGGTCATGATAGCGGGCGGATCCCTCTCGCGTGAGCCACGCCAGGAACGCATCTCCCGACAGCGGCGCCCGCTCGTTCGCATTCATAGCGAGATCTCCATCCCGTCCGACGCCACTTCCCATCCCGCCGCCTTGACAGCCTGTCGCTCCGGGGAGTCTTCTCTCAACATAGGATTGGTGTTGTTGATGTGGATGAACGCCCGGCGGGAAACCGCGACGTTCGACAGGATCGCGAGACTGCCCGTCGGCCCGCCGACGGGCCAGTGCGCCAGCTCTTCGGCGGATTTTTTCATGAAGCCCGGGGCGGTCAGCTCATCGCTCGACCAGAAGGTGCCGTCGAAGAATACGCCATCCGCTTCCTCCAGCGCGTCATGGACGGCGTGTGTGATCCGCCCGACGGCGGACAGATAGGCCAGCACGCGCCCGTCCGAGGCTCCGCGAAATCTGAGACCCACGTTCAGTCCCGGATCCTCGCTCGACGCAGAACCCTCCAGATGGATGGGGGGCTTTCCTGGAACGGGGACGGCGGTGACCGTCAGTCCTGAGGGCCTTCCATCCGCGCGCAGCACGGCGTCCTCCACACCCGGCTTCAGAATTCGCCAGACGACCTGGTCGGCGAAACGCTGGAGCGTCCGGTACAGGACGTTGCCTTCCGTGAAGCCGCGGCGGACGGAGTCCGTCGCATAGACCGCCAGGCGCTGGTTCTCCCGAAGCGAAAGGAGCCCCAAACAATGATCCAGATCTCCGTTCGTCAAGAAGATCGCCTGGATGGGGGTGGAGCGTGATTCCCTCGGATGCAGCGGCTCGAAGCCTTCAATCTGCCGGCGAATGTCCGGAGATGCGTTGATGAGAAACCAGTCCCGTCCGTCCGCGCTCAAACAGACGGATTCCTGCGTCCGCGGGATCGCCGCGATCGTCCCCTCCCGCACGCCGCGGCAATTCGGACAGGCGCAGTTCCATTGTGGGAACCCGCCTCCGGCCGCCGACCCGAGAACCCGGATGACCACGACGCCGTTCTATTCCTGTCGCCGGGACAGGTTTGCGACGGAGCTTTCAGGCGAGGGCTCTTGAACGACCGGGACGTCCCCGAAGTCGTCCTGATAGCCGTTGATCTCGGCGTCCATTTTTACTTCCGCAAATGAAGGTGGTTCCCATTTCATAGCGGCGCCTCCTTGTGTTGCCCCGTGTATCATCCTAGGTGCCGCTCCAGAAGATCAAGACGAATTTTTGTGCAACTGCATACGCAGGTGATCACAGACGGATTATCGCGCGTGCTCACTCTGCTTTCCGGAGATCGATGACGTTCCCTTCCTCGTTCAGCTCCGCGACGACCATCGTTCCCTCTTCGATCGGCTTGGTCTTCACCTCCATGCGCTCCAAGGGGAACACTTTCTCTCCTTCCGGAGTCCATAGCTTGATCTGGTCCTTGGTCTTGCCCGCGTAGATCAGCTTGCCCGTAATCAGCCGATGCACGCCCGGCTTGTTCTTGTGCCGTCCGTGATGGTCGATCACGAGATTCTCTTCATTGAGATACAGCGTCACCTCATCGCCGACGGCGGCATCGGGCGGTGCGTCGTTGGCCGTGATGGTGTATTGCCCGACCGGGGTCTTCACGTAAAAGAGCCCCGACTGCACCTTCGTCACCACGCCGTTCAAGGTGATGTGATGGCCGGGCACGGTATGGGGACGTTCTTCAAACGCCATCTCCACGGTCATACGGTGGACGTCGATGACGTGTCCTGCCTCATTCAGCTCGACGGCGATCGGCGTCCCTTCGTCCATGCCGGATAGCCGAGCTTTGCCCGTTTGCACGTCGAACGTCTTTTCGCCTTCCGGCGTCCACAGCTTGATCTCCTTTTTGTCCGGCGAGGCATAGGCCAGCTTACCCGACACGAAGCGATGGGAATGAGACGGATCGCCTTTCCGATGGATGTCGATCACGGCGTTGTTTTCGTTGACCTGCATCTCCACTTCCTCGCCCACTTCCAGATTCTTCGGCGCGGTGGCGGAGGAGATCCTGATGTGCCCCCATGAGGTCTTCACCGTGATCTGGTTCGGCTGCACCTTGGAGACCACGCCGGCCACCTGCATGTGTGTGGATGGAGACGCGTGCTTCGCACCCACGTCGGCAACACCGAAGGTCGGCGTCATTGACAGCCCCAAAACGACGAAACCGCAAATTACGAGCGTGCGCATCGCCAGTCCTCCTTCTTTAGGGATATGTGCATGGTTTGTGACTTCGACTAAGGGACCACGTCCGATGCCCACGCCGATGGTGGATCACAGGGCTTTCTCACTGTACTGACCCAGGGTCGGTGAGAGCACTCGGAAAACCCCTTGACTGCCGATCGTCTACAGGTGGAGACGCCCGCACGCGTGGTAGGATGGCCGGACGTCGCGCACTATCAACCAACGCGCGGCCGAGGAGATCGCCATGAAATGGGTATGGATCACTTTCGTCCTGATGCTGCCGCTCGCGCCGCCGTCATGGGCCGATGACGACAAATCCCAGTCTCCGTCCGAACAGAAGGATGGGGTGCGCGTGGAGGATTTGCCGAAACCGATCCCGGAGCTGTTGGAGCAACTTCAGTCGTTGAGCCAAAAGATCGAGCCGGAGATCACCAAGCTCGGCAGCAAGCTGGGGCAGGAATTGAATCAGACCGTGAAGAAGCTTCGCGAGGAGTTGGAAGCGCGACGGCGTCAGGAGCCGGAGCGGTCAACCGAAAATCAGCCAAGCGGGTCACAGTAACGAGTCCTTCATGAGGGCGTCAAGAGGACGGCCCGGTCTGTTGATGTCCCTGACTGACGACCTTTTCCGACGATCTCTCCTTTATCGTTGATGTCGAACGCCTCCAGCAGCTCCGCTCCCCCGCCGGGCACCAAACCATTCAAATCCATAAACGCCCCTCCGCAATAACGGAAGGCGTGCAGGCCGGTCGGTGACGTCGCGACGTTGAAGCGCCCGACGACGTGTCCCCTGTTGTTGAGACCCAAGGCGACGGCCGCTTTCGCTGGGCTGATATCGACCATCGCGCCGCCGGTGTAGAGGAAGGCATGATCGTCGCTGCTGCCGGCCGGGCGGGAGGACCCCACGACCTGACCGGCATCGTTCACGGCAAACCCGCGGCTGTCCGTTCCCCCGAGCGTTCCCAGATCCGTCATCGCTCCGCCCTGGTGGAGAAAGGCGTGAGTCTCGGCATCCCCCGATATTTGGGAGCTGCCGACGATCTGGCCCGAGTTGTTGATTTTCGTCGCATTGCTCGACGTCCCGCCGAGCGTCAGCAAGTCCGTCATGACCCCGCCGCTGTGGAGGAATGCGCGGGTGACACCGCCGGCGTTCTGCGAGCTGCCGACGATCTGCCCGGCGCTGTTGATGCCGGATGCAAAACTGCTCGCCCCGCCCAGCGTTCCGAGATCCGTCATCACGCCGCCCGCGAAGAGGAACGCATGGAACACGTTCAGGGTACCGGTTTCGGCGGCGCCGACGATGTGCCCCGAGTCATTGATGCCGAGCGCGACACTGTTGAATCCGCCGAAGGTATTCGGTATGGCGGAAACCGAGCCGCCGCTCCAGGTCGCGGCCACGTTTCCGATTTGCCCGACGACCTGACCGACGGTATTGATGTCCTCAGCGTTGCTGGAAGAGGACAAGGCCGGTATGGGCAGCACCGTCAACTGGTAACTCGACGGACATTCGGGCGGCGGCGGGGCGTCATCGTCTCCGCCGCAGGCGAAGAGAAGCAATCCCGATAGTGCGATCGCAATCGTTTGAGTGCAACGATGCTGACCCGGCATACGGCTCCTTATGAAGGCAAGTCGGGCGCGGAAAAGTGCAAGTGAGATACCCGAACGACAACGGCGAACATCGCGTGAATCTCAGCCATTACACGTAGGCCTGCGGACGGAAATGATGTTGCGGGACGAACTGCATGGAGTGTTTTCATGAAGCTTGTAGGCTGACGCCTCCAATCGCCGCCCTGGTTCGGCGCGCCGGAAGTCCTTGGATCGGGGCTTCAGACAAGGGTTTCGACGAGGAACCGTGACGCCGGACCCCAAGGAGACGCGTAACCCCGGAAGAGGCGGCGCGTTCCTCATCGTCCATGTAGGTTAAAGCATGCGTGGGTGGAGGTGCTGGACTCGGAAGAACCCTAGGATGGGACCTTGATTAACCCTTGCAACTGGTCGAGGAAGCCGCGCTGGCCCGGCTGCAGTTTTGTGCGCGCGACGGCGAGATCGCACCACATCCCGCGATCCGCCTCCGGGAACTCCTGATTCCTCCCGGACCGTGGAGGCCATTCCATCACGAAGGTGTTGCTCTTCAGCGACGCGGCGTCGAGATCGCCTGTCACCGCCCAGGCCGACACGATTTTTCCGCTTGGCTGCTTGAGCGGCATGAGCGGAAGAAAAGACCCGGTCACCTCGAAACCCGTTTCCTCCCGGAACTCCCGCCTCGCCGCCGCAAGCGCGTCATCGCCCTCGGCATATTCGCCCTTTGGAATCGACCACGCTCCGTCATCTTTTCTCGCCCAGAAGGGACCGCCCGGATGGACCAGAAAGACTTCGATCATCCCGTCCCGAACGCGATAGAGCAGAATGCCGGCGCTCAGCTTCTTGGCCATCCAGCACCTTCACGCATGGAGCTCGACGATCACGGACAGCCTCTGCGAATGAATCGCGGATCTAGTCCGGCTCTTGATTGATCGATGTCCTGAGAGTCACGAAGCGCCGAATCCCGACGCCCAGAAATACGATGCCGATCACCAGCGACGCCGCACCCATAGCCTGCACGACCGGCTCCTCCAGCCACAACAGTGCGGGCACGCCGACGATGACGAACCCGAGCGCCGTTCGGATATACGCCAACAAGGTGCGCTCGTTCGCCAACTCGGTCCGTCGCCGAGCCAATCGATCTCGAACGGCAGTGTCGAATCTTTCTTGCATGGCAGACGGCCTCGTGAGCACGATAGCCGATCGGAAGAGAAAAGCTCAAACCCGAATCCTTTTCTCCGGCGCTGACTCCCATGAGCACACACCCGGCCGCAACGAACATTGAATATTTGGTTATAATGCGGAAAGATCGCGCAAACATTCAGTTCGCGCCTGACGTCGGACCACATCACCCGAACCGGACCACATGACCATGGATACCCGCTGCACCAGGCTCGCGCATCGATTCACCGTTACGCTGCCCTGCGCCACGCTCGCCGTCGCGATGATCGTCGGCGCCTCGGCCTTCGCAGAAGCTCCTTCGTCGGGGTCCGCGGAAGAAGTGGCGGAGCAGGCCCAAGCCGTCTGGGACAGCGGCGCAACCCCCCGCGCGCTGGAAATCCTCGACGAGGGTATTCAAGACCATCCGCAAGCCCTCGCTCTGCAGAAATTACAGGGCGACATTCTCGCTACTTCCCGCCGCCCGCTGGAAGCAGTGCAAACCTATGAAAGAATCCTGGCGAAGAATCCGGCCCGGCTGGACATCCACTGGGCCAAGTGGAGCGTGTTGCTGCGATCGGGCCAGAGCGGAGACGCGGCCGCGGAGTTGCAACGCATTGCCGAGCTGGATGCCAAGAACCCGCTGGTTCATCTTCGGCTGGCGCAAGAGCTGCGCAAACTGGATCGCCTTGAGGAATCATTGGGCCCGTACAGGCAGGCCGTGGAGCTCGTGCCCGATCTGCTGAGTTGGCGGCTCGGGATGGCCCGCGCGCGGTTCGACGTGCTGGACGAGCAGGGCGCGGATCGGGAAGTGCAATACGTGTTGAAGCGACTGCGCCCTGGCTCTCCGCTCGAGATCCCCGCCCAGAATCTGCTCTCGGTCATTTACGGGCCGCAACGAGGTCGGCGGTTCAAGGCCGGCTTTACCGGGAAAATCTCCCCGGAACAGCGCGAGCAATGGGCTTCCATTCGGGCTGACGCGTGGAAGTTGTTCGCGGCCGGCCGTTATCGGGAGGCGGAGCCGATCTACCGGAGAGCGCTGGCGCTCAATCCCGGCGACGCCACGGCCGCCCACCAGTTGGGCCTCATCCTGATGGAACTGGACCGCTGCGAAGAAGCGCTGACGTTCTTTCAAGTGATGTCCACTCTGGAGCCCAGCGACGAGGACTATGCGGACACGGTCTTTCGGATGGGTCAATGCCTGGTGAAATTGGAGCGATGGCCGGAGGCCCTGTTCCATTTTCAGATCTTGTACGACACGGCTGTGGAATACGAGGAGAGCACGAAGGGTATCCGGCTGCCGGAGGGTACGCGCGTGCTGGACAAAGACAAGTTAACGCGGTGGATAGAGCACGTACGCCCTCACGTGCCCGCCGACGCCATGGAGGCGGGCCCACCTCCACCGAACGGCGCGAACGTCATGTCCGAGGACGAGTTGTACGCGAAAATTGCGGCGGAGCCGCTGAAACCGGAGAAGCCGTTGGAGACGCGCGCTTCGCTCATGGGCCGAGACTCCGATTTCAGCCGGTTTCGATATGTCATTCCGGCGGGCAGAGTCATGCGCGATGACCTGCCCACCGGGGAGCATGACTTCATTCCGTTAAACCCGGGGGATAGTTTTCCGCGGACGCAGCAAGAGATTTACTTGGTGTTCGGGCTCGTGTCGGCCTCGTACGACGCCGTGCCCGTGACCGCGCAATGTTTCCTGGAGACGGCCGAAGCCGACGGGGAGTCCCGGCTCGTCGCGCAGGACAAAGTCGTCCTCTCCATGAACGACCAGTCAGGCTATTTCATGCTGTCTCGCCCTCAATCAGGATGGCCCTCCGGCCTCTACCGCTGTGGGCTGTTCGAAGGAGAACGGGAGTCCGCCTATACGCAATCGGATGAAGTCCGATTCCGGATCATGGACTGACGTCTTTACACCAGGCTTCCGACCCCTCAGCCTCGTGAGACCCGGCGTCGGGGCCTGTCACGAAATTTCGTGACGGCCCGGCGTAGCTCTTCCACCGCGGATTCCTTTGTCAGCAAATCGACGGCCCCGGCGCGCAGCATCGCGGCGCGCACGTCCGAACCGGCTTCGACCGACAGGCCGATCACCGCCACCGCCGGCCTCATGGCATGAATCCGCTCGGTCGCTTCGATGCCTCCCAGCCGCGGCATGTTGACGTCCATGACGACCACCGCCGGATCGCATTGCTCCACAAGCCTTACCGCTTCCTCGCCGTCCGAGGCCTCTCCCACCACGTCGATGTCCGTGTATTCTTCCAATACGGTCCGCAATCCTCGCCGGACCATGGCATGATCGTCCACGAGCAGGACGCGAATGCGGGATGACCCATCGACCGGGGAAAATGTATGCGGCGGATCAAGCTTCGCGATGTCCACGCCCGGCTCCGCACTGTCAGGCTTCATCCGGTCCGCATCCTCGGCTCCCACCTGCCCCACCCCTCTATCCCTTACCTCTCCTTTGAGCGGAAGCACCAGCCAGGCCGTCGTCCCCTTGCGCGGAGCCGAGTCGATTTGGAACGAGCCGCCGAGCGCCGTCATGCGCTCTCGGATGGAAAACAGGCCGAAGTGTGATCCGCTCGCCGCGGCGGCATCTGTGCCGGCGGCGGCCTGGTCGAACCCCGCCCCTTCGTCGCGCACTTCGATGCGCAAGAAGCGGTCATCCATGGTCAGAGACACAGTCGCCTCCTCGGCGTTCGCGTGTTTCGACACGTTCATCAAAAGCTCCCTGACCGACTGGAACAACAGGACGGCCTGATCCTCAGCGAGCGGCAGTCGCTCATGCTCGCCGACATGCACGCGCACGGATAGGCCGTGCCGCTTCATCTGCCTGCCGAGCCACAGGAGCGCAGCGGGCAATCCGAACTGGCGCAGTACCGGCGGGCTGAGGTCGGCGACGAGCGTCCGGGTATACGTCAGCGACTGGCTCAGCACGTCCTCCGCTTGAGCGATGAGATCCCGGGGCACGGCCGACAGCGGTTCCGCGCGCGCGGCCTGTCCCAACTGCAATTTGGCCAACACCAGCATTTGCGCGAGGTAATCGTGCAATTCGGTCGCCAAGCGCTTGCGCTCGCGCTCTTCGGCGAGACTCAATTCGGTGGCGAACGCGCGAAGACGCTCCTGCGACCGCTTCAATTTCTCCGTGCGCTCGTTCACCCGCCGTTCAAGCTCCGCATTCCAGGACTTCAACTGCTGCTCGGCCAGTTTGGCCTGAGTGACATCGACCGTGGCGCCCAACATGCGGACCGCTCGCCCATCCTCCCGCACCACGACGGCATTGGTAAACAACCAGACGACCTCGCCGTCGGGCCGCGCCGAGCGGAACTCCAATTCGAACGGAACGTCGTGCCGAACGGCGTCCGCGACGGCCTGCGCCACCCGTTCTCGGTCTTCCGGATACACCAGGCGGAAAAAGTCCTCCGCGGCCATCGGTTGATCCTCCACCCGTACGCCGTACAGCGAGGACAGAGATTCGCTCCACACGACGCGGTTCTCGACGATGTCCCAATCCCAGATGCCGACCCGGCCGGCCTTCGTCGCCAGACGCACGCGCTCCTCGCTCGCCTTGAGCGCTTCGCGCGCCGCCACCTGCGCCGAGATCTCCCGGAAGTAACAGACGACGCCGTACGCCCCATCCGGCAGTGGGATACGGTGGATCTGCCACTCGTACACCTCCCGCACGCCTCTGTCCCGTCGTTCGACTACCTGCTCCGGAGCGACGTAAGATTCGCCGCCGGCCAACGTGCGGCGAAACCGCTCAACCACGTAGTCGGCGAACGCATCCGGCCACAGGAGATGCATGACTTCGTCGAATTTTCTGCCGATCAAGTCGGGAATGTCTCCGAAGGCCGCACGGGCCGTGGGATTGATCTCGCCGATGCGGAAGTCGGCCCCGACCAAAAAGACCCCCATCGGGGCCGCATTGAGCAGGGTCTCGAACTCGGCAGTGCGCCGGCGCAGCCTTTCTTCGGACCGTTTCCGGTCAGTGACGTCGTTGAACAGGATGGCAACCTGACGATCGTCCGGCGCGCCGATGCGGAAAGCGTACACGTCGTACCAACGCTGCAGCGCCTCCGCACGGCTCTCGAATCGCACCGGTTCCCCGGTGACCGCCACCCTCCCGTAGGTCTCGAACCAATGATCCTCATGGGTCGGCTTGAGCCGGCGCATCCATTGGCCCACGGCATTCACCAACCCGGTCTGCCTCTCAAATGCCGCATTGACCTCGAGAAAACGGTAGTCCGTCGCTTTTCCGATTTCGTCGAAGCGCACCTCCACAATGCAAAATCCTTCATCGATGGAATCGAACAAGATCCGGTATCGGTCGGCCGCATCCGGCAGCGCAGGTCGGCTGCTTGAAATCCGAGCAGAGCGATGCATCCACCCTCCTTGGGCCGGTGAGAGCGGGATTCCTTCACCGACAAACCGCCGCATACTAAAGGACAGGGCTCGAGCGCCGCGCCTGGGCAGATCCCTAGTTTTGCGCGCCGGACACGTCTAGGGGAAATCGTCCCGGGATTCAGGGCGTTTTCCTTCCCGAACCGGGAGCATGGGCTATCGCCGTTCCGTTGATCCCCGTGTGATGCAGGCGTAGACTGTAGGGGAAAGTAGGAGCAAAGACGAAAGGCTGGGTAGGAAAAGAGCAGTGCATGGCAGGGGCAAGAGAAGTTCCCGCTCCGCGCCGTGACATATCAGCCATAGCTAAGCCTCGTTGTAGTCACTGACTTCGTCGAGAAGTTCCCGTTTGCGGCCCTGGTCGGCGACCGCCCGGATCGAAAGGCGTGGGCGCCATGGCTGAACCTCGGGAAGCCGTCAAAAATTACATCCGATGCTGCGAACATCTCTTGGCTTGTCCCGCGCTTGAACCACCTCTGACCGAGGAAGAGTGCGAGATCATTCTGTATTATCTGCGGGAGATCCAGAACAAGGTCTGTCACGAATCCCGGAAGCCGCGCTCGTGAACGGTTTCCGTCGGCTGGTTCAGTTCGCGACTCTCGAGCAGCCGCACACCGCTTCAAAACGGACAAGTCGAAAGACCTGCGAAGGGTGAGACGCGCTTGCGTCACCCGGCTGTCCGTGCTACCGTGAGGCTCGATCGCGTAAGACCTCCTGGGCTTGGGGGGCGGGAATCCCCGGCAGACAGGGAGTGTGGCGCGATCTTTTTTTGTCCCGCCTCCGCTGAGCACACCCCGACGGCGTAAACGCCCGGCGCTCGCATTGATCTCCGACAGATCGCGAGGCGTGTTCGTATAACTTCAAAGAGGTGCATCATTGTTTCATGAACCGTGGCCGGCAGTTCGGACGTTCGTTCGTAAGGCGGCAGGAAGTCTCTACCACATCGTCGTCGTCGCTCTCAGCGCAGGCATTGCGCTCCTCCTTCCGGCCGGCGCCAGGCAATTCTTATCGCTGTGGTCCCGGGTGGAGCAGAACAAGCTCTCGCTCATCGCCGTAGAAATGACCGTGGCCATCCTGTTGATCGCGGGATTCAGCTATGTCCATCGCAGCATCCGCGACCGCACCCTCGCAGCCGCGGCCACCGGTGCGGGTCTCGTCTCCTTTTCCCCTCGGCGCGCCCGCGGCGCGCAGCGACGGATCAAACGACTCAAGGAAGAACAAGGGACCGGCCGCACCATCATGGTGATGGGGTCCAGCGGCCACAGCACGTTTGTCGACCAAGTCGGCGACCTCTCGTCGGTCCTCGACAAGTGCCTCGGCGCCAAAATTCTGCTGGTGAATCCTTACAGCCCCGAGGCGAGCGCGCGCATTCGGGCCGTCGCCCATCCCGAGTACACGCTTGCCGCGTTCCGGGATGAGGTCCGGCAAAGCATCGCCCTGCTCAAACGGCTCCGAGCCATGGGAAAGGCCGTCAAACTCAAACTGTATGCAGACCCGCCGTTGGTCAAAATGGTCATCCTGGGAGATTATCTCTGGCTTCAGCACTACCATGCCGATTTGGACGTTCAGACCATGCCGGAGTATGTCTTGCGGCACAACCGCAAGGACCACGGCCTCTACACCCTTTATGCTCACTACTTCGAGCAGCGATGGGAGAGCGCGGAAATTCCCGAATATGATCTGGAGACAGACGAGTTGGTCTATCGGAGCAGAGCCGGGAGCGAGGTCCGCCGACAGCCCTTGGAGCGGGAGACGGCATCGGAAACAGACCGAGCCACGGAGAAACTGCTGGACCTGCCCTCCGAAGCGGTCCCACTCAGCTGAGCCGAGTCAGCGGGATCCCTGTCCGATTTTTTTGTGGGGCATGGTAAACTGAGCCGTCCCCTTCTCATCCCCCTCATACAGCAGGAGGCCACCATGAGATGGCTCGTGCCTCTCCTCATCGTGACTGCAACCGCGGTCAGCGTCTCCGCTATGGCACAATTGACTCCGGGCGGACCGAGCGGCGATTTCCGCATCGACGACCGACCGGGACACGCTCCCACGGGCGGCCCTCCGGGAGGGACGAGCCTCCCGGCAAATCCGATGACGTTTCGCGACATCATCGGCGGCAAGCCTCCCGACGAGGTGCTCAAGCGAATCGACAAAGATCTCGGCCGATCGACCTTGGAGCGGTCCGACCAGAGCAGCTCGTCGTTTGATCGGGGCAGGGATCTTTGGTCCCCCTCAGACAAATCCAGATGAGGTGGACCGGCGCTCGACGGGTCTCTGACCGAAGAAGAATGCGAATTATGGGCGTGAGGTCGAGCAGAATCCCGATTCACACGACACCTCGACCGGCAATTCCCCGACCGAAAGCGGAGTGTCGCGACCTAACGAGCGAGCCCCCTGTAAGAATTGAGCCTCTCCACCGACAATCCCTCAGGGGGAAAGCGCGATTGTTCTGTAAATTCTGGGCTACATGAGAATGAGCTCGCGAATGACGGACAGGACGATCCCTCGTACACAATGCTGGATCGG
>JBDZUK010000051.1:0-22770 GCA_040255165.1 Nitrospiraceae bacterium | reverse complement strand
CGCCTCTCGACGATCGAGCACGCGCAATCCGGGCCGGTTCTGTTTCAGTTGGAAGCCCGCCTGCTCGAGCTTTCCGTAGGCGTAACTCCATTCTTGCTGTCCGTTGCGCGGATAAAAGACGGCCACGCGCCGCACGTCTTCCGGAACGGGAGCGATCGGTATTTCGGCCTCGATCTGGTGCTCCATCGCCGGCATCGATCGAGGGGGAGACTGGCATCCTGCGATCGCGGCCAGGGCGAGCAACCAGGTCAGACAGCATGGCACCGCCCGCGAGATATATAGACGACCGTCCGATCGGCTCATTGGTGACACTCGGCTGATGATGGGTGTTCCCAGCCTACGCATATCGAACGGCGGTTCCAATTCCTCTTTTGGGTGGCGGACGGGGGAACTGGCTCCCTGCCCGGACGTCGTCGCCAAGGCGCGAAACTAAGTGCCTGAAAACTAAGGACACAGATGAGATCTTCGGCGTTGACTTCCCTGTCCTGCGATTTTAATATTCCCCCGCCCTACCATCGAATCACATTGACCATGGCACTCCAAGACCTCGGAAAATCACTCGACAACTGCCAGCGCTGTAAGCTCGCCAAGCTGGGCCGCACGCAGGTCGTCTTCGGCGTAGGAAATCCTCGTGCGTCCATCATGTTTGTGGGAGAAGCGCCGGGCTTCAATGAGGATCAAAAAGGCGAGCCCTTCGTCGGGGCGGCAGGGAAGATTCTGAACGATCTGCTCCAGTCGGTCGGACTGTCGAGGAGCGAGATTTATATCGCCAACGTCATCAAATGCAGGCCGCCGAACAATCGAGACCCCGAGCCGGACGAAGTGGAGACGTGCAAGCCGTTTCTCATGCAGCAGATCATGATGATCCGCCCCAAGCTGGTCTGTACGTTGGGCAATTGGGCGACGCAGACTTTGCTTGAACGCAAAGTGGGCATCACAAAGGTGCGCGGGCAGGCTTTTTATTTGAAGGATTTCGTCTTGTTCCCGCTGCTCCACCCCGCCGCCGCGTTACACCAAGGCGGATTGATGGAGCCGCTGCGCGAGGATTTCAAGAAGCTCAAGGAATTTCTCGACCGTCACAGCACCCCGCGTGTGCCGACAGCCGACGCGTCGGGGACTTCCACGGATCGGACCCTTCACGTGGAGCTGCCCGTGCAGGTCCAGCAAATGGATCTCTTCGGATCCTGAAACCTTCCGACTCCGTCGGCCGCCAAAGAACCGCAACAAGCTGACTCCGGCCGCTCGCTGCAATGCCTTGCCGGCAGGCGAGACACATCGTGGCGGATTGATCAGGCGGGAGTGTTCTTGCCCGGCGATTGAGGAACGTCCTTCGATTCAGCCCTGTCCGGCTCTTCTTCCTGGGGCTCGCCGAGCGTCTCCTCTTCCGGCTGCTCGAACCAGCTGACGAGCATGTCATCCCACCACGCTTCGTCGACGTCCGACCCCGGATCCGTTCCCAGGAACGCCACGTCGTCTTTGCCGACGGACGGACCGACCAGCTGCGGCTGATATTTGGCGCGCTCGATGACTTCCTTGGTCGCATACCCGCCGATAATCCAGGAGTCCGGATCAGCACGACGGGATTTGTAGGCCTTCAGACCGAGCTTCAGATACATGAAGATCTGCTGCTGCACCGGGTCGTCGACGCCGGACTGCGGCAGGCTCAGAGTCTTCTCGATTTTCTTTCGCCAATGCCGATCGTCGTAACGCGACGTGATCAGCTGCAGCATTTTCTTTCCCGACTCGCTATCAAGGGCCATAACGCTCCATGTCCTCATCGTCCGGAATCAATGTGTCCGTCAATCCTTCGGCTTCGAGCGCCTCGAGACTCCGCCAACGTTCGCTCTTCGCCACTGAAAAGAACAGCCCCATGTAAGTGCCGCCCAGGATAGTCCCCAACAGCGTGTCTTTTCTGAACGGCTCCAGCCGCAAGGCATAATCGATTCCCTGCTCGGTCAGCACTCGTTCAGCCTGCTCGGCGTCCGGCACGTTCCCCGCAATATAGACCAGGCTCAGCGGCGTTCCGGAAAAGTCTTCTACAGCCAATCTCGCCATACCAATATCCTGAAGCGAGCCTGCTCCCGGCTGTTGCGCACGATAAGATCTCAAAACGGCTTTCCAACGGACACCGGAGGTGAGCCGAGAAACGCCGTTGGAAACATTTTCAGCAACCTACGCTAGGTGCTTCTTGAAGAACGCCAACGTCCGCTGCCATGCATCCTTTGCTTCCGCCGGCCTATATACCTCTTTCCTGGTGTCGTTGAAAAACGCGTGAGGCGCGCCGGGGTACGTCTTAATCTCGCCGGTCTTGTTATATTTTTTCAGCGCGCTCGCCAGTCGTTGCACGTCCGCCTTGGTAATCCAACCGTCGTCTTCCCCGTAGATATAAAGAACCGGACAAGCAAGCTTTTGCAGCGGCATATCCGGATTCGGCACCTGTCCGTAAAAAGGCGCGGCAGCTTTGATGTCCGGATTCACGCACGGCAACAGGAGGGTGTACGAACCACCCATGCAAAAGCCGACCACACCGATGCGGGCCGGGTCCACTTCGGGCGCCGATTTGACATACATCACGGTGGCGTTCAAATCCCTGAGCCCGTCCTCCTGTTTCAACTTGCCCATCAGTTCCCCGGCCCTCTTCGGATTGCTGATCGGGACGACTTCGTTCTGTAGCCGCGAATACAGATCCGGGGCGATCGCCACATAGCCCTCCGCCGCCAACCGCCGCGCGATGTCTTTCACGTGATCATCGAGCCCCCACCACTCCTGGACGACGATGATCGCGGAGCGCCGTCCGTTGGTCTGTGGAGCCGCGACGTAGGCTCGAACGGTGACCCCCTCGCTCGGATATTGCACCATCGTTTCTCTGATCGACTCAGCCATGACCCACCTCCCACACAGAAAAGAGCGGATGGTGACAGCCTCCGGCGAATGGCAAGGAGAAAAACCCGTATACTCGCACGCCGTTTTGGCCATCGGCCAAACGCCGTCAGTTCTCAATTGCCAGCGACCATCATCTCGGCGATCTTGAGCGTCGGGCTTGCGATCCGTCCGCGGAAGATGAGATCGCTGCCGACCGTCTCGATCGAGGCAAACATGGTTTTTAGATTGCCGGCGATCGTGATCTCTTCCACCGGATACGCCAGCTCGCCGTTTTCGATCCAAAAACCAGCGGCGCCGCGGGAATAATCGCCGGTCACCATGTTGATTCCAAAGCCGATCAGTTCGGTCACATACAGACCATCCTTGACCGATGCGACGATTTGCTCGCGGCTCTGCGTGCCCGGCACGAGATAAAAATTCGTCGGCCCTACCGAGGGGCTTTCGCCCACACTGCGCGAGGCGTTGCCGGTCGAGGCCAGCCCCAGTTTTTTCCCGGAATAGGTGTCGAGAAGATAGCTCTCCAGCACGCCGCGTTCCAATACCGCGGTCTTCCTGGTGGGGACTCCTTCCCCGTCGAACGGGCGAGAGCCCAACCCCCCGACCATGCGTCCATCGTCGTACACGGTGACAAAATCCGGCGCGAGTTTCACCCCGAGCTGACCGACCAGAAACGACGCCCTTTTATAGAGAGAATAACCGGAGGCGGCGCTGCACAGGTTGGCCAGCAGACTGCCGGCGGTTTCTTGATCAAAGACGACCGGCACCCGTTTCGTCGAGACCTTCCTGGCACCCAAGCGCCGGACGGTTCGCCTGGCGGCTTCCTCACCGATCGATTCGGGCGATTCCAGCCTCGAAAACTTCCGCTGAACGCCGTACCAGGCATCGCGCTGCATCGCCCCTGTCTCCGGCTCCGTGGCGACCGGCGACACGGACACGGAGAAGCTGGAGCTTCGATACTCGCCGATGAACCCATGACTATTGCCGAGCACGACACGGCCGGCGGATGAATCGAAGTCGGCTCCCTCGGAGTTGGTGATGCGGGAATCGGTTGCAAACGCCGCCGCCTCAGCCCGCCGGGCCTGCTCGATCTGAAACTCGGTTTCCAACCTAGTGGGATCGTACAGGTCCAAATCCGGCTGGTCGGTGGCCAATTGATCGGGGTTGGGGAGTCCCGACACGGGATCTTCGACGACGGCCTTGGCCAAGGTGCAGGTCTCGCTGACGAATCGATCGAGCGAATCGTTCGAGAAATCAGACGTGGAGGAACTGGCGGAATGCTTTCCGACGAAGACACGCAACCCCAACCGCTTCTCCCGTGCCTTGGTCAAACGATCGACCGAACCCATCCGCACCTGCACGGAAAACGTCTCCCCGTCGGCCACCACGACGTCAGCCTCGGTTGCCCCGCATTGCTTCGCACGCGCAAGCAGATCGGCCGCCAGTTCGGCAAAGCCCGAGCCTTCCCGCTTCGTTAACGCGCTTTCTCTCGACTTGTCCAACTCCCGTCCCTTCACCTTCCCCCCTTCCCCCTGTAGCCCTTCACTGCCCCTGGGTTCCCCCGACGGTGATTTCATCGATCTTGATCGTCGGCAATCCCACGCCCACCGGTACGGATTGCCCCTCCTTCCCGCAGGTGCCGATCCCCTCATCAAGCTTCAAGTCATGTCCGACCATCGAAACTTTGGTCAAAATCTCCGGGCCATTGCCGATCAACGTCGCGCCTTTTACCGGTTTTGTGACCCGTCCTTCCTCGATGAGATACGCTTCGCTGGCAGAAAAGACGAATTTGCCGTTGGTGATGTCGACCTGTCCGCCGCCGAAGGACACGGCGTAAAGCCCGCGCTTCACCGACCGGAGAATGTCCTGCGGATCCGAATCCCCGGCCAGCATGAACGTATTCGTCATGCGCGGCAGAACAACGCTTTGGTAGCTCTCTCGCCGGCCGTTGCCCGTCAAGGGAATGCCCATCAATCGCGCATTGAGCTTGTCGGTGATGTACCCGCGGAGAATGCCGCGCTCGATCAGCACCGTGCGGCTCGTCGGCGTCCCTTCGTCGTCCATGTTGAGTGAGCCGCGGCGGAAAGGCAGCGTCCCATCGTCCACGATGGTGCAGTCCTCCGACGCAACGCGCGTATTCAGCAGACTCGAGAAGGCGGAAGTCTTTTTACGATTGAAGTCGGCTTCCAATCCGTGGCCGATCGCCTCGTGCAGCAGGATCCCGGGCCATCCCCCGGCCAGTACCACCGGCATGACGCCCGCCGGCGCTTCGACCGCGGAGAGGTTCAAAATCGCTTCGCGCGCCGCCTCCCTCGCAAAGTGCAGGTACCGGTCCGCGTCGCGGTAAAATTCGAAGCCGACCCGCCCCCCGCCGCCGAACGTCCCCACCTGGCGATTTCCGTTTTCTTCGGCGATACAGGTCACCTGAAGCCGCGAAAGCGGCTGTACATCGCCGACCAGAGTGCCTTCGGTGGTCGCGACCACCACCAATTTATATTCGGTATTGAAGGAAGCCATGACATTCTTGATGCGGGAATCGTAGCGGCGCGCCTCGGCATCGATCGCGTTGAGTAGTGCCACGCGATCGGCGGTGGCCACTTCGGCCCTGGCGCGATCGATCGGATAAAGATCGTGCACCGGCCGCCGCTGCCCTTGTACGCATACCGGTTCCGAACCGCTGGGCGAGTTGGCAATATACCGAGCGGTATCGGCGGCGAGCTCAAGGTCCTTTCTGGTCAGCTCATCGGAATAGGCAAACCCCGTCTTTTCGCCTGCTATCGCGCGCACTCCGACTCCCTGGGACACGCTCTTGGCCGCTCGTTTCACCAAGCCTTCTTCCATGGATACGGATTCGGACACGCACGACTCGAAATACAGGTCTGCATAATCGACGTCCCGGACCTTGACCCGTCCGAGCGCCAGTTGTACTTCGCTTTCCGTCAGCCCGAAGCGGGCGATATGGATCGGCTCCGGAATGCTCATAATGTGGGGAGATCCTTTCACAGAAGTGAGAACGCAGTATAGCCGATTCGTTTTGAGGCGCGCAATCCAACATGCGCCAACTCAAGGGTTTTGCAGGGAATTTACCAAATATGGTTTGACTTTTAGGGACCCCCTCAGTAGACTCTGCTCAGCTCTCACCTGCCGGCTCACCTTCTAGGACTTGGAAAGGATATTGTCCGAACTTCCATGCGACAGACTGAATCTAGCCTTCATCGCCTATCGGATTCCGAATTGACCGCCAAATTGGAACTCGACCTTCTTCCCAGGCATGTGGCCGTGATCATGGACGGGAACGGCCGGTGGGCGGAGCTCCGCGGCCTTCCCCGGATCGCCGGCCACCGGGAAGGGATCAAGTCGGTACGAGAAATCATCACGGTCTGCATGGAACTGGGCATTCAGGCCCTGACGATCTACGCATTCTCCCAGGAAAATTGGAATCGGCCGACCCAGGAGATCGAAGCCTTGATGGGGCTCCTCGAACATTACCTGTCCACGGAACGGTCCAGCTTGGTTGAACAAGGAGTGCGGTTCCGGACGATCGGGCGTGTCGAGTCGCTTCCCCCCACGGCCCTTCAATGGGTGCGCACGACCGAGCAGGAAACCGCCCATTTGGACAAATTGCTGCTGACCGTCGCGCTGAGCTACGGCGGGCGGGCCGAGATCGTAGACGCGGTTCGGAACATGGTCCGTGACGCGCGCGACGGCAAGCTGCAAGCGGAAGAGGTCGACGACGCGGTGGTTCAGCAATATCTCTATGCCCCCGACCTTGCCGATCCGGATCTCTTGATTCGTACGAGCGGCGAAACGCGCATCAGCAATTTTCTTCTCTGGCAACTCGCCTATACCGAGCTCTACTTCACACCGACGCTTTGGCCGGATTTCCGCAGGCGTGAGCTTCTCTTGGCCCTGCTCGAATATCAACGGCGGGAGCGGCGGTTCGGGCGGGTCCTTAGCACCGTTTCCTCATAACCCGCGTGGGGATTCCAGACAGCATCGAAGGCGGAGCCGGCGATCGTCCTCCCCTGCGCCCTATTCCCGCCGCCGCGCGGTTCGACCGGAAACGGGTCTATACCGCGCTGCTCTTCATACCGTTCTTCTATGTCGCCGTCCGCCATCTTCCGCCCGTTGCCTTCGCCTCGCTCGTCTGGATCGCGGGACTTCTGGCCTTCTACGAGTTTCTTCGGTTGTTCGCCCGCGCTAGCGCTCCTTTTCTCGTGCTCGGCGCCGGATCACTGACTTGTGTCCTTGCCGCCGCCCTGTGGTCGTGGCCGATGCCGGAGGTCCTGCTCTTCGTGGTGGTGCTGGCCCTGATGTTGCCGCTCATCGTCCGGCAGGAGTTGTCCCAGAGCGTAACGGACAGTGCCGTGTTCCTGTTGGGGGTACTGTATCTCGGCCTCACACTCGGCTATATGATCCGCACCAGATCGCTTCACCAAGGGGACCTCATGGTCTTTTTTCTCTTCCTGGTCACGTGGGCCGGGGACACCGGAGCGTATTACGCAGGGACGCTCTTCGGCCGACACAAACTGGCTCCGAAGATCAGTCCGAAGAAATCGGTGGAGGGTCTGGTCGGGGGCCTGCTCTTCGCCGTCCTGGCGGCCTTTGCGGCCAAGCTGTGGTTCTTGGACTCCTTCACCGCGACGGATTGCATGATGCTCGGCGTCGGGTTGACCTTCGTGGGACTCGCCGGAGATCTCGCGGAATCCGCGTTGAAACGGAGCGCGGGAGTCAAAGATTCAGGGGGGCTCATTCCGGGTCACGGCGGCGTGCTCGACCGGCTTGATAGTCTCTTGTTCACCGCGCCCGCATTCTACTACTATGTCACAGCGGTCTGCAGGGCCGCACCACTCCAGTAAGGAGTCGCCATGAAGCGCATCATCATACTGGGATCGACCGGGTCCATCGGCACCAATACGCTGGATATCGTCGAACGCTGCCGCGGCGAATTTGAAGTGATCGGCCTGACCGCCGGCAGCAACGACGAGAAACTCGAGGAACAGATACGCTCCTTCCGACCGAAAGCGGTCGCGTTGTCCAATGAACCGGCCGCCGAACGTCTTCGGACTCGGTGCCGCGGCCTCAACGTTGACATTTTCGCCGGGGCGGGAGGCGTGAGCCAAGTCGCCGCGATGCCCGGCGCCGAACTGGTGATCTCCGCAATCGTGGGAGGAGCGGGGCTCGTTCCAACGCTCGCGGCCATCCGTACCAGCAAACACATCGCGCTCGCCAACAAGGAGCCGATGGTCATGGCGGGCAAGTTGATGCAGGAGGAAGCGAAGAAGCACGGCGTGCGGATTTTTCCCGTGGACAGCGAACACAGTGCCATTTTTCAAAGTCTTGAAGGGCATCGCCGGGAGGACGTTCGGCGTTTGATTCTGACCGCCTCCGGCGGCGCGCTGTGGACGCTCTCCATGGAGGAACTGCTGACGGTCACCCGAGAGCGCGCGCTCCAGCACCCGAATTGGAAAATGGGCGCGAAGATCACGATCGATTCCGCGACGCTCATGAACAAAGGCCTGGAAGTCGTCGAGGCGCGCTGGCTCTTCGACATCCCCGAATCACAAATCGACGTACTGATCCACCGCGAAAGCATCATTCATTCGTTGGTCGAATACGTCGACCGCTCGGTGATCGCGCAATTGGGCCTGCCGGACATGCGGACACCGATTTCCTATGCGATGCGTTATCCCGAACGGATGGCACTGGATCTTCCTTCCCTCGACTTGACGGAATCCGGCAAGCTGACCTTCGAAAAGCCGGACCACGACCGGTTTCCCTGCCTCCGCCTGGGGTACGAATCCCTTCGGATCGGCGGGACGATGCCGGTTGCGATGAACGCGGCGAACGAGGTGGCCGTGGAGGCATTCCTCAACGACGGCCTCCGTTTCCTGGACATCGCCGACATCATTCGACAGACGATGGATGCGCACCAGCCGCGCAACGTGGGATCAGTGGAGGACGCCTTGGAGGCCGACCGGTGGGCCCGTGAAAAGGCGGAGTCCCTCGTCCACACCCTGGCTCGTTAACACACAGCCCATTTTCATTTTCAAAACTTCAATGGTACAGTGGACGCTATGAATCTCATCGCCTGGTCACCCGATACAATCTGGCTGCTGCTGCAGAAAGCCTGGTGGTTTCTCGTCGTTCTCGGCGTACTCGTCGCCTTTCACGAACTCGGGCACTTCCTCGCCGCCCGCTGGGTCGGCGTGAAAGTCTTGAAATTCTCGCTGGGGTTCGGCCCCAAGCTCGTGGGGAGGCAAGTGGGCGAGACGGAATACCTGGTGTCCGCCATCCCGTTGGGCGGATATGTGAAGTTGTTCGGAGAGGAGGAGTCGGAGGCCCTTACACCGGACGACCGGAAGCGTTCCTTTGCGCACCAGTCCCTCTTCGGCAAGATTCTCATCGTCGCAGCCGGCCCGGGATTCAATTTCATCCTCGCCTATTTGATCTTCGCCGGCTGGCTGTCCACCGGCGCGCCGCTCTTCGTGCCCAGTTTTCGGGATTTGACCCCGGACATCGAGGCGCTTATGCCGGGCTCTCCCGCCGATGCAGCCGGGCTCCAAATCGGCGACCACGTGAGTAAGGTGAACGGTCAGGAAATTTCAACTCGTACCGAGCTGTTGGACGCGGTGGCCAAAAGCAAGGGGGAACCGCTCACATTAGAAATCAAGCGGGACAGTCAGCCCAAGACCATCGCGGTCACGCCGATCCCGATGCCGGGGCATGACCAGCCTTCGGGCGGAGAGAACGACACCTTCTACCTGGGGGTAGAGGAAACTCCGCCTGTCGTGACCGCCGTGATGAACGGCTCTCCCGCCGCGGCAGCGGGGTTTCAACCGGGCGACCGTGTCGTCAACATCGAAGGCCGAGCCATACACACCTGGTCTCAGATGACGTCGCTGGTGAAGGACAACCCCAACAAGGCGCTTCGTGTCGAAGTACTGAGAGACGGGCACCGCACGGCATTGACCGTGACCCCTGCTCCGGATAAGGCGGTGGTGAACGGCCAGTCGGTCGAAGTTGGGAAAATCGGCATCTCCGGACCCGGACGGTCGTTGATCCGGTCCGACAATCCCTTATTCGCCCTCTATCAAGGGTTGGAAGCGACGTGGGGCTGGACGGAGCTTACGGTCGTCGGCATCTATAAGATGATCGTGGGCGACATTTCGAGCAAAAACATCGGCGGCCCGTTGACGATCGCCAATATTTCGGGTGAGGCGGCGGCTCAAGGCGCCTCGAACGTAGTGTTCCTCATCGCGATCCTCAGCATCAATTTGGGCGTGCTCAACCTGCTGCCGATCCCGATCCTGGACGGCGGCCACCTCCTCTTTTTCATGATCGAAGGCGTGCTGCGCAAGCCGCTGGGGGAGCGCCAGCGGGAATTGGCCCAGCAAGTCGGCCTGGTCTTGCTGGTCGGCATCATGATTTTCGCGTTTTGGAACGATCTGGAAAGGATCTTTTCCCGTTAACAATCCCTAATTACCTTCAAGGCGATCCGAACATCTCCATTCCCGTATCCGGATGCTGCCAGCCGATGGCTGACAGCTGAAAGCTTTGTCCAGACATGCGCACCTCTCAAATACTCATCCCTACTTTGCGAGAAGATCCGGGCGAAGCGGAGACAGTCAGCCATCGCTTGATGCTCCGCGCGGGCCTCATTCGGAAGGTGGCCGCTGGGATCTACACCTACTTGCCGCTCGGCCTGCGAGTGATTCGCAAGGTGGAACAGATCATCCGGGAAGAGATGAACCGGGCCGGCGCGCAGGAACTTTTGATGCCGATCGCATCCCCGGCCGAACTGTGGCTGGAGACCGGACGGTGGGATTTTTACGGCAAGGAACTGTTGCGGTTCAAAGACCGGCACGAGCGAGATTTCTGCTTGGGACCCACCCACGAGGAGATCATCACGGACCTGTTCCGACGCGAGGTGCGGTCGTATCGGCAACTGCCCTTGAATTTTTATCAGATACAAACGAAGTTCCGTGACGAAATCCGCCCGCGCTTCGGTTTGATGCGCGGCCGCGAATTCATCATGAAAGACGCCTACTCCTTCGACCGGGACGAGGCCGGCGCCAGGGTCAGTTACCAAAAAATGTACGACGCTTATCAGCGGATCTTCACGCGCTGCGGTTTGACCTTCCGGGCCGTGGAAGCCGACACGGGACTGATTGGCGGAACGTCATCACACGAATTCATGGTGCTTGCCGAGACCGGGGAGGAAACGATCGTCTACAGCGAGCAGGGGACGTACGCCGCCAACGTGGAACGGGCGGAAGTCCTGCCTCCGCCGGAATCAGATTCGGCTTCGCTCCGCCCGATGCAAGCCGTCGCCACACCGAACCGGCGCACGGTCGAGGAAGTCACCGGCTTCCTGAAGATCGCCCCGCAGCAACTCGTCAAGACTCTCTTGTATGCCACGGGGAAGGAGATCGTCGCGGTGCTGATCCGCGGCGATCACGACGTCAACGAAATAAAATTGAGGCGGCTTTTGGGAGTCCCGGAAATCGCGCTGGCCGACCCGGAGGACGTCCGAATAGCGACGGATGCTCCGGTCGGTTTTGCAGGGCCAGTCGGGTTGACGGGCGTCCGCATCGTGGCGGACGCAGCCGTCAAGGCGATGCGGAACGTCGTGGTCGGCGGCAACAAGGCGGATACCCATTACGTGGACGCGAACCACGGTCGTGACTTCACGGTCGACCAGTTTGCGGACCTACGCAACGCGAAAGCGGGCGATCCCTCACCTCGACATGACGGCACGCTGAAGGTTGCAAAAGGCATCGAGGTTGGTCACGTCTTCATGCTTGGGACAAAGTACAGCAAGGCCATGAACGCCACGTTCCTTGATCCCCAGGGCAAGGAATGTCTCGCCGTGATGGGGTGCTACGGCATCGGAGTGGGCCGAACCGCCGCGGCCGCCATCGAGCAGAATCATGATGCCAAAGGCATCATCTGGCCCGCGCCGATTGCGCCTGTTCATGTCCATTTACTGCCACTCAGCCAGTCCGAACGGATCACCGCCACCTCTCAATCCCTGTACGATTCATTGACGGCGGCCGGAGTCGAGGTGTTGTGGGACGATCGCGAAGAGCGCGCCGGAGTCAAGTTCAACGACGCCGACTTGATCGGCATTCCCTACCAGCTCGTGCTGGGCGACAAGGGCTTGGCTCAGGGCACAGTGGAGCTGAAAACCCGCAAAGACGGCACAGTCGAAAAGCTTCCGCCCGAGGCCGCAGTCGCCCGCATCTTGTCCTTGCCGGGACTCCTCCGCTGACTTTGCAGGGACGTTCCTTCTTCGATCTCCCGACACGAATCCACCTTTCGCTTGCCTTCCGCCCTCATTGGGCTAGACTCACAATCGTTCTCCGCAAGGAACGGTTCGGGCGTCTCCTCCGTCGCCATCCGTTCATCGTTCAACCAAACCCACGTCGCGGGCCGGTGGGAGCCGGTCGGAGACAGTTCAATGCAATCGAAAGCGATGCCTCACAATCTTCACGAATTGCAGCAGAAAGTAGAGTACGCCGAGCACGTCAAGCGAATCACCAACCAGATTCACGCCGCGAGCGACCTCGATCAGATTTTGCTCGACCTCCATCACGACATTCTCAGTCTCTTCGATGCCGAAGACCTGACGCTGTTCGCCGTCGACCCGGAGAAGAAGGAAATATTCTCCAAGGTTCCCCACGTGGACACCGTTCAGGAAGTACGCATCCCGATCACCGAGCAAAGTCTGGCGGGATTCTGCGCCAAGTATCTCCGTCCCGTGAACATCGCCGATGCCTACAACCAGCCCGAGCTTCAGGGCATTCATCCGTCGCTGGTGCACGATACCTCGTACGATAAGCGCACGGGTTTTAAGACGAAGCAAGTGCTCACCTATCCGATCGTCGCCGACAACAAGTACCTGATGGGCGTCCTCCAGCTCCTCAACAAGAAAAGCGGCGGCCGATTTACTCGAAAGGACGAGGAATCGGTCGCCGAAATCGCCAAAGCGCTTGGCATCGCGTTCTACAATCTCCGCAAGCTGTCGAAGAAGACGCCCACGAAATTCGACCTGCTCGTCGCCAACAGCCGCGTCACCCAGAATGAGTTGGAGGCCGCCATTGCAGAATCCCGAAGAGGGATCTCTGATCTGGAATCCATCCTCATCGAGAAATACAAAGTGCCCAAGGTGGAGATCGGAAAATCCCTCGCCCAGTTTCACAAATGTCCCTACATCGAATACAACGAGCGCACGATCGTCGACGTCGAGCTGCTGAAGAACCTCAACCTCGATTACCTGAAAAAGAACCATTGGATGCCGTTGAAACGGGATCGCACGTCCATCGAGATCCTCACGGACGATCCGGGCGATCTCGACCGAGTCCAGGACATCAAGCGCACCTTCCCCGGCCTGAACATCCGGTTCGCCGTCAGCCTTCGTCGCGACATCGCCCAGTTCTTGCTTTCCGCCACGGGCCAGGCGGATGCCACGGGCGGCAAGCTCAATGAAAACGTGTCCGACATCCTTGGTGAGCTGGTCAGCGAAGCCCAAGCGGAAGCGCAAGAGGATCCCTCCAGCACCTCCGGACTGGACGAGAACGACAGTGCAATTGTCCGACTGGCAAATCAAATTATCGCCGATGCTTACCGGCAGGGAGCCTCGGACATCCACATCGAGCCGTACGGCGACAGGCGCGAGACCTTGGTCCGCTTTAGGGTCGACGGTAACTGCTTTGAGTACATGAAGATCCCGCAAAGCTATCGACGCGCGATCGTGTCTCGCCTCAAGATCATGGCAAGCCTCGACATCGCCGAACGGCGAAAGCCGCAGGACGGCAAAATCAAATTCAAGTTGGGCGAGAACAAGGAAATCGAGCTGCGCGTCGCCACCATTCCCACGGCCGGCTACAACGAAGACGTCGTCATGCGCCTACTGGCCGCCAGCGAGCCGTTGCCGCTTGACAAGATGGGGTTTTCGGAGCGGAACCTCAAGGAGTTGATCAAGATCGCCGAAAAACCATACGGCATCATCCTCTGCGTCGGTCCCACCGGGTCCGGTAAGACCACCACGCTCCACTCCGTTCTCGGACATATCAACACACCGGACATCAAAATCTGGACGGCCGAAGATCCCGTTGAAATCACGCAATATGGACTCCGGCAGGTACAGGTGCAGCCGAAGATCAATTTTACCTTCGCCGCGGCCATGCGCGCGTTCCTGCGCGCCGACCCGGACGTCATCATGGTCGGTGAGATGCGGGACAAAGAAACCGCCGACATCGGCATCGAAGCGTCTCTCACCGGGCACCTGGTGCTGAGCACCCTGCACACCAACAGTGCCGTCGAAACCGTCACTCGCTTGCTGGACATGGGCTGCGACTCATTCAGCTTCGCCGACGCCATGCTCGGCGTGCTTGCCCAACGACTCGCGCGCCGGATCTGCAAAGACTGTCGCGAACAGTATCAAGGTACGCAAGAAGAATATGAGGAGCTCCGGCTGGGGTATGGACCAGAGCAGTGGGACAAGCTCGGCATCAAGTTCGACAACACTTTCCGCCTCTATCGGGGCCGAGGGTGCGACAGCTGCAACAGATCTGGCTACAAAGGACGAGTCGCTTTACACGAGCTGCTGATGGGGACCGATCGAATGAAGCGGCTGGTGCAGTCGAAAGCCCGGACAGAGGATATGCTGAGTCTAGCTGTCGAGGAAGGGATGACGACGCTCGTTCAGGACGGTATTCAAAAGGTTTTTCAAGGCCATTCCACCTACAAAGAAGTCAAGGCCGTCGCGATCAAGTAGCCCTTTACGGCTCGCTGTGCCGTGATGGAGCGTCCGCCAACGATGCCTGTTCCCGCTCAAGCCGGGCGACTTCATCGGTCAATCCACCCCGCTTCGCCAAATCCAACAGCCAAGTCAGCTCTTCACGCGCGGGCGCGGTCCGGCCCTGTGCGCGAAAGCTGCGGTATGCCCGCTCAGCATAGTCCCTGGCTTCGTTCGGCCGACCCAGGCGCTCCGCGAGTCTGGCCAATTTGGACAAGTCGGCGGCGATGGCAGCAGCCTGCTCCGTCGCCTTGTCGAGTACCAAAGCCGCCTCGAAGGACAGCCGCGCTTCTTCCCATTGTTGCCGGCCTTCCGCGACAAGACCCAGATTGGCATGGTTGACGGCTTGCGCGCCTTGCTGCCCGTGCATTCGGTTCAGCTCCAAGGCCTTCCGGAACGCCTCGTTGGCTCGGTTCCAGTCCCCATGTAACAGATGGGTGAGCCCGATATTGTTCAAAACCACGGCGTGGAGCACAGGATCCCCGAGTCGCTCCGCCGCTCCCAGCGCCCGGGCAAAGGAAAATGACGCCTCATCCGGCCGTCCGAGCCGCAATTGGACGGCGCCGATGCGGTCGTGGCTTTGGACAAGGACTTCAGGCTCACCCATTCCATCGGCGAGCTCGGCCGCTCGGCGATGCAAGGCCAATGCGTCCTGCAACCGTCCCTCCACAACGGCCGCATCACCGAGGTCATTGAGCGAAGCGATCACCCCACGGACATCATCAAGGCTCTCGGCCAATTGTTTGGAGGCTTCGAATGACTGCTTCGCTCTCCGTCCGTCGGCACGCGCCAAAAATTGCCGCCCTTGCCCCTGCAGCGACTGCATCTTCATTTGCAGCGGCCTCGGAGCCTCAGGGGGATTATCGCCGGCGCAGCCCGCGATCAGCAGAGCGACCAATCCGACCGCAGCACTCACGACATGTCCCTCACTCCGTTTCACCGGGCAAGTTGGTCGCCGCGGAGATTGATCAGCGGGAGGGAGTGGCTCGGCGAGGGGGGTGGACCGGCGTTCTGGGCAAAACGGCTGAACGGGAATGTATTCTTCGCGCCACGGACAAGGGTCGACACGTCGTCAAGAGCGGCATGAGTCGTTTGCAGCAGCGGTCCCAGTTCCTGTGTCGCCTCGGTCACGGCAACCGTGAGAGACCGCACGCTTTTCATCGTTTCTCCCGCACTGTCGATGACGCTGGGGAGTTTCGCCGTCGTGGCCGTCACGCTCCCGGTGATCTGGTCCACCAAAGCCAGGCTGTGTTTCACCGACCGTGTCATGTCCGGAAGAGATGCGGCCGTCTCTTCCACCGACGCGACGGTGCGCTGCACCGAGCCGACGACGTCCGGCAATTGATCGGCCGCCTTGGCCACCTGCTCCAGTGCCTTGCCCCCGGCTTGCACCGTGGTCTGAACGTCTTGCGTGATGGCTTCCACTCTGAGCAGCGTTTGCTTGACCGCCTGAAGGATGGGCTCGACTTCGCTGATCAATTCGGCAACATCTTTTGGTTCGGCTGCCTTCAGTATGGCGCCATCGGTCAACATCGGCCGGGCGGGGTTTCCTTGAGCGATCTCGATCTGTGTTTGACCCACCACCACGCCGCTTTTTGTGATACGCGCTTCGGAGTCGTCTCGAACGAGGTTTTGATAGCGGCTCCGCAGCAACAGCGTCACGACCACCCTGCCCTGTTCGTTGAAATCCACCTGGTCCACGCGGCCGATCGGAATGCCTGACATCAACGCCGGCGCGCCCGGCTCAAGGCCGTAGGATTTGCTCAGCGTCGTGGTGAGACTGTACTTCCGTTCGAACACGTGTTCCGCCTTCGCCATGAAGATTCCGACGATCGCCAGCACGAACAACGGGATGGCCACGAACGTGCCGACAATCTGCGCAATGCGCGTGTGAGACAACGTGTGTGAATAATGCATCTTCATAAAGAGCCTCGTGAGTTCACAACCGGCTTGGCGCTAGCTAACATAGGCGCTGATTTCGGGCGAGCCCCGCTGGAGCAATGCCGCACGCGGCTCGATCAATCGAATACTCCCCTCTTCGAGCAGCGCCACACGATCCACGATTTCCATCAACGGCGAAGGAGCCCGGTGCGTTGTCAGGATGGTCGTGGGTGCGGCGCGTCGCCATGAAACAAGATGCTCGCGCAGCCGAAGCACCATCCCGGCGTCCAACCCGGTGATCGGATCGTCGAGGAGCAATAACTCTTGGCCGAGCACCATCGCGCGCGCAATCGCAGCGCACCGCATTTCTCCGGGATTCAACTGCGCCGGGAAATACCCGCGAAACTGCGCCAGCCCCAGGGGCTCTAAGTGCGCCATCACCGCACGCTCCACTTCGCGGTCCGTTAAACCTGGACGATGATAGCGGACGGGCAGCGCGACGTTGTTGAACAGCGTTGCGTTGCTCAATAAGCCCGCTTGCTGAAGCACTGTGCCCACCCGTCGTCGCAGGACCGCCGTTTCGTCGTCCGACAACGCAGCCCAGTCATCGCCCCACACCAAAACGTGGCCTTTGAGAGGGCGGTGCAACCCGGCACAGAGCTCCAAAATGAGGCTCTTCCCCGACCGGCTCGCACCCACCAAGGCCAAACATTCGCCTTGTTCGACGGCAAATTCCAGCCCTGCGACCACTCTGTCACCAAACTCCAGGTCGACGCCGCGCAATTCGATGGCCGGGATCACAAATATACCGGCACCGTAATCAGAAGATCGAGCAGAAGGCACAATGTCACTGAATTGATCATAGCTTTCGTCGTCTGCTGCGGAACCTCGGTGTAGGAGCCGGCGACGGACAGTCCATGGTGACAGCACACGCTGGCCACGGCCGTGCCGAAGATGACTGGCTTAACGGCCGTCAGAATCACGTCTGTCAGGGACAACGCCTTGGTGATGCCCTGTGCGAAAGCCTCGAACGGAAGCGTCAATGTTGTCTTGGCGATGAGAAACCCGCCGAGCACCGCGACGACGTCGAAATAGAGCGTCAGGCACAGCATGGCGACGATCACACCGACCATCCGCGGCATGATGATGAATCGGCTGACCGGAATCCCCATGAGCCGGAGGGCGGCAACTTCGCGGGCAACGGACATATTGCCCAATTCAGTCGTGATCGCCGTCCCGGACCGTCCCACAATGATGAAGGCCGTGACCAGAGGGCCTAATTCGCGGATGACGGACAGGACGATGATGCTCCCGATCAATCCGCCGGCGCCCAGTTGCGGCAACTGCGAGCCGGCCTGAGTAATGATGATCACGCCGAGCATCAGGCCGATCGCCCCGGTTACGGGCAGGGCATCGACACCGGTGAACAGGATTTGCCGAGTCACGACTCGCACGGTCTCTGGTTGTCCACGCCCGGCGGAACTGACCACGTCGATCCCCGCCTGCACTGAGATCGCGGCCAACGTGGCCAGATAGCGCCACGCCTCCAGGACCTTGTGTGCGACCCACTCGATCATGTATGTCCCCTTCGGGCCGAATCGTAGGCCTGCAGCGGCGAAATTGTAATGGCAACGCCAAGGCAAAGCAACGCGTTCGCCCTGCAGCCTTTCTGCCCCTCATCGGTAGCACCCTCCCCCGCCAAAGCCGAATGGATTCCCGCGACCAGAACGCTATAGCTTCTTCGCACGCCGGATCGATACAATGAAGGTGCCGTTGCGATGCACGCAATCGGAGGTGTCGTATGCGTCCACTCATGCTCCGTCTAATCACTGTCGCGGCTTTCGCGTCCGCGTCCGGCCCAGCATTTGCCAATACCGATGTTCTCTCAGAACCCGAGGCCGCCGTCATGTATGAATGCTCTCAAGCTGACGGCATCACCTTGTATACCAATCGTGAGCGCCCGGGTTGCCAGGCCATGACCCTGAGGCCTCTCTCGATCGTGCCTCCGCTTCCGGACGTTCCGGACCGAAGCTCCAATCTAGGAGCGGGTGCCGCCTTCCAAGACGCCCCCGGTTACCGGCGTGAGCCGGCCGGCCGTGCTCAACATGAGGACGTCGTGCCAACCTGGGGACAAGACTGGTATGCCGTGAACCATCAGTCCCGCGTGGAGATTTGCGGGCTGTATTCGGAATGGGTTCGGTTAAACGAACGGACCAGAGGAGGGTTTTTCTTTGGGTCGGATCCTTCCTACGGTGGCGATCCTTCGGGCCGCACGTTCACGCAGCCCAGTTTCTCCTTTTATGACAACGCACGGTACGTGACGCTTGGCCGACTTTTTGGTTCCGGATTCGTACCCGTCGGTTGCCCATAAAGGCCATTGCGCGCCAGCTCACACTGACCACTCTCCCAGCCGTCGCCACGGGCTCCGTGGCCGGCTCTATTTTGACTTCGGCCTTGTCCATGTGTTACCGTTAGACACCGTACGAGCCACGTGATTGTCCTACCTTTCGCGCCTCCGGTAGTTGATTCGATTTCTGCGCGACCGGTTCTTAAAACCCGTGGTCTACGTCCGTCTTAGTCCGTCTCAAGACCTGTACCGCCGAGATCCCTACGGGACGAGGCATTGCAGATTTATTGAAGGAGGGCTCGATGAATATGTCTGGATCATGGCGGCGAAACAAATCGACTCACAAAGCCAAGCGGGTACGGCATAAGCCGAAAATTCGATGGGATCAATTGGGACTGTCAAATCCTGACGATGTAGTCGCTCCGGTCTCAATGGATGAGATCAGGAAACAGGTCGTGGCCTTAGCCAGCCATGGATTCGGTCAAGAGACCCGGTCACGTTCACTTCCTGGAAATCGTCAGGGGGGCCGGGCAGTCCAACCATCCGCACCAAGACGGATCAAGCGGCGAGGCGCTACGGAATAAGACCTATCAATTCGGTATATCTAGGCCTTGAGGAGGCTATCATCGGAAGACCAGGAAAAACTACCATCGCCAAACGAGATCGCGAGAAGGCGAAGCAGCAGAAGCATCGGGAAAAGGAAGCCCGCCGGCAGCAACGCAAGGCCGAAAAATCGGACCGTCCTCGGCTGGAGAGCGGCGAAGATCCGGATTTGGAAGGGTTGCGCTGGGGGCCGCAGCCCCCGCTGTTTTGACACCTTTGCCCGACCCGCCCGTGGTACCTCCGCGCCCAGCCTGTCATGCCGACTTGATGAATCGGTCTGGAGCAAACAGGCTGTATAGCTGTTTGCTGACAAGCCCCCGGTATTCCATTTTTTGCTTCAGCATCCGGACGATGCCCTCCGCATCGGTAACAATCAAGAGCTCATCTTCCGCAGCCAGCTTTCGATCTGGATCCCCTACGTTCACTCGATACTGCGTCCGCCCGTCTGGATTCCGTCGAGGACCGCTGACCAGTTCGGTCAGCCCATCGACGAACCCCTCACGCTCCCCCAGACGGACCATCGTTCCGTCTGGAATTCGGACCCAACTCTTCTTGTCGGCTAGCGGCTGGTTCGCATCCAACGTCATAGCGCACGCACCTCCTTCTCATGCTTTTCAGCAGACGTCTTGTAGGCACTAATCAGCACCGGTGAAGGCCTCGACCGGAGGAACCTCGTAGACCAGGGAATCGATCGCGCGTGGCAGGCGGACAGGGCGCGAGTGATCGGATAGTCGGCGTAGGGTTCACGTATAACCCTACCTGATGCAGGAAGGCAGGTCAAATCCTGAACGCCGAATTGAGCTGTTTGTTTGCCTTCACAGTTGCTGTCTGGTAGCATCGTCCTGCGTTGCAGTTGTGCGGCCGTTCCCTGCCGTACTCTTTCGCTCGATTCCGAGCGACGATGCTTACCGAGATGATAGGCATCCCTTTCTCGCTTTCACAGAATCTCTACTGATGCCCTCACGCCGCATGTCTTCCATTCCGGTCACTCGGGCTTGTCACAACTTTTGGACTGCCCTGCTTTTCTTTCTTATTACGGCAGGGACCCTGATCGGTGTGCCGGCTTTTGGGTTTTTTTATGGATATCACCCTCTAGACTGGTGGATGTTCGGCACGCTTTACATTGTAACGGGCTTGGGCATCACCGTGGGATACCATCGTCTGGCCGCGCATCGCAGCTTCGACTGCCCTGACTGGGTGAAGGCCGGGCTGCTGCTTGCCGGCGGATGGGCTCTGCAAAACACTGTGTTGAAATGGGCCGCCGATCACTTGCGCCACCACGCTCACTGCGACACCTCGGCTGATCCCTACAATGCTCAGCGGGGCTTTTGGTTCAGCCATTGCGGATGGCTGCTTGTGACCGATCGGCATTCTGACGAGCGGTACGCAACGCGCCTACGCCAAGACCGTGTGGTGCTCTGGCAATCCCGATACTACGTGCCCATCGTCCTCTCGGGGCTCGCGTTACCGTTCATCATCGGGGCAGCGGTCAACGGCTGGATGGGTGGGCTCAGTTGTTTTTTGCTGGCAGGGGTTGGTCGGACCTTTGCCGTCCTTAACTCAACCTTCTGCATCAATTCAATTTGCCATCTCTGGGGAGAACAGCCGTATGGCCGCTCGAATTCGAGCCGCGACAACTGGTGGGTGTCCTTGCTTACGTTCGGCGAGGGATACCACAATTATCACCATACCTATCCGAGTGACTATAGGAACGGGCCTTACTGGTACAACTTCGACCCATCGAAATGGCTGATCTTCATCCTCTCCAAATGCGGACTGGTCAGCACCCTACGAACCGCTTCCTGGCCGGATCGCGATGAGAAGATTGCACGGTCGCCTATCGCCTCGTCATAGCAAAGTGCGACCAGGTTGCCTTCCTGAGAGACACCGGGAGAAGGTTACTACGTCGCCGCGTAGCAACGGCGGGCCGACAACGCGCATTCTGCTCATCAGAAGACATTTTGTCTGATACTGACGCTTGATTCTTTGAACACTCCTGGGTAATGCCCCCTACGCGGCTGTCTCGTGAATGCGCCGCGATCGCTCCATCCACCTCTGATTTTTCTGCACGACTTGTTTTGCGTTCGATTCCTCTCATCTCACTTCCGCATCGGTCCGCCCTTTGCAACACTACAACGCCGAGTGCCTGGTTTCGGGATCCGTCTTCAATCACTGGCAGATCGCCGAAGAGGAGGCGTTATGCGGACAGAGATGACAAGAAACATATTCGCAGCCGTGACCGTGAGCGCGGTGCTTGCTTCCACCGGTCAATCATTCGGACAAACCGACTCGCGTTCGATCGATCCCGCTCCACAGACCAGGGAAACTGAACCTGCGGTAGGCCCTCGTGCCTATGACCCACCTCGCGTGATCGAGCGAGACCGTGGAGGCGAGGATTACGTAGCAGGGTTCGGCGGGTTCACACTGAAGGGGAAGGAACTTTAGCGGGACAATCATTCGACTCGTGTCGGTTCTCCATGGCCCCAGCCTTCTGCATGACGGCCATGTACTTCCGCAGACGAGTCTGCGCAGAGAACGAGAGACGTTTGAAGGCGATCCCGTAGGTTTGCTCCTTGGTCCAACGAACGGTCGCCACGTCGATGTAAGCCGGGCTAATCTGTTTCGGCAAAGGGATTCTCAATGCCACTTCGTCACCCGGCCTGATCGGCGCCTCAGTCGTCACACGCACGCCCCGTAAGGAGAGATCATATACCACGCCGATTTCATCCGTCGGTTTTCTGAACCACCCCACATCGCTCAGGCGATATAGAGAGCAGGAGAAGGGAGTCGGAATACGGACTCGCGGATGCCTGCGGAATCGATTGAGTTTGGGTTGCCGCTGCGGGGAAAGCTCCAAGGAAAACCTCCTAGCACCTCACACTGTACAACAAGAGTTTTCGTTCGGAAACGAAATATTCCTATTCCGCATGGCTTGGCTCCAAGCGATGCTCGGATTGACATCGGCCCACGTTCCCGATAGGCTCCGCCGGCTGTCATCGGAGGAGGCCGTGCCGCACTTCATATCGACACCGACAGTGATCCAGGCTGCCGGGAATAAGCCCAAGCTGATCGAAGAATTTGTCGGCCGAGTGAATTCCCGTACCGCCGCAGTCAGCATCGCCAAGATGGCGAGCGCAGGCGGGTGGATGGAGCCAGGGCAAACGCCCGAGTTCGATGAGTATACGATCGTTCTAAAAGGATTGCTGCGAGTGGAATCTCGGACGGGCAGCCTCGACGTCCGTGCCGGCCAGGCAGT
>JBDZUK010000130.1:0-4260 GCA_040255165.1 Nitrospiraceae bacterium | reverse complement strand
CCCACTGAGATCTTTAAGAATTGCCGACGTGAAACGAACATTGTTCACACCTCCTGCTAGATTGCCTCGTCTCTGATTTCCCCCTCACTGCTCGGTCTTAAGACCGATCACCCCCCTTCTGTCTGATTCGGCCTAAACCTGCTTTCTGCGTATCAAAATGCCTTAAGAAAGCAGACGACCGTAGCGACACCCTAAGTACAATCGGTATGCCATCGAGGGTCAGCAACCTCTCCGAATGGGAAGGTCAGATAGAGGCACAAAAGCAATGAGTTAGGATTCGAAAGGAGAAAAAGGACTCTTAGGGAAATTGGTCGTTGTCAGTTCTAGCTGACAACGGGGCGAGCACAACTCCGTATCCTGCTGATGTTATTGAGCCCTTTGCCGTCCGAAGAAGTTGACAGGAGGGAAACAATCACAGAATACTGCATGAATAGAGGAATTTATCGACTTGCAGACTGAGTCGGTGTCAGTAACCGGTGACAGTTGCTCAAGAAGGCATTCGCAGGTACTTTCGGATGATTTCGTGGAAGTAGGACCGCGGCAGACCAGCCTCCATCGCGGCATGCGTCACGTTTCCTTCGTGCCGGTCCAGCTTGGCTTGAATGTAGCGCTTATTGAACTCTTCGAGGACTTTTTCTTTTGCCTTTCCATAGGGAAGATCGATGTAGCAATCAGAGGCCGGCCCCTTTGCCTGCTCGGCGAACTGCAGCAACCCCACGACGTCGTTCCGTCCAATGCGGTCTCCTTTGGCCAGCATCACGGCCCGTTCCATGACGTTGCGCAATTCGCGGACATTGCCCGGCCAGGGATAGGCGACCAGCTCCGTTACGGCGGACGGATGTAGATCGTCCACATACTTGCCGAACTCTTTGGCATACCGCTCGATGAAGTGCCGAGCGATGAGCGGGATATCCTGCGCGCGCTCCCGAAGCGGCGGAACAGTGATGACCATCACGTTGAGCCTGAAAAAAAGATCCTTGCGAAACTCGTTGCGTCGAACGCGTTCGGCGAGATCCTGATTCGTCGCGGCAATGAAGCGGACGTTGACCTTCTTCTGTTGCACGCTACCGACGGCCCGCACTTCTCCCTCTTCCAGCACACGAAGCAGTTTGGCCTGAAGCGGCAGGGGAAGATCTCCGATTTCATCCAAAAAGATGGTGCCGCCGATGCCGAGCTCGAGCAATCCGGGCTTGTCCGATACGGCCCCTGTAAAAGCCCCTCGGACATGGCCGAACAGCTCGCTTTCCACCGTGCCTTCAGACACGGTCGTGCAATCCACCACCTGAAACGGCCCGCCTCGCTCGGCGCTCCGCTCGTGAATGGCTCGTGCGATCAGCTCTTTGCCGGTGCCGGTTTCTCCAACGATCAAAGTCGTGGACTGAACCCTCGCAGCCGCTTCGATCATCGCAATGACGTTCTTGCACCCGGGACTGACCCCGACCAAGTCCTTGTAGGGGAGAATCGGGGTCACCGATTCCGCCGTCATGAATTGAGCCAGGATCTCGGACATACGCATGGCTCGGTGAATGCGCGCGGCCATATCGGTCTTGTCGAACGGCTTCACGATGTAATCGAACGCGCCGTGTCGCATCGCCTCAACGGCCGTGTCCACGGCGTTCACCCAACTGATCACGATGACGGGAATCCGCCGGTCCCGAGCCTGGACTCGCTGGAGCAATTCGATTCCGCTCATCCCGGGCAGCCGCACGTCGGTGATGATAAGGTCGATCGGTCGCTCGTCGAGGATTGCCAGCCCGCCCTCAGCGCGAGCGGCCACGACCAGCTCGACGTGCTCGTCTTCGTGCCTCGGCAGCTCCGCCTCCACCGTACGGAGAAACATCTCGACGTCCCCGCCGTTGTCGTCGACCAGCAGAATCGTGAACGTCTTGTCCTTGATCGCGCTCATCGCGGCTCCTCCCGGTTGAAGCCTCGGCCCGCCACTCTGCCGCTGCAGATGGATCCGACGTTTACGGACCTCATACGAAACGCTTCCCTGCCACCACGGGCAATCGCACGTAAAAGCTGCTCCCCCTTCTCGGAGACGATTCCACCCATACCGACCCGTCGTATTGCTCGACGACCGTTTTGACGATCGAGAGACCGATCCCGGCGCCGGGGGCATCAGTCGTTCCCAGCCGCTGGAACGGAAGAAAAATACGCTCCGTCATCGCCGGGTCGATGCCGACGCCGTTGTCCCGGACGTACAGCACCGCTCGTTGCCCGTCCACCAGAGCGCCGATTTCGATGAAAGGTTCCGGTTGGTCGCCCAGGTACTTGATGGCGTTCCCGATCAAGTTTTCCAGCACCTGTTTGAGATGGATGCGCCGGCAGGCGAACCGCGGAAGTTCCGCCGCGATCTGTGCGCGGATTCTCCTATTTTCCAGGTCTCTCCCCAGCAGCTCCAAGACTTCTTTGACCACGGCCTGCGTATCCACGCTCTCCAAGGGACTGGGGAGGTGCGTGAGTCTGGCGAAGTCGAGCGTGCGCTCCGCCAGATTGGCGAGATCGCTTCCCTCTTTTTTGATCCATCCAAGATACCGAAGGGCATTAGAATCAAGCCGCTGTCCGTAGTCGTGCTCGATCCAGGAAGCGAATTCTGCCACACGTCCGGCTGGAGCTTTGACCTCGTGGGTTAATTCCGCAACATGGCGTTCCACCGCCTTAATTTTCTCACGGAGTTCATGTGTCTCGGATTCGGCCGCATCAAACAGTCTGGCGTTTTCGATGGCCACAGCGGCGTAGGAGGCGAATTGCTCCGCAAAATGGAGGTCCCATTCCGTAAACGTGCGGGTCACGCTCGTGCTCAGCAGGATGAGCACGCCGATGGGATGGTGTGGTCCATGGAGGGGCACCACGACATAACTTTTCGCCCCAAACTCGTCACGAAAGCGCATCGGCACATCCTGTTCAAGAGACGCCTTGTCTACGATGACCGACCGGCCCGATTCCAACGCCTGATTTGCGAACGGTGTTTCTTCAGAGAGCAAAATTTTGTGCCGAATGTCGTCGAAGGCTTCCCCTGAGGCGGCCTCGATGACCCAGCAATTCATCAACGGATGGCGCACCATGAGCACCGCGAGATCCGTCTTGAGCAGAAGGGCGGCTCGATCGACGATGCGCCGCAGCTCCTGCTCCAACCCTCCGTGACCGAGGCTGCTGATTTCCTGTCCGGTCGAATGAAGCGCCGTGATCTGGTCAATTTTGCTTCTGATGCTCTCCGCCATCTCCTCAAACGCCTGGGCTAGCTGTCCCAACTCGTCCTCGGAACGCACCTCGATCGCGGCATTGAGGTTCCCTGCGGCCAGCCTCTCTGCCCCCTTTGCCAACTTCTGGAGAGGAATTCTCAATTTCCGATCGAGAAACACGATACCGACCGCGACGGCGAAGGCGGCGAGAGTCAGAAAGGTGATCTGAAGGGCGTAGAGATATCTGATTCTGGCGGCGACATCCTGCTCCAACACCTGAACCATACGGGAAAAGGCGAGCACGAAGGCATCGGCTTGTTGAAGATAATCATATTGCATCTGCACCAACGCGGGACCTGACGACGCCAGGGCAGCTTCTGTCGCAGGTCGCAAACGTGTGCGCCATCTCTCCTGCAGATCCTGCAACATCTCCTGGACTGCGGGGGTCGATTCCCTTACAGGGGGGTGTTCGGCCGTCCCTACCTGCAGGCCATGAACGATTTCTTCCCACTTCTCGAGTTCATGGCGGATCTTTTGACGAACATGATTCGATGGGCTATCGGAGAGTTGCAGGAGAAGCGAGGCGATAGCGTAAATCCGCATGCGCTGAGTGCCCGCCCTGTCTATGGCGGCGGTCACTCCGATGAGTTTGGATGTCAGGTACGCCGTCACCATCAAGGAGGCACCGTAGGCCAGCGACAGGACGATAAGAAAACATCCCACCTTGACCACGACCGACCCCTGGAGGAGCGACCTGACCATAGAAACCGCTATGTGGGTGAGGAGAAATCGCTTTACACCGTCAACCTCTTGGGCGTACCGCCCGATGGTAAGCCGACTGCTCGCGCGGGAGCAAGCGGGAAAAGCGGCACCCTGCCTTGCCACACTTTAGCTCAAACGAAAAGGGGCGGAGCCCGTGCGGGCTCCGCCCCCCATCGTTACAACTGGACCCGAGGTGGGGATTGAGCGGGCTCGTCGCCCATTCAGTCCCCGGTCCCACTCGGCCGCAGTTTTACAGCCAGGTCACGCGCTCGGCCGGCCGGATGTAGATCGGCTCCTCGACCTGAATGCGCGC
>JBDZUK010000129.1:0-4298 GCA_040255165.1 Nitrospiraceae bacterium | reverse complement strand
CCAAGGCGCGGCGCGGCGGCGAAGAGCGGGAGGTCTTCGAGGAAGGCACCGACCGCCTGCCGCCCGGCCAGCACTTGGTCGAAACCTGGCCTGTATTGGATCTGGGCTATAAGCCGGACATCTCCCTGTCAGAATGGAGGTTGACCATCGGCGGGTTCGTCGCAAATCCCGTAGCCTGGAGCTGGGAAGACTTTCTTGTGCAACCTCAGTTCAAGAATGTCTCCGACTTCCACTGCGTGACGAGCTGGAGCCGGTTCGACAACGAATGGGAGGGCGTGTCCTTCAAGCACATCATCTCCGTCGTGCAACCCCTCTCGCTCGCCAAGTTCGTCCTATTCAAATCCTACGACGACTACACCACCAATTTGCCGCTCGAAGCCTGCGACGACGACGACGTGCTGTTGACCTGCAAATGGAACGGCAAGCCGCTCACCAAGGAGCACGGCGGTCCCGTCCGCGTCATCGTGCCGAAGCGCTACGCCTGGAAAGGCGCCAAGTGGGTGAAGGAGATCACGTTCTCGGACAAGGACCAGAAGGGATTCTGGGAAGTCCGCGGCTACTCCAACACGGCGCTGCCCTGGCAGAACGACCGCTACGGATGAGTCTTTTCCTCCCGTTCCGTCCTCCCCGCATTTACCTGCCGAGCCTTGCTGTGCTTTAATCCGCCGCCTCCATCTTCATCACGGAGACGTGCATGGTACGGCGCTACATCGTTCTGTGTGCGGCCCTCGTCCATATTACGACGTTCACGGCCGGCGCCTCGATGGCCGGTACCCCGAACCCGGCCAGCGACCGGTACATCCGGCAGCTGGACGACTGGTCCGCCCTGTGGAGCTATTACAAACAGAAGTACATCGTCGACGGGCGGGTGGTGAGTTGGGACGAGCAAGGCATCACCACGTCCGAAGGGCAGGGCTACGCCATGCTCCGTGCCGTGTGGGCTAATGACCGGCCCACCTTCGTCTCGGTCTGGAACTGGACGAAGCAACACCTCCAGATACGAAAAAATGACAAGCTTTTCGCGTGGAAATGGAAGGGAAAGGTTCTCTCCGACAACGCCGCGACCGATGCCGACACCGATATCGCGTTGGCTCTCATCCTGGCCTCACGCCGTTTCGACATTTCCGACCACGAACGCGAGGCGCTGGAGATTTTGGAGTCGATCTGGACTCAGGAACTCGTTCACAGAGAAAACCGTTCCTACGTGACCGGCGGCAATTGGGCGATCCATGAGCAGTATCCCACCATCCACGTCGCGTATTTGGCCCCTTACGCCTACCAGGTGTTTGCGGAGGTCGACCGCCGCCATCCGTGGAGGCAAGCAATTGACGCATCGTACGCACTCCTCCATTGGCTCTACGACGACGAAGGTCTGTCGCTCCCTCCGGAAGTCGTCTATCTGGACAAGCAGAACGGGCGCTTCTTTCTCGAAAACCCGGCGACCAAGCAGTCATCGGTTTTCGGGTACGACGCCTTTCCAATCTTTTGGCGCGTGGCGCTCGATTCCGTATGGTTCGGTCGCCCCGAATCCGCGTTGCGCGCGAAGATGCTCGCCTTCTTTCAGTCGGAATGGCGTGACCGAGGAACGTTTGTCGACCGATACACGCCTGTCGGCCGGCCCTTGTCGCAACTCGAAGGATTACCCCTCTACGCGACGGTCCATACGTTGGCCTCGCTGGCCGGCCCCAGCCTGGCCCGTCCGATAGCCGAGAGGAAGCTGGCCGGGCTCCGCGCGCAGGCCATCGCGGGCAAGGATACGCCGTACTACCTGCACAATTGGCTCTGGTTCGCGCAGGCCGTGGAACTGCAACAAGCCAAACATTACGACGAGTTCCTGGGATTCCTCAGACCGTTCGACTTCGCCGGTTTCGCCGCGCACTTTCCCTGGGAACTGTCCGGCGTCACGTTCGCCTTGTTCCTGGCGGCCCGTTGGCACTGGGTGTTGAGACTCTCGTTTCTGCTCTGCGGCTTCGTCCTTTGCGTTCGTTACCTCGACTGGCGGCTGTGGCACACGCTCAACTTCCTCGAGACCGGCGGGCCGTTCATCAGCCTCTCCCTCTGGGCCGCCGAGCTGTACGCCTTCTCGACCGTCGTCCTGCTGTTCGTCCAGGTCGGCCTGGGCCGCGCGCGAACCCGAACTCAATCAAGGCCGGAGGCTCCCCCGGGGTTTTCGCCGTCGGTGGACATTCTCATCCCGATTTATTCCGAGTCCTGCGACATCCTTGAGAAGACCTTGATCGGCGCCGCCGCGATGGACTATGCCGCGAAGCGGCTCTACGTGCTCGACGACGGCCATCGCGAGGACGTGAGAGCCATGGCCGAACGCTACGGCGCCTGCTACGTCAAGGGGCCCAAGCGCCACGCCAAAGCAGGCAACCTGAACCATGCGCTCACCGTGACCGACGGCGAGTTGATCGTCGTCTTCGACACGGACCACATTCCCGTCACGACGTTTCTCCAGGAAACCGTTCCCTACTTCACCGATCCAACCGTCGGCTTCGTCCAAACCCCGCACCATTTCTACAATCAGGACATATTCCAGCGGGGGCTCGGCACGGGGTCAGCCATCCCCAACGAACAGGACATGTTCAACCACGCGATTCAGGGCGGCCGCAACGGCTGGGGCGGCGCGTTCTTCGTCGGAAGCGGCGCCGTCTTTCGCCGAGCGGCCATCGCGCAACTCGGCGGATTCAACCTGATGAGCATCACGGAAGACATTCACACGAGCCAGCACCTCCATGCCAACGGGTGGCGCTCGGTCTTCGTCGACAAGGACCTGGCCGTGGGGCTCACGGCCGAAAACCTGTCGTCCTACATCGTGCAGCGGCGACGGTGGATGCTCGGTTGCCTGCAGATCTTCTTCAAGGACAATCCGTTGTTCTGCCGCGGATTGCCGGTCCGCCACCGGCTCGGCTATTTCGCGTCGCTCTATTATTTTTTCTTCCCGGCCGCGCGGGTCATCTTCTGGATCACGCCGCTCTACTTTCTCCTGTTCCATCTCCATCCCATCTTCGCCGACGTGTCGGTCTTGCTGGCCTATCTCCTGCCCTTCATCGTCGTGCTGCCGATGCTGTCCTCCGTGCTGCTGCCGGGCTGGCCGCGGCTGGGCTGGTCGTCGGCCTACGAAATGCCCGTCTGCTTTCCGTTGTTCCGGTCCATGTTCGATCTGCTGTTGCCGAAACGGCTCGGGTTCAAGGTCACGCCGAAAGGCTTGGTCTCGGACCGAAGGCGGTTCGATTGGCGATCTTCAGCCGCGCTCTTGGCCGCGACGGGGCTCACGGCTGTCGCCATCGCGAAAGGACTGTGGGAGTTCCGCTTCTTCGGCATCGAGAAAGACGCCTATTTTTTCAATCTGGCCTGGGCGACGCTGAACCTGCTCACGCTGTCGGTGGGCCTCGTCATGGCCTGGGAGCGGCCGCAGCGGCGCAGCGAGGAGCGCATCACGAAGGCCGTCCCGTTTGAGCTGCGCACGAACGGTTTTGCCTACAAGGGCACGGCGCAAGAGATCAGTCTCAGCGGCATGTCTTTTGTGACGTCCTCCGATGAGTTGTTTCCGCGGGTGTTTGACATCACGTTTCAAGACCGATTCCCCTTCACCTGTCGGGCGCGGGTCGTCTATCATGAGCGGCTCGGCCGGCGCGCCCGGTGCGGGCTGGCCTTTCTTGATCTATCGGAGGACCAACGCCGGATGCTGGTGCTGAATCTGTTCGCCGACCCCGCCACCTGGCAGAATGCCCATGCCCGTCGCGTGCGGGGCCACGCAGGGATGGCGGCGCGCCTCCTCGCGGGGCTGGTGCGCGCGCTCAAACCATTGCGCCGGCGGAGGCGGCTCGTGCCCAGATCGTCACGGTTCGGCTTCGCGCGAGCCAGCGTCGGAACGGAAGACCCGTTGGTGCTCGTGTGCAATCGTTCGCCCCAGGGCCTCGGGGTCCTCTGCGTCGCGCGCGAAATGCCGGGCGATGCGCCTTGGACGATCACGATCGGCGGAGGGCCGACCGGGCGTTTTCACCCAATCCATTGTCGTCACCTCTTCGGCCCGGTCTGGCGAGTCGGCCTTGTACAGAAGCCGAAGCCGGACGGCCCCGCCTGTAGCTGAGCGCCTTGTCACACACGACTCAACCCTGAAAGGTCACGTATGTATCGATTGAAGCATGCGGTTCTGTGCCTTGCCCTGATCCTCAGCATTGGAGCGGAAGGCGAGACCGGGGCCGCTGACTTCATGGAGTCCTGGTACATGTCACGAGGCCGAGCCAACATGGAGATCGAAAACTACAAGGCGGCCATCGAGGCCTTCGAGA
>JBDZUK010000050.1:0-23823 GCA_040255165.1 Nitrospiraceae bacterium | reverse complement strand
CAGGAGCCGGTCGTCCTCGACATCGAGCGCTGGCCACTCACGGGAGACGCGCAGGCGGTGCGCGCGACCGTCGACAAATTTCTGGCTGTGCTGTCCTGGGCGAAGGGCGAGGCTGGGGGAGTTCGGGTCGGAGTCTACGGGACCGTGCCGATCCCGGATTATTGGCGGGCAATCCGCCATCCCGGGAGCGATGAATTTCGTTCGTGGCAGCGCGATAACGATCGCTTGAAATCAATCAGCAACAACGTCGATGCGCTGTTTCCCTCCGTGTACACCTTTTATCCCGACCGCCAGGGGTGGGTGACCTATGCGCACGCGCAGCTAGCCGAGGCAAGGAGGATGGCCAAAGGGAAACCCGTCTACGCTTTCATCTGGCCGCAGTATCACGAATCGAATGCGTTGCTCGGCGGGCGTCCGGTGGAGCCGGACTTTTGGGAACTGCAGTTGAACACCGTCTATCAGCACGCGGACGGCGTGGTGATCTGGGGAGGATGGGGACCACAGGGTCCTGTTTCATGGAATGAAGAAGCGCCGTGGTGGAGAAGAACAAAGGAATTCATACAGCGAATCAATCGAGTTTCTCCTTCCGGCCCTCCTGCCGACATGACCGTGCAGTAGTCTGCCGATCTCGGTCCTCTTTTAACAATCAGTTAACACAAACTTGAGATTCGCGTGGCTACGGCTCGTCCACCGGACGATAGACTACGGCACCCAGTCAGCGTTCAGCCAATCTTGGTTCTGCTGATTCCACGGACGCGACGCATGGAACATACGGTGTTCGCTTCATCTCCAACGGCCGAAGCACCTCCGTCCGGTCCGACCGGACTACCTGTGATCGGACCCGCGGCACCCAAGAGTGCTTGGGTGCCGCTAGCGGCGCTGGCTGTGTTCACCGTGGTGCTCGGTTACCTCTATGTCGAGAGTCTAGGATTCCTGGTTCATGCCTGGTTGGAAGACGATAACTACAGTCACGGTCCTTTCATTCCACTGATCTCGATAGTTCTCATTTGGCTCCGCTGGGGCTGGCTGCAGTCTCTCGAGCGGCGCGGGCAGTGGTGGGGGCTGCCGGTGATCGCGACGGGACTATGCGTGTACGTGGTGGGGCAGTTCGCGGCGATGCACGCAGTGGTGCATCTATCGTTCTGGATCGTGTGCGTGGGATTGCTGACCTGCGTCCTTGGGCTGTCCGGTACCCGCCTGCTGGGGTTTCCTTTGGCGTATCTGCTGGCCGCCATTCCGCCTCCGGAATTTCTTCACGGTGAGCTTTCCAGCCGTCTCCAGCTTTGGTCGTCGGCGCTGGGCGTGGGATGCCTGCAGCTCATCGGCGTCATGGCCTACCGGGAGGGCAACGTCATCGACCTGGGGCCGATTCAGCTGCAGGTCGTGGAAGCCTGCAGCGGCCTCCGTTACCTCTTCCCGCTCACTGCTCTCGCGCTCCTTTGCGCCTATCTCTATCGCGAAGCGCTCTGGAAACGGCTAGTCGTGTTTCTCTCCAGCATTCCGATTTCCATACTCCTCAACGGTTTTCGGATCGGCGCGATCGGAGTGCTTGTCGAAGCCTACGGCCAGAGCGCCGCCGAAGGCTTCAGCCATTTTTTCGAAGGGTGGGTGCTCTTTCTCGCGAGCCTGAGCTTGCTCTTCTTTGAAATGTGGATCCTCGCGAGGGTCGGTTCGAATCCGTCGCGCCGCGCCCTTGCAGATTTGATCGCGCCGCCGCGCGGAACCCGCCGCGAGCCGGCTGCAGAGGGGGCGGTTCGTCCTGCTTCGCTTCCAGCGGGGCATGCGTCGCTCTTTGCCGGCGGGTTGATGCTGATCCTGGCCTCCATGGCGGCTCCGACGGGTGCGCCGGACGAGCTTCGCACCCCGGAACGGCACGCCTTGCTCGATTTTCCCATGCAGCTCGGGGATTGGCGCGGCGTGCCTTCCAACCTGGAACGACAATACTTGGACGCGTTGCAGCTGGATGATTACCTGCTGGCGGACTACAGCGACGTCGACCGAGTACCGGTCAATCTCTACGTGGCCTATTACGGGTCCCCGAAGAAAGGACGATCCTCTCATTCGCCGAGACAGTGTATTCCGGGCGGCGGGTGGGAGATTACTTCCTTCGGAACCGTGCGGCTTGATCACGGATCTTCCAGCTCGGACGTCAATCGGGTGATGATCCAGAAAAGCGGCCACAAGCAGATCGTCTACTACTGGTTCAAGCAGCGCGATCGCTTGATCACCAGCGAATACGCGGTGAAGTTCTTTCTGTTTTGGGATGCGTTGACGCGGGGCCGGGCCGACGGCGCACTGGTGCGCCTTGTCTCTGAAGTAAGGGCCGGCGAAACGGACATCATCGCCGAGGGACGGCTGCAATCTGTGGCGGTCCTGGTGGCGCCGCTCCTGGCCCGCTACGTTCCGGACTGAGTGTGACCGCGATGGGCACTGTCTTGTTCTTCAGCTTCATGGGCTCGTTGATCATCTGTATGGCTTTGATCCCGGCGCTCGGCGCGTCCGCCTGGCGTCTACAGTGCATCGACGTACCCCGCGACCGCCATATCCACGAGGCGCCGATCGCCAAGGTCGGGGGGATCGCGTTTGCCATCGCCACGTTCGCCGCCGTGCTGGTATGGGCCCCCAAGGAGCAGGCCGTCTTCGCCAGTTTGCTCGGCGGCGCGGTCATCCTTCTGTTCGGGGTCTGGGACGATCGCGTCGGCCTGGATTATCGAATGAAGTTCGTCGGGCAGGTGGCGGCCGCCTCGGTGGTCATCGCCTTCGCCAGCGTCCGGCTCACCGTGCCGTTCATCGACGAGTCGGCGATGCAGGCATGGATGTCCATTCCCCTCACGCTGCTGGTCATTCTGGGGGTCACGAACGCCGTCAATCTCGCCGACGGCCTCGACGGGCTGGCGGGCGGGTTATCGCTCATCAGTTTCGCGGGCATCGGCTATTTGGCGCACCAAGCCGACCAGCCTTTTCTGGTGTTGCTCATGGTCGCCGTGTCGGGCGGGTTGTTGGGGTTCCTTCGATTCAACACTTATCCTGCGAAAATTTTCATGGGAGACGCGGGCAGCCAGTTTCTCGGTCATTATCTGGCCGTCGCCGCCATTCTTCTAACCGATTCCAGCAGAACCTTGTATAGCCCCTTGCTCGCTCTGTTCCTGTGGGGCGTGCCGTTGCTCGACACGGTCGGAGTGATGGGCCAACGGCTTGCCGAAGGTCGATCGCCGTTCATTGGCGATCGCAACCACATTCATCACAAACTGCTTGCCACGGGGTTGTCTCACCGACAGGCGGTGACGTGGATCTACGTCGTGCACGGTGCGATGGTGTGCTGCGCGTATCTGCTGCGATGGCAGTCCGATCTCGTGCTGCTGGCCGTGTATGCTCTGTTCGCGTGCGCCGTGCTTTCGGTCTTCGTGCGGTTCACCGGCGGCGTGCCGGCATCCTGGCGGCTTCAATTTTCCCTCCAGCCGATGCTGGTCTCGCGGTGGTCGATAGGAGCCTGGTCGCTCTCCGCCTTGGAGATCCTCGTCCCGGTCTATCTCGTCGTGTCCGTCGCGCTTCCGCGAGAGATCCCGTGGGATGCCGGCATCGCGGCTGCCGGGCTGCTGGCCGCACTCGTGGCCGGGTTGCACCTGGCGCAAGGAGCGGACTGGATGGTGCGGGCCGGCTTGTATGTGGGCAGTACCTTTATCATCTACTACGGTGAGACGGCGCCCGGGACGATGCTGGCTGGTCTGGTGATGCCGCTGCACGCCGGCTTCGCGGTGCTGGCCGTCCTGGTGGTCTTGGCCATCCGGTTCGGCGCAGAGCAGTTTCAAACCACGCCGCTGGACTACCTGATCGTTCTCCTCGCGACTGCGATGCCGTTCCTTCCCACCATCACCATTGGTGAGGTGCCGGTGAGCTTGATGACGGCGAAGTTGATCGTGTTGTTCTACGCGTTTGAATTGTTGCTGCATTTTCGTGGATCGACGATGACTCGGCTGGGATGGGTCTCGGCTTGCATGCTGGGCGGCTTGGTGCTCCGGGCATGGTGGTGACGAAAGACCGGAACAGGAGGCAGGTGCCATGAAACAACGCCTTATTCTCGGACTGATGATCCTGTTGGCGGTCGGCGTGATGGGTTGCGGAGGTCCGGAAGAGCGCAAGGCCAAATATCGAATGCGGGCCCAGGAATACATCCAGCAGGGCAATTTCCCGAAGGCTCGGGTCGCGCTTCGGAACGTGTTGAAGATCGATCCGAAGGACGCCGAACCCTATTTCCTCTACGCTCAGGTCGAAGAGAAAGAACGAAACTGGCGCAATGCGCTGGCCGGCTATCAACAGGTGGTGGAACTCGACCCCGATCACGACCGTGCGCTGGTCAAGCTCGGTAAGTTCTTTTTGGAGGCCAGGGCCTTCGACGAAGCGACCGAGACCGCCGATCGGATTCTGGCCAAGGTGCCCAACCATGTGTCGGCCCAAGCCATAAAGATTTCGGTGCTCGCACTGTCGGGCCGCGTCGCGCAGGCTTCGGAGCAGGCGGAACTGCTGGTTGCCGAGGCTCCGGGCGACGTCGACGCCGTGTTGCTGCTCGCCTCGCTGCATGCGATCCGGCAGCGCACGGACCTGGCCGTGCCGTTGCTGCGGCGTGCGCTCGACGCACACCCCGCCAATCTGGAATTGCTGGACGCCTTGGCTACCACGTTGATGAAGCAAGGCGACACGGCGGAGGCGGAAGCGGTCCTCCGGCAGATGGTCGCGATGGAGCCGACCGTCTTGAATCACCGGCTGCGATTGGCCACGTTCCACGATCGGCTGCAGCAGTACGACAAGGCGGAGGCCGTGTTGCAGGAAGCCGTGCGGCACGATCCCGACGACGATCATCGGCGGTTGGCGCTGATCGAATACATCGCGAAGCGGCGAGGGATGGAACAGGCCGAAGCGGCGTTGCTGCAGGCTCGCGGCGATCTCCCGCATTCAACCAAGGTGCGGTTTGCCCTTGGGAGCTTGTACGAAGCAACGCAGCGCATGGACCGGGCCCGAGAGATCTACCGAGCGATCCAGGACGACTATCGAAAGCAACCGGAGGGGCTCGATGCCCAGGTGAAACTGGCGGCCTTGGACTGGTCGTCCGGGAAGCAGGACGAGGCGGAACGTGAACTTGGGGAGGTGCTCAGAGAGAACCCCCGGTCTGCGGAGGCGTTGGTCCTCAGAGGAAAGATCGCGCTCCAGCGCGGAGACGGGAAAGAAGCCGTTCAGGATTTCCGCTCCGTCCTCAAGGACCAGCCGGACCTCCCCGAAGGGCATCTCTTACTCGCGCGGGCCTACTTGGCCGCCGGCGAGGCCTCGCTTGCGCGGGAAAGCCTGGACAAAGCGGCAGTTTTGCAGCCCGGCTCGCTCGATACCCAGGTCCTGCTCGCAGCACTCGATGCCTCCTCCGGACGAACGCGAGAGGCGCATCAGAGGATCGACAAGCTGCTCGCAAAAGACCCGAGCAACGTGGCCTTGTTGGGCCTCAAGTTCCAGCTGGAGACGCAAGAACAGGACTGGGTGAGAAGCCAAGATACGCTCCATCGTTTGCGGGTCGCCGGGGCGGACAGCACCGCAACCGATCTGTCGGAAGGGCACGTCGCGCTGGCCCGGAAGGACTGGGACGGGGCCGAGGCGGCCTATACGCGGGCATTCGAGAAGCGGCCTCTGGCATCGGAGCCGCTGGCGGCGCTCATGCGACTTGCGGTGCGGCGGGGCCAGGTTCTCCAGGCGCAGGCCAAGCTGGAAGCGGTGTTGGCCCGGCACCCCGATCATCGGTATGCCGAAGGATTGCTCGGCGAAATCCTGCTGATGCGAGGCGACTCGGCCGGCGCGATCGCTCACTTCGAAGCGGCGGCCCAACGCAATCCCCAATGGGTAGCGCCCTGGGGAAACCTCGCACGACTTCACTATGCGTTCCAGCGAACCGTGCAAGGAGATGCCGTCTTGGAGAAAGCGCTGCTAGCCGCGCCCGAGAATGAGCAGCTTCGGCTGCTGCTGGCCACGAGCCTCGGCGCCCAGCGCCGGTTTGATGAGGCCATCGAACACTACGAGCTGGTCCTGCGATCCAACCCGAAGTCGGTGCTGGCGGCAAACAACCTCGCGGCGACGCTCCTGGATCAGAAAGGCGACTCGAAGAGTGTGGAGCGGGCCTTGGCACTGAGCAAGCCGTTCGAGTCGCAGCAGCCGAACCCCTACCTGCTCGATACGCTCGGATGGGCCCATCACAAACTCGGCCATGAGTCCGAAGCGGTGCGGGTGCTGAAGCAGGCGGCGGCTCTGGCGCAGGACCATCCGGTGATCAACTACCATCTGGGCGCGGCCTACTCCAGGGCCGGACGACGGCCGGATGCGGTCGAGCATCTCAAAAAGGCCATAGGGTCCGGGACGCCGTTCGACGGACTGGAAGAGGCGAAGGCGCTCTTGGCGGAGGTGGCGGGGTGAGGGGCGATGCACCGGTTCGGTCGGCCGTTCTCTTGATCGCTTTCCTCGCCGGGACGGCAAGCGGCTGTGGCGGCACGAGCCCGGTCCGTGCGGTCGGAGAAACCGCGGCCGAACCAGCATATCTACTCGGGCCGGAAGACGTCCTGAAAGTGGCGGTGTGGAAAGACGAACACCTGACGCAGGAAACCGTGGTGCGGCCGGATGGGATGATCACATTTCCCCTCATCGGGGAGGTGGCTGCGGCGGGTCGCACCGTCGAGGAAGTCCGCGACGAAATCGCCACGCGTCTCGTGAAGTACATGCCCAACCCGAACGTGACGGTCGCGGTCCTGAAAGTTTTGAGCTACCGCATCTACGTGTTAGGGCGCGTGAACAAACCAGGTGAATTCATGGTCGGTCACAACGCGGACGTGCTACAGGCGTTGAGCATGGCCGGTGGCCTCACACCCTATGCGTCCGAGAACGACATCAAGATCATGCGCCGTGGCCATAATGGGCAGCAGGTCTTTCGCTTCCGCTATGGCGACGTGCAGAAGGGACAAGATCTGAAGCAAAACATTCTGTTGCAGCGCGGCGACGTGGTGATAGTGCCGTGAACGAATGGGATCGTCCGCCGTGGATCACCAGAGCGCCGATGCGCCCCCGCCGCGATGGCGGCGGTTCTGGGTTCTGTGCGGAGCGATCATGGTGAGCTTGGGGGGCGCCGGAACGGCGGAAGCAGCTGAATGGTCGATGGATCCCTCGTTGAGCGTCAAGGCCGAGTACAACAGCAACTTGCTTCTCTTCGACGGCGACAATGAAGTGTGGGGACATTGGCTGAGCCCCGGCGTGATGTTCAAGGGAGCGACGGAGTCACTGGATGTGGACGGCAGCGTGAAAGGAGACTTCGTTCGCTATTACGGCGAGCAGGACCGCGAGCTGACGAATCTGTATTTTCCGCTACGGACGTCTTATCGCCGGGACCGCTATACGTTCGGGTTTGAAGGCGGATTCACCAGGGACAATACTTTGATGGGCGAGTTGCAGCAGACAGGGTTCGTGCTGAGCTTTACTCAGCGCAATCTGTGGACGGCCATGCCGAGCGTGACGGTCGGGTTGACGGAACGGCTGTCGTGGCAGGTCGGTTACCAGTTCATGGATGCCAGTTACGAGAACGGTCTCCGGCTGGGACTGGTCGATTACCACGTCCACGGCGGGACATCGGCGGTTTCCTATCGCCTGACCGAGCGGGACCGTATGCACGTCAAGGGCGACTACATCAACTTCCAAACTCCGGTGATCGACCAAGAGTGGAATTATTACGGCGCGGGGTTGGGGTTCTCTCACGACTTTTCCGAGTCGCTGACCGTCGCGCTGTCCGGCGGCGCCCGTCTGGTCGAGACGGTGCAGAACTTTCCCGGCGGGTCTTTAAGCGACAAGAGCGTCGTGTGGGTGTACAGCGGGAACTTGCGCAAGGAATTCGAACAGGGGGCGTTGTCGCTCGAGGCGTCGCGGGAAGTCAATCCCAGCGGCTTCGGGTTTCTGCTGCAGACCGACCGATTCGGCGGCGCCCTGGCCTACCGGGCGACCGACACGGTGACCTTCTCCGTGAACGGAGCCGTGTATCTGGTGTCCTTCGCGACGAACCCCTTGTTGGGAGCGGCGCCGCCGGAAGCCCGCTTTGCCAGCGTGAGTCCCAAGGTGGCATGGAAGCTTAGCCAATGGTGGACGCTCGAAGCCGGGTACAGCTATGCCGAGCGAGGGGTGGGCGCGCTGTCGCAATGGAACTTCGCCAACTCGACGTTCGTCATATTGACCTACCAAGGGCCGAAATGGTCGGTCTCACGATGAGCAACGCTGCGCCACAGGTCGGAAAGTCCATGCACGATCCGCAGAGAGACCTGCACGACTATCTTGCGCTGCTGCGTCGGCGCCGCACTCTGATTGTCGCGGTGGCCGGAGCGATTCTGGCTGCCGGCGCCGCGCTGGCGTTTCTCCTACCGCCGGTCTATCGCTCGACTGCGACCATTCTCATCGAGGAGCAGGAAATCCCGCCTGATCTGGTACGGTCCGCCATTGCGACCTACGCCGACCAGCGGATCGAGACGATCAAACAGCAAGTGTTGAGCCGGTCGACGTTGTGGCACATCGTCGAGCAGTACGATCTGTACAAGGATCTTCGGAGGCGGAATCCCACCGAAGAGGTTCTCGGTCGCTTCACGAAAGACATTCAGATCGACGTCATCAACGTGAAAGTGATCGATAAGCGGACTCAGAATCCCACCCAAGCCACCATCGCGTTTACCTTGGCCTACGACGGCGAGACGCCCGAGCTGGCGCAGAAGGTGGCGAACGAACTGACCAGCCTGTTCTTGAGCCAGAATCTCAAAACGCGCGAGCGTCACGCGCAGGAAACCACGGCGTTCCTGAAGCGCGAATCCGAAAATCTGGCGCGCCACATCCAGGAGCTGGAGGAAAAGATCGCCGCGGTGAAGCGGCGGGCGGAAGGAGCCTTGCCCGAGCTGGTGCAGCTCAACATGCAACTGCTGAATCAGGTCCAGCGGGAAGTCATCGACATGGACCGAGAGATCAGAGGTCTCAAGGAGCGAAAAACGTACCTGGAAGGAGAGTTGGCGACGTTGAAGCCTCATACGCCGATTATCAGCGCCGGCGGAGAGCGGTTGCTGGACACGGGCGAGCGGTTGAAAGCCCTGCGCGCGCAATATGCCAGCCTGTCGGCGTATCTCTCGCCCGAGCATCCGGACATCATCAAGATCAAGCAGGAAATGGCGTCGCTCGAAAAGGAAGCGGGAGAAGTCGACGGGCGGGACGAACTGTCGAAACGGCTCTTGGGCGAGCGCGCCGCACTGGCCGAGGCTCGGGAACGGCTGGGGGAATCGCATCCCGACGTCGTGCAAGCGCACAACGTGGTGGCCTCGCTTCAACGAGAACTGCAGGCGGCGACCGAGCACGCGGCGCGACCGCCTCGGGTCAAACCGGAGAATCCCGCCTACATCAACATCCAATCGCAATTGGCCTCGGCGACGGCTTCTTTGGAGGCGCTGCACGCCGCGCGGGTGGACTTGAAGCGGCGGTTAGCCGACTATACCAAACGGCTGGAAATGACTCCGACGGTCGAACCCGAGTATCTCGATTTGGTCCGGGACCGCGAGAATTCCGTCCGCAAGCATCAGGAAATTACCTCCAGGCTGATGGAAGCCCAGGTGTCTGCTGAATTGGAAGTGCAACGCAAGGGCGAGCGGTTCTCGTTGATCGATCCACCCGAGCTTCCGGAGAAGCCCGATCGCCCCAACCGATGGGCGATTCTGTTGCTCAGCGCGTTGCTTGCGATCGTGGGAGGAATCGGGATCGGTGTGGCGACGGACAATGCCGATCGCACCATTTATACGGCCGAGCAACTGGGCCGCGCTATGCGTCAGGTCCCTTTGGCCGTGATCCCGTACGTGCCTTCGGAAGAAGACCTTGCCAGGCTGACCCGCTTTCGTGCGGCCTGGGGGCTCGCCGGGCTTGGTGTCCTTCTCGCCGGAGCGGTCGCCGTGCACCTGACCTGGATGCCACTGGATGTGCTGGTGTACGTGATTTGGCGCAAGCTCGGCTGAGGGAGCGCGCGCAGGGAGAAAAGGAGCTTCGATGGAATACCTCCAACAGGCCCTCGAACGGTTCAAACACGAGACGGAAGAGCTCGCACGTCGTCGCCCTGAGGCGGAGCGACGATCGGTGCCTCCCCCCATCGTGTACAGCTCATCGAAAATCGTGGAGCTGAGCGATCACGCCATGCGCGCGAACCGGCTGATCACCGGCTATGAGGGGGGCCCGTTCGTCGACGCCTACAAAGTGCTGAGAACCCACATCGTTCACCAGTTCAAGCACAAGGGATGGAACGTGCTGGGGGTCAGCAGCCCGTCGCCGCATGAGGGGAAAACCCTCACGGCGGTGAACCTGTCTCTTGCGATGGCCATGGATCTGGCACATACGGTCTTGCTCGTCGATGCGGACCTGCGCCGACCGGACGTTCACCGTGCATTCGGGATGGAACGCTGTCCCGGTTTGACCGAGCATCTTTTCGACGGTGTTCCGCTAGAGCAGCTCTTGGTCCATCCGGGGATCGGTCGGTTTGTCTTTCTTCCAGGGGGACGCGCCATTGCGAATTCGGCAGAGGCCTTGTCCTCTCCGGCGATGGCGTCCCTGGTGCAGGAATTGAAGCATCGTTATCCCGCCCGTGTTGTGGTGTTCGACTTACCCCCGCTCTTGTCCCGCGCCGATGTGCTGGGATTCGGACCTCATATGGATGCCCTGTTGCTTGTGGCGGAAGAAGGGCGAACGGCTTCCACCGATATCGAGCGCGTGATGACGATGCTGAAGGGGAGCGTGCCGGTGATCGGCGCTGTCCTTAACAAGTCCGGCCGAAAGGATCTCGCCGGGCGTAGGGCGAACACGCTCCTGTTGATGCCGCCGAAGTAACGACGCATGTACGAGGCCTATTACCAATTGCAGGCGAAACCGTTCACGTTGCTGCCGGATCCCGGGTTTCTCTTCTTGGGTACGCGGCACAAGATGGCGCTCAGCCTGTTGGAATACGGAGTGGTCAACCGAGCCGCCTTCATCGTCATCACCGGGGAGCCCGGCACCGGGAAAACCACGCTGCTCAACCGCTTGTTGGAGCAGCCGGGTGGTCAATGGACCATCGGCGTGCTGTCGAATACGCACGGCGGCTTGGGTGGGCTCATGCCGTGGATCGCAGCGGCGTTCGGTCTAGAGGTGGGCGGCAAAAGCCCTGTGGAGTTGTTTCACCGGTTCGAACGATATTTGGAGCGCGAGCAGACCGCAGGCCGGCGCGTCTTCTTGGTCCTCGACGAAGCGCAGAACCTCGGGTCGGCGATGTTGGAGGAACTCCGCTTGTTGTCCAATCTCAACGACGGACGGAGGTGTTCACTGCAGATTCTACTGTCGGGTCAGCCGGCGCTGAGAGGAATATTGGAACAGCCGGCGATGGAGCAGTTCGCGCAACGCATCGCGGTCGAGTATGCGCTCCAGCCTCTCGGGGAGGATGAGGTTGCCGCGTACATCGATCACCGAATTCGAGTCGCAGGGGCGCCACGATCTCTGTTTTCCACCTTGGCCTGTCGGATGATCTTCATTCTCACGGGCGGGATTCCGCGCCTGATCAACCAGCTGTGCGACCATGCGCTCGTCTATGGATACGCGGCACAGGCGACGACGATTACGGCTTCCGTGGTGCTCGGTGCCGCGCGTGAACGTGCCCGGCAAGGGTGTCTTCCCTTCCGAGCGGCTCCGGATGGCGTCGAACCGACCCCGCAAGAGCGGGAAGCGGAAGCTGCGGAAGCGATGAAGTTCCTGCCGGTCTCCCGTGCGCACCCCACCCAGACAGACGCAAAGCCGGCGTACGTCGATCCTTCCACACTGTATCGGGAAGGACTGGCGTTGAGGCAAGCGGGGGAATTCATGCGGGCTGCCGGCTTGTTCGAGCACATCGCCGGCAATAGCGTGCTCGGCGCGAAAGCCCTCGCGCAAAAGGGCCTCTGTCTCAAATCGATCGGCCGGTACGACGAGGCGCTGGCGACATTTCGCCGGGCCCTGGAGCTTCCCGCGACGGGCGCTCAGGACGTAGTCTCGCTCCGGTATCTGTGCGCCCGGACACTGGAGGCAATGGGGAACTCGGAAGCGGCGTTGGAAATCTATCAGCACCTCAGAAGCCACGGGCCTCAATATCGGGACGTGGCGACGCGCATGGATCGGCTCGCTCACGTCCGGTCGAACGGTGCACGACGAAAAGCACCTGCGACGACGACGGTCGGCTCCATCTTGCAGTCGTGCAGCGAATGGCTCCGCGATCTTCACCCACGTCGCTTCATCAGCTTGAAGTAGTGCGTCTTCCGTTCCTGATTTCCTCGCCGGCACGTCCTCCTCACAGTTAACCGTGACTGGACCCTGTCGTAACCGGACTGTAATCATCTGCTCCTATTCTCGCTCCCGCCGACAAAGGAAACGGTTCGACGGCGGGAGGAATGATGCCTGTCCAAAGACGGTTTGTGATTCGCTGCGTCTGCGCGGCAATCGGAGTCGTGGCGGCCGGCTGGTCAGTTGCGTGGGGGGGGCAACTCGAGGATCTTCTCCTCGAAAACAAACAGATCACGATCGATCAATGGGTCAAGTTAAAAGCGGAGGAGGAGAAGCGGGAGGCCAAAGCCTTGGAGGAAAGCCGGGGAGTCGGCGACGTCCCCGTGCGGGAACGGTGGTACGAGAAGATCAGCATCCGCGGGTACACGCAGTTGCGCTACAACCATATTCTCAATAATGAATTCCTCCACAGCGATCAGGGCGATCGTTCGATCGGCGCCAACAATGAGCTGTTTCTTCGGCGCGGCCGCGTCATCATCAGCGGGCAGCCGCACGAGCGCTTGTTTGTCTACATCCAGCCGGATTTTGCTTCGGCGGTCGATGGAACCGAGCAGGTGGCGGCGTTGCGGGATTTCTACGGCGACGTGTTCCTGACCCAGAACAAGGAATGGCGCATCCGAGCTGGCCTCTCGAAGATTCCGTACGGCTTCGAAAATTTACAGTCGAGCCAAAACCGGCTGGGCCTCGACCGGAACGACGCGCTCAACAGCGCGGTGCCCAATGAGCGCGACCTGGGACTGATGCTGTACTACGCTCCCACGAGCGTGCGCGAGCGATTCCGGCGGTTGGTGGACAGCGGTCTGAAAGGGTCCGGCGATTACGGCATGCTCGGAATCGGCGTGTACAACGGTCAGGGGGTCGGCAATCGAGAAGAAAACAAGAGCAAGCACGTGGTCTTTCACGCGGCGTATCCCTTCGAATTTCCCAATGGGCAAATTCTGCAAGTCGGAATGGATGCCTATACGGGACAGTATGCTGTGTCGACTACGCCGGTCGTGCCCACCGATACGGCCTCGACCGGTGGCGCGGCGATCGCGCCCCGCATTACAAACAATGGGAACTACCTGGATGAACGGGTCGCGTGGCATGTCATCCTGTTCCCTCAGCCGTTTGGCTTTCAAGCGGAGTACACGATTGGACGAGGACCGGAGTTGAACCAAGCCAGAACTGAAATCGTGCAGGGAGCCTTGCGCGGCGGCTACCTGCAATTCTTCTACAATTACCGATGCGACAGTCTCTGCCAGAGCATCGTGCCGTTCTTGCGCGTGCAAGAGTACTTCGGCGGGAAAAAATTCGAACTGAACGCGCCACGCTATTCGGTGCGTGAGTGGGAGCTGGGGCTCGAATACCAGTTCAATCGCGCCCTCGAATTGACCGTCATGTACACATGGACGCAACGCACATCGAGCGAATCCGGATTCCTTCCGGCTGCCTGCACGAGGACGACGGTGCCCTGCATTCAGTCGCCTTATCAGTTGCAGAGCGGGAATCTGCTTCGGTTCCAGCTCCAGTGGAGCTTCTAGGGGGACGGAGCGGGAGGCGAGGGCGCGAGGAACTCGGTAAGGGAGCGGGGAGTCAGTTGACGGAACAAAATGATCAACTCACGGCGATCCCAGTGAAACAGCCGTCCCAGGCCTGTGGGGACGGGGGAGCGAAAGGCCTCTTTGGGTTCGAAATCCAGTGTTCCGCGCTGCGGCGCCAACGGCTGCATCGGAGTGAGCCGGTCGTCGGTGGTGTCCACCGTGCCGGGATCGGGGGCGTAATGGGTAGGAGAGCGGTAGTTGCTGAGAAAGAAGTGCAGCCGTTCCCCTTCGACGTACACACCTCCCGACGTCACTTCACGGCGCCCGCCTGATTCGCGCTTCGTCAGATAAAATGTGACGACTTCTTCTGGCGTCGCTTTTCCCAAGGCTGTCGCGAGCAGCGGCGCGAGGAACACGATTTGGTTTTCAGTGAAGGCCTGATGCCGGCGAGGCCGGCTGAGGTCGTCATACAGGGGCATACGAGCGATCGGTTCCACGACGATGATTCCGGCGAGGACGGCCGCCATCTGCTCCGGAGCGAGGCTCACCGGATGGCTGTGCTCGCGGCCCTTCGCCACCGTGCGGTCCGCTTCGAGGCGCACATAGGCCTGAGGACTGTCGTACACGGTAACGGTTGGAAACTGGCGCGGCGAACACGCACAGTGAAGCGCGGCGATCGTCAGGACGAGGGTCGGCATCACGCGACGGGAGCCCATTGACCACACTTTACACTGGGCGCTCTCGGTTTCGCACTCGTGGGCTCGGCATCAATCCCGGAATTGTGGAGGCCCCTCGACCGAAGCCGCCTTCACCGGGCCCGACCAAAGGCTGACGAGGCGGGCGATGTCGGACGTCGGTAGAGGATAATAGCCGTGGGAGATGACCTGTTGCTGGCCTTGTCGGCTCACCGCGTACTTGACGAACTCGGCCGTCTCGGGAGAAGGGGCCGATTTCGGTGGCCTGTTTACATAAAGGTAGAGATTTCGTCGCAAAGGATACGAGCCGTCGATCGCGGTTTGAAACGTGGGTTCGACGTATTTCCCGCCCGGTACTGCGGCCAGAGGCACGGGACGGACCGAGGACGTGCGGTAGCCGATTCCGCTGAATCCGATTCCGTACCGGTCGTGCCCGACGTCCATGACCACAGAGGCCGAGCCTGCCTCGGACACCATGCTCGAATTGAGAGCGGCGCCGTTGCTGACATGCTCGCGAAAAAAGGTTGCCGTGCCTGATTTGCCGTTCCGGCCGTAGAGGCGAATCGGCGCCTCGGCCCACTCGTCCTCGAGGATGACGTGGCCCCATTTCTCAATGGGATATTTGAGCCCGCGCCGACGTTCCCGTGAAAAGATCGCGTCCAACTCGGCCAATGTGAGTCCCACGATCGGGTTGTCTTTGTGAACGTAGACGGCCAGTGCATCCACCGCTACCGGCACTTCGGTCGGTTCATATCCGAACTCTCTCATGAACTCGTTGATCTCCTGCGTCGTCATGCGTCGAGACATGGCGGCGATCTTCGCTTTGCCCTCAAACAGCTGGGAAAGGCCCGCTTCGGAGCCTGTGCTGTCCACGTTCAAGGCGAGGTGGGGATAGAGCCGTCGTAAGTCTTCAGCCCATGCTTCGGTGAGCGGTTTCATCGTCTCGGAACCCGCGATCGTCAATTTCCCCGCAAGATGGTTCACGGGCTGATAGGCGACGATCTTGGGGTCAAGCTCGGGTTTGACCTGCGCTGTAGCAGGCTGGGCGGCTGCCAAGAGTCCCAGTACAAGCATCGAACAGGAGCAGTAGGTGACCGAGCGGATCATCATTCGTGAAACTCCTTGATAACGAACGATATTGGCTGACGAGTGAGCATCCGACAAGTGCCACCCTACCGGTATTGTGTTTCGCGGCCATTCTGGCCGAGTTAACACAATGTTAATTTGGTGTGATCGCGGAACAGGATGGGCGAACAGGATTCACAGGTGGCTCATTTCAGCCAGGCAGGAATTAACTCAAGCTTAATTTGCCATTAATCATGAAATGTCGGTGCTTGTCTTACAGTGCCGCCACAGAGCGTATGCGAATGATGAGCACTGTTGTGGCGACTCCACCTCATGACACCATCGTGATCATCACGACGGGCGAAACGTTTGTCGATCCGCTCCGAACGGCGCTGCAGCAAGCCGGGTATCGGGCCGTTGTCGCCAAAGATCTGGAGCATGCGACCGCGCAGCTTCGTTCTGACGTGCCTTCCTTGGTGCTATTCGACCGTAAGCATTGCCCGGGGAGCTTGACGCAGAGACCGGAGGCTCTGCGCCACGTCGTGTTCGTCTCGCTCTGGCTCGGGGAGGACAGCTGTACCGAGGATCAATGTGTGGAAGAGTTCGACCACGGCGCCGATGAGGTCGTGTGCCGGCAGAGCACTCGCCAAGTCTTGGCGAGGATCCGCGCCATCCTCCGCCGCCAACAAGCCTCTCTGACTCCTTTGCACAGCTTTGCCTCAGGGCCTCTCCGCATGGATCTGGACCGGCACGAAGTGACGGTTAACGGAAAGCTGATCAATCTCACGCCGAAGGAGTTCCAAATTCTCCGGTACTTTCTCGAGTCGCCCGCCCGCGTGTTTTCGCGGCAGGAGATGCTCAACCGCGTTTGGGGAGAAGGATATGCGCTCGAAGAGCACGCGTTGGACGTGCACATCCATTCGCTCCGCCACAAGATCGAGCCGGATCCTGCGCACCCGCGCTTCATCGTCACCGTCCGCGGGGTCGGGTACAAATTGAAGGTTGAGTGAGATTCAGGCCCCTTCCCACGCGGCGCGTCCGCGTTTTTTCACCTTTGTCCATGCCGCCGGCAACGCCTCGCGAACACTCCGCTGCCGGTCCTCTTCCCGCTCAATGAGGCGCCCCAGTGCGAAGGCCTGCAGTGGTTCCGACGTTTGCCCCAGGGATTTCCGTAGTCGCTGCTCGGCGACCGTGGCGTCCTGGTGCTCACCCAACAGGTTCTGGAACTGTTTGAGACGGGCGACCAAGCGCGAGAGTCTTTTGCCGCCCGTTCCTTCGGCCAATTCGGCAGCATAGCGGGCCCGTTTCCCTTTGATCCGGATTCGATGGATCCATTCTGCAGTAGGATTACTCGGGAGGGCCCGCATGGCCCGGCGCAACTTCCTGAATTCCGAGCGGGCGATGTCGAGCAGGGACACCCGGCATGGCGTGAGCTCAGGCTCCACGATCGCTCGCTCCAGCCGAGCCAGCAGCGTGAGATAACGATCCGTCTCCAAGGCCTGCCGCATCATGCGGTGGGCCTCCAGTCGCTCCTCCTCGAGCGAATCGATGATCCGTTGCATAGCCTGGTACTCGGGAACGGGCAACGCTCCGCTTTCCGCGCGAAGCCGCGACATCAGGACGTCCAGATCGCGGGCTGGTCCAAGAGCATCCCCGAGCCACGACAGCTCGCGTCGCAGGGAATCGGCCCACTCCAACGACAGCATCGGTCTGGCGGCCCGAAGTACGGCACCGAATCGGCGGACGGCGACGCGCATCTGATGGAGATCTTCCGGGTCTCGTCCCAGCCTTGTCCCCGGGTCATGCCCCAGCAGCTGCCATACTTGGGCTGCAAGGACGGCCTTCAGGTGGTTGACCGGTGGCGCATCAGGCGGCGGAGCCGGCATGGGCCCGACCGAGGGCACGCCAAGGAGTTGAAAAACTTTGGGGCGGCCATCCGAATCCTCCGCTCCCGCTTTCCGAAGTACGTCGACGATGCGGTGAAGTTCGGCCTCCCCGGCGCCGCGGCTTTCCACTTCGACCTCGTACAGACGACGGACGATTCTCCGTCCTTCCAGCGCCGCCACTGAGTCAAGCACGACTTCGGCTGCGCCGCCGTCCCGCGTCGGTACGCGGACGCCGGCACGGCGAGTGCGAAGCCGGGCGACGGTTTTGAGGGGTTGGCCCCTCGAATAAGCCAGCAGGAGTTTCATGATGTGAGGAGGAGGGCCTGTCCGGGGCCCGCTCCATTCCAGCTCCAGACGAGAATGCTCTTTGGGGATTTTGAGCTGCCATAGCCCGTGACGCCCTTCGATCCGGTACCGGAGCGTGATTCCGTGTTCCGCGAGACGAAGCGCTTCGGAGTCATAATAGATGGAGGTCAAGACCCGGGAGCCGATCGGAGTTCCTGGTAGCCGAGGCAACACGAATCCGCGCTCCGCCTTCAGTTTTACTTCCCGTTCCAGCGTTTGCCGGGATGGCAGCATGCGGGAGCTCCCTTCACTCTGACCGGAGAGTCCCGAGGCTAGATCCTCGAGCTCAATGCTGTCAACGCGTGCTGGCGAATGCGGGGATGAAGATTAAGATTTCATCAAGAAAGCGATTCCTAGGGTAATCACTAGTATGCTTTTTTGTTTTCTTTTATTAGCCTTCGCTTTCTTCGCTGTCGCCGACGTCAATGTTATGGAAAAACAAAAGGAGGGATCACATGGCTCTTCTCGAAGACGTAACGAAAGGACCCTTCTCCGCCATCCTGCTGGGACTGGGCGTTGCCATAGTCGCCCCTACCGTCCTGCCGTCTCTGGCGTCCGGGCTGAGGCCCCTGGCTAAGGCGTTGGTGAAGGGTGGAGTGACTCTTTACGATGCAGCGAAAGAAGGAGTGGCGGAAGCTGGGGAGCAACTGAATGATCTCATCGCCGAATCCCGAGCCGAGATGGCGGCTGCAGGCAAGCATGAGGCCAACGGCGCCGGGGAAGAGGAGACCGAAGCCGAAAGACCGCGGCGGCGGCGTGCCCGATAGGGTTAGGCTCCGAGGCGATCAAACGAGCGGAGGGGACCCACGTGCTGGGGACGGTGCAGCTAGCGCATGCCTCGCCTGGTCGAATGCGCCTGAAGGTCGCGCAAGTGAAAGGCAATGCTGAACGTGCCAGGCAAATCGAGGAACAGATACGTTCAGTTTCCGGGATTCATTCTGTCGAGGCGAACCCGGTGACCGGCAGCCTTCTGCTTACGTACGAGCAGTCGGCCCTGGAATCCATGGAACTGCCGTTCTCCGTCGCGCGGGTGCTGGGCATCTCCTTAAACGACCTAGATCCGGATGAGTTGCGACTTCTGATGTCGCATCACGGCAACGGGTCTGGACAGCCTGACGTGTCGATCGCTGAAGGACTGGAAGGGGCCGTGCGGAACATGAACGCCTCGCTCCAGCGGGCGATCGGCGTCGATCTTGCGATCGCGGTCCCGGTTCTGCTCGCCGCGTTGGGAATTCGAAGTTTGCTCGTGTCGGGAAAAGCCGTCATGCCGGCGTGGCACGACTTCATGTGGTTCGCCTTCAGTACCTATGTCATGCTGAATCGAACGCCTCCTGCTCGCTGATAGATAGATGGTGATAGAAGAAAATCTGTCCACGACCACCGGCGTTTCGACTCCTTGCCATATCCTCCATACCACCCCCGGGCGAGTACGGCTCCGTGTGCCATGGATCAAAGGACAGCCTTCCCTGGCGCAGCGGCTGGCGAGCTTCCTCAGCGTGTGTCCGGGAATCATCGGCTGCCAAGCGAATTCTGACTGCGCCAGCGTCACCATTCGGTACGAGCCGCGAGTGTGGACTGCGGAAGCGCTGTGTCGAAACGTCAACGAGCTGTCCCGGCGCGACGTCGAACGGCTGCCGGCACCCCGGGGCCAGAACGCGGCGGAGGCAGCGCAGGATGGCTCGTGGTTTGAGCTGTCCCTGTCGTCGATCGGCGTGGCGCTCGGGTTGTTGTGCGAGCCGCTGGCTCCGGTGCTGTTGCCGTTGCTGTTGGCGGGAAGCGCCCTTCCCATGTTGAAGCGAGCCTATGACGCGTTTGCACGAGACGGTCGCCTAACCGTCGACGTGTTGGACGCCTCCGCCGCCGCCTTGCTGGGCTTTCAAGGCCAGTTCAAGATGGCCACGTTTATGGTCTGGCTCATCAACCTAGGCGATTTTATTCGGGATGCCACGGTCAGTCAGGCGCGGGCGGCCGTCGAATCAGTCCTGTCCTATCAAGAGTCGTTCGCCTGGGTGCTGAAGGGGCGCCGCAAAGTCAAGGTTCCGGTTTTGCGGGTTGCCGTGGGAGATACGATCATCGTCTATCCGGGCGATCGGATTCCCGTTGATGGGATGGTTTTGTCCGGCAAGGCACTCGTGAGCCAGTGCGCCTTGACCGGCGAATCGGTTCCGGTCACAAAGAAAACGGGGGATCGAGTGTTTGCCTCCACGGTTCTGCACGACGGCAAGTTATATATTCGGACTGAGCAGGTGGGGGACGAAACAGAGGCGGCCAAGATCGTCCGGTTGGTCGAAGAGGCCCCGGCTCACGAAACCGCGATTCAGAACTACGCCGAACGGTGGGCCAATGACTTGGTGCCCTACAGCTTCATGGGCGCCAGCGTCCGAGGCCTGTTTGGAAACGGAGTCAGCGGCGCCGCCTCAATGCTCGTCATCGATTATGGGACCGGCATCCGGATCGCGGCGCCGACCGCTGTGCTGGCTACCATGACGAACGCAGTGCGCCACGGCATTTTGTTCAAGGGAGGCCGCGCCTTGGAGCAACTGGCGTCGGTGGACGCCGTCGTGCTCGACAAGACCGGAACTCTCACGACGGGCGTTCCCGAGGTCGTTGAAGTCCTGTCCTACGGCCGTGTCGATCGTGACAAGGTGTTGGCGTTGGCAGCGGCAGCCGAGCAACGGCTCAATCATCCGGTTGCGCAAGCCATTGTCCGGGCGGCGATCGAAGGCAAGTTGAAGATCCCGTCGCGAAAGTCATCGGAATATACGATCGGTCTCGGGGTGGAATCCCGCGTGAACGGCTACGTGGTTCATGTCGGCTGCACCCGGTACATGGATAAGCTTGGGATTGTTCTGCCTGCTAAGGCCAGGCGGGACGTCGCTGCATTGGGAAACAAGGCCGTTTCGCCGGTCTGCGTGGCCGTGGATGGGGCTCTCATCGGGTCGATCGGTTATGCCGATCGGGTCAAGCCCGAAGCGGCTGCCGTCGTGGAACGGCTACGGCAACTCGGAATCAAAGAAATCGTCATGTTGACGGGCGATCACGAGAACGTTGCGGTTCAAGTGGCGAAGCAGGTCGGTATCGAGTGCTATGAAGCCGAAGTGCTTCCTGAGCGCAAAGTGGAAGCCGTGAAGAACTTGAAGGAGCGTGGCTATCGCGTGGCGTTCGTCGGAGATGGGATCAACGATTCACCGGCGCTCGCGCATGCGGAAGTCGGGATCGCGGTGAAGGGCGGGGCGGATATCGCCCAGGAAACGGCTCACGTGCTGCTGCTGAACGGCGATCTGCACAATATCCCGCTGGCGGTCGAGCTGGCTAGGGAAACAGTGGAGTTGATTCACGACAATTGGAGGATCATCTCGGTGCCGAATACCGTGGCGCTCGCCCTGGCTTTTTGCGGCGTGCTCGGTCCCGGCGCCGCCACCTTGCTGAGCAACGGATCCGCCATCGTCGCGACGGGGAACTCTCTCCGCCCTCTCTGGAACAATGGAGTCCCTGTTCAGAGCAGCGCCAAGATAGCGCGTTCCATCAGCAGCTCCGCCACTGACCGGGCGATGGCCTGAGAAACGGCATTGGAGAGGTGCGCTGTCAAGGCGGCCGACTGGGCAGGCGAGGGAACGCGGAGGTATTCGGCTTTCTTCAAGGTCAGGATAATGTCAGTGTGGGTCAGGACATGGGATTGATAGAGCACCAACAGATTGCCTGTGGTGGGGTTGGCGCTGGCCTGAATCACTCCCTCCAGCGATCGAATGATGGCTTCGACATGCTGCGCTTTCTGAAGGGACCGCTTCATCTCAGGGACTTTCACCCGTAACCGGCCATCCATGACGTGAAGGTAGGACGGGACGTCCATAAGCACTCCTTGATAGGGTTCGACATGGTGGAGCCGCACGTCGGCTTGCCACTCCCTACACCGGCAGCGTAGAAACTATACGTTACGCATGGGCTATCGCGAAGTTAAATCGCTGTTAATTCAAGACGGTCTAACTTCCCATCCCAACCTCCGATACGCATGTATCCCGATCTTCTTCGGCTTCTTCTTTAGCTCTTCAGCAAATGTCGACTCTCAACCTCCACGACTCGGCTGCGATTCGTTTGACGCGAAACATATTCTTAACTTTGGACTAGTGCCCTTCCCAGTGTGTGGCGCGCTGGTGCTTCGCTATCATTCAACAAACATGAAGGAACGATATGCTGGAGGCGCGAATGAAACCGATCCACCCCGGGGAAGTTCTTCTTGAGGTCTACATGAAGCCTGCTTCTCCGCCTGTGACCATTGGAGATCTGTCTCGGACGCTCTCCGTGCCTCAGCGACACATCGTAGACTTAGTCACCGGTAAACAGACGATGACCCGTTCTCTGGCGGCACGCCTCGGGGTGATTTTTAAAACGACACCGGAGTACTGGACCTGCTTACAAAGAACGTATGACACGCGGATGAGGAGGCGTCATCCCGGTCATGCGAGCCGCCGTCATCGAGAGCAGCACCGCCATCCCTCCGCCGCTTGATCACCTTGCCGCAGAAATTGCGAGGCCGGGCCGATACCGCTTGGGCACTGAGCCCCGCCGAGAAACGATGCCCGATTCGATCCCAAGATCAACGGTCATGCCGCTCGCCACAAGCGGTAGCTTCCGGATTATCTTCTCCGGTGTCTCCTTCTGAGTCCCGCTTTCTCTGCATCGCACGATACGCTCTGAGGGCGGCCTCGACGGCCGATCTGAGGAATTCTCGTTCCGTGCGCGCGTAGGGGACGTATAGTTCAATTCCCGGTATCCTCGGTGAGGCATTCATCGTCTCCCCTTTCTGCAATAGCGAAAGCCCAACATAGCAAAGAGTGGCAACGGAAAAGGATTGGAGCGGCCTCAAGATTTCGTTAATTCGCACTCCGCCTTCCTCCTGTCTGCATAAAACCGTCATACCCGCTGCGATGCGTCCCGGCACCATCGGACACGAGAGGTCGTGTCGCTCGATTTTCGTGGGTTCATGCAGGCCCGGTACTCCGTGTTTTCCCGAATGGCACGCGCCCTGAGTTCTCTAAGAAATCCTTAACGGGTGCGTTACGGGATTTTGAGTGATGCGAGAGTGCGGCGTAATGCCGAAGTGAGACAGTACCGCCCGTTAGAGCTCTAACATCGGCCGCTCGGCATCAATGCGGCGGCTTTCGGCCTGACAAAATAGTGCGTCGGATAGCAGGTGGACTTTGTCCACAGGCTTGCCTGAGGTCCGTTCACTCCTCTTAGGGTCGTGTCACCTTGTGAGGAGGTGAACGATGGAGCAACGGAACACGAGAGATCAGCCAGCTCGGATGCAAGCCCATAGTTTGCTGATTCGTTCGGGAATCGTCAAAACGTAAACCAAGGAGTCAAGAATGAAGAGATTCAGACGTCAGCTATCGAAAATGAGCCGCTTAGCCGTCGGCTGGGCGGTAAGCGTGTGTGTGATGCTGGCCTTGCCGGTGCACGCTCAAGAGGGGGTCGATTACGGAGCGCAAATTGAAGAACGACTCCGAGCCAGTTCGATGCATTGGTTCGGGATTCAGGGCCCGCTCGGGCCGTCGGCGCCGCGCACGACCGGTGCATACCGTACGACCTCGCAGGCGGCTGAGGAGCAAGTGATAGTTGCGAGCAGTTTAAAGGTGCAGTATCTCTCGCGGAGCATCGCGCACAATGCCGACCAATTTGCTTTCTGGCCGAACGATGAGCAGCCGACGCATCAAATTTGGTGCATCGAAGAGTTCAATCCTTCCGTGCTGAAGAATTCCGCCGGACAGGAGTTGTTTCTCCCCGGAGGACTCGTGAAGAAGATGACGCCGGGCGTTCAACGTCTCGACCTACGGACCGGGGCGGTGGAAACCATTCTCCGCGGAACGGCCGGCTGTGACGGCCTGCGTCGTACGCCGTGGGGAACCATCTTGGCTACGGAAGAATCGGATGACGGCGGGGCCT
>JBDZUK010000128.1:0-4375 GCA_040255165.1 Nitrospiraceae bacterium | reverse complement strand
GCTTCTCCCTTTTGCCAAGACCATCCTGATCCGGATCCCGGTCGGGTTTCGTCCACTGCCTTCAGGATCCGATGAGGGTCGGTGCCGACCAGGCGGTTCCAACCGCTCTGCACGGTTTCTTCCCATTCCGTCTCGTCGCGGAGAGTCAGGCAAGGCACCTGCAACCAATATGCTTCTTTTTGAATGCCCCCCGAATCGGTCAAAATGAAACGAGCCGTCGATTCGAGAAGCACCATATCGAGGTACGGGACCGGATCGATCTGGACAACTCCTTTGCACAGCTCGAAGGAATGCATGCCGAGCAATTTTCGGGTCCTCGGATGGACGGGAAACACGATCGTATGTCCGGCTTTCGCGAGCCCCGCGAGCGCAGTCACGATGCCTTCCAGTCTTTGGGGCTGGTCGGTATTCTCTGCTCGATGCACCGTGGCCAAAATGAATTGCCCAGGCTCTACAGCCAGACGCTTGAGGATCGTGGAGGTCCGTTTAGCGATCTCGACTCCGTCCAGCAAGGCGTCATACATGACGTCGCCTACGAGATGGACTCCCTTCGTGACGCCTTCACGTTTCAAATTCTCAACCGCCGTCACGGTCGGACAGAATAACGAATTCGACAAGTGATCCGTCAATATCCGATTGATTTCCTCCGGCATCGCCCGATTATGACTACGCAATCCGGCTTCCACATGTGCGACTGGAATGTGGAGTTTTGCCGCCGCGAGTGCACCGGCTAGCGTCGAGTTCGTATCGCCATAGACCAGGACGACCTCCGGCTTCTCCTTCAACAATATCTCTTCGATCTTCTTGAGCATCTCACCAGTCTGGTATCCATGAGACCCTGACCCGACGGCAAGATCGTAATCCGGTTCGGGCAGACCCAGCTCCCGGAAGAACACTCCGCTCATGCTATCGTCGTAGTGCTGTCCGGTGTGGACCATCACCTCCTGCGCCACTTTGCGGAGCTCGCAAGACACAGGCGCACATTTGATGAACTGCGGGCGCGCGCCGACAACCGAGACGACTTTCATCATGCGAACCATTCCCGCACCGCCTGAACCACGTAGTGCTGTTGGTCCTCGTTCAACTCGGGATAAACCGGAAGCGCCAGCAGTTCACGGCAGGCCCGTTCCGCTTCGGGGAAATCACCCTCTTGATAGCCAAGGGCATGGAGGCACTCCTGCCGATGGAGCGGCACTGGATAATAGACCTCCGTTCCGATCCCCTTGTTCTTGAGATGCGCCTGAAGTTGTTCACGATTGGATACACCGATCACGAATTGATTGTAGATATGGTAATGCGCAACACCGGCATCTTTATACACGGCTTTGGGCAAGCGAACCCTGCCCTGTTCCACTAATCCCGCATCCTGGAATAGCCGCTCATACAGGTCGGCATGCTGCTGCCGCAGTGAAGTCCAACGGTCAAGATACCCTAACTTGACGTTCAAGACGGCTGCCTGCAAGGTATCAAGCCGGAAGTTTCCTCCCACCACCCGATGATAATATTTCGGCTTGGCTCCCTGGACACGGAGGATACGCAGCCGCTCCGCAAGGCTCTGGTCATTGGTCACGACCATGCCACCATCCCCGAGACCGCCTAAATTCTTGCTCGGGAAAAAGGAGAGACAACCCGCCGCTCCCATGCTTCCGGCTCGCCGGCCATCTCGGTACTCTGAGCCTATCGCCTGCGCGGCATCTTCCACCACGGCCAAGCCGTGCCGAGTCGCAACCTGAAGAATTGGATCCATCTCAGCACACTGGCCATAGAGATGCACGGGCATGATGACCCGCGTGCGGGGGCCAATCGCCGCTTCAACCCGCGAAGGATCAAGATTGTAGGTGACCGGATCAATATCGACGAAGACGGGCCTTGCGCCTAACCGTACGATGACCCCCACGGTGGCGAAGAAAGACAGTGGAGTCGTGATGACTTCATCACCGGGCTTGATGTCCAGGGCCATGAGGGCAGCCAGCAGTGCGTCGGTCCCGGAGGATACGCCCACTCCGTAGCGTACCTGGCAGTAGGCAGCGACCTTCTCTTCGAGCTCGGCCACCTCATTGCCCAGGATAAAATTATTCTTGTCGAGCACCTGCTCGAGGGCCGCAAGCAGATCCTTGCGAAGTGGTTGGTGATGCGCCTTCAGGTCTAACAACGGAACATTCATGGTTGGACTCCCCTATTAAGAATGCCGGCCGATTCCGATTTCACTCTTCTGCTTCTCCCCGCCCCGGGGTTGGGGAACAAGAAAGCCGTTGAACCGCCCCATGCATCGTTGCCTCATCTTGTGGCTTCGTTCCGCCATGTCACGCATGTAGCCAATCCACGGATACTTGGATTTCCTGAACCAGGGCACTGCGATTTCATAGCCCCCGTACTTTCGCTTGTACTCACCGTCACCTCCCATATCGTACAGACGAACGCCCTGTTTCTTTCCAAACTTCATCGCATGCCATTGAATCATTTCGTTTGGTCTTAAAGCTTGAGAATGCCGCCAACTGGCTCCGCCCCAGAAATACATGATCCCGTTCATATGGGGGAATATCCCCGTGGCAATGCACCGGCCATCTCGATCGCGGGCTCGAAGTAAGAGGAGATGCCCCGTGGGAAGAATATGGGTGATGAGTTGACGCACTCGCTCGAGGCCGTACGTCGGCACAAGACGTTGCTTTGCAAACACGTCCTTGAGCTGAGCGTAGTACTCATCGGCGAAGGTAAGATCGTCTGCTTCCTCGACCACAATCCCTTCCTTCTCAGCCTTTCGGACACAACGGCGGCAAGCGCTGCTCATGTTGGCAAAGATCTGATTCTCGTCCGGGGTAAGATCGATCTCAAAACTGCGATAGGTCTTATATTGGACGCCGAGGCCACAGAGATCCTCTTCGGTGATGTGCCGATCCATCATTTCGAGATGGCTGCATCCTAATTGGTGAAAGGCAAAATCGATGAGCGATTGGAGCGCCCGGCGTCGCGACACTCCGTCGCAAAGCGAAAACCCCATATAATCCGTACTCCATCCTGGAAATGGGCTTCCCAGAATGCGCAAACCGAACTTCCGGACAATCAACCCAGTAAACATTCCGAGACGTGTTTGACCCTCCCTCAATTCCGCTGCGACAAGTTCGCCATGTTGAGTGCTTGAGACAAATTCTAACCATACAGGCGTTTGATAGATCGTCCATCGTTGCACGTCGTCCTGTAGTGTTGTGCCGCAAGTTCGGACATCAATCCTTTCAAAGGCGTACGCCATCGAGCCTAACTCACTCCAAACGATATTCCTTGCCATCCAGGAAAGACCAAGTCAGCTTCGGCCGTTCGTGTGAGCTACCTTGTGCCAAAGCCACTTTCTTTCGAGTTTAGTTCTCTCGGCTTGAGTGATCGTATGCTCACCTCGCAAATCCACGATATAGTCAAGAAGGGTACAGACCGGGACGAACCAGCCATTCATCTTGCTAAGGCGTTCCATAAGGAACTTGAATCGTGTATTAAGCCTCCCGCTTACAGAAAATCCCGCAGCGAGATGAGTGTACATGATGCATGCCCCTCCTTCGCTCATCAGGCGATCTTGATTCGCTTCACTGAGTATGTTGTTAAACGAATCGACCTTCCCTCCTTCCGACGCGGCAAACCAATAATTGACATAAGGACGTGCGGCGTCGCGATACGGCATGGCAGGGCATGCCCTCAACGTATTAATGTCATTAAATGCGAAGTTTCTCACGTATTTGATTTTGTCTCTGCAAAAGTCACCCCAAAACAAGGGGCTGTCTTCCATGTGGCCTTCGAACACCGTGTCAAGATTCGATCTCAGATGAAGCAAATCGTACAAGGCTCGTTGACCACCAGACAGCCGCGCACGCCCCCAATAAATACTCTCAGAGCATCCGGCATGATTCGCCATGGAAAACGGATAGTGCCCGAACAACCGGTGGAATACTTCAAGACCCCGAGCTGTCTCCTCACGCGTCGACGTATGATAGGTCACGTTGTGGAGAGCGATCTCAAATCCCTTGTTTTTCAAATCAATCATCCATCGAAGGTATTCTTTATCCTCACAAGTCGTGCCTCCCACCTCTGGCGTACCGTTCCCACGGACGGGCCAAACAGCCTTTGTCGTGCGCAGTCCCAAACCATCAAGGAATGAATAAACGGCCGCGACATTCTGGACTGTATCCAAATCGGGATCATCGAATATCGTGAAGGCAAACTGCTTTCCTGCGGGCCACGAAATTTTTGCCGTCATAGCTGATTATGGATGTGCGATGACGTAGGACACACAGACCCTTCGATTCGGCTGGTACTTGACGCGCGGGATCATTCAGTCGGCGCGAGCTCACGATTCATGAGCTGTTTTGGATATACTGGTCCCTGTCTTGCG
>JBDZUK010000127.1:0-4578 GCA_040255165.1 Nitrospiraceae bacterium | reverse complement strand
GAGGGCCTTGGTGAACATCGCGGCGGCAATCTTGTACCGTTTGCGTTCGTAGTCCGATCTGCCGACGGCGGACACCAGCACGTTCGTGCGCCGCTTGAACTCGGCGGTGTTCACGATCAGCTTGCGGGCCTCCAGGTCCTGACCGTACTTGGATGTGGCCAGGTGGGTCAGTTTTTCAATCCGCGACTTGTTCGTTGGATGGTCGCCGTAGAAGAAGTTCTGCAGGGTTGTTTGGTCACCGTATTCCTTCAACAGCTGTTCGAAGGTCTTCGGGGCTTCGCGCGGGTCATAGCCCGCTTTAACCATATATTCCATCCCGACCACGTCGGCCTCGCTCTCATTGGCGCGGCCGTGCCCGCTGACGGCGGCTTTCATCGAATAGTCATATGTTTTCTGGAGCAGCGACGGCGGGATCGGAACCTGATTCGTCGCGCCGGTGGACGTCGCGGTGACTCGGGCGATTTCGCCGAGCAGCTGAATGCCGTAGGATTCTTCGATGCCTTTGGTGACGTGGCTCTCCGTCACATGGGCGATCTCGTGAGCCAGCACCATGGCCAGCTGAGCTTCATTCTCCATGCGCGCCAATAAGCCGGCATTGACGTAGAGCAGACCGCCTCCGAACGTGAAGGCGTTGACGCTACCCTCGTTGACCACGCGGATAGAGTAGGTGAAAGGACGCGGATGGGCCTGCGCGACCAGCCGCTGGACGATGTCGTTCAGGTAGCTATCGAGGAGCGGGTCGTCCCACAGCTGGTGCCCGGCGTCATACTTCTTCGCGTTCTCCTGAGCCATCCGCTCTTCGTCGGCTTCAGAGAACTTCGGCCGATTGAGAATGGCTCCTCCGACCGACATGCCGGTATTGAGGTAGCGGTCGGTTCCGGCCGGCATCTGTTTCATCACGTCTTCGCAGCCGGGGAGGGCGAGCGAGAGTACCGTGGTGAGAACGACGGTGGCCTGGGATACGGTGGTGGGGTGTGCCATGGGGCCTCCTCGCGGGTGGTCGATGGTATGAGCGGCGGTATTAGAGTACAGACGGCGATATGCGGTCAATACTCCCTTCGTAGTGGTCTCACATGAGCGAGGCAGTCACCGTGTGGATGCGGACCAAGCTCGGGCTCTAACGGCGTGAGCCGCCGTGTTTGAGGCGCAGGCCGATCTCGTCCAACTCCGCCAGGACTTGTTCGTATGTTTCCAGGGCCGATGCAAGGCGTTCGAGGCCGCGGACCAGGGCCGCATTGAATTTCGCCGCCTGTTCGGCGGTCAACTGCGAGCCGTCCTGTTGAATCGCCATAGCAGGGCGAGGGGTCCTAGTAACCCGCACGATCGGAGACCAAGGATGGACGGAGGCATCCTGTTGACGTTGGACGATGGCGAGCGCTTCTTGAAATGCAAGGTTGGCGTCATGGAAATTGCCGTCCATGTCCTCGTAGCCGCCCTCGACCTTCGTCCAGGACTGGAGAATCTCCTGGGCCTCCCTTGCTTCCTGCTCCGCTGTGGATTCCCAGCGATCCTCATCGTCCTCCGTCTTTGTGGAGGGAGCGTTCGCTGAAGCCTGGCAGTCCTTTTCCAACTGGTCCATCCTCTCTTTGGCCGTACGGGCTTTCTGTAGGCTTTCATAGGCGTCATCGGCGGTTTTTTGTGCGCCGGCCAGAACCTTGTCGGCTTCTTCGATCTTGATCAGGGCTTTCTCAACCATGAGACCGAGCTTGAAGACCATTTCGCCGAGCCCCGCCACTTTCGTGGCACCGGCATACGCGCCACTCTTGAGGAGTTTGATCATCTCCTTTATCGCGGTGGCCATCGCCTTCAACTGGCCTTCACGATTTCCTTTGGATAGTTCGTACGCCATCTTCATCTGGGCCGGGAGCTTCGAAATCAACTCGCCTCCCCAGTACTCGTGAAGGACCTTCTGCCCTTCTTCCAGGGCAGCATCAACCTCCGCAAAGAGCTGGCCGCTTATTTCCTGTTGCTCTTTGTAGATGCCGTACCATTTCTTGAATTCCACCTTGGCTTGTTCCAAGGCGGCCCGGTTGCATTTGCTGCAGCCTTGGGGGGTATCGACCATGCCTCGGTCAAGCTGTTCCTTCGTACAGGGACAGGTGGCTTCACGGCATACGCCGATTCCCATGGATTCCCCGACAGAAGGACTTCCCGGCGCGTTCATGAAGAGCACCGCCCCCAGGGCCATAAGGGAGCGCACCTTTTTGGCATCCAACCGCTGAGCCATCGCCATGTCAGCGTCCTCCTTTGGGCGCGCCGCCCGTCCCATCTCGCTTTTTGAGAATGTAGATGGCTCCGGTGTCGTGCAATGTCGCCACGTACCGTCCCGAAGAGACGGCAGCGGAACGGATTCCGGGGGGCAGCATGAGCGTGTCGATGTTAGTCAAATCCGTCGTGTCCCAGGTCAGCATCCGACCGTTTTGATACAGTGACGCCAGTCGCGCATGCTCGTCGAACGAAAGCAGGCGCGTGACTTTGTCGCCGTTTCGTTGCAAAACCTTGCCGATTGCGGGCTGTGAGTCGGAGTCCCACCGGATGAGGGAACCCGAGGAGCCGGCTGATAGAACGGTGGTGCTCGAAGGGAAGACCGCGACGGCCGCCACAGGGTCTTTGTGTCCGGTGAGAGTCAAACCGCCGTCCGCTCGGTCGAGATGCCACTGTCTTACCGTCCGGTCCCATCCACCGGAAACCAACACATTCCCGTCCGAGGAAAAGGATAGCGCCGAGACATCCAGTCGATGTCCTGCTAGAACGCGGTGTTCTTCCCATTTGTTGTTGGCTAGATGCCAGAGTCGGATCGTTCCGTCCCGGCCTCCCGACGCCAGCATGCGGCCATCCGCTGAAAAAGTGAGCGAACTGATCGCGCGCCAGTGGCCGCGGAGGATGAACCGGCGTTCCGGCTGACGTGCGCTGACCGCCCAGAGTCGAACGCTTCCCTCATCTCCTCCGGTCGCTAGCCACGCTCCGTCGGGTGAAAAAGCCACAGCTGTCACGCCGCGCCGGTGTGCTTTGAATTGCGGCAAGTTGGTCGGCCGGGAGCGATCCACGCGCCATATCTGAACAAACCCATCGCCTTTCCCGGCGACGATCAGCGATCCGTCCGGCGAGATCCCTACGCAGCACAGTCCGGCCGGCTCGGTGTGAATGACGTGCGTGAGCATCAACGATCCGGCTCGGGTGTACACGAACCTGGCCTCCGAACGAAAGGGAGTGCCCGCTTTGTCGGCAATGACAACTACAAGCTCGTTCTCCCCGAGCCTGAGCACGCGGCCGGCACGTATGGTCGCCGAGGCGCCGCGGCTGTGTTGATCGAACTGCCCAGTGATGTCCTGTCCATTGAGGCGAGCCTGGAACGAGGATTGATTCAACACCTCGTTTTGGCGTCCGTATTCAACTTCGATCGGCAGGTATTCCTCTTGGAGGGTGGCGTGAGCGGCCGGCGTTACTATACGAATGTCCGGAGGCGAGGAATCGGCTTGTGGAAGAATCGCTCGATCGGCCGACGGCGCGGAACAGGAACTCAAGAGCAAGAGGCTGAGCAAGCTCAGATGTGCGGGGACGGGCTTGCACGAAGAAGACACGGTTCTCAAACCTCATCTGTGTGAAAAGGACGGCAGATTCGTTGTGAGGGCGAAATTAGAGTACAGGAGCGAGCGTGTAGTCAATCTTTTCATTGCGATCGTAGGGCACGGGCTCTTGCGGCCGGCGGATATCCGCCGGCCATTCTTGGGCACTAATGATATTTCAGTTGCCCCACAGCCGCTGATACCACTTTCTCTCCTCGCTTGCGGGCAAGGTGGAGAGGTTCATGGCCTTTCGAATGTCGCCGATGTGCCAGCCGGTGAGCGTCGCCAGTGTCTGGGCCTCCCGCTCGTAGCGCTCGCGAAGCCGTTGCCGGTACGCCGTCGCGGCCGGACAGTCGTCCGTGCCGGTCCACGGATGGCGAAGGATGTAGCGGGCCTGGAAATTGGACCGGTCCGAAGTTTCCTGGAAGATGAGATCTTCGGGAAAATGCGCCGCGTCGTACCGGACGTGCAGACGGGTCAGGAAGACGTTCTGTGCCGGGCCCTTTCCCAGCCGGCCGGCGTTGTCCGTCCAAAACACTCCCAAGCTCCGCAGTTCCTCGGCCGACAACGGATTGGCGGCGCACGGGTCGCACCAGTTCATGTCCCAGGCATATTCCAAAAAGACTCCGCGCCGGCTTTCGCGCTGCACCTGCTGCGCAAACATGTCGCGGTAGAAATCGCCGAATCGGTCTTTCACGTAAAGCGGTATGTCCTGAGCGTCCGGCAGGCGGATGGTCCGGTAGTTCGTCGTCTCCACCCGGCCTCTTTTCGTCAGGAGGTAAATGAACAGTTCCTGGGGGCCGTCCGCGTTGACCGTGCCGAGGCGGATCGGCAGCATAAATTTCGGCGATTCGAAGGCAATCTGGAGCGGCCGCAGGTGGGTAAGGCCCAGCTTCGCCTGCTCGCCAAGGTTGACCTTGGCTACGAAGAACTTCAAATTCTGTTTCAGATAGCTGCCGAGCACGGCGGAAGCTCCCTTGGGAATCCGGTAGCCGTTTTCGGTGAGCCAGGT
>JBDZUK010000049.1:0-25317 GCA_040255165.1 Nitrospiraceae bacterium | reverse complement strand
AGGAGATTCAGATGATTGCTTCGACTACTAGGACTAGCCTGTGTGACGGGCGTGTTGAGGGCGCAGATCGTTCCACCTGACTTGATAGACACGGCGTTGTGGTATTTTTCCTCCACCCAGTCAGATGGATCTGGAACGAAGCGAAGCAGGCCGGCTGCCTTGGAGCCATCTTCCCATGTTCGCAAAGGCCTTGTCGCAGCGTGCCAATCCATTCGCCGATTCCTCGGTAGCGACGCGCTATGAGGACTGGTACACAGGACCGGGACGCGGTGCCGATGCGTTGGAGAAACGCCTGCTGGGGAAACTGTTGGCTGGCTTCCCAGGAGCGCGGACCCTTTTGGAAATCGGCTGCGGGACAGGTCACTTTACTCGTTGGTCAGCCGAGCGTGGACTCAAGGTGATAGGGCTCGATTCTTCCCGTCCCATGCTGTTGGAAGCCCGTCGCCTCGGAAGTCCGCCGTGCATACAAGGTGACGCCCTGGCGCTCCCCTTTGCCGACCAATGTGTGGATCTGGCTGTTTTGATCACAACGCTCGAGTTTGTGGAGAATCCGCTTCGCGTGTTGGAAGACGCGGTTCGCATCGCCAGGCAGGGGCTCATTCTTGGTGTGCTGAATCGATGGAGCCTTCTTACTCTGCAATACCGCTTATCTGGGAAAAGTGTATGGCGAGCTGCGCACTTTTTCTCCATTGGTGAGCTGAAGGAGTTGGTCTTACAAGCGGCCAAGGACCGCGTTAGGTCTTTGCAATGGAGAACCACCGTATGGCCGCTTACGAACCTGCCGGATCTGCCGGTGCCCTGCGGAGGTTTCATTGGGCTGGCGGTGCAGCTGGCCGGTGAGAAACAGGAGGGAAGCCATGATCGGTATCTCCGCGCAGGTTAGTCTCTATCCGCTTCGCCAGGCGCATCTGTCGCCGGTCATTGAGCAAGCCCTGCACCTGTTTCAGACGCATGGGTTGGATGTCCGGCCTGGGGAAATGAGCACGCTGGTGACCGGAGATGACGAGGCGGTGTTCACCAGTCTGAAACAACTCTTCGAGCAAGCGGCGCAGCAAGGAGATGTCGTGATGGTGGTGACGCTCTCGAATGCCTGCCCAAGGCCCAAGACGTCCTCTTCTCATATTCTCTAGCCGTCATGCGAGTCCGTACGTGCCGGAGTGATTGAGCAAGCGCGAGCTTGATGCTGAACAGGTTCGACTGGTTCTCATCGAGATGAACCTTAAGGTCGATAATGTGACGGCGATTCTCGCGGTGGTGTTCGTTGTTCTCACCGCATATGCAATCGCGAAGGAGGTGTGTGTCGAACCTCGAGGTGAAATTATGAGGCAACCGGTCATTCTGGGTGGAAAAAGCTCACCGCGTCAGTGACGAGGCATCAATAGATGTTCATAGGTCAATCCAGCCAAGCTTCTTTGGCGAGGTATGCGGCCAGGAGAGAATTGGTATGCCGGATAAGCAAGGCTGCAATCCTTGGCATTCAGAAACCGTGGTGGACCACTGATACATGGGTCGGATAGACAGGGACAGACAGGCGCGAATCGCGGAGTACCGCACTGCTTTATGTGAGAGGTTTCCACCATGCTTGAACTTCTTGTCATTTGTATGTGCCTGCTTCTGAACGGCCTGCTTGCCGGAGCCGAGATCGCTTTTGTTGCAGTCAATAAACCATTCCTTCGCAAGCTGGTCCGCCAAGGCCATCAAAAGGCTCAGCTGCTCCTTGAGTTGAGAGAAAAACCGGAACGAACACTGTCCGTCGTTCAGATAGGGATCACCCTTGTCGGTGCACTTGCAGGAGCCGTCGGCGGTGCAGGAGCCGAAGAGCTGTTAAGCCCCACGCTTGAGGCAAGCCTCGGAGTCGGAGAAGCGACTGCCGATACCATCGCCATCGGGCTCGTGGTTCTGCCTTTAACATACTTAACTGTGGTCGTGGGGGAGCTCGTACCAAAGTCGCTTGCCTTAAGAAACTCGCTATCGTTTGCTCTGCGAGCAGCGTCGTGGCTTTCGCTGTTCGACAAGAGCTTCGGTCCGATCGTGTCCCTCTTCGAATGGTCCACCAAACAAGTACTGTTTCTCCTCGGTCTGGTGCGTTTTCGCACAGCTGCCTGGGGTAGGCCCTCGGAGCCTCTGCACGAAGCTTTAGAGGGAGAATTTGGAGATACGACCGTCGTGCTTGACCTCCTCGAGTCACAACATCGGCAATACGTCATGAACCTGGTGAATCTTGAACGCAAGAGTGTAGGGGATATCTACCTGCCATGGCAGCACGTGGTGTATGTAGAGCCTTCTCAGAGCGTCGAAGAAATTGAGGCCGTTATCCTGTCGTCCGGGCACACCCGCATTCCGGTGGTGAAGGGCACAGAGGTGCTCGGCATCCTCAATACGAAGGAGTTCATGGCCTTGCGTGGTTCAGGGCGGGACCAGTGGTTGCCGCTGGTACGGCCTGCCATCAAGCTTCAAGCTGGCACACCGCTCGTAGCCAGCCTTCGGTTACTCCAAGCGCGTCGGATGCATATGGCCGTCGTGTATGCCGGACAGAACTTATTGGGCATCGTCACGCTGGAGGATATTCTTGAGGAAATCGTGGGCGAACTGTATGACGAAGATGATGATGGAAAGCTGCGACGGATTCTGGCTCACACTCCACGGACCGTTGGGCTGACCCGTAACCTTCCCAAAAATCAGGAGTAAGCCTGATAGTCGAAAGCATCACGACGAACTCATGCATTCGCAACCCGATATCGTGTTGCACCAACCGGAAGACGCTCTCGGGTTGAACACTGGTATGTCGGCTGATCTTAAAGAAAGACGCGCATGCCCAGAGAAGAGAGGAGTGGCTAGGGACCGACCCGTCGCGAATGTGGCGCGGGATGTTGTTGTAGCCAGGCGCTTGCAAACTGCCGGGCTTGTAGGTGATCCGGAGACGTAGGGGCGAGCTCAAGATACTGCCGAAAGGCATGTGCGGCTTCGCTCACTTGTCCTTTGGCGACCAGGGCGGCGCCAAGGTTAAAGTACAAGAACGGCTCCTTGGCCCGCTGCGCCAGGCCTTCACGGTACACTTTGATAGCCCCATCGACATCGCCTTTGGCCTTGAGCATCACGCCCAAGTTGTTGGCGGCTAATCCATGGGTTGGCTGTAACTCAAGAACCAAGCGGTATTGGACTATAGCCTCCTCTGCATCGTTGGCGGCTTGCAGGAGCGTACCGAGATTATAGCGAGCGTTGGTACGGGTGGGCTGCAGCCGAATAACCGTTCGATACGCTACAATCGCTTCTTTCAAAGCGCCCTTTCGATGAAGCGCTGTGGCGAGCCCGAAATACGCATCGGTGTGAGTCTGTTTGAGGCGAACGGTGTGTTGAAACTCTTCAATCGCCCCGTCCAGGCTGTTCTGTGCCATCAACATCGTGCCAAGGCTAAAGTGAGCCTCCACATTGTCCGGCTGTAACCGAAGAGCATGCCGATAGGCATCCACTGCTTCTACGTCGCCTCGCTCGTGCAGTGCTCCCGCGAGATTGAGCCAATACATCGCGGCGGCCTGACCGCTTGGCTGGAGGTGCAAAGCCTGTCGATACTCTTTGATCGCCAGGTCCAGTTTACGACTCGCCTGCAGCGCCACCCCGAGGTTGTTATGCGCAGCCGCATCGCGCGGTTGAGACCGTGTGACGTGTTGAAGTTCGACGACCGCCTGGTTGAAATGGCCCATTGCGTGCAAGACTAGTCCGCGGTTCCCATGAAACAGAGGATTGTCAGGCTCCAAATGAACTGCGGTTTCGACGGACTTGAGCGCGGCCTCTAGGTCTCCATGGAGTTTAAGTGCCAGCCCTAGATTGTTGTGAATGAGTGCCTTCTTTGGCTGAAGACGGAGAGCAGCCTCGAACTTCTCGATGGCCGCCCCGACATTCCCCATGTCCTGCAGCGCCAGTCCGAGCCCATCATAGGCCTCGGCAAACTCCGGATTGATCAACAACGCCTGATTGTATTCGATAACGGCTCCTTTCAGATCGCCAGCCTGATGGAGTGCGCGGCCATGATTGTACACCCGGATTGCTTGATCCGACGGCTGTTCACGGTCCGTATGACCGATTCGTCTATCATCCGGCTGTTTTAAGTGAATGGAAGGATCGCCGCCCAAGCACGTATGTCCCGGTAGGAAGACGATCGCGGGGGAGAACAGGCTACACATGAGAAGGTATCGCAATGGCTTCCCGAATGGGAAGGTGGTGAGTTTAAACCAAGGTTCCGACCACGGTCGGATCATGATCAGCATTATCCTGCACGGTTATTCAAATAATCAATGTTTACAGGGATTCCCTCCGAGACGTCCGCGAATCACTTAACCCTCGCTGATCATCCGTTTCTCGAACGCGCCGCCATGCCCAAATGCCGAAGAGGAATACAGGCGCTTAGGAAAACTCGTCGTCTCTGCGCGGTGTCCTTCCCGCTTGACGTGCCTTTTCGGCGGCCCCTATAATCACACGTTTTCCGCAACCATCGGAATCGCCGAAGGAAATGGCGGACTTCACGCACTTCAATGAGTCCGGGCGTGCCCGGATGGTGGATGTCGGCGCGAAAGCCTCGACCGAGCGGGTCGCGTCGGCGCAAGCGAAGATCTTTCTTCAGCCCGAAACCCTCGAAAAAATTCAGCGCGGCAAGATCGCCAAGGGCGACGTACTGGCCGTGGCCCAGGTGGCCGGGATCATGGGGGCTAAGAAAACCCCGGATCTCGTTCCGATGTGCCATCCCATCTTGCTGACGAGCGTGGATATTTCCTTCAAGGAAGAGCCACAACCCGACCGCAACGGTCGCTGCTCGATTACCGTCACCGCGACGGCTAAAACGACCGGTCCCACCGGCGTGGAGATGGAAGCCATGACGGCGGTGTCGGTGGCGGCCCTCACGATCTACGACATGTGCAAGGCGGTGGACCGCGGAATGACCTTCAGCGAGATCTGTCTGCTGTCCAAATCCGGCGGCAAGTCGGGCACCTTTACGAGAGAACGCGCAAATCAGACTTGAGGAATATGGTGACGATCAAACTGTTCGGCATGACGAAGTCTCTGGCGAGAAACCAGGGGGAGCTGTCCCTGGCTTTGAACGGAGATCAAAGGGTCAAGGATTTGGTGGGGTTGCTGGACAGCGAGTATCCGCAGATCGGCGAGCTGATTCACAAAAAAAAGGTGCTCGTATCGGTCAACCAAGAAATCGCCCATGAGGACACGGAGATCCGCGACGGGGACGAGATCGCGCTGCTGCCCCCTTTTGCAGGCGGAACCTCCATGGAACAACCGATGGAACAACCGATCGACGAGGCCATGTTTGTCCGGGTTCAACGGGACAATTTCTCCGTGGATGAGGAGATCCATCGCGTCCGCAGCCGGTCCAAACGGATCGGCGGCATCTCGATTTTTCTCGGCACCGCGCGCGACCGGTCAAAAGGCCGGGACGTAGACGGCATCACGTTCGAGTACTACGAGGGAATGGCGCAGAAGAAGCTTCGAGAGATCCGCGAGCGTGCACTGAAGGACTTCGACGTCATCGAAGTGCTGATCCTGCACCGCTACGGAGAGATCGGAATCGGCGAGAACATCGTGCTGATCGTCGTGGGCGCCGAGCACCGGGCAGACGCGTTCCGTGCCTGCAAATGGGCGATCGACGAGCTGAAGCAAATCACCCCGATCTGGAAACTTGAACATACCCCTGAGGGCGAGGTGTGGGTGGAGGAGCATCCTTAACATGGCCGTTGCTCCATCGAGCGCGCCTTTTCCCACAGTGGCCGATACCTATGGCCGTCCGCTGCGCAGTCTGCGTCTGTCCGTCACCGACCGCTGCAATTTGCGCTGCAAGTACTGCATGCCCGAGGAGGAGTACGTCTGGCTTCCGCGCGAAGACGTGCTCACCTTTGAAGAGATGGCGACGTTGACGGGGTATTTCACCGATCTGGGCGTCGACAAGGTTCGCTTGACGGGAGGTGAGCCGCTGTTGCGGCGGGATTTGCCGAGGCTGGTGCGCCTGCTCCTGCACAATCGGCAGATCAAGGAGATTGCCCTGACCACGAATGGGATTCTGCTGGCGGACCAAGTGCATGCACTGTCGGAGGCGGGACTGCATCGGATCACGGTGAGCCTTGACACGTTGCGCCCCGAGCGGTTTCGCCAGCTGACCCGCCGCGATGAGCATGATCGCGTATTGAAAGGAATCGAGTCGGTTTCCCGGGCGGGTTTTGCCGGGCTGAAGCTGGACACCGTCGCCATCCGCGGGTTCAACGACGACGAACTGGTGCCGCTGATTGAATTCGCCAAACATTACCGGGCCGAAGTCCGCTTTATCGAGTACATGGACGTCGGCGGGGCCAACGACTGGTCGATGGACAAAGTGCTGTCCCGTGCCGCTATTCTGCAGATGATGGGCGCCCAGTACGGGAGCGTCGAGCCGCTTTCCGAACGCGGGTCCGCGCCGGCCCAGCGATTTCTCTTGCCCGACGGGACCACGTTTGGGATTATTCCTTCCACGACCACTCCGTTCTGCGCCACCTGCGATCGCAGCCGGTTGACCGCGGACGGCATGTGGTATCTGTGTCTTTACGCCGGCGAAGGCACTGATCTCCGAAAGCCTTTGAGGTCCGGCGCCACCCCGGACGACATGCGGGCGATTATCCGCGCGGGTTGGGAGACACGTCGCAATCGCGGCGCGGAGGAACGAAAGGCCCTCGAACGGGCCGGCCTCCGTGAAGGCGGACTCATCGGGATTGATCGACTACGTGAAGACCCGCACCTCGAGATGCATGCCCGCGGCGGATGAACCGACCCTATCCACTATTTGGACTGCTGAGCGCCCGGTTTCCTTTCTCGCATGCCTGACACAGAGCTGTTGACGATGGTGAGCCTTGGGTTCGTCCTCGGACTCCGGCATGCGCTCGACGCCGACCACATCGCGGCCGTGTCCACCGTCCTGGCGCGGCGACCCTCGCTCCGCGCCTCCGGACTGATAGGTCTTTCCTGGGGAGTCGGCCATACCCTCATTCTTTTGCTGGTCGGCGCCGCCGTCCTCACCCTGGGCGTGACCATCCCGCCCGCGTTCTCGCTCGCGGCCGAGTTCGGCGTTGCGGTCATGCTGGTGTTGCTGGGCCTGTCCCTGGCCATTCAACTTGTTCGCGAACGCTGGCACCTTCATGCCCACGACCATGACGGGGAGCGCCACCTGCATTTCCACAGCCATCGCGTGCGCAAGGACCACGATCATGCCCACTGGATGCGGCGATCGTTCCGGCCTTTGCTGATCGGGATGGCTCACGGGCTGGCTGGTTCCGCGGCGCTGGTGTTGCTGGTGATGTCGACGATGCGGGGCGCGGCCGAAGGATTGCTGTATATTGCGGTCTTCGGCCTCGGTTCCATTTTGGGCATGATGCTGTTGGGGCTGGCGATGAGTCTGCCGGTGATCTGGTCGTTTTCCTTCGGGCGCCCCGCGTACCTGGCGCTCCAAGGGTTGGCCAGCGCGGGAAGCGTTGCGCTGGGACTTTCGATGATGGTCCGGCTGGCCGGCGGTGAACCGCCATTTTGATCCACCAAGGAATTATACGTGCGTCATGCCCTGAGGTATGGTACCCTGCGCGCGCCGAGACCCCCCACATTACTCCGATGTTTGGCTGAGCGGTGTGGTGTCCGGGAGGGGCGGACATGAAGGTCAAGGTGCTGGGATGCCATGGATCCGACCAACTGATCCCGGAATCCGGCGCGCCTCGTCAGTGCGGAACGTGCGGTTTCCTGGTGAACGGACGGATGCTGATCGACGCGGGCACGATCAGCTCGCGGCTGTCCCTCGCCGAGCAGCGGGGGATCGGTCATGTTCTGCTCTCGCATCTGCATTTCGATCACATCAAGGGTCTGCCCACCTTGGCCGACAATCTGGTCGGCGAAACGGAGCGCGCGGTGGTCGTGGCCGGCATTCCGGAGGTGCTGAAAGGGCTGGAGACCCACATTTTTAACGGCGACGTGTATCCGGACTTTTTTCGGCTGCCGACCGCTCAGCAGCCCGTGCTGGCTCAGCAACCGCTCACGGCCGGCGCGGCGGCGGTCCTTGACGGGATTCGGGTCATGCCTGTTGCGGTCAATCATGCCGTGCCGACCGTGGGGTTTCTCCTCGACGACGGCACCGGCACGCTGCTCTACAGCGGCGACACGTTTCAGACCGAAGAGTTGTGGCGGACGGCCCGAGCCGTCCCCGCGCTGAAAGCCGCGTTCATTGAAACGTCGTTTCCCGACGACGAGATGGAATTGGCGAAGGTCAGCAAACATCTGACGCCGCGGCTGCTCGCCGAGGAGTTGAGGAAGCTGGACCGGCCCGACGTGGCGATCTACGTCTATCATATGAAGCCGAAATTCCGAGAGCGCATCATCGGTCAGGTGAACGGCTTGAGGTTGGCCAACGTGCGGGTGTTGGAGGAAGGACAGGAGATCCTCATATAGGAGCGAGAATGGCGTGGTTTAAAAAGCAGAAGTCGACCGAGCCCGAGGCGCCGAAGCGGACGAAGATTGCCGAAGGCATGTGGCTCAAGTGTAACCACTGCCGGGAGATCGTGTACCGGAAGGAGGTGGATCGGAACAGCAAGGTGTGTCCGAAGTGCGATTACCATTTCCCCATCTCCGTGACCGAACGCATCGCGCTGCTCGTCGATTTGGGCACGTTCAAGGAATGGGACGTGCAACTGGAGCCGCAAGACACCCTTGGTTTTCAGGACACCCGCTCCTATAAGGACCGCTTGAAGTCCCAGCAGGAAAAGACGGGGCGTAAAGATGCCATCGTCATCGGGGAGGGCGCCATCAACGGCCGCCGCGTGGCGCTGTGCGTGTTTAACTTCAGCTTCATGGGCGGCAGCATGGGCTCGGTCGTCGGGGAAAAAATCTGCCGAGCGATCGACCGCGCCTTGGCGTCGAAGCTGCCCGTCATCCTGGTCACCGCCTCCGGCGGCGCGCGGATGCAGGAGGGGATCCTGTCGCTCATGCAAATGGCCAAAACCTCGGCGGCCGTCGCAAAATTGGGGGAGGCAAAGCTGCCGTTCATCTGCATTTTGGCGGATCCCACGTTCGGCGGCGTCACGGCCAGCGTCGCGATGCTTGGCGATGTCATCATTGCGGAGCCGAAGGCGCTGATCGGATTTGCCGGTCCACGCGTCATCGAACAAACGATCAAGCAGCAATTGCCGGACCAATTCCAGCGGGCGGAGTTTCTGCTGGAACACGGCATGATCGACATGATAGTTGAGCGCAAGCAGTTGAAAGAGACGCTCAGCACGCTCGTCGGCCATTTCTAGCGCGTTCCCTGCCGGCTGGTGGCATGACCTACAGTGCAACGGTCCAGTACCTCTACGGGTTGCAGAAGCACGGGATCAAGCTCGGCTTGGATAACATCCGGGCTCTCGCCGCTCGGCTTCAGTCTCCTCATCGACGCTACCGAACCCTGCATATCGGCGGAACGAACGGCAAGGGGTCCACAGCGGCACTGGCGGCGTCCATTCTTCAGGCAGCCGGCTGCCGCGTCGGACTCTACACGTCCCCCCATCTGGTCGACTTTCGCGAACGCATCCGGGTCAACGGCGAGATGATATCCGAGGAGCGGGTGATGGCGCTCACCGCGAAGCTCCGCGCGCTGGCCGAACCGGATCTTGCCCCCACGTTCTTCGAGTTTACGACCGCCATGGCCTTCCAACAATTTGCCGACGCGGGGGTGGACGTAGCGGTGTTGGAGGTCGGCCTGGGGGGGCGCTTCGACGCGACGAACATCCTAGAGCCGTTGGCCTGCGCGATCACCACCATTGCTCTGGATCATCAGGAGTTTCTTGGAAACGACCTGCGGTCAATCGCCGTGGAAAAGGCGGGAATCGTGAAGCCATCGGTGCCCGTGGTGTTGGGCCGAATGGATGATGAGCCGGCGGCAACGATCGAGGCGGTCGCCGGAGGACGCCGTGCGCCGGTTGTCCGATTCGGGAGGGATTTCGGCAGCCGATCGGATTCTCCGGATCGCTTTTCATACGCGGGGGTGCGTTGGCGGTATGACGGCCTGTCTTGTGCGCTGGCCGGGCGGCATCAGATCGACAATGCGGCCTGTGCCATTGCCTTGCTGGAACAGGCAGAAGCGCAGGGCCTGCAAGTGGGGGAGATCGCGCTGCGGCAAGGGCTCCAGTCGGTCGGTTGGGAAGGACGTCTTGAGGTCGCCGACCGTGATCCAAGCGTGCTGCTGGACGGTGCCCACAATCCGGCCGCCGCCGCGGCCTTGGCCGACTATCTTCGTGATTTCCGTCGGACTCATCCTGGCGTGAGAATCACGGCAGTGCTCGGTATGATGCGGGACAAGGACCGACGGGGATTTTTCGAACCGCTGCGTGATCTGATCGATGAAGTGGTGCTGACGCAAGCCGACGTCCCGCGTGCGGCGACCGCTGAGGAGTTGCAGGAGGTGTTGACTGCGTTCGGTCTTCCGCTGCACAGGACCTCTTCGCCGGCCGATGCGCTGGCAAAGGCTCGGCAACTCTCGTCGCCCGGCGATCTGATCTGCGTGACCGGTTCGTTGATGCTTGTGGGAGACGTGAAGGCGCTTCTTCGTGGCTGTGGGCTGTCGCCTCTTCGTGGTTGAGATGGGGCGGGCGGTTCGGAGTGTGCGAAGCGAGGTCTACTGTGTCCTCATCCTGATCACCGTATTTTTCCCGACACTCGGGCATGGGGAGGACAATCCGGAAGCCTCGAGGGCTCCCGCCTCCGTCTCTCCGTCCGTTTCTCCTGGAACCACGCCGATCGATGTGACAGCAACGCGCATCGATTACCTGCAAGACCAAGAGGTATACGAGGCGGATGGCTCCGTCGTCATCGTCCAGGGTAAGACGCGCCTCACCGCCGATCACGTGACCATCCAAACCCTGCCCGGGGTGCTGATCGCGACGGGCCACGTGCATCTATCCGATCCCGTATCCGATCTTCGGGCCGAACGACTGGAGTTGAACGTGAACACCGAGGCCGGCGTCGTCACGCATGGCCGTCTGTATCTCAAGACCACCAACAGCTCGGTAAGCGGGCGACTGCTCCAACGGTTTTCGGAGGATCATTACCGGGCCAAGGACGGGACGTTCACCAATTGCGATGCCGGGGAAGGGCAGGTGCCGGCCTGGCGCTTTCGCTTCCAGGATTTGGATCTGAACGCCGGGGACAGCGTGGCCATGAAGGGCGGATGGTTTTGCGTGGCGGACGTGCCGGTGATTCCTCTACCGACCTTGACGTACCCGCTCACGACGCGCCGGAGCGGGTTCTTGATTCCGAACGCCGGCTACGACAACCGGTTCGGGATGCATCTGCAGCAAAGTTATTACTGGGCCATCAATCCGAGCCAGGATTTCACGATCACACCCTCCTTCTACAGCGATTTGGGGTATGGAAGCGATTTTGACTATCGCTACGTGATTGACCGGAGGTCGCGGGGATGGTGGTATCTGAGCGCGCTGCAGCAGACCTCGTTGCCCAACGTGCAAGGGGTGAGCGAGACCGGGGCGGATGTGCGGAGGATGCGCGGGTTAATCCAAGGCATGCATACCCAGCAGGTCACCCCGGATCTCCTTTTGCGGACACAGGCCTTCCTGGTGACGGACCCCGATTATCTCCAGCAGTTGTCGAACTCGGGCGCGCAGCGCGCCCTGCCGAGCGGGGAATCAAACCTGTTGGCCACCCAGCGATTGCCGTACGGCAACCTCTATCTGCACGGCCAATACCTGCAGCCGTTGCAGGCCGGGGGAACCGATACATTTCAGCGGTTGCCGGAGGTCGGGTACACTCTTCCAAACGAGTCGCTCTTCAGCTCACCCCTGCTGTTCGGCATGGAGAGTAATTTCGTAAACTTTTACCGCGAGCAAGGTTTCACCCTCAATCGGGTGGATGTGGCGCCGGGACTCTCCACGGGCCTGATCGATGTAGGACATATGGTCGGACTGACCCCCCATGTGAAGTTCCGGGAGGTGTTTTACACGAGGGGCGCTCAAACCAACGAGACCGTGAATCGCGAAACTTTTTGGGCCGCGCTGGACGCCACCTCGAAGTTGAGCCGCCGGTTCGCGCTCGCGGACGGCGGAGCCTTGCTGCATACTCTCCAACCCAGCGTCATCTATGAATATGTACCGCAGACCGACCAATCGCAGATCGCCCAAATCGATCAGGTCGACGACCTGCCGAAGAAAAATTTGTTGACCTACTCCCTCCGCAGTCGTCTCTTGGAACAGGAAGGCTCGTCCAGCTTCAATTGGCTGGACTTGACGATGGCGCAAAGCTATCACGTCGGGGCGGTACAGACGCAGGCCCGGGATTTCACGCCGGGAATCGATCCGCTGCTGGGAAGCATTACCCAGCCGCTGCAGCCCGCGACCGTGGGCATCGAGGGCCGGAAATTCTCCGACGTGTGGCTTCGGGCCGTGATCGGCAATACCACTCCGCAGATGGTATCGGCGCAAACTGCCATGCAAGGGTTCGGGCGCGGCGGGACCGGAGCATTTTTACTCGCTCCGGCGATCAATCGTTATCTCACCGTCGACGCCTTCCTGGATCCTTATCGAAAGGTGCTAAGCCAATGGAATACGGATCTTCGCTTTCAACGGGCCAATTATTGGTACGTCGAGATCGGCCAACGCTATTCGCGTGACGGCAATCGGGTGCGTCGGGGCGACATCTGGAATCCTATTTCGTTCAACGAGGTTTTTGCGCCGACGGAAGAAATCCAATTTGTCACGGCTGGTGGGGGGGTCAGAACTCCATGGGGTTGGACGGTCGGGGCCAAGGGTTACTATGATGTCAAAAACGGGAGGAGTCCCGAGTACGACGTGGTCGCGCTGTACCAAAATCCATGTAAGTGCTGGTCGTTGGGGCTCTATTATCTTCAGTTTCCAGACAGGGCTCAGTACAATTTTATGCTGAGCCTTACGGGCCTCGGATGGACCGAAAATTTCGGCACGGCGGTGGTTCGGACCATTTTGGAACCGCTTTTGATTGGCGAAAAGGGATTGCCCTGGGCTTCCTACGGTGGGCCGTATGGACGGCCGCAGCCCGGGTTCCCCCAGCCAGGCGTGGCCGGGGGACGGTAGCCGCCCATGAGGCATACGCGGAAAGGAGAAACCGATGAGGATGCGGCTGAGTATGGTATGCCTGCTGACTCTCGTGATGCTGTGGTTGGGCGCAAGCGCGGCAGCGGCCGATGGAACGTTTGAAACGCCTTCGCATCTGGCCCGAGCGAAAGTGTTCCTGGCCGCCGGAGACTTTCGCCGTGCGCTGGAAGCATGCCAGCGAGAAGTGGCGGACCGCCCGTCCGTGAAAAGCTATGTTTACTTGACCTATCTCTATCAGGCCGTCGACGGATACCTGGATTCCTTGGCGAAAGAGGATCGCTGGGTCGCCGTAGAGCATCTCTATTTGAATTTGGCCACCGGTAAACCGGAGGATTTGCTTGATCCGCCGGACGTGCTGGCTCGGATAGCCAAAGAGCTGATCCAGGCCGCCGCGCAAAAACAGTCCGATGTCACGGCGGCGATGGCGGCGCGGCTGGACGCTGCCACGGTGGCCCAGCTCTGGCAGCAGCAGACGGCCTGGCGCCAGTCCCGGCCGCGAGATTGGTGGCTCGGTGTCCCCCCTGAGTGGGGCTGGTGAAGGGATCGACGCATGTTTGACACCTTTCCGAACGGTGGTATACCATGCCGACTCGCCTGTGTGGCTTTCTCAGCAAGGAGGATTATTCCGTGGGAAGTGACACCTTGAAAGTAGACGATTCTACCTGGGATGCGGAAGTTATGAAGGCTTCCGAACTGGTCATGGTGGATTTCTGGGCGGTGTGGTGCGGGCCTTGCCAGATGGTGGCTCCTATCATCGACGAGCTGGCCAAGGAGTACGAGGGCAAGGTGAAAGTGCGCAAATTGAACACCGACGAGAATCCAGAAATCGCCGGACGCTATCAGGTTATGAGCATTCCGACGATCCTGTTCTTCAAGAACGGGCAGCCGGTCGAAAAACTGGTGGGTGCCAGGCCCAAACGGCAATTCAAGGAACTTATCGACTCGCTCCTCGCCCAACATGCCGGTTCTGCCTGACCGGCATCCTGTTCTGCGGCCATGCTCACTGAGCTGCGCATCGCCAACTTCGCGGTCATTGAGCAGCTCAGCCTGCAGTTTCACGAAGGCTTCACGGTTCTGACCGGTGAGACCGGCGCCGGCAAATCGTTGTTGATCGATGCGATCGCCCTCCTTCTCGGCGGACGTGCGTCTATCGACCAAATCCGCACGGGAGAGGAAGAGGCGCAGCTGGAAGCGGCCTTCTCTTTTCCTTCCGAACACCCCTTACTTGCCCGCCTACGCGCTCAAGGCGTTCTCCGCTCCAGTGAACGAGACCTTATTATTCGGCGCGTGCTGTCTCGTTCGGGTCGACATCGGGCATATCTGAACGGCGTCCTGAGTCCTGTCCATGCGATCGAAGAATTGGGAGGCACCCTGGTCGATATTCATGGTCAGCACGATCAGCAATCGCTCCTGTCGTCTCTGGCCCAACTGGACGCCTTGGATGCTTATGCCGGTCTGGAGGAAAGCCGCGCCCGCTATGAGCAAAGGTATTTCGAGTGGAAGGAGCGGATACGACAGCTGGATGAGTCGCGGCGACTGATTCGTGAACACGCTCAACGTGAAGAATTGCTTCGGTTCCAGCTTCAGGAGATCTTGGATGCCCAAATCCAGCAAGGCGAGGAGGATCGGTTGTCAGCCGAACACACTCGTCTGGCTCATGCCCATCGTCTGGGGGAATTGGCCCACGAAGTCTACGTCGGTCTCACGGGGGATGAGCACGGTGCGTTGAGCACCATGGGGCGTGTGTGTCGCCTGCTGAGCGAGCTTCGGCACATCGATCCCGACTGCGGCGAAACGGCTCAAGTCGCCGAAGAGGCGGCGGTGCAGCTGAAGGAGTTGGCCGGACGCGTGCGCGGTTACGTCGGCAGCCTGGAGGCCGACCCCCGACGGCTTGCGACGGTCGAACAGCGGCTGGATGTCCTGCACCGATTGGCGAAGAAGTACGGCGGCTCGGCCGATGCCGTGATCGAGAGGGGGCGGCAACTGCAGGAGCAGTTGGATGCGGTAGAGAATGATGAGAACCGGGTGGCTGAGCTGGAGCGACAGGCGGCAGAAGTGTTTCGTCAAACAAGCGAATTGGCGGCACTGTTGTCGCGCAAACGGATGGAAGCGGCCAAACGCCTGCGCAGAGAAGTGACCGAGGAATTGTCGGCGCTCAAGATGGACCGGGCGAAGTTCGACATCCTCGTGGAAGCGGACGCCGCGATCGAAGCGTTGGGATCGAGCGGACGGGACCGGGTTGAATTCCATGTGACGACGAATCCAGGAGAACCGCCCAAACCCTTGTCCCGCGTCGTCTCAGGCGGGGAATTGTCCCGCATCATGCTGGCGCTCAAAACCATATTGGCGGAGCGGGATCGGGTGCCCGTCCTGATTTTCGACGAAGTGGATGCCGGTGTCGGAGGAGCAGTGGCCGCGGCGATGGGAAAGCGGCTGCGAGCGCTGAGCGCGTTTCACCAGGTGTTCTGCATCACCCATCTCCCGCAGATTGCCTCGCAGGCGCAGCACCATTTGTTGGTGGAGAAGCGCCAGGAGAAGAACCGGACGGCCACGAGCGTAAAGAGACTGGTGGACAGCGGCCGCGAGGAGGAAATCGCCCGCATGCTCGGCGGTCTGACGATTACGAAGAAAATACGGGAGACGGCGGCCGAAATGATGACTGCAGCGAAACCGAGGCGGTGATGGGGAAAGGGGCGCTCAAGGCTCTGGAACGCTGGTTGGAGTAGCCGCGATCGCCATGGCGGGGAGGGAGGCCTTGCACTCGTCGACCACGCGGGCGAAGACCTCCGTCATCTTCGGGTCGAAGTGCGTCTCGGCCTGTAGTGTAATCCGGCGGATTGCATCGACGATGGTCATGGCGGAACGGCCCGGGACTTCGGCCGTCAAGTGATCGAATGTCTGCGCGATGGCCACAATGCGGGCCAAGAGAGGGATGCCGTCGCCTTGGAGACCATGCGGATAACCGGCCCCGTCCCACCGTTCGTGGTGATAACAGACAATCTGGCCGATTTCGGCCGGCAGCTTGAGCGGAAGAATCATGCGGGCCCCGATGTCCGGATGCTGATTGAGGGCGGAGGATTCCGCCACGGCTCCGTTCTCTTCCGCGCAATACGAATAGCCAGCCAGAGCGACTTTTCCGATATCGTGCAGAAAAGCACCCAACGCGAGCGATTTCTGCTCTGCGGCGGCGAGATTCATCCGGTTGCCCAGGAGTGTTGCGTAAAAGCTCACCCGGCTGCAGTGGTTTAGCAGCTGGCGGTCCTTCGCTTCCAAGAGATCCGACAGCAAGGGGAGGAGATCGGAAGTTCCTTCGTCAGCCAGACCTGCGGCGTTCACGGGTTTGCCGATGGCGTAATAGCGGCGTTTCAGATCCGTCCAGGCTTGCACGCTTTCCTGTTCCGAACCCCACAGACCGGTCGTCGTGCGAAGAAAGGTCCGTACGAAATCTAGCCGCTGTTTCTTTTCCAATGTCTGGTTGATGAGCGTGATCAACTCGGTGACGTTGAACGGCTTCAACAGGTACCCGGCCGCGCCGTGCCGGATGCCCTCCATAGCCGATTTCAAGCTGCCGTACCCGGTGATAATGATGACCTCCACGTCGGCATGGGTATGTTTGATGTCTTGGAGCAGATCGAGCCCCTGACGGTCGGGGAGCTTCTGATCCAGCGTAATGAGATCGATGGGTTGCTCGTTCAGGACATCCAGCGCAGTTCTGGCATTCTCGGCTGATTGGATGTTGAAAAAGGGACGGAGAATCACTTTCAGGGCATCGCGGGGACCAGCCTCGTCGTCCACCACGAGGACGGTTGGTTTTCTACTGGCGGAGGATGAAGGGGACATGCTCATAGATGGTCACTACCAGTGAATACGTAGAGTGTCAAGCAAATCCTGTTCCGTTACACGGATTTACAAGACGCGGACCAACGTTCAACAAGACGCAGGGGGTGAAAAGGCCCCCTATCCCATATGTAGTTTACTGGCTAGAAAGATTACGTATCGAGAGGGAGCGGTTCGTCGTTCATTCGTGTGAAAAACCGCGCACAACGAAACAGGACTGTGCTATTCCTGCACCAGTGGCTGGGGCTCGGTTCCGGCCGTCTGGGCATTATCCGGCCTCCCTATTCCTAGGGTATCCATCCGATATTTGAGCATGCGTCGACTTATACCGAGGAGGTTGGCCGCATGGGTTTGCACGTAATTCGTGCGCTTCAGCGCATCGAGGATGATCTCCCGCTCGAATTCCATCACGGCTTTTTCGAGTGAAAGGCGACCGGCTAAGGTATCGTCGCGCAGCGAGGACGAGCGCGTGTCGCTGCGAACAATGGTGGGCAAATGTTCTGTCGTGATGTGCCCTGCGCCTTGGGACCAAATGAAGGCCTGTTCGATGATGTTCTCCATCTCACGCACGTTGCCAGGCCATGGGTAGCGCGTAAGGTATTCCAGCGCCTCCTTTGAAAACTCTTGGTGCGACCGGCTCTCTTCCTCCAGGCGTTTGGCGAGAAAGTGCTTGGCCAGCAGCGGAATGTCCTCGCCGCGCTCGCGCAGCGGCGGAAGGTACAACGCGATAACATTGATGCGGTAGTACAAGTCTTCTCGAAATTGGCCTTTCCGCACCAGTTCATCCAGATTTTTATTCGTAGCGGCGACAATTCTGACGTCGACCTTGATGGGTTGTACGCCGCCGATGCGGGTAAATTCGCGCTCCTGGAGCACGCGGAGTAACTTGGCTTGCGTCATCGCGCTCAGATCGCCGATCTCGTCCAGAAAAAGAGTGCCGGTATTGGCCAACTCGAACTGACCGACTCTCCGGGCCGTCGCATCCGTAAACGATCCTTTCTCGTGTCCGAAGAGCTCGGACTCAATGAGCGTTTCGGGAAGCGCGGCGCAATTCAGCGCGACGAACGGCCGTTCTCGCCGTGAGCTGTTATAATGCAGCGCTTTCGCCACCAATTCTTTGCCCGTTCCGCTTTCTCCCGTAATCAGGACCGTCGTCCGGCTGTCTGCGACCTGCTCGATCTTGGCATAGATCTCCTGCATGGCCGGACTCTTTCCGATCAAGTTATGAAAGGCGTAGCGCTGGACGACCTGCGCGCGGAGCTGCCGGACTTCGCGTTCCAGCTCATGCGAGTTGAGTGCGCGATCGATCACGATCCGCAGCTCATCCACGTCGAAGGGCTTGGACAGATAATCGGCTGCCCCGAGCTTCATGGCATCCACGGCGGTTTTGACCGATTTGGTGCCGGTCAGCATAATGACGGGCGTGGACCGGTCCTCCGACCTGAGCGTTTGCAACACCGACAAACCATCGGTTCCGGGCAAGATGACGTCCAGGAGGACCAGATGCGGGGACTCGCGGCGGAAGGCCTCAAGGCCTTCCTGTGCATCCGCGGCCTGGATGATTTCGTAGTCGGACTCCAACACCATCTTCAACGACGCGCGCACGCGCGCCTCGTCGTCGATCAGCAGTACGCGTTTTTTCATGCCCGTCTCTTCCACTGGACTCCGTTCGGTCATGGCAGGGCCGGCAAGTTCACGTAGAACGTCGTCCCGATTCCTTCCGTGCTCTTGACCTGAATTTCACCGTGATGCTCTTGAATAATCTGGTGAGCGATGGTCAAGCCCAGCCCGGTTCCCTCGTGCTCTCCGCTCTCATGCTTGGTTGTGAAGAAGGGATCGAAGATATGCTCCAGATTGGTTTCCGAGATGCCCTGCCCCGTGTCTTCGATCTCGATCTGGCTCCACACCTTGCCGCCGGGCTTCATCAGTTTGTGCGTCCGGACGCGCAAGCGCCCACCGCTCCCGCCGATGGCATCCATGGCATTCAGGAGCAAGTTCAAGAGGACCTGCTTGATCTGTTGACGGTCTAGCATGACACGAGGCAGGTCGGGCGCCAAATCTTTTTCGATCTTGATCCCCCGGCTATCCGCCTTGACCTCGATGAAATACACGCAGGATGAGACGATCTCGTTGAGATCCTCCTCGGTGAGCTTGGGTTCCATATATCGGGCGTAATCCAGGATTTCTTGAATCAATCGTTCGATCCGGTACACGTCGTCCAGGACAACTTTGCTGAATTCCCGGATGAATTCCGGATCGTCCTTGCGCTCCGGAGCCAGCTGGATAAATGTCTTGATCGACGTCAATGGATTGCGGATCTCGTGCGCGAACCCTCCCGCGATGATTTCGAGCGAACGGAGGCGATCGGTGCGCCGCATCAGCGTCTGTGACCGATGCAGATCTTCGTACAGCAATGCATTATCGAGGGCATTGGCCGCGCTTTGCCCGAGAGCGGTCAGCAGGGCCAGGGCGGCGGCGTCGTCTTTCTCGCCGATGCCAGGCTTGCCCAGTGCGGCGAATCCGATGAGCCGTCCCTTGGTCACAAACGGCACGCACGTCTCCGCCTGCAAAGCCTCCAGCGTATCGCGCATGCCCGCGGCGGGTCCGTCCGCGGGGCAGTCCGCCCATTCGGCGCGCCGAAGAATACGGCGGGTGCTCGACAGCTGCAGCGGGAGCGGATGCGACGCGGGCAGCTTATCGTATCCGACCCCCTGAGGCTGAGGCCCAAGCGAGGAGAGTCGACAGAACATTTCTCGCTCACGATCAAAGGTAAAGAGGCTGGCGCGCGAGACAGACAAAGCTTGAGACAGACCGAGCACAATGTATTCACCGAGCGCCGACAGGTTTGTCGTGCTGGCCATGTCTTGGGAAAATTGAGTGAGGATCCGCAGCGCATCGGAGGGGGATGCGGACAGCGGAAAAGGTGTGCGGGGTGCGGGTGATGTCATAGACCCGGAAAAGGCTGCGGCGTCATGGGCGAAGACCAACGGTCATGTGTTCGTGCGCGAATCGCACGAACCTCGAGCATGTGGGGGCGAATGTGAACGATATCGTCATGGATACTGGGAACAAGACACTCACGCGGCGGGAGTATACACTGGGAAATAGGTTTCAGCCAGAGGATTCCCCCTTCCGAGAGACGGCAATCAGGACTTGCCCTTCGAATGAGGCGAAGATGTCGGGCGGGGGGCCGTCCGAGTACTGGCACAACGCGGATAAATCGTACCGGTCGAAACTGTGGAGCAGGCCGCGGCGTAGCGCTTCACGGAGTCGTGCGGCGAATTGCAGGGCCGCTTGTGCCTGCGGATCAAATTCATCCTGGCCGGACGCGCGGAGATCGCGTCGGTAAATCGGCGAGATGTCCGTCTCCGGACGAAAGCAGGACAGAATGAGCCTCCCGGTTGGACGCAACAGACGGAACAGTTCGCGTACTAAGTGAAGCGGTGAGCGAACGAAGGAGAGCCCCAGATTGCACACGACTCGATCGAACGTTTCGTCCGGCAACGGCAACGGCTCATCCCAGTTACAGCACAGCCATTCCATCGTGACGGGCGGGCGCGCGCTGAGGGTACCTTCAAAAACAGCGTCGAGCTCACGGCGATAGCTTTCCGTGGTTCTCCCTGCGGTGGCCGCGAGTTCGAGGGTTCTTTCGACTCCGACATAGAGGGCGGGAGGGGAGGGACTCCAGGTTTCATAGCGCGATCGGTAAGCCTGATTCATGACGATCGCGCGCGCCAATTCTCCTTGGCCACAGCCGAGCTCCAGCACGCGTTCGGCGGGAGCAACCGGGCTCAGCGCCCGATAGAGATCGTCCAAGAAACGCCAGTACCCACTCACATTGGCCAGCAGCGGGAGGTGCTGGGACCAAGCCGTTCTCAGCGCTTCTCGCGACGCATGAGAGACGTAATGGCGCGCCCGAAGCCGCTCTGCTTCGATACGCCGTTGCCGGGCGATTTCCCGCCGCGACGGTTGTTGCGTGTCGGTTGACACGGCCTGCGGGGATACGGTTTGTCTGATCCGCCCCAGGACCGCCGAAAACTCGCTGAGCGGATTTACGCCCGAGTGCAGCACGGCGAGATCCGACGGCAGCGACACAGCGGCACCGTGCGGGCCCAAGGAGCTGAGAAGCTGGTTCGCGGTCTCCTCCGCTTCCATGAAGCGGCCCGGGGAATGAATCAGGATGACGGGATTGCGGATGTTTCCGGCGCTCTCCAGGATGCTTGCAGCCGTGGCGAAGCTGCCGGCGGATGCATCCGCGACAAATTGGTCGATCTGAACGTTCAACCCGAAAAGGTTGCCGAAACCTCGGCGGAGCCCGTACTCGTAATCCGCCACCAGGTCATGGCCGTGAACGGCCGTGAAGAGCGCCCGTAAATCCAGTACTGGATTCAAGAGTAGAAGCAAGTCCACGACAGTGTTTTCTCCAACCGCTTTCAAAGCCGACGAGGCGGCCAGATCGGAGGCGAGCACGGTCACCGGGGCCGAGGGCCACGTCGTGCGTACATATCGGACCATTTCGGTCAGATCGCCCTGGAAACTCCGCATGGTCGTGGATTGCAGTTCTCCTTCGCTCTGTCCGAGGTGATTGGTGGGATCGTAGCGCAGGACACGCAGGCCGTTCTGCGCGAGGTAGAAGGACAGGGCCACGTAATCGATTTTCAGTTGTCCAAACCCGGGCGCCACAATAACCACCGGCGTTTCGGGTGCGAGGGGCCGCCGAGGCCGGTCGTCGGAAATGACAATCGTCTGGCCGCGGGGATTACGGCATTCCCGCGTCGCGCTCACTACCAACGTCCGTTCAAGGGGTTCTCCCAATTCGAGCTGGGAGCCTAAATGCTGCGACACGACTCGGTTCACTTCGTGCTCGGCGTACGGCGTGAGACCGTGGAAGCGTACGCCGATCCGGAGCGCGTGGGACTGAGCGGAAGGGCGAAGCTCTCCGGGGGCCGAAGGATCCGGGATGCTCCACAGCACGTCGGCGGACAGAGCCGTATCCGGCGCCGTCGGTTGGTGGCTCTCTCGATACCCGGAGTCAGATGGCGGAGCAAAATGGATCGTGATCGTCGAGGCGAGGGCCTCACGGAGGACTTTGACCTGAAGACAAGCCCCGCCCCGGCTGATATTGATGGCCAGTCCGAGGAATCGGGCGCCGGTGTCTCCCCCGAAATTCTCCAGGCGGACGGGAAGCGAGAGCTTGACCCGGATGGCTTCGCGGCGGTCCCGCTCCTCGGCCGGTTCACCTGTCTGTTCTACTTCAGGCTGGGCCGTTGGGAACAGCACATCGAGCCACATGTGAAACGATGTTTCTTGAACCGCTTGCAGCAGCGAGGCCAGGACCGACGCCTCCTGCGGGGTCGGGGGGATAAAGTGGAGAACCAATTCGGTTTCTCCTCCGCCGGCCGCCTCCAGGCGTCGTTCACGAACCGTTCCTTGCAGCTCCAGGGTGCTGGCCTCGGTTCTGATCACGACCGAAACCGGCTGGCTTTTTGCCCGAGGAGGTCGGTGAGGGCTCAGGAGCAGCGCTCCGCCGAGGCCGATATTCTTCACCGTGCCGTCCCAGGCGGTTTCGCCAACGATCAGACGAGCGGCCAGTGCTGCCGGAACGCGCGGAGCCCTGCGTCGGTCGGGGGCCGCGCCGGTTTTCGCCGCGGGAGGTGGCAATGGTTGCGTCAACGCCGAGGCCGGGGTTGTCGGCCCCTCGTGGTGAACGTCGTCGTACCTCGGACCGGGTGGAACGAGAGGAAATCGAAGAACGATGTGCAACGGCCCTGTGGAATCGGCTTTCAAATCGAGGCGTCCGCCCGACTCTTGGACTATCTTAAAGAGGCGAAACGGGTCGATCGGCGGTAGGGAGGTATCCGGTGAGAGCGGTGCCCCGGGGCTGCGGCCGCTTTCTGTCAGTTCGATTTCAACCTCGGCGGCAGAGCCTTCGGAGCCGGCGGCTCGTGCGGCAACAACCAAGCCTGAAGTGCGGCCGACCGCATGAAGGTAGCCGGCGGCATAAGCCAGCAGCAATTGAATCATCTCCACGGCGCGCGTCCCGTCTCCTTGGAACGGAGGGATGTTCGAAGCCACCTGAAGATCAATAGGTAGGCCGAGGCCTCTCTCTTTGCGCTCGGCTCCGATCGCATGGGCGATCAACGTACTCACCTCTATTGTCGCTTTCCCGGCGATTGCCTGAGAGATCCGGTCCGCCAGTTCGCGGCCGGCTCGGTCAGCTTCGGCGGCCTGGGACATCAGGTTCTGGACCTGATTCTCAAGGCGGAGGCTCTCCAGCGTACGCAGGAGATGTTCGGAATCGGTGGCCACGGCGGCGAGTGAATGCCGCCAGGCTTGGGTCAGCGTCATGAATTCCTGCGCCATGGACAGCACACGGTCGGCGTCGGATCGCTGTTGCTCGATCCGGCGTAACGCGGCCTCCTGCTGCCGCTGCGCAGACACGTTTCGAATGATGCCCAGTGTGCCGAGGAATCGGTGACGAGGATCGTAGAGTCCTCTCGCGGTGACTTCAGTCGTCACGCGGTCGACTCCCTCACGTGACGCAAGCTTCATTCGCAGGTCGAGCGCGACACGTTGCGTCGACCGGGCCCCCGCTCGGCGATCGTTGAAACGATGGCGAGCCAGCGACAGCTGATCCGGCGGCAGTACCTGGGAGTAGGCGGCGCCGGTCAATTCCTCCGGGGTGTAGCCCAGCAAGGCGGTGACGGCCGGGCTGACGAAGACGAAGCGGCCGTCCGGGTCCAACTCGTAGAGGACGTCCGGCAGCGTCTCCATCAAACGGCGATGCCGTTCCTCGATGTGATGGAGCTTCATCAGCAACTCGCGCTTTTCGATGGCTTCCTGGACGACGAAGAGCAATTCCGTCAAGAAAGCCGACGAGTTTTTGAAGACGTAAAAATCCACGCCGCCCTGCAGTGCCGTCAAGGCTGCTGAGGAGTCGGTGCGTTCCGATTGCAGGATGACTGCCGCTGAGGGCAGCCGGTGTTTCAGCTCGGCGAGGAGCCGATCATTGGTACCGAGGAGTGGCTCATCGATGAGGATGACATGCCAGTCTTCCTTGGCAGCCCAGTGGAGAGCCTCGTCCGCAGAATACACGGCGTCGACGCGGCACTCCGAGAAGAAGCCGCGCATGGTCATCGTAATGAGTTTGATCTCTTGGGGTTCTTCGCTGGCGATGAGAATATTCACATCAAGGGACGGCATGGCGCGGGTCCGGTTTCAAAACTCGCATACCTCGGTGCGGAATGAAACCCAGGCCGTCCGCAGTGCACGTCTACCATCGCGCAAGGGGCCGTGGCAGGCGGTCTGGACCTTTCGTCCGCAGGGATTTCAATAGCATAATGATGGACAGAAAACACAGTCCACGGGCTGCGGATTGCTACCTACTTTGGTAGGGTCGAGACAATGTATTTTTGAGCAAATTTGAACGGACGAAGTTTGGGAAGCGCGCCCTGGCTGCCGCCCCGCCGAGCGGCAACCACGAGGTGGCAGGGAGCGGTTATGGCATGAGGGATACCGAGGCAGCAGACTGGCAAGGGCCGGGTGTCATATAGAGCAAATAATTCCCCATGCCGTGCTGCGGCTCGGCGCTCTGAAGCGGCTGGTGGTGTACCATGAGCATCTCATAATCTTCCCCTGTCGAAATCGGGAAGCCACGTTGGTCTCGATAGACCTGGTGAGGCTGAAATTCCAGGAATGTTCCATCCATAGCCACATCTGGAACGGTCCTCAGCAAAGTTTGTTTCCTTGTTTTATTTTCGAGCGCGATCAACAGCAGTCTGTCATGACCGTGGGGATACGCAAACTTTACGCAGCCGTCCATGAGGAATTTCAGCGGCGCCGCGTGCACCTGCAGGCCGGGCTTGATCTCAATGCCTTCGTCGGTCTGGTCGGGACCTCGCTGGCCGAACTTGCTGTAGCAGACGATGTTGACCCCTACCTGGTAGACCTCCATTTCCTTGACCGGGGTGCCTTCCGGGGCCATATACATGGTGAAGCTGGCCATCACGTCCTTCGTCGGCGGGGCCTTATGATAGAACGCGACGATCGACATCAGATTCTGTCCCTTCGCCAGCTTGACGCCATAGCCCTCAGGAAACCGCGCTTCCGTCATCTCAAGTCCGGCGCCGGCGAAAAACAACGGTTCTCCGGGACAGGAGACGCTGGGTTTGTCATTGTTCAACATGAGGATGTGGTGCAGGTAGTTCCTTGGAAGCGGTTTCCCGTCTTTGGTAAACACCGCCGATTTGTATCCGATCATATACATGTCTTTCGGCAACTGAAAGACGTGTTTGGGCATGGACGCGGCCAGTTCACCATCGTGGGAGGTAGGGAGGTCGATGGGACCGAACGT
>JBDZUK010000048.1:22395-25492 GCA_040255165.1 Nitrospiraceae bacterium | reverse complement strand
CCCAGTGGGTCGAGATGCCGTCGGAATGCATGATGAGCACGCCGCCGTCCGCCCAAGACTGCGAGAATTCTCCGATCTTGCGCACCCCATGGCCGACCGTGCCGTTATGAGAGACCAACCGGCGCATCTGCTCACCATGGAGCACGGCGGCCGTGATGTTGCCGATGCCGGCAAACCACAGCCGTCTTTCCGACCGATCCAGCGAAGCGACGCCCAGCGCAGCCCCTCTGGTGGGCCGCAACGCCTCGTGCGCCTCCTCGATCAGTTCTCCGACGGGGCGCCCGCGGTGCCGGTGAACCGTTTCAATGGCGGCGGCCGCGGCCCGAAACGCGTCTTGCCCATGTCCTAACCCGTCGGCGACCCCGCAGACCCATCCGTCCGCCACGCGCTCCACCACCCATTGATCGCCGCACACCGGCTCTCCGGGTTTGGCCAATGAGACCACACCCACTGCCGGGCAGCGGGCGGGACGGTTCACCCTCGAACCGCCTTTCCAGAGCCGCGTCACGAGCACCGTCCCCTTGCCCGGGACCGATTGAACGTCGAATTCCTGCGCCGCCCGGCGGACGGCCCCGAGTCCCGTGCCGTAGCTCCCTGCCGTAGAAAATCCGTCATGTAGTGCCCGCCCGATGTCCCCGATGCCGGGTCCTTGGTCCAGCGACAGAATTTCCAGACTCGCTCCGTCGCCTTCGCTCACCGTTCGCAGAATCAGCCGGCCGCCCGCGGCATGCTTGACCAAATTCGTCGCAAGCTCGGTCGCAACCAGCGACACGGTGCCGGTCTCGCGCTCATTGAATCCGACTTCCTGGGCCGCCTCGGAGGCCACCCGCCTGGCTTCCGCGACCTGGCTCTGCTCGGTCACGGGCACCAGTCGCTGCGCTTGCATCGCCAATCTTAACAATGACCCACACCTGGGTTAAGGCTGAAGTCCGGCTTGCGGTCACAGCTGGAACCGAATCTCTCGTCAGCCCTCAACCTCAGCTTATCCTTACAGTTTCCATCGCGTGACGATCACCTTCGTCCCCTTGTCGGGCTCGCTGGCGATCTCAAATTCGTTCACGAGCCGCTTCGCGCCGCTGAGTCCCAAACCAAGGCCGCCCGCGGTCGAATAGCCGTCTTTCATGGCCAGTTCGATATTGCTGATACCGGGTCCCTCGTCCTTGAACGTCAGACGAAGACCCTTCCGCGCTCCTTCGTTCAACACTTCCACTCTCATTTCGCCGCCGCCTCCGTGTTCCAGGGCGTTCCGCGCCAGCTCGCTCGCGGCCGTCACCATCTTGGTCTGTTCCACGAGTGAGAAGCCTTGCGTCCCTGCCCAATGCCGGACGGCTTGGCGAGCCGCGATGATGTCGTTCGCGGACTGAATGGGTACCAACTCGTTAGGGGCGGCGGCCATTTACGCCGGCCTTTCTCGACGCCGTCGCCTCCAGCATGGCGATTCCTCTGTCCACGTTCAGCGCCGTGCGCACGCCGGGGAGATCGAGCCCGAGCTCCACGAGCGTGATGGCGACCGCCGGCCTCATCCCGACCACGACCGTCTCCGCATCCAGCACGCGGGACATCGACGCGATATTGTTGATGGTCCGACCGATGAACGAGTCGACGATCTCAACCGTGGAGATGTCGATGAGCACTCCCTTCGCACGGTCTTTCACGATCCGCTCGGTCAAATCGTCCTGCAATGTCAACGCCACGCGGTCATGCATGTCGATCTGAATCGTCACGACGAGGAACCCGCCCATTTTCAGGATTGGAATACGATCCATGGTGCCCTCACAGGATGCCGACGGCTGATCGCTGATGGCGTATGGGGATCAAAAGACGGAGGCCGGTTGTTTGTTTCTTCGCCTCTGCTCTCGGTCATCTCCGTCAGCCTTTACATCCCCTTCCCGATCGTCGTCCCCGTCCGTTGCAGCGCCACCTGAAGCGCGCCGGCCAGGGTGGCTTTGGTCACGATGTCGTTGAGGTTGACCCCCAAATGCACGATGGTCTGGGCGATTTGCGGGCGGATACCGCTGATGATGCAATCGGCGCCCATCAGCCGGGCGGCTGCCACGGTTTTCATGAGATGCTGGGCCACCAGCGTGTCGACGGTCGGAACGCCGGTGATGTCGATGATGGCGATCATCGCGCCGGTGTCCACGATCCGTTGGAGCAGGCTCTCCATCACCACCTGCGTCCTCGCGCTGTCCAGCGTCCCGATGAGGGGCAACGCGAGCACGTTGTCCCACAGTTGGACAACCGGCGTGGACAGTTCCATCAACTCCTGTTGCTGCCGCGCAATGACGGCTTCGCGGCTCTGCTGATAGACCTCCGTCGTATACAGTCCGAGACCGTCCAGGAGCAGCGTCAATCGCCACATGTCCTGCGCCAGTGTCGCTCCGTCGCCCTTCGCCTCCCGCTGCAACAGATCGACCAACGGACGCTTCAGCGAAAACACGAACATGGCGGTCTCCGCGGGGCTGAATCCCTGGAGCGCCCGCGACCGCGACACGTCGGCCAGCAAGTCTTTGACCGGCTTCCACGCAGTCGCCTGGAGGTCCTCTGCTTCCTGCAGCGCCTCCCCGAAGCTGCGGAGAAACTGCTGTGACTGTTCACGCAGCTCGCTTTCCTTCATCAGATGCCGGCGCAGGGTCGGTGCCGACAATTGATACCCGACCCAGTCCTTCAAGATGTCGTCTTGCCGGTTCCGGATCACGCCGGCCAATTCATTGGTCGTTTGCATGTGTTGCTCCTTCCCTGAAATGCGTCGCCGAACCACGATGCGGGTCATGTCGAGAACTGATCGCCGATGACTGACGGCCGACACAGGGGTGTTGATTTCGTGACCTCTTGCCATCCGCTGTCAGCCCTTGGCCATCAGCTCGGGGTTCTCGGGGTCGCCGAGGACCCGTGGAGTCTAATGAAGCATGGCATAGGCCGATACTGGCACTATCACTAGTGATGATTGGCCCACATCATGATCCAGATGATCCCGCGTATGGAGACACCCGCGGGGGCTGAGCCGGTGAGCAGGGGGGCTTTTGTCTCCAGACCCGCTTGCGATTCTTGTCCACCACGCCGGCAAGAATAAAGCCGTACGACACCAATTTCAGAC
>JBDZUK010000048.1:16196-22295 GCA_040255165.1 Nitrospiraceae bacterium | reverse complement strand
CGATAGGGGCTCAAATCCTGGGTGACGACAAGCTTGTCGAACACCAGGAACAAATCCGCGCCCGAGGAGAGGAGGAAGAAAAGGGCGCTCCACAGCAGGAGCGGAGAGCGGCTCCGCTGGAACGCCTGCCAGAGCACCCATGCACAGAGAAGCGACAAAGCCGCGCACATGCCGTACACCACGCCGGACATCACTCAGGCTCCTTTCGTAATTTGAAGGCATCGGCCAATTCCTGCATCCGAAGCCGGGATTTCGAATGGACCAGCTTGGAGACAGGCACGAGATGCTTGGCGTAGACCGCGGACAAACGATCCACCACTTCCCTGATGTCCGAGGAGAGCGGCCCATAGCGGTAGGCGCTCGGATTGGACAGGGTTGCCAACTGTCTGGCATGGAGCCGCTCCAGCACAGCCTCGGCGTCCCCCACGGACACATACAGCCGCTCGGCCAGTTCTTTGCCGGACCAGTTTCTAGAGGCATCGTTCCGCAGCAGCAAGAGCGCCTCCAGTTCGGCTATGGAATCGATCCGCCGAAGGATGAACTCCTTGACGTCTGTCGGGATGGGATCGACCACCGGCCTCCTCTCAAGCCGGCTCGTGCGCAGTCCGCGCCGTCCGGGTTTCGGAGTTCCGGCGCACTGCGGTCACGATCGTGGCATACAATTGCTCGCCGGCCGACTCCTTCGAGACGAAGGCGGCGGCGCCTGCTTCTCGCATCGCTTCCTCGACCTGTTTGCTCGTATGCACCGACAACCCGATCACCGTCACGGCCGGCCACTGCCCGGTGATGCGCTTCGTGGCCTCGATGCCGTCCATGACCGGCATGTTGACGTCCATCACCACAACGTCCGGCCGCAACGTCGCAGCTTCGGTCAGGGCTGCCTCTCCGTTGCCCGCTTCGCCGACGACCACAAGATCCCCGTAGGCTTGCAGAATCCCGCACAATCCTTGCCGCATCATGGCGTGATCATCCACGACGAGGACACGCAGAGCCGACGAGGCGGTTCGCGGTTCATGATTCGACGTTCGAAGCTCGACGGCGGATGAGGGTCGAAGCCCGACGTTCAAAAGACGTGGGTCCGGATGCGAACCCAGCACGTCGAACGTCGAACTTCCGGGCTCGCTTAACGGCAGCACCAGCGATACTTCGGAGCCCTGCCCGGGAGCGGACACCACGTGCACCCGGCCGCCCTTCAACTCGAGCCGCTCGCGGATGCTGAACAGGCCGAACCGGTTGAACGAACCCTCCTCGTTGAGGGAGGCCGGGTCGAATCCCCGTCCTTCATCTTTCACGGTGATCTGCAGCTCGCCGGACCGGTCCGCATGCACGATCACCGTGGCGCGCGGGGACTCGGCGTGTTTCACGACGTTGATCAGCAATTCGCGCAACGACTGATACAGCAGGCCCGCTTCGTCCTCGGGCAATGTCAGGTCCTCCGTTCCCAATTCCACCTGCACGTGAAGCCCGTGCCGCTGCATTTGATCGGCCAGCCAGCGGACGGCCATAATCAACCCGAATTCATGGAGCACCGGCGGGGTGAGCTCAGCGACCAGGGAGCGCGTGTAGGACAGCGACGTTTCCAAGGCTTGATCCGCTTCGCGCAGCGCGGGCAGCACCGGCGACTCGGCCAGCTTGGGCAGGACCTGGCTCAGTTTGATGCGGGCGAGCACGAGCAATTGAGCGAGGTAGTCGTGCAACTCGATCGACAGCCGCTTGCGCTCGCGTTGCTCGGCCAGGCACAGCTCGGACGCCAGCGTCCGTAACCGGTGTTGCGACTTCACAAGCTCCTCCGTGCGCTCCTCGACGCGCGCCTCCAATTCCGCCGCAAACCGCCGGAGCTGCTCGTCGGCGCGCTTGCGCTCCGTCAGGTCGCGCATCACGTTCGCGAACCCGGTGACGCGGTGCGCCTCGTCCTTGAGCGCCGTGATGACGACGTTGGCCCAGAAAGGCGTCCCGTCCTTGCGCACCCGCCAGCCTTCGTCCTCATAGCGACCGACGGCGGTCGCCGCGTCCAAAGCCCGATCCGGACACCCGGAGGCGCGGTCGTCGTCGGTATAGAAGCAGGCGTGGCTCCGCATCAGGATTTCGGACGCATCGTACCCGGTGATCTCCTCGGCGCCGGCGTTCCAACTCGCCACGCGGCCTTCCGGATCCAGCATGACGATGGCGTAGTCCTTGGTGCTTTCCACCAGCAGCCGGAAACGCTCCTCGCTCTGATGGACGGCCCGCTGCTTCAGCCGCTCGTTCAGCCGATGCAATTCCACGAACACGTCGACCTTGGTGCGCAAGATCTCCGGCACCACCGGCTTGAACAAATAATCGACCGCGCCGCAGGCCAGCCCGCGGAACACGTCGGCGTCCATCGTGTCCACGGCCGACAGAAAGATGATGGGCGTGTATTTCGACCGTTCCCTTTGCCGGATCAAGTCGGCCGTCTCGAATCCGTCCAGAATCGGCATCCGGACGTCCAGCAAGATGACGGCGAAGTCTTGTTCCAGGACGTAGCGCAGGGCTTGGCGCCCGGACTCGGCTTTGACGATGGTCCGGCCCGGTCCGGACAGGAGCGCGTCCATTGCCAGCAGCGATTTCCGATCGTCGTCGACGATCAGAATATGAGTCGTGATATCCCTCGTCATGATGTAGGCCTCATGTGAAAGCTAAGAGCCGCTCGCTCCTCCGCTCACCGTCCGACCGCTCGCTTCTTGCCGAACAGCCAAATCCTCAACAGGGCGAGCAATTCGTCCGTGTTGACCGGTTTGGCAATGTAGTCCGACGCTCCGGCGTGGAGACAGCGCTCCCGGTCTCCTTTCATCGCCTTGGCCGTGAGGGCCAGGATCGGCAATTGCCGGTGCTTGGGGTTGTCTCGGATCAACCTCATGGTCTCGTAGCCGTCGAGCTCGGGCATCATGATGTCCATCAGCACGATGTCCAGGTCGGGATCCTCCTCGACCTTGGCGATCGCCTGGCGCCCGGTCTCGCAGCTCACCACATCCATGCCGTGGCGTTCGAGAAGGCTCGTCAATGCGAAGATATTCCGGATGTCGTCGTCCACGATCAGAACCTTCTTCCCGAACAGCGCGTCGTCGCTCTGACGCACCCGCTCCAGCATCCGTTGCTTCTCGGCCGGCAGGTCCTCCGCGACAAGATGGAGAAACAGCGTGACCTCGTCCAGCAGACGCTCGGGGGATTGCACGCCTTTCAGCACGATGCTCTGCGAGAGCTCCCGCAGGCGGATTTCTTCCTGCTCGGTGAGATCCTTGCCGGTGGCGACGATCACGGGCACGTTGCGCAGAGACTCATGCTCCCGCATCCGCTCGAGGATGTCGAAACCGGACATATCGGGGAGGCGGAGATCCATCACGACACAGTCGAACGGCTCGCGGGACAACGCCTCCCACGCCGCCGCGCCGTCCTCGACCGGCACGAGGTCCACGCGTTCGTGGCCCAACAGTTCGCTCAAGGACCGGCGCTCCAACTCGTCGTCTTCGACCAACAACAACCGTTTACGCGGCCGCTTGGAATACTCCAACAGGCGTTCGAAGGTTGCGTCCAGCTCCTCGGTCGTCGCCGGCTTGATCATGTAGGCGTAGGCTCCGTGGCCGAGCCCGTGCAACCGCTCTTCTTCCACCGTCAACACCTGCACGGGAATGTGCCGGGTCTGAGGGTCCTGCTTGAGGTGGCTCAGCACCGTCCACCCCAGCATGTCGGGAAGAAAGATGTCGAGCGTCACGGCGGCCGGCTTGTATTGGCGCGCCAGCGTGACGGCCAGGCGCCCATGCGCGGTGACGATTCCCTTGAAGCCTTTGTCCCGCACGAGGCCAAGCAGCACGCGCGCATAGTGAGGATCGTCCTCGACGATCAGCACCGACGGATCGCCCGGCATCAGGGTTTCGCGGTCGTCCGGAATGTCTTCGAACTGCTTCACCTGGTCCACGAGCAGCGTCGGAACCCCGGAAGCCTCGGCCTTTCGGAAGGCGCCTCGGCTCATGCCCATGTACGTTTCCGGGAGGTACAGGGTGAACGTGCTTCCTTCGTTCTGCACGCTGACGAGGCGAATTTCTCCCCCCAGCAGCATGGCCAGCTCCCGGCTGATGGCCAGGCCCAGCCCCGTGCCCCCGTATCGGCGACTGGTTCCGGCATCCGCCTGCTGGAACGCTTCGAATACGATTTTCTGTTTTTCCGGCGGGATGCCGATTCCCGTATCAATCACCTCGAACGCCACGACGTTGTGCACGACGCTCAGCACAGGATGGTCCAAGCTCCAGCCGGTCAGCGCCCTGCGCACGCGGAGCGTGACGCGGCCCTGCGCGGTGAATTTGAAGGCGTTGGACAGCAGATTCTTCAACACCTGCTGCAGCCGCTTGAAGTCGGTCGTCATGCTCCGCGGCAATTGCGGATCGATCTCGACGTGGAAAGCCAACTGGCGAGACTCCGCCACGTGCCGGAACGACCGCTCCACCGATTCGTGCAGCCTGACGAACGGCATCTCCTCAGGGTCGACGGTCACCGTGCCGGATTCGATCTTGGACAGGTCGAGAATGTCGCTGATGAGGTGGAGCAAATCCGTTCCGGCCGCGTGGATGTTGCGCGCGAACTCCACCTGCTTCGCGTCGAGCCTGCCGCCGGAATTTTCGCCAAGCTGTTGGGCCAGGATCAGGATGCTGTTCAGCGGGGTCCGGAGCTCGTGCGACATGTTCGCCAGGAATTCGGACTTGTACTTGGACGCCAAGGCCAGCTCCCCTGCCTTTTCCTCCAGCGCGTGCCTGGCCTGCTCGATCTCACGGTTCTTGCGCTCGACCTCGGCGTTTTGCTCCGCCAGCTGTTGGGCTTTATTCGCCAGCTCTTCGTTCGTCTGCTGCAGCTCGCGCTGCTGCGCCTGCAGCTCGACGGTCAGCGTCTGGGATTGCTGCAGCAGGCGCTCCGTTCGCATCGTGGCTTCGATCGTATTCATCACGACGCCGATCGTCTCCGTCAGCTGCGCCAGGAACGTGAGGTGTGTCGGGGTGAATTCCGCAAGGGACGCCAGCTCGATGACGGCCTTGGTCTGCCCTTCGAACAGCACCGGCAGCACGGTGACGTTGCGGGGCGGGGCGTCGCCCAGCGAAGACGTCACCCGCACGTAATCCGGCGGCACGTCCGTCAGCACGAACCGTCGCTGCTCTGCCGCGCATTGACCCACCAAGCCCGCTCCCACCGGCAGCTCGGGGCGCTGGAGCGCACGTTGGTCGCAGGCATAGCCGGCCAGCAGCCGCAGGCAGGACTTGTGGAGGTCCATCTGGTACACCGCCCCGTATTGCGCCCCGACCAACTGCGAAAGCTCGGACAGGAGCATACGGGCGACGGTGATCAGGTCGCGCTGGCCCTGCATCATGCGGGTGAACTTCGCCAGATTGGTCTTCAACCAATCCTGCTCGGTGTTCTGTTCCGTCGTGGCGCGGAGAGTGCGGATCATCACGTTGATGTTGTCCTTGAGCTCGGCCACCTCGCCCCGCGCCTGCACTTTGATCGACCGGGTCAGATCGCCTTGCGTGACCGCCGTGGCGACTTCCGCGATGGAGCGGACCTGCGTCGTCAGATTGGCCGCCAGCAGGTTCACGCTTTCGGTCAGGTCCTTCCAGGTGCCGGCCACGCCCGGCACCACGGCTTGCCCGCCCAGCTTGCCTTCCGTGCCGACCTCGCGCGCCACCCGGGTGACTTCGGCGGCGAAGGCGTTCAATTGGTCCACCATCGTGTTGATCGTATCCTTCAGCTGCAGGATTTCGCCCCGGACGTCCACCGTGATCTTCTTCGACAGGTCGCCGTTCGCCACGGCGATCGTCACGTCGGCGATGTTGCGCACCTGCGTCGTCAGGTTGCCCGCCATGGAATTCACGCTGTCCGTCAGGTCTTTCCAGACCCCGCTCACGTCGCGGACTTGCGCCTGCCCGCCCAGTTTCCCTTCGGTCCCCACCTCCCGCGCGACGCGCGTCACCTCCGCCGCGAAGCTCCGCAGCTGGTCCACCATCGTGTTGATCGCGTCCTTCAGCTGGAGAATCTCGCCGTGCACGTCCACCGTGATCTTCTTCGACAGGTCGCCGTTCGCCACGGCGATCGTCACGT
>JBDZUK010000048.1:0-16096 GCA_040255165.1 Nitrospiraceae bacterium | reverse complement strand
ACGTCCACCGTGATCTTCTTCGACAGGTCGCCGTTCGCCACGGCGATCGTCACGTCGGCGATGTTGCGTACCTGCGCCGTCAGATTCCCGGCCATGAGGTTCACGCTGTCGGTCAGGTCTTTCCAGGTCCCGGCCACACCGGGCACGACCGCCTGGCCGCCGAGCTTCCCGTCCGTCCCAACCTCCCGCGCGACGCGCGTCACTTCCGCCGCGAAGCCACGCAGCTGGTCCACCATCGTATTGATCGCCTCCTTGAGCAGCAGAATCTCGCCGCGCACGTCGGCCGTGATTTTTTTCGAGAGGTCCCCGCTCGCCACGGCGACCGTCACGTCGGCGATGTTGCGAACCTGGTTGGTGAGGTTGCTCGCCATCGAGTTGACGCTGTCGGTCAAATCCTTCCAGGTTCCGGCGACGGCCGGCACCAAAGCCTGCCCGCCGAGCTTGCCTTCCGTGCCGACCTCCCGCGCGACGCGCGTCACTTCCGCGGCGAAGGCGTCGAGCTGCTTCACCATGGCATTGACGGTTTTGGCCGCCGCCAGAAATTGGCCTTGGAGGGGACGCCCGTCCGCCTCGAGCGCGACCGTCTGGGTCAAATCTCCTTGGGCCACCGCCCCGATCACTCGAGCCATGTCCGTAGTGGGCCGCACAAGATCCTCGATCAGGCCGTTGATCGCTTCGATGTTGGCTTTCCAGGCCCCTCCTTGTTCGCCGACCGACACGCGCTCCGCCAGCCGGCCTTTCTTGCCGACCGCATCGCTCACACGCCGGATCTCACGCGTCAAGGACGCGTGCTGCTCAATGATGCCGTTCAGCTCGTCGGCGATCTTGCCGTGCATGCCGGTCCAGTCGTCAGGGAGGCGCACCGAGAAATCGCCGCGCTTCATGGCCTTCAACACGGTGAGCAACTGCTTCATGTCCGATGTACTGGTCTCCGTGCCCCGGGCACGGCGGATGGTTGCAGGCATAGGTCCTCCGGCAAAGCTCGGATGGATAGATGGTCAGTCCGGAAAAGGTCCGCGTGAGTGTAGGGAAACTGGGGAATGCCCGATACTAGGAAGGTCCCTAGCCGAGTGGAAATCTACAGTTAATGGTAAGGTTGAGGTTCCATGCGAAATGAACTGGAAGTCACACACTTTTCGTATTCATGGACCTTAGCGTCTATCTTCCTTACCGTCCACTATTTCACCGCCTCCACGATGGCTTCGTGCAGACGCTCGATGGCGCAGTCCTTTGGGATGTAGCCTGAAGCTCCGGCCTCGCTCATTTGACCCGCGAGGTCCGGGTTCTCGTGAACGGACAAGCCGATAATGACCGTGTCCGGATGGCGCTCCTTGATCCGCCGCGTCGCTTCGATCCCGCTCACTTTCGGCAGCCCGATGTCCATGATGACGACGTCGGGGCTCAGCGAATCGGCGAGCACCATGGCTTCCTCCCCGTCGCCCGCCTCGCCGGTGACTTCCACGTCTTGATAGCAGTCCAGAATGCTGCGCAACCCCTGCCGGACCATGGCGTGATCGTCCACCAGCAACACGCGAACCGTGCGGGATAGACGACGGCCAACGGACGGAGGACCGGAAGCCGGCAGCCTCTGGTCCGTACCCGGCGCGATTCGGCTTGCCTTCCCGGCTCCCTCGCCGACAGGCTTTCCCGACGACCTCCCCCTCGCTTCTTCCACCAGGGGGAGCACGACCGTCGCGGTCGTTCCCTTGCCGGCGATGCTGTCGAGCTCCAGCCGGCCGCCGATGGCCTCCATCCGCTCGCGGATGCTGAAGAGACCGAAGCGGTGTCCGCCGTTCCTCGGCATGGCTTGATCAAATCCCCGCCCGACGTCGCGCACGGTGATTCGGCAGTCGCGCTCCTTCGTGACGTCCAGCGTCACCCACGCCCGGTCCGTCCCCGCATGTTTGACGACGTTGAACAACAGCTCCCGAACCGACTGAAACAAAAGGATGGCCTGGTCATCCGGCAGCGGCACGCGATCCGCGCGCACCGATAGCTCCACGGACAGGCCGTGCTGTTTCATCGTATCTCCGAGCCACTCGAGCGCCTTGGGAAGCCCGGACTCGTAGAGAATTTGGGGACTGAGCTCCGCCACGAGGGACCGTGTGTACGACAAGCCTTGGTCGAGCAACTCATCGGCTTCCTGGAGCAACGATTCCGCCGCTCTCCCACGGCCGGCCTTCCTCGCGTGATGCAGCTTGAGCCGGATGGCCACGAGCAGCTGCGCCAAGTGATCGTGCAGCTCGTAGGCCAGCTGGCGTCGCTCCCGCTGCTCGGCGAGGCTCAGCTCCGAAGCCAGCGCGCGGAGCTGCTCCTGCGAGCGCACGAGCTGCTTTGTACGTTCCATGACGCGCCGTTCAAGGTCCTCGGTCAATTGCCGCAGTTGGTGCTCGACCCGCTTCCGGTCCGTGATGTCGCGCATCACCCCGCTCACGCGCACGGCGCCGCCGCTTTCCTCATCCTCGCTCACCCGCCCTCGGTCCGTAATCCAACGGACGGATCCGTCCCCGCGGACGATGCGGAAGTCTTCCTCGTAGCCGATACGCTTGGCCGCGGCGTCCTTCAGCGCCGCCACCACGCGCGCAGCGTCGTCGGGATGGATCACATTGAAAAAGGCGCGCCCTGTGTGCAGCGTCGTGGCGCGCGGCAGGCCCAAGATGCGGTCGGCGTTCAGCGACTGGATCAATTCGTCGGTGGCCGGGTTCCATTCCCACGCCACCATGTCGGACGACTCGAGCGCGAACCGCAGCCGGCGTTCGCCCTCCCGCCTGGCCTGCTCAGCCGCCCGCAGCGCAAGTTCCGCCCGCTTGCGTCCGGTGATGTCCTGGATCACCGCGATCATGTGCTCCAAGCGCCCTCCGGCGTCCCACAACACGTTCATCGTCACCGTCACCCACACGGTGTCGTCGTCGGCCCGGATCAGTCGCTGGTCGAGAGAGAAATCGGCCACGCCGCCCAGCAGGAGACGGCTCACCCAGGCCTCGTTCTGCGCGCGGTCGTCCGGATGCGTCAAATCGAGCAGGCTCCGCCCGGTCAGCCGCCCGGCATCGGAAGCGAGGATGTCGCATAACTTGTCGTTCACCTGCGTCAGCCGCCCGTCGGCTCCGATGAGGCACATGCCCACGGCCGCCTGGTCGAACACCGCCCGGAACAGCCGCTCGCTGCTGCGCAACGCCTCTTCGGCCTGCTTCCTGGCGGTCATGTCGCGGATAACGACGGAGAACCCCCTCACAACCTGCGGGCTGTCGTGCAGGCCCGTCAAGACGATGTTCGCCCAGAATTTCGTCCCGTCTTTCTGCACGAGCCATCCATCCCGCTCGGAACGGTCGACGGCGGTTCGAAGGTCCTGCTCCGGGCGTCCGAGCGTGACCGCCTCTTCGGGATAGAGACAGGAGATGGATCGGCCGAGCACTTCCTGAGCCCCGTAACCGGTCAGACACTCCGCGCCGGTGTTCCAACTCGCGATGCTGCCCTCTCGGTCAAGGGCGAAGATCGCGTAGTCTTTGACGCCCTCGATGGTGAGGCGCAGCCGCTCTTCGCTCTGGCGCAACCGCGCCAGCAGTTCGCGGTTTTCCTCCTCGCGGCGCTTCAGCTTCAGCAGCGCGTTCACGGTCGCGGCCAATTCCTGCGGCTCCACCGGTTCGGCAAGGAAAGCGTCGGCTCCGTCATCGAGGGCCCGCACGCGGTCGTCTCGGCTGACTGAAGACGCGGACATTTCCAGAACCATGATGCAGGCGGTGGCTGGATCCGCCTTGAGGCGACGGCACACGTCCCTGCCGTCGAGATCGGGCAAGTGAATGTCCAGTAGAATCACGTCCGGACCGGCAGTGCGGGCCAACTCGAGCGCTTCCGCTCCGGTCCGGCATGCCACGACGGCAAACCCCGCCTGCTCCAACATACGGCTCTTGAAATACCGCTTGGCTTCGTCGTCGTCGACGTTGAGGACGATGGATTTGGATGGTTCGGTCATGCGCCCACCTCGCTTGCGGCAGAATGCGGGACAGATCCGCCGGCTATGGGTTCGCATCGCCGGCCTATACCGAGAACGAGCTCCCACGGCCGGCCCGGACGGCCTGTGTCGAAATCCTGCAAGACCATACGCGGACGATCAGAAGTCCTTTCGAATCAGGATTGCGGCAACGGACCGGGTAAATCCGGCGGCGGCTGCTCGATGACTTTGATCGCGCGGCCGGCCTCGTCCAGTTGCACGGTGATGCGCTCCCCGATCGTCACCTTTTGAAACGGCGCGGGGTCGATGAGTTCAAAAAAAATCGGCCGGCCCAGGTCGCTCCTGAGCCGTCCCTTGCGGGCATCCAGATCGAGCATCTCCAGCGTCCCCGTCACGACGTATCGGCCCTGCGGCTGCTCCAGGACCGACCGCATGGACTCACCATGAGCGGCGGTGGCCGGACAGGACAGGCCGAGGACCAACAGAAGCGGGATGCAGCTGTGAATTCGTTCGAGCAAGGGGATCTTTGAATATGCAAAGCCGAACGGCACTTTAAGAGGATGCAGGCTGAGCGGCTACTAGGAAGATCTCTAGTTCTATCCGCTTCTATCCGCGCAGCCAGAGACTCGGGAGGTGTGGGCAACCCTCAAGGGCCTTTACGGGGTCACAGACATTCGGCCGCGGCACTACAATCGCCCGACCCGGAAGGACCATGCGATGAAGCCTCGTTATCTGTCCGGCGGCTCAGAACCGACTCTCCCTCCCACCGGCCAACCCCCTCCAGGCGATCCGCGCCCGTTGGATCAGCCGGCCGCCCCGGCGGAAGATGATCGAGGATGTTGAAAAAGGCCGCCGGCTTCGTGATGCGTTCAGTTCATCTGATCTTTTTGTGGCTGATCCTCGTTCTTTCCGGTTGTGTCACCAATCCCTACACGAACCGATGGCAGTTGCTGATGGTCCCTCAATCGTATGAGACGCGGCTTGGAGCGCAGGCCTATCAGGACGTTTTGAGCGATCCTCGGGTCGCCAAGTCGACTGATCCGGCGGAACTCGAGCCTGTGCGGCGAGTGGCCGCCCGTATCATCGAAGCAGCCAAACGATCCAAATATGCGGAAAGCGCCCAGGAGTTCGACTGGGACGTCACGGTCATCAAGGACGATGCGACCAAAAACGCGTTCGCGCTGCCGGGCGGAAAAATCGCCGTGTACACCGGCATCTTTCCGGTCGCGCAAAATGAATCGGGGCTGGCCGCCATCATGGGGCACGAGGTCGTCCACGCGCTCGCGCGGCACGGCTCGGAGCGGATGAGTCAGGGCGTCCTGGCGCAAGCCGGCATGCTCGGCGCGGCGATCGCGATGCAGACGCAGGGATTCAGTCCGGTCACGAGCCAAGCGGCGATGGCGGCCATGGGACTCGGCACCCAGGTCGGCATCCTGCTGCCCTACAGCCGGACGCACGAGTCCGAGGCGGACTATATCGGCCTGCTGCTGGCGGCTGAAGCCGGGTACGATCCCCGCGAAGCCGTACGGGTATGGGAGCGGATGAAGGCGTCCGCGAACGGGCGCCAACCGTCGGAATTTTTCTCGACGCACCCGGGACATGAAACGCGCATCGCACGCCTGACCGAGCATATGCCCGAAGCGCTCGCGCTGTATCGCCAGGCCCCGCAAGCACAAGTCGCGCAATTGCCTCCCATCGGGAGCCGAGCCGGAATGAGTAATTAGGCATCGGGAATGCACAATGAAGACATTGTCGAAGAAATTGTCGGGCGCGGCTTTAGATTCCTCATTGCTCATCCCTCAGCCTTAATGCTTCCTCATTGTCTCTCATGTTTCCGCCTCACTCTTCCAACGTCCGCACCGTCGCGCTGGTCGGTTTGCTGCTGCTCGCCTGCTTGCATACCCTTCACGTTGCGCGGTCGTTGTTCCTTCCGATCGTGTTGGCCTTGCTGCTGCATTTCTTGTTGATTCCGATCGTCCGCTCGTTGAGGCGGATCGGGCTGCCGGAACCGGCCGGCGCCGGGTTGGTCATGCTGGCCTTTTCGGCAGCCGTGGCGGTCGGGGCGTATCAGTTGGCCGATCCCGCCGGCGAATGGATGGAAAAGGCGCCGGCCGCGTTGCGCGCAATGGACAAGAGACTCCGGCCGGTGAAGCAATCGGTTGAGCAAGTGAGCCAGGCGACCAGCGCGATCGAACGCATGGCACACACGGGCGAATCTCCCCAAGCCGGCCAGCCCACGCCCACCGTCGCCGTGAAGGCCGATTGGCGTACACCGCTCCTGCACTGGACCGGCCAACTCGCCGCGGAAATCGGGGCGACCTTGGTGCTGCTGTACTTTCTGCTCGCCTCGGGAGACATGTTCGTCCACAAATTGGCCAGGGTGATTCCGGACGGGAACGATCGCCGCCGCGCCGCTGAGATCGTCAGCGGCATCGAGCGGCAACTTTCCTGTTTTTTGTTCTACAGCGCGGTACAGAACGCCGGCACGGCGGTGCTCTTCGGCGTGGGCCTCTGGGCGCTCGGCATGCCGAATCCGGCGCTGTGGGCCGCCGCGACGATCGTGCTGCAATTCATTCCCTACATCGGCACGATCGCCGTCGTGTCGATCACCAGCCTCATCGCAGCGCTGACCTTCGACGAGCTGTGGCGCATGGTGCTGCCCGGAGCGATGTTTGTAGGCCTGACCTGGGTCAAGGGCATGTTCGTGACGCCGGCGCTGCTGGGACAACAATTGGCGCTGAACCCGGTCGCCGTTCTGGTCGGTCTGATCGTGTGGGGATGGATTTGGGGCGTACCCGGCACATTACTGGCGGTGCCGCTGTTCGCGGCGCTCAAGATCGTGGCCGATCACATCACTTCGTGGAAACCGCTTGGAGAATTTCTCGGAAGGTGAAGCAGTATGGGAGAGAGAGCCCACTAAGGCCCATCATCGAGGGTGCGTCTGCTGTGCTATTTGCCGTACGCCACAAGCTCCTTGCCTTGCGGCAAGCTGAGCTGGTACACGCCTGTCTGGACCAGGTCCAGGCGCAGCTCACCGCTCCGGCTGAGGCGGTCGACTTCCATGAACACTTCATTCCAGGTGTGCGAACCGCATACCGACAACAGTCGCTCAAGATCGATGCCCGGCTCCTCGGCCGCTGCCCTGAGGATCTTGCCGCGCAGAGTCTGAGGCTCGTCCGGATAACGCACCGCGCGGGCGCTCGACGGAGTCGACGGATCATGATCGGGGCAATAGGTGTAGGCCATTTGAAAGTTGGTTTCCCGCAAATCGTGCCGATCGAGGTACATGTCCAACGGCATCCAGGTATCGCCATGGATGGACTCTTCCTGCTCGCGCACCGCCTTGCACACGCAACACACCGCGATGACCGGCATTTCCATAAAGACCTCCTTTCCTCCCACCCGACGTGGAGGCGACTCTATCTCCGTCTGAAGAAGCGCACTACTGGGAAGAACCCTGGAAACCCTCGGAGGTCTCGGTTTGGATGTTCGAGCGTGAAACCATAAAGAATCTATAAAGAAATGAACGTCGAACGTCGCGCTTCGAACGCCGAATGTTCCATCCAGGGCTTTCGTTCAACGTCTCAGGGGCCTGCCTAGTTCGATTCTCCCGGTCCCCCGCGGTAGCATCGAACATTGATGTCCTGGCGTTCTTTGGTCACAAGACGACATGGCGGCGCACGATGCTGGGCAGCGTTGGCGGTGGCACTGTTGGCGGCGGGCGCGGCCGGCGCGCAGTCGGCCCCGTCCCCGGACTACCGCGAGCAACTCGTCCATTTTCTGGGCGTCAGCATGGTCAACGACATCCGGCAGGACGGCACCGGGGTCGTCGGCGAATTGGTCGTTCGGCTGACCAGGCGCCGTGATGCCGGAGGAATGGTCATTACGTTTCTCCCTGGGCAAGGCACCTTCAGCGAAGAAACGGAAGCCGAAATCATTCAGGCCATCGATCGGACTGCCCGCTTTGCCCAGTTGAACACCGACTCTTGGAATGTGTCGCTGAAGGTCTCTCAACCGGCAGTGCTGATATACGGTAACAGCTTGTCAGCCATGGTCGGGCTCAGCGTCGTCGCGTTAGCCAAGGGGGACTATGTCCCGCCGGACCGGGTGGTGACCGGAACGGTGACGGCGGATGGACGGCTGGGCCAGGTGCGGGCCATCTCCAAGAAAGTGCAAGCCGCGCATCGCGAACACCTGCGGCGTGTGATCATCCCGGATTCCCTCGACCCCGAGGATCCCGACTGGCGCACGCCGTTTTTGATGCAAATATCTCCGATTCACTCCGTGCCGATGGCCTATCAAGCGCTGACCGATCATCCGATGTCGGCGACGGACGAGGCCACATCCCGGCCTTCCGTCGCCACCAAGTAACGTGAGGGAAGCGTGAGCCGCGTTCCGGCTTTTCTCGAGTCGCCGCGCAGGCGGCCAGAATCCGATCGGGAGCTTCGTCCGCAAACCGACGGTGCATGCCTCGTATGCGGCTCGCGCCGGGTTCGCCTTCTCTGCTCAGCCGCCGAATTGGCCAACCGCCAGCAGGTGCTCCGCCGGTTTCACGAACGCCGCTTACGGCGCGGGCCGGACGGCTCCATTCCGGCGCGCGCGCTTGCGGACCGCGTGGAGTTCACGCAGGACTACGTGACCGATATCGTGAGCTGCCTGCAATGCGAGATGGTGTTTCGCACGCCGCGTCCTGCAGCCGGCGTCGTCACGCGAGCCTACGAATCCGACCGGTACGGGCAGGATTACCTCGAGGGCGCGCTGCGTTCCCGCCTTCCTTGGGCACGCCGCAAGGCATCGGCTCTGGCCCCTTGGCTGGCATCGGTGCGGCAACCGCGTGTGGTAGAGGTGGGAAGCTTCGTCGGGGCCTTTCTGACGGCCGCACGGGAACGCGGATGGGAGGTGATCGGAATCGACCCCGGGGACGAGGTGGCCCGGTTCTGCCGCGCACAGCGGCATTCGGTCTTTCAAGGCACGCTGCCGGAATTCCCGTGCGATCCCCACACGGTGGACGCCGTCGTGATTTGGAATACGTTCGACCAGCTTCCCGACCCTCGTCCTACGTTGCACGCCGCTGCGCGCCTGTTGCGCTCGGGCGGCCTCCTGGTATTGCGGCTGCCCAACGGAGCGTACTTTCAGTGGGCGACGGATCGGCTGCGGCGGGCGGGGAGGATAGGAACGGAATGGCTGGTCACCGCCCTGGCATGGAACAACTTGCTGACATTCCCCTATCTCCACGGGTATTCGCTCGAAACGGCGGATCGCCTGGCCGCGGACTGCAATTGTTCCCGAGTGGCTTGCACCCCGGATACCCTGGTCCGTCTCGCGGATGCCGATACGAGGTTATGGGCGGCCCTGGAGGAGCGCGTCAGCAAGTGGGCATGCCGCATGGGCGGCCGCCTCGAACGGGTGTGGAATCGGAATCGCGCCGTGCTGGCTCCCTGGCTCGATCTCTACTACCGCACCCCCGGCGCGCAGCAGGTCACCATCCGATATGAAGCCAACCGGGCTCTGGACCCATGTGCCCGGCTCGCAGGTCGGCCGGCCGACTGTGCGTCGTCAATCACATCTGCATCGGAACAGGTTCGGAGACTGTAGCGTGAGGGCCCGGACCCGTGTCGGACGCCTCCTAGGGATGCTCCTAGTGGCCTAACTGGAGATTTTCCATGACACTACGCCGGCTCGGCGTGAGACCCGGAACGCGACGGACACCGCGTTCCGGGTTCGGCGGCCACGCAACGTCAGTTCGTCATCGCGTCCGCTTTAGGGTTCTGGCAGACGGAGGCAGTCGGCTCTTCCAGCGCCTCTTCGGTGTGAAGGCGCAGTGCCGGCTTTCGCCGGTACACCCGTTCCACAGGTCGAGACACGATCACCGGCGCAGGCAGGTAGGACACCGCACCGCAGTTGATACAACGAAATCCGTCGCATTTCCACGCCGAGGCGGCGGTGTTCCCGTAGAAGTGATCGAACACTTTGAGACCTCCGCACCGTTCACAGACCATGATCGTGCTCCCTTCTCCGTTCCCGCGTTCACGCGGGTTGATGGTTGTTGGGCCGTACAACCGTCCGTACCAGCGCGAGGAACTCCTTGTTGTAGAACGGCTTCCGCAGCCATTTCACGTTGTTCCTGCACGTCTGCGTCAGGATCGGTCGCTTCTCCAATGATGTTGCATCGACACCGACCACGATGATCGGCAGTAACGCACCACGAGTTCCGGGATATGGAGCAAACAAGGCGAGCACGTGTTCATCGCTTGTCATGGCATCCGCGTCGATCACCACGCCGTCGACCCTCCCGGCCTGCAATGCAGCGACCGCATGCTCGAGCGCGTTCACGACAATCGTTTTCCATCCATCCCGCACCAGCAGCTCGCGCATGACGTCGGCGAGCGCCGGGTCGGGCTCCACGATGAGCAACGAAAGTGGAGCGATGCTGGTCACGTCGCGGATGCATCAAGCACAAAGATTGCCAGGTGGGACGGACGGGCAAGTCCTTGAAGTGGCAGTGAAACGGAGGGGGCGACCCTCCGTCGTTGCAAACGAATCGTCATCGAATTCGGACGACTTGTCCCCCGCAGGGGACAAGTTGTCCCAAAACAGGGGGATCGACGAGGGCATCGATGAGTGACGAGATCGCATTGCGTCTTTCCGGCACACGCGCGCCGCTGCCCATCATGGTGCTGGTGTGTGTGCTGATGGCCGCCATCTTCATCGGCGACCTTGTGTCGCCGCTCGGCTATATGGTCTGGGTGATGTATTTCCTTCCGTTGGTGCTGACCACTCAGCTGCTGCCGCATCTCACGAACGTCGTGCTGGTCGGGTGCTCGGCCCTGCTCCTGCTGGGATTTTTCTTTTCACGTCCCGGTCTGCCCCCGGAACTGTCCCTGGTCAGCCGCGGGCTCGGTTTGTTCGGATTCTGGTTCACCGCCTACTTTCTCCTGCGGCATCGAAAGGCGCTGGATGCGCTCCGCGAGAGCGCCAACCGGTACCAGGTGCTGATTGAGACCATGAACCGGGAGCGGGCGGAGGCCGCGCTGAAGGACGCCCAAGAGCGCTTCAAGAGCATTTTCGAATCGTCGCAGGACGCCATCGCCTACGCGACGCTCGACGGAACCTTGCTGGAGGTGAACGAAGCGTTTCTGCGATTGATCGACCGCTCACGGGAGGACGTGTTGAGCGGACGCGCGGAGGCCACGCTGTGGCAACATCTTCCCGTCGACCGGATCCGGTTGGAACGTTTGCTCGAATCCGCGACGCCGTTCGCCTACGAGGACGAGTATCGCCGACATGACGGGGCCCGCATTCCGGTGCACGTCAACGTCTTCGTCGTCAGGGGCCGAGACGGCGTCATGACCGGCGTGGCGGCCATCATTCGGGACATCACGGAGCGGAAGCAGGCCGAAGCGGAATTGCAGCGGACCACCGACGAGCTTCGCGAGAAACATCGCGCCTTGGCACATACCAACGAGCTGCTGACGGCGGCCCAGCGGGCGGCGGCCAGAGCCCAGCGCCTGTCGGCTCTCGGCCAGTTCGCGGCCACCGTCGCGCACAAGATCGGCACGCCGTTGACGGCTTTGTCGGGGCATGTGCAGCTTCTTGCCGAGGATGCCTCGCTCACGCCGCAAGCCCGCAGCCGTCTGCGCATCGTGGAGGCGCAGATCGACCGCACGTCCAAGATCATTCAGGACCTGCTGGTCTATGCCCGCCGACCGGATCCCGTCCGCACGATGGTCGATGTCGCCGCCTGCCTCAAAGAATGCCTGGCCTTATTCCGCACCGAATGCGAGCGCCAGCACGTCACGTGCAGCGCGGACGTGACGGCCGATCTGCCGGCGGTTGAAGCCGACCGGCAACAGTTGCAGGAGGTGTTCAATCACCTGATCGACAACGCCCTGCAAGCCATGCCGTCGGGCGGAGGCCTGTCCGTCCGGGCGTTCCTCATGGAACCATCCAAGGGCGCCGGCCCCGATGGCCGGGTGAGCATTGAAATCGCCGATACCGGCTGCGGTATCGACCCGGATCACCTGGCACAGATCTTTCAACCGTTTTTCACGACGAAGAAGTCCGGCCAGGGGACGGGGCTGGGCTTGGCCATCGTACAGGAAACGATCCGAAGCCTGGGAGGTCAAATCCTCGTAGAAAGCGAACCCGGGAAAGGCACCCGATTCGTCCTTCAGTTACCGATCGCACAACAGGCTACCTCATGATTGAACATGCGCATATCCTTGTCGTGGATGACGACGCAGAGACATTGGCATTGCTGCATGAGATCCTCGAGAAGGAAGGCTACACGGTCGAAACGGCCGGCGACGCGAAGACGGCGCTGGAGTACATCGCCCGCCGGCCGCCGGATCTGTTGATGACGGACATCCATATGTCGGAGATGGACGGCATGGCGCTCCTGTCCGAGACGCGCGCCCGCTATCCGGAGGTACCGGTCATCTTGATGACGGCCTACGGATCGCTCAAGACGGCGGTGGACGGTATCCGCGCCGGCGCGTTCGATTACCTCAGCAAGCCGTTCATCATCGACGACATCCGGTTGGTCGTCCGGCGAGCGCTGGAGCACAAGCAACTGTCGCGGCAAAATCAGCTGCTGAAGGAGCAGCTGCGCAACCGCTATCACTTCGACAATCTGATCGGCAGCAGCCCGGGCATCGTGTCGGTGTACAAATCCATCGCCCGCGTGGCGCAGACGGACAGCACCGTCCTGCTCCAGGGCGAAAGCGGCACCGGCAAAGAGCTCATCGCCCGGGCGTTGCACGCCAACAGCGCGCGGAGCTCCGGTCCCTTCGTCGCGGTCGACGGCGGCGCCCTTGCGGAGAGCCTGCTGGAATCCGAGCTGTTCGGACACGAGCGCGGCGCCTTCACCGGCGCGGTGTCGGCGAAGAAAGGCCTCCTCGAGAAAGCGCATCTCGGCACGTGCTTCCTGGACGAGGTCGCCGATCTTTCTCCCGCGCTGCAGGGCAAACTCCTGCGCGTGATCCAGGAGCGGGAAATCCGGCGCGTCGGGAGCACGTCTCCCATGACCGTCGACGTGCGAATCATCGCCGCGTCAAAAAAAGATCTCGATCAGTTGGTGAAAGCCGGCACGTTCCGCGAGGATCTTTACTATCGCCTGAACGTCGTCACCATCATCATTCCACCGCTTCGTGAGCGGGTCGAAGACATTCCGCTGCTGGCGCAATTCTTCATCCAGACATACGGCACGGCCAAAGCGAAGCCCATCACCGGCATCTCGCCCGAAGCCGTCGACCTTCTGACACGCTATTGGTGGCCGGGCAACATCAGGGAGCTGGAGCACGCGATCGAACGGGCCGTGGCGCTCGCGCCGCACCCGATCATCTGCCCCGAGGACCTCCCGGAAACCGTGCAAACCGCCACGGTCCAGGCGGCGGCGCAGGCGCGTGGATGGGTGACGCTGGCGGATCTGGAAAAAGACCACATTCTTCGAGTGCTGGACGCGCACAACCGCGACCTCGGGCGCTCCGCGGCGATTCTGGGGATCCATCGCAAGACGCTGCTGCGAAAACTTAGACAGTTCGGGCTGCCGTATTGACACGGCGCTCGTGAATCGTGAAGCGTCCTTCGTAGGGCGAGAGACGCCTCACGCGCCAAGACATCCTGTCTCCACCGGCACGGGTTGTCCTCGTGCTACCCGACCGGCGGAGGCTCATCCGGTGTTTTCCTGCCGGCCGGACGGCCCGGAGCTTGCTAATCTTCCGTAGATCCAGGTTCACCAAGGAGGTGCCGAGTGGATGGTTATGGGAAGCGTGTCTTAGTCGTCGACGGAGATGAGGCCGTTCGGCAATTCACCTGCCTCTTGTTGCTCGAAGCCGGGTACAACGTCTATGAGGCCGACAATTGCGAACAGGCGGTTTCGGAAATGCGCAAGCGGAGGTTCGACGCCGTTGTGACTGATTACATGATGCCGCGCATGGACGGGATGCAGTTCCTCGACACGTGCCGGATCCTCTGGCCGATGACGCCGGTCATCATGATGTCCCGCGACTCGTTTCTTTCTCGGAACAGCCAGGAATCGGTGCTGCCTCAGGCCTATGCCTTCATCCGGAAGCCGTTCGAGGGTTCGAAGCTGGTTCAGCTCGTCCATTATGCTGCGCACGGCCGGTCCAACTCCGGGCTACCCGAATCGCTCTCATCCTCGACCTTCCCGCGCACACGGCACCAAGCCGAACTGGCCTGAAACCCCCGATCATCGGGCAATGAGGCTGAACCTGCGGTTTGAGCCTCATTGCCCGCATCAACCGTGAATTCCATTCAGAGTTTCAGGCTGCCCGTTGTGGCGCCGACATTTCTCCCGGACAGCCTGTCCCTCCTCAGACAGATTGGAGCTGTAATGCCGTCCATGCTTCCGTATGAGCCGATGGAGGTACAGGAAAATGCAAAGAGAAGCGACCCGGTCTGACCTTTGCAGACCAGCCAGTGGAGAAGGGGCATGGCCCTTTCTACGAAGGAGGAACCTATGGATTACGCCCAAACCTATACACAATGGTCAGTCGGCATGACGCGAGTACGGTGGGGCGCCGTGTTCGCGGGATTCGTCGTCGGACTGGCTACTCAAATCATGCTGACCCTCTTGGGCCTGGCCGTGGGAGCTTGGGCGATCGACATTAGGGAAGCGCAGTCTGCCGAGGGAGTCCCGATCGGCACCGGTATCTGGACCGGCATCTCGATGCTGATCGCCGCGTTTACCGGCGGCTACGTCACCGCTCGTCTGTCCGGCACGTACCTTCGGTCGGACGGCCTGTACCAGGCTGCCGTGGTCTGGGGGTTCAACTGGCTGGTGTTTGCCTGGCTCACCACCACGGCGATGGCCACGATGATCGGCGGGCTGTTTTCCGCGCTTGGGAGCACGCTTCAAACGGTCGGGGGCGGCATCGGCAGCGCAGCCACAGCGGTGATACAGCAAGCCGGAGGCGGCATCAACGTGTCGAGCGAAGAATTGCGCCGCCAGCTCGAGTCGGTCCTTGCCGCGACCGGCAAACCGGAGCTGCAGCCGGGGCAGATCCAGCAGGAGAGTGAACAAATCGCCGGACAGGCGCGTACCGGTCAAGCGCCGGGGCAAGTGACCGAATCGGCGCTTGCGGAGCTGCGTGAGAAATTGACGGCCCTCGACCGGGAGGCGGCGGTCAACGTCATGGTGAACAAGATGGGGATGACGGAGCCCCAGGCGCGCCAGGTGGTTCAATCGACGATCGGGATTCTGGGCCCACTGCAGGAACGGGCGCAGCAAGTGAGGGAACAGTCCACTCAAATGGGCAACGCCGCCATCGATCGCATGGGCACGCTCGCCATGTGGTTGTTCCTTCTGGCGGCCCTCACGCTCACAATGTCCCTGATCGGCGGCGCCATGGGCACGCCTGACGAACCACTCGTCGAAGCGCAAAGCGAATCGTTCCGCACTGCGGAAATGCGGAAAGCGGGATGATCAGAAACACGCGGGACTGGCGAGACTCGCGGGACCGGTAGTCTCGCCAGTCTCGCTTGTCGCGTATCTCACTCCCGGGGAGAACAACGGTCCAACAAAAGGAGAACAGCCATGAGGACCACAGCCGCAATCATGATGTCGGTGGCCTTGCTCGCGGCGGGCGGATTCGTCGGAGCGGCGGCGGCCGATCAACAGCCGTCGGGTAAACAACAGCAGGAGCAGGAGCAGAAGAAGGCGAAGAAGTCTGACGAAAAGAAGCAACAACAATCCAAGCAGACAGGACCGATGGGCGAACAGCAAACCGGCGGCGCGGGCCCGAGCGGCCCAAGCTCCGGCAAGCATGCCCAAGCGCCGGGCCATGAAGGAGGCAAGTAACGGACGCTTCCGTACGTCCTATTCCCGCCCCGCCGGCAACACTGTTCCGCACCGCGTCGCTAGACTGAGGTGTGTACGTCCCGCGGTTCCCGACGAATCGGCTCTCGCCATACGGGCGACGGTGATTGATCCGAGGCCGGCGCGGAACGGTCGACATCGATAGAACACACCCTTCCCGCCGCTGCCCGGCGCCGTCATGGGACGCGCGAATTGCCGCGGTGCTTCGGACGATTTGATCGGGCGTCGGTTGGGATTTTCGGGAATCGTGCGGAAGGGTATCGTGGTCGAGGCGCCGAATCCAGGCCCGGAATGGAAAGATTTCAGTC
>JBDZUK010000047.1:0-25517 GCA_040255165.1 Nitrospiraceae bacterium | reverse complement strand
CGCGCGCCGAATGGTCGAGACGGCACGGAAGGCAGGGGTCGCGCTCATGACCGCCCAAACGCTTCGGTTCGATCCGACCGTGCTGGCGTTGAAGGAAGCGTGGTCCCGTATCGGCACGCCCCGGTATCTCTCGCTCGCATGTCGGGTGGAAACCAAGGCCACGCCGTCGTCCCTGGCCGAGGAGTTCGGCATGCGCGGCGTGTTGCTGGAACTCGGCGTGCACTTGTTTGATCTGGTGCGATTCCTGACGGGAGAGGAGGCGGCCGAAGTCCGATGCCGGTTGGATCGGCTTCCTCCCGCGGCGCCAGAGCGATTGGCGGCCGTGCAAGTGCGAACCAACGGAGGCCTGCTCTGCCTCATCGAAGCCGCGCGGGTGGCGGCGGGGAGGACTGGACGGATCGAGTGCGTCGGCTCACAGGGCTACCTAGAAGCAGACTGGCATCACCGTCGGTTGGCGTGCGTCGTTGACACGGCCGAGCCGGCCGAATGGTCGATCCCGCCTCAGCCGACCATCGTTCCGACCATTCAGGCCTTCGTGCGTTCGGTACGGGAGAAGCTCCCGCCGCCTATCACGGGGGAAGACGGACTCATGGCTGTCGAAATCGCGGAAGCTTGTTACCGCTCGGCGGAGCAGGACAGCCGGCCGGTACCCGCTCATCTCGAGCGTTAAGTCTCTGCGACGATATGGGTGTCGGTTTCCTCCACCCCTTCCACTGTGTGGATCTTGCTGATCACCACGTCCGAAAGCGCCCGCTCATCGCTCACGTTGATGAAGACGAAAATATCCGGCTGCCCGAAGCAGGAGTGGGCCTGCTCAACCCCGGGAAGCTTTTTCAGTGATAGCAGCACGTCCTTCGTCTTGCCCGCCTTGACTTTGATGAGGATGTAGGCTTTGGTCGCCATCCCGCCCTCCCTCCGGTATGGACCCGGCACACCTCACGGGTGCCGGGAGTTAGATGATGCGCCGGGCATCTCCCGCCGGCGTTGTGCGTAAACGTCGTGGAAAGCTTTCCCCTGCTCTGCCAACGCGGCTCTCGCGCGAATTACGAGACCGCTCAGTTGCAGGAAGTCCTGTCGGCCCACATTGTATTCTTGCAGACCCGCGTGGAGTCTGTTCCAGTCGGTCTCCGTGAGCGAGGAGCTGTGATCCGCGACGGCTTCCAGCGCATCTGAAGTCCAGCCGCTCGTCGCAAATCGATCCACCGCCTCAGCTCCCTTGGGACCGAGCTTGTTCTCCAACGCACGGCTGAAGAACTCTCGCACGGTGGGATCGACGCTTTTCATGAACAGGGACTGGAATTGGATGACGGATTTGATGACCAGATCGGCGTCGCGAGTCCCTTCCGGAGGCAGGACGCCGGCATCCTGCAAAGTGGCCAGGACCGCCATCGCCGACCCGATCTGCGGGGCCGAAGTCCGGCCGCGCGGCGGCGGAGATGTGTCCGCGGCCGGCTTCGCGAGCAGGAACGTGAAGATTTCGAGGACGTTGCTGAAGGAGCCTCCCGGCGTCGGCCCGCCGGCCGCGACGTACCAATCCTTGCCGATGACGGCGGATCCCAACCCGTGTCGAGCCGTCGGCATGGCGGGCATCGTGATCCACCGGTCCGTCGCTGGAAAGTATGCCTCGGTGGCTCGAAACGTCCCGCTCGGCGCTTCTCCCCCGGTCACCAGGATCATCCCGTCGATCGCGGCAGCCGTGATGCCGCTTCGCGGCGCGGGCAGGTCGGACACCCGTTCCCAACGATCCTGCTTCGGATCGTAGGCTTCGACCACGGCGAGGTTCTTCCCATAATTTCGATCGAGCCGTCCGCCGATCGCGTATATTTTGTCGCCTACGGCGGCCGCGGCCAAATGATCGCGGGGCGTCGGGAGCGGCGCAATCGACGTCCAACGGTTGGTGACGGGGTCGAAGCGCTCGACCGCGCCCGTGTTTTCGGACTCGCCGTAGCCGCCGATGGCGACGAGCTTGTTCTGCCATATTGCGACGGCGAGCGCGCCACGCGCCGTCGGCATAGCCGGACCTTCAGTCCATTTCCCGTCGGCCGGATCATAGATGAACAGACTCGCGACGGGATTCCACACGGAGAAGAAGGAGCGACTGAATCCACCCACGACGTACAGCCGGCTACCGATTACCGCCGCTGCCGCGTGATGCACCTTGGCGGGCAGGGAAGGAGCGGTATTCCAGCGGTCGGTGGCAGGGTCATAGATTTCCACCGCATCGGTGATGGCCATGCTGCCGATGTTGCCGATGGTCGGTTCGCTGAATCCGCCGACTACGTACAGCCGGCCCTTGAGCGCTGCTGCGGTCACCTCAGTCCGCTTGGTCGGAGCCGCGGCCCCGGTCCGCCAACTTCCACCGGCAGAGGGTACGTCCAAGGCGGCCGGCGCTCGATCGGCCGATCCGGCCATGACGAGCATGACCAATGCGCATACCAAGCAGCCGCCTGTCCGGCTTTGCGAAGGCCGGATAAATACGCCGGAATGGCGTACCCCGAATGCCATGAAGCGATTATACAGAAACGGGATAGTCCCATCTACGGAGCGGAGCGCCTCCTTTGAATTTCGTCGGAAAAAATACCATTTCGGCGGCGCGCTCGTGTTGAAATGGAGTCCGGCGCTCCCTATAATCCGCCCGCATTGCTTGGAGCGCAGGATGCTGGCAAAGGTGACGAGTGCAGCTCTAGTCGGCCTTGACGCACACTTGATTGAAGTCGAGGTCGACATCTCGGGAGGGCTGCCGCAATTTTCGGTCGTCGGCTTGCCGGACGCCACGGTGCGCGAGAGCCGCGATCGCGTCCGTTCGGCGCTGAAGAACACCGGCTTCCACTTTCCCGTCAAGAAAATCACCGTGAACTTGGCCCCCGCCGGGATCAAGAAGGAAGGGTCCGGACTCGATTTGGCCATTGCCGTCGGGATTCTGATTGCCGAGGAGGTGCTGTCCCAGGAATCCGTGAAAAACCGGGTGCTGGTGGGCGAGCTTTCTCTGGACGGCGGCATCAAACCCATCATCGGCGCGCTCTCGATCGGGTTGGCGTGCCGTAAAACACGGTGCCTCTTGCTGCCGGCCGAGAACGGCGCGGAAGCCGCCGTGGTGGAAGGCGTGACCGCGTATCCGCTGCACACGTTGCCGCAGGCGGTGGAATTCTTGAACGGCACGCAGACTGTCGCGCCGGTCTGCGGCGACCCGAGCGGGTTTCTTTCAGCCCGTCCGATGGAAGAAGACGACTATGGCGACGTGAAAGGACAGGACCATGCGAAACGGGCATTGGAAGTGGCCGCGGCAGGGGGGCACAATATTTTGATGATCGGACCGCCGGGCTCCGGCAAGACGATGTTGGCGCGGCGGCTCCCGACGATTCTGCCGCTCATGGAACCGGACGAAGCCATCGACACCACGCGCGTGCATAGCGTCGCCGGCCAGCTTTCATCGGGACAAGCGCTGCTTACCGTGCGTCCGTTTCGGGCGCCGCACCATAGCGTCAGCGATGCAGGGCTCATTGGGGGCGGGGCCGTTCCGAAACCTGGAGAAGTCTCGCTGGCGCACAACGGCGTGCTGTTCTTGGACGAATCGCCGGAGTTCAAGCGTCCGGTGCTGGACGGCCTGCGACAGCCGTTGGAGGATGGCCATGTCGTTCTCACCAGGGCCAGCGGTTCTCTCCGATATCCGGCCCGTTTCATGCTCGTCGCCGCGATGAATCCTTGCCCTTGTGGCTACTACGGGGACCGTTTGCGGGAATGCGTCTGTACGCCGCAACAGATCCGCCGCTACCGCGCCAAGCTCTCGGGGCCATTGCAGGACCGCCTTGATATTCACATCGACGTGCCGCCCGTTCAGGTTCGCGATCTCCGTGACGACGGTCCGGCTCCGGAAGGGTCCGCTGCGATGCGGGAGCGCGTGCTCCGGGCAAGGGCGCGGCAGGCGGACCGGTATCGGAACGACGGCATCTATACGAATTCGCAATTGAAGCCGCGTCATATGAAGCGGTATTGTGCAGTGGACGGCGCCGGGCAGACACTGCTCGAGCAAGCCATGACCAGGCTGGGCTTTTCGGCGCGGGCACACGGTAGAATTCTACGCGTGGCGCGGACGATTGCCGATCTCGCTGACTCCGATACGATTGGGGCGGTTCACGTCGCGGAGGCGATCCAGTACCGGAGTTTCGACCGCCGCATGGAATTTTAGGAGGATGTTGAAAACAGCGGCCACCTTCGACCTCGGCGTGCGCGAAGGCTCAACGTACGCCATCGGGACAGAGCTGCTCCGGCAGCTCGGGGCGGACGGGTGAAAATGATCCACCATGGAATCACTGGAGGTGTTGCTCGGTTCGCCAGGAGCCAGTTGAAGGGCGAACGGATCACACGAAGTGCGGTCTGTACCTCCTCGGGTTCGCGCGGTGCCCGCGGCCCTGCTGGCAACGCTTTCGAACATCCTCTCTGGAATTGAGGACGCCATGTTTCCGGTTGTGCGCGTCTTTTTCTGGTGGTTCATGGTGGGCGCCACGATGGCGCTCGCCGTCATCATGCTGCAAGGCGGCATTCGCGAGGTGATGCAGGCTCAAGGCTCGGTCTGGGAGTTGAAGCTCGTGGAGGTCCTGACGACGGTCATGGGAGGGGGGCTGTTGGGCGGCTGCATCGCACTCATTCTGGATCGGATCAAGAAATCATAACGGCACTTTTGCATGAGGACATCATGAACGTTGAGGTCGGGTCGAATGTCTACACGAATACGGACGGGATCATCGAGGTGGAAGGCGTGCCGCAGCTCCAAGTGGCACTCCGGCAGCCGGGGCCGAGGCTGCTCGTGAGCTTCGCCTTGTTCGATGAATCAGGCCGGATGTCGGCGAAGTTGACGGACAGTACGTTGATGTTCAACGAGCGGCGCGCCTACGAACTGGCGAAAAGCCAGCAAAGTCTGACGTTGAAGCATTCCGAGTCCGGCAAGGTCGTGTTGCAAGTGGAGCTGCGCGGGGCTGATACGGTCGCGCTCACAAAAGGCGAATTCCGCTCGATCAAAGGACACCTGGTGGAGATTTCCGCCAAGGAATGGAAGATCGATAAGCGCCGCTCCAGCGGCGCCACCGCGGATGCGAAGGGCGGCGCCGTCCAGATCGGGTAGGCTCTCTTACGTGCTCGGCGTGGCCGTCGGCACAATCTCAATTTGATCGCCCTTCATGTCCACGGTCGCCGTATCGCCGTCCCGCAATTCTGCCCTGACCAGCTGGCGCGCGATGGGCGTCTCCAACTCCTGCTGGATCAACCGCTTCAACGGCCTCGCGCCGTAGACCGGATCATAGCCTCGCTCGGCGAGATCCCGCAGAGCCGCCGGCGTGACCGCCAGCGTGATGCGCCGTTCAGCGAGCCGTTGCCGCAGCCGCTCGAGCTGGATGTCCACGATCCTGACCAATTGCTCGGTCGCAAGCGGGTGGAACACGACAATCTCATCGACCCGGTTCAGGAATTCAGGCCTGAAATGCCGCCGCAATTGAGCGGTCACCAGGGCGCGCATCTCTCCGTAGGACGCGCCGGTCTGCTGGGCGTCCAGGATCTCCGGGCTGCCGATGTTGGAAGTCATGATCAGCACGGTATTCTTGAAATCCACCGTGCGGCCCTGGGAATCGGTCAGCCGCCCGTCGTCGAGCACCTGTAACAGCACGTTGAACACGTCGTGGTGCGCCTTCTCGATTTCATCGAATAGGATCACCGAGAACGGTTTGCGCCGCACCGCTTCCGTGAGTTGGCCGCCCTCTTCATAGCCGACGTACCCCGGAGGCGCGCCGATCAGGCGGGCCACCGTGTGCTTTTCCATGTATTCGGACATGTCGATCCGAATCAGATTCGATTCGTCGTCGAAGAGCACCGCGGCGAGAGACCGCGCCAACTCCGTCTTGCCGACCCCTGTCGGGCCCAAGAAGAGAAAAGACCCGATGGGGCGATTCGGATCCTTGATGCCCGATCGCGCGCGCAGCACGGCGTCGGCCACGGCCCGCACGCCCTCGTCCTGTCCGACCACGCGCTGATGCAGCAGCTCTTCGAGGCGCAGCAGCTTGTCCATCTCGCCTTCCAGCAGTCGCGAGACGGGGATGCCGGTCCACCGGCTGACCACTTCGGCGATGTCATCCTCGTCCACCTCTTCCTTGAGCAGGCGTGTTTCACCCTGCTTTTTCCCGAGGTGCTGCTGTTCCAGCTCCAACTCGCGTTCCAGGCGAGGCAGCTCGCCGTAGCGCAGCTCGGCCACGCGGTTGAGATCGTATGCCCGCTCGGCCTTCTCGATGTTGAGCTTCACTTCCTCGATGTGCTGGCGGATCTTGCGCAGGCGTCCCACGGAGGCTTTCTCCGAATCCCAGCGGGTCTTGAGCGCCTGGAGATCACGTTGCTTCTCGGCCAATTCCTGCTCCAGCGTGACCAGCCGTGCCTTGCTCGCCTCGTCCTTTTCTTTGCGCAGCGCTTCCCGTTCGATCTCGAGCTGCATGACCTTGCGGGACACTTCGTCGAGCTCGGCGGGAAGGCTGTCGATTTCGGTGCGCAGCCGCGCCGCCGCCTCATCCATGAGGTCGATGGCCTTGTCGGGCAGGAACCGGTCGCCGATGTAGCGATGCGAGAGCTTTGCCGCCGCCACGAGGGCCGCGTCCTTGATGCGGACGCCGTGATGCACCTCGTACCGTTCCTTCAACCCGCGCAAAATCGACACGGTGTTCTCCACGGAAGGCTGATCAACCAACACGGTCTGAAAACGGCGCTCCAGCGCGGCGTCCTTCTCGATATGTTTCCGGTATTCGTCCAGCGTCGTGGCACCGATCAGATGCAGCTCGCCGCGCGCCAGCATGGGCTTGAGCAGATTGGCGGCATCCATCGCCCCTTCGGCGGCCCCGGCGCCCACGACGGTATGCAGCTCGTCGATGAACAACAGAATCTGTCCTTGCGAGGCTTGGATCTCCTTCAAGACGGCCTTCAAACGCTCCTCGAACTCGCCTCGGTACTTGGCGCCGGCCACCAGCGCGCCCATGTCCAACGCGATGACGCGCTTCTGCTTAAGGCCCTCCGGCACGTCGCCCTTCACGATGCGAATCGCCAATCCCTCGACGATGGCGGTCTTGCCGACTCCCGGTTCTCCGATCAAGACGGGGTTGTTCTTCGTGCGGCGGGAGAGAATTTGGATGACTCGACGTATTTCGTCGTCACGGCCGATGACCGGGTCCAGCTTTCCCTGGCCCGCAAGACGGGTCAGGTCGCGCCCATATTTTTCGAGTGATTGATACGTCCCTTCGGGGTCCTGGCTCGTCACGCGTTGATTGCCGCGGACGGCTTGCAGGGCTTGCAGGAGCTTGTCGCGCCCAACGCCGAGCCGTTTGAACACGCCGCCTTCGGATACCATCGCCAGGAGAAGGTGCTCGACGCTGAGGAAATCGTCGCGCAGCGCCTTCTGCTCGTCTTCCGCCTTGGCGAGCACTTGGCTGAGACGGGATGTCACGTGCAGCTGCCCGGGTCCGGCGGCAGCCCCCTGTACCTGGGGAAGCTTGGACAACGCCAGCTCCGCGGCCTGACGAGCGGCCGCGGACGAAACTCCGGCCTGTTCCAGCAGGGCCGGAGTGATGCCTCCGTCCTGTTCGAGGAGCGCCAGCAAGATGTGCTCCACCTCAATGCCTTGATGACTGCGCCGCATGGCATGAGCCGAGGCGGCTTGCAGTGCGTCCTGTAATTTGACGGTCATGCGGTTCATATCCATGGAGACAACTCCTCTGTGGAGGCCGGCAACATATAAGTGTGCTTCTTACCAGTTGATAATCATGTGAGTTGCCGAGTCAACAGCTAATCGCTGTCCTGGGAATTTTGAGAGGTCTCCGCTTGACCATCGTGCGGCATCCAGACTATTGTCGCCCTGATGTTTGCCCCGGTTTTGTTCTACGTACGTCCGCCCGATGTTTGTCGGATGAACCGCCGGTTACCGTCTTCCGCCGAGCGCTAGCCCAACGAGTCTGTATGTCCGATCTCGTGACCACCACGATGCAATTGTACCGTGACGCCCTGCGCGCCACCGGCCGTTCGTTGATGCGGGGATGGCTGACGATCATCGCGGTCGTCGCATTCGCGATCGTGTTGGCCCTCGCTGCCAGAATCGCGGCGCCGCTCGGCATCGCCGGCGGGTTCCTTCTCGGCGCCGTGAACGCCTTGCTGGTCGGCGCCACGCTCAGTCTGATCGAGCAATCACTTCGCGGCACTCGCACGCTGACCGTGCGGGACGTTGCGCAGAGCGTCGGCCATTATTTTTGGGACGTCATCGGTGTCGGATTCGTGCTGTGGCTGCCGTTGATGGCGTTGGACATGGGGCTACGTGCGAATCCGTACGGGCAGTTTCTTTTATACGCAGTGATGTTGCTGCTGTTCATTCTGCTCAACCCGGCTCCCGAGATCATTTACCAAGTCCGGCACGACTCGCCGCTGGACGTGTTCAAGAGCAGCTATGAATTCGTACTGGAAAACTGGATCGAGTGGTTTTTGCCGTTTGCGGTGCTGCTGATTCCGATCCTCTTGGCTCCCTTCGGGCTTCGTTCGTTTTTCGACCTGGCGAGTCGATTGGGACGGGGGGCGGGGCTAGATTTTTTTCAGATTCTCGTGCTGCCGTTTACCATGTTGGGCGGATGGCTGGCGTACCTCGGCATTCCACCCGAGGCGGCGTCACTGTTCATCTTGGTGATGACGCCGCCGTTGGCCGTGGCCATGCTTCTGTTCCGCGGCCATTTGTTTGCATTGCTGCATGGTTCCTCGAGGCGACAGCGCTTATTTAAAAGCAAGTTCGGCGGCCTCGGATCGTGAGAAACTCGGTCCTGTCGGTTATTTGGACGGGTATCAGTAGGATATTTTGCTTCGTCTTTACAGAGAAGTTCTTGAGCCCACCGGCAAAATGGTGTATGGGTTTACCTACACCGCGCCAGTTCGGCAGGGACATTTAGAGTAAGGACCTGCTCCCCGTGCGCCTATCGATATTTTGGCGGCTGGTTCTCACATCTCTCCTCCTCATCGCGGTGATGGCGGGGGTCAACCTCTACGCGTTGTTTCAGCTCCGACAGCTGACCGCTTTGAGTACCGAGATGGTGTCCTATCACTATCCGGCCATCGAATCGGCCAAACGAATGGTGGGGTCCTTGTTTGCGCAACTGAATAACGAGAAAAAATATTTGGCGGTTCGCGACCCGGCGTTTCTCAAAAACTTTCATGAAGAGGTGGAGGAATTCCAGAAGGGGCTGGAAAGCCTACAGGCGATGGAAACCTCGTCGCCGCAGCGTCTTCGGCTGTTGACCGAGGTCGTCCGGCTTCAACAAGAACGGCTGGCGATGTTTCATGCCGAATTGGAGCAGGAACCGCTCCCCGTCGGTGAGAGCTCCCCCGTCTATGAGGCCCGGCGTGATGCCCTGACGGATCGAATGACCTCGACCCTCCAGAATTACATCGGCCTGCACGAGGCCCGCGTGAGCGTCGGAGTCAGCGAATCACGCGAAAGCTCGGCGCAAGCCGAGGCCGTGACGGAGCAGTTGGTGCTCGTAGCCCTGCTCTTCGGTCTGGGGCTGTCTGGCGTGGCCAGCTACAATATACTCCGGCCGTTGCGCCAGCTGCAGGCGCATATCAAGCAAATCGGGCAGGGGCACTTCGGCACGCCGCTGGAAATCCGGGCGCCGAGCGAGTTGCGGGAATTGGTCGATACGGTCAACTGGATGGGGAAAAAACTTCAGCAACTCGACGACATGAAGGCCGAATTCCTAGCGCATGTCTCGCATGAGCTCCGCACGCCTATGGCCTCGATTCAGGAAGGCACGCATTTGCTGCTCGACGAGATCCCGGGCCCGTTGAATCAAGAGCAGCGGACGACCCTGCGCATCATGGCCGACAGCAGCCGGCGCCTCATTCATTTGATCTCCACCATCCTTGACCTGTCCAAGATGGAAGCCGGGATGATGGAGTACCGAATCGTGCCGACCGACCTCAAACGCGTTGCCGACATTTCCGTCAACAAGATCCGCCTGCTGGCCGACGCAAAACACGTTCAATTGCTGTTCGAAGGCCCTTCGGACCGCGCCTGGGTGAAGGCCGATGCGCCACGGATCGAGCAGGTACTCGACAATCTCCTGTCCAATGCCTTGAAGTTTAGCTCCGAAGGGGGAATCGTTAAGGTCATCACCAAACCGGATCCCAAGGCCGGCGTGTTGGAGGTCTCGGTGTCCGACGCGGGCCCCGGGATCGCCGCCGAGGATCTTCCCCACATTTTCGAGCGGTTCTACCAGGGACGGACGAAAGCCAAGCATACGGTCGGCAGCGGCCTGGGCTTGGCGCTCGCCAAGAAGGTCGTGGAAGCGCACGGCGGACGGATTTGGATCGAGAGCGAGGTCGGTAAAGGAACGACCGTACGCTTTATCCTACGGTTGACCAAGCCGGGAGGCGGCGCATGAGCCGTCCGGTTCGGGGTCTGTGCGGATTCCTCCTCCCGCTGCTGCTGCTGGCGGGATGCGCGGCGTGGTCCACGCCCCCGCCGGCCGGGCAGCCGCTGTTTTCCGCAGAAGGCGCCGAAGCCAAGAGTCTGCAGGCATTGGCCCGCAAACAAGAAGCGGTGGCGGCGAGATGTGCGGAGCAAAATTCCTGTGACCACGTATACTTTACCCGCGCTCTGCTTGGGCTTTATGAGAGCCGAGAAGTTGCAGTCAAGTATTTCGAGAAGGTCGTGGCGGCCTCGCCCAAGAGTCAGCTGGCCGCCTCAAGCAAGCTGTGGATTCAACTTCTTGAAAATCAAGGCAGACCCGGTGAGCCTTCCTGGCTTCAGGCGGTCCTTACCGCACCGGCAGTTGCCGAGAATAACGCCGTTTTGGTGCAGACCTCCGATCGTCTGGTGCGGGACTTGCTTAACAGGGAACTGACGATCCAGCAGTTGCGCTCGATAAAGGATGCCGACGCCCAGGCGCTGGAGGCGTTGCAGCGGGAGCTGAGCGAACGCGATAAGAAAGTCGAATCGTTGAGCGGCAAGCGGGAAGCGGCGAAGAATTCGCCGGAGATTCCCTCTGTGCAGGTTCTTCAGAAGCAGCTCACCGAACGGGACAGGAAAATCGAAGAGTTGTCCAGCCAATTGGAAGCCTTGAAGCGGATCGATCAGGAGATGAGGGAAAAGATACGTCCCATCAGGCCTCCATCCGCCACGGCGCCTGTCCCGTCTCCGGACCTTACACCTTAAGGAGTCTATGGAACACGAACGCATTCTAGTGGTCGATGACGACGAAGGTCTGCTCCATTTGCTGAAAATGCGCTTGTCGGCGATGGGATTTGAGGTCACGCCGTGCACCAACGGGCAGGACGCGATCGCGGCGGCCAAAAAACAACTTTTTGATTTGGCGATCACGGACCTGCGTTTGCGGGGCGAGGACGGACTGGATCTGACCGAGGAATTGCTTCGCATGCATCCTGGACTGCCCGTGCTCATTCTCACGGCGCACGGCAGCATCCCCAACGCGGTGGAAGCCATGCAGCGCGGCGCCTTCGGCTACCTGACGAAGCCGTTCGACGACAAAGAATTCAAGGCGACCATCGAGAAAGCGCTGTCTCAGCAGCGGATGAGCCGCGAGATCCAGCGGCTGAAATCCCTGGTCAAGGAGCTGTACGGGCTTGAGAATGTCGTCGCGCGAAGCCCGGCGATGCAGCGGCTGTTCCAGCAGATCGCGCAGGTCGCCGATTCCGACGCAACGATTCTCTTGTTCGGCGAAACGGGAACCGGCAAAGAAGTGCTGGCCCGGGTGATCCACACCAACAGCCGCCGAGGCAAAGGTCCGTTCGTCGCGCTCAACTGCGCGGCGATCCCTGAGACGCTCTTCGAGAGCGAGCTGTTCGGGCACGTCCGGGGGGCCTTCACCAGCGCGCATGGACCGAAGCGGGGGCTCTTCCAGAGCGCGAACGGCGGCACGTTGTTCCTGGACGAGATCGGCGAGATGCCCCTTTCGATGCAAGTGAAGCTGCTCCGCGCCGTCCAAGAACGTGAAGTGCGGGAAGTCGGAGCGGAGTTCGCGATGAAGGTCGATGTCCGGATCATCGCGGCGACGAACAAGGATCTGGGCGAGGCGGTGAAAAACGGGAGTTTCCGGAACGATCTTTACTACCGGATTTCGGTCGTTCCATTGTTCATTCCCCCGTTGCGTGATCGGCGCGACGACATTCCGCTGTTGGCGCAGCACTTCCTCAAGCAAAGCATCGGCCGGGCGAACAAGGATATCCGGGGGTTCACTCCGGCCGCCATGCACCGCCTCATGGTCAATCCCTGGCCGGGCAACGTGCGGGAGCTGGAAAACGCGATCGAAAAAGCGGTGGTCATGTCGCGGCAGGACATGATTACGCCCGATTTGCTTCCGGCCGTCGGCGTCTCGCCGGATTCTCCGTTGAAGCCGCTGACGGAAGCGAAGGAGGAATTCGAGAAGACCTACCTGAAGAACGTGCTGCAGCTCACCGGCGGCAACATTTCACGTGCCGCCCAATTCGCCGGCCGCTATCGCGCCGATTTCTACAAGATGCTCAAGAAGTACGGCCTGCATCCGTCCACCACCAAGGGCAAGCCTGAGCCGGAATTCGACGACCTCGCGGAAGAGTCCAATCTGACCGAGGCGGAACGGTAGCGGAACGGAGCAGTTTCGGTCAGGCGACCAGCTCGTGCTCCGTCCGGACGCGAATCCGCGCGTCCACGATCAGCGCGCCGCGGCCGGGCGCCAGCGCAAACACCGGGTTCAGATCGAGCTCAACGATCTCCGGGACCGTCTCCACGAGATGGGAAATCCTGAGAAGCAGGCTCTCCAGGGCCGCGAGATCAGCCGGGGGGTGACCGCGGTAGCCTTCCAGCAAGCGGTAGCCTTTGATCTCACGTACGATGTCGGCAGCGTCCCGGTCCGTCAGCGGCGTGACGCGGAATCGAACGTCGCCCAGAATCTCAACGTGAATGCCGCCGAGCCCGAACGCGACAAGCGGACCGAACACGGGATCGTGCGTCACGCCGATCATCACCTCCACGCCGCCGGTCAGCATCGGCTGCACCACGACCCCGTCCATCTCTGCCGCCCGCCCTCCTGCCGCCAGTCGCTCGCGCATCGCCTTCCATGCGCTTCGCACCGCGGCGGCATCGCGCAGGTTCAGCGCAACTCCGCCCGCTTCCGTCTTGTGCACGATGGTCCGCGACGCCAGCTTCACCGCCACGGGGAATCCGACTCGCTGCGCCAGGTCCACGGCGTCCTCCTCGCTTTTCGCCAGGCCGCCCGGCGGAAGAGTCCCGCCCAACATTTGCAGCAGCGATCGCGTCGCGTCCGCTCTCAGCCACCCTGAGCCCTGTGCCTCGCTCCGGCAGAGCCGTCTGATCTGATCGAGATCGACGTCGGGAAAGTCGGGGACGGTGCCGAGCGCGCGCTCCCGCCAAGCCCGGTAGAGGGCGGTCTTGCTTAGCAGACAGGCAGGCACTTCAGGAAAGCGGAAGACGGGGATCGAGTCATCCAGCATGGCCGGAGGCGGCTGCTCTTCGGTGGTCATCCAACAGGCCAAGACCGGCTTCTGTGCCGCCGCGCCGGCCCGCGCGCCGGACACCCCCTGCACGATGGAGTCACTCATCGCCCGGGTGTCCACCATGCCGACTGACACATACAGCACGATCAGCGCGTCCACTTCGTCGCTGCGCAGCACCGTCTCGACGGCGCGCCGATAGTCCTCCGGACCGGCGGAAGCGATGAGATCGACGGGATTCTTGAGGCTCGCGGCTTGCGGCACCAGGTTCTGCAAGGTCTGTTTCATCGTGTCCGACAACTCCGGCACGCGGAGTCCGCCGCGTTCGCACGCGTCGGCGCAGAGGATCGCCGGCCCTCCGGCGTTCGTCACGATGCCGACCCGTGACCCGCCGGGCAACGGTTGATGCACCAGCACGGCGGCAAGGTTGAGCATCTCCTCCAACGTCTCCGCCCGGATCACCCCGGTCTGATGGAACAGCGCATCGACTGCGCTGTCCGGGGCCGCCAGCGCCGCCGTGTGCGAGCCGGCGGCTCTCGTGCCGGCCGGCGTGCGCCCGGCCTTCATGGCCACGATTGGTTTTTGCCGGCCGACCTGCCGGGCGATGCGGGCGAAGCGCCGGGGGTTGCCAAAGGATTCCAGATAGAGCAGCACGACGTCGGTTCCGTCATCGCCCGCCCAATATTGCAGCAAATCGTTGGACGACACGTCGGCGCGATTGCCGACGCTGACGAAGCTGGACAGCCCCAATTGCAGCCGTGCCGCGGCGGACAGGACCGCCAGCCCGAGCGCGCCGCTTTCCGAAGACAGCGCCACGCGGCCGTTGGCCGGAAAGACGGGGGAAAACGATGCGTTGAGCCGGACCGCGGGGTCGCCGCTCTGGAGGCCGAGGCAGTTCGGCCCTACCATGCGCATGCCCGACTGTCGGACCTTCGCGAGCAGTTGCTCCTGCAGCGCGCGTCCCTCCATGCCGACCTCCGCAAACCCGGCCGTGATCACGACCAACGCTTTGACTCCTGTGGCTGCGCAATCGTCCACGACGGAAAGGACCGCATCGCGGGGCACGACGAGGACCGCAAGGTCGACCGGCTCGGGCAAGTCGCGAATCGTAGGATATGCCGGCACGCCGAGCAATTCCTTGGCATGCGGGTTTACGGCATAGACCGGCCCGATGAATCCGCCTTGCAGCAGGAGACGCAGCAGGCGATGGCCGATCGCGGCCGGATTGCGCGACGCGCCGACGACGGCAACCGATCGAGGCCGCAGCAACGGCCGCAATGAGGCGGCGGTCGCCACGCGCTCCCGCCAGTCCGCTTTGGCCTGCGCCGATTCCGTGGTCAGCAGGTCCAATTCCAATTCCATCATGTCGCCCGTGAAGCGTTCCCGTGTCTCGAACCCGGATTCACGGAAGACTTCCCGCATCGCCTTGTTGTCCGCTTGCATCACCGCCCATAGCTTGGTGAAACCCTGTTGCGTAGCGAGCAACGCCAGCCGCTCCACGAGCAATGTTCCCAGTCCCTTCCCATGAAAGCCGTCATCGACGGCCAACGCTACTTCCGCCGTCCGTCGATCCTTGGCGAGATACGATCCGGCGGCAATGATGGAGGGCTGACCTGCCGTCCGGCGCGTGACGAGCAAGGTGAGGAGCTGTGCAGGATCCGACGAATCACAAAGGGAGTCGATGAGATCGGGCGGCACGGCACCAGAGGCGAAAAACCGATGCCGGCGGGACCGGAGCGAGAGCCGGTCCACGAAGGCTTGCACCGCCGGCCGGTCCGACGGTTCGGACGGCCGAACGAGGGCGGAGCTGCCGTCGCGGAGGATCACATAGGAAGGAGGCGGCATCGTCGTGGTTCGCCTTAGCCCAGCCAATCGGGTTTCATCAGCAACAGCAGCCCTAGCACCATCATCACGACACCGCTGATCAGCTTGAGCCAACGACCTTCCCGTTCTTGCAGTTTGCGACGGTTCAATAGCACGATCGCCACTCCCACCATCACAGAGTCGTCGAACATATACGCCACATTATACAGGGCGAGATATCCATAATAACGCGCCGGGCTCAGCTGCTGCATCGTGAGGATTTGAGTGTAGAGAGCCGGGAAGCCGGCGGTGCACAGTAATTCGACGACATTGACCAGCAAGGCCAACACCATCGCGCCGACAAGGGCGGGAAGCAGACGTTCGGCATAGACGATGCGCCGCATGCGCTCGTAGATGCCCGGCTTGGCCCGCTCGGGTATTCCGATGGAAGGGCCGATACCCCACGCGAGAAATTCCTTGACGTTGAGCGATCCGACTGCGGTGGCCACGAGGCCGAGCAGCACCTGAACCGGACGCGAAAATCCGACCAACAAGAAGACATTGAGCCACGCCGCCATGAAGGAAAAATACGCGAGGCCGCTGACCGCGATGAACGTGCCCGCGATGAGCGCCATCTTGGCCCGGCTCCTGAGATTGACCAGCAAGGAGAGCAGGAACAGCAGCACCCACATGGCGCACGGGTTGAAGCCGTCCAAGAGTCCGATGGCCACGGTGAAGAGTGGGAGGCCAAGATCGCGGACGGTCAGGCGGCCGATCCATGGAACCTCGATCCCGTCCTTTGCCATGGCCGGCTCGCAGGCCTTGTCGATTTCGGGGCCGCACGCGGCGGACGGGCTGTCGGGAGCAGGAGGGGAGTCGTCGCGGTCGATCAGCGCCTTCAGTCGGACGCCCGTAGTCTCAGAGTCCCGGAAGCCGACGAGAAATTCGCCTTTCAGAAAAAAGGCGGGAACACCGATCGTGGTTGTGCCGTGCTCCGCCGCCAGCCGGCGCAACCGCTCCGATGCCTCTGGATCACGCCCGACGTCGCGCCAGACGATGCGGAGTTGCGGCCGTTCCTGTTGGAGAACCGCCAGGTATTCTTTGGCGGCTGCACAGTGCGGACAGCCGTCCCGCGTGAAGACTTCGAGCAAAACCGGCGCGGGCTGGCTGGTTGTGTCGGCAGGGAGGGACCGTGCCGCGGACGCGACGAGCAGTGCCAATGCCAGGAAGGCGAGAGACGCCGGTCCGGCAAGCCGCTTGCTGTAGGCCGGCTCTTTCATGTGGTCGCGCGTGCGTCAAATTGGGGCACTCAGGCAGCGGGCACTTCGAGCGTGAACAGCTCGCCCTTCATCTGCGGATGGAGATCGCAGTGGAAGGCGTAGCGGCCCGCCCGCTCGGCGGTGAACCGGATCACTAACGTCTTGCCGGCGTCGACGTAAAAGCCGTCCACGCCTTTGCCGTAGGCGGCGATGCCTTCGCCCTCCGCGTGCAATTGCAGCTGAGGGAAGACGTCCGATGTGAACCCGTGCCGCACGATGTCCTGGTTGCGGAGAATGATGACGGTGGGTACGCCGACGCGGACCGGGGCCGGCTCGGCCAGCATGAAGCCGTAGTTGCGGATCATCATGTCGATGCGCTGTTCATGCGGCTGCGCTTGAGCGCGGTCCGGAGCCCAGTCCCCGGAGCCCGGCGCTGCGAGCAGGACAAGACAGAGGACGGCGACGCGCGTCGCTCCCTTGCGCGGCGCACTGCGGTCGAAGGGCTGTCTCATCTCGACTCCTTTCCAGCGGCGGTTCGGCGTCCGCTCCGTCACTTGAGGCGCAGGGTTCCGTTTTCTATCTTCGTGTCCTTCAGTACCTTTTCGAAACTGTCCGTCATCACGTCGTTCACCAACTTCTGCACGTCTTCCGGCTCGAACCAAAAGACGCGGTCGGAGCCGCTTCCCGTCAGCGTCATGCGGACGGCGCTGCCGTCCTTCGCATTCTGCGCCTGGAGACCGACCTTCATGTCGGTCGTGATCTTGGTCGACCCGACTCCGCTCTTGGCGTTGGCGTTCAGATCGAGGATTGTGCCGTCGAAAATCACGTCCGCCGCCGCTCCATCCGCCTTGGCCATTTCCGCTTGCCAACCCTTGCGATTCAAATGTTCCACAAGCGCCTTGGCCACGGCATCGCCGGGACCGTCGCCCGGCACGTTAAAATACGTTACCCCGCCCCATAAATGACTGCGCTGTCCCAGGTGAGTCGTGTGCGATCGTCCATCCTCGAAAGGCTTTACCGCCACACGAAGCCCTGCCGGCGCGCTCTTTTCAAGGCCGGTTTCCAACGGATGGATGTGAATCGGGATGACTTGGCCCGATCCGGCACAACCGGCCAAGACCCATAACCCGGCGAACCAAGCCATGGAAACCATCGCGTGTCTCACTTGCCCCTCCTTTTGTTGTCGCTACGCGGGCCGCCCTGCCCGGCCGCTCTACCGGCGCACGAAATGCGCGCGCCGATTGGATTGCCAGCAGGCCTCGCTGTGATCCTTGCAGAACGGACGTTCCTTACCGTAAGTGACGATTTGCAACTGGGCCGGTGCGATGCCGAGATCTTCCAGGTACCGTTTGACCGATTCCGCTCGCCGCTCGCCCAACACGAGATTGTAGGCGAGACTGCCGCGTTCATCGCAATGTCCTTCGATCAGCCATTTCGTACTGCCGTCTGCTTTCATGGCACGGACATTGGCTTCGAGGACGGTCTTGGCGTCCGAGCGAAGGCCGAACTCATCGAAATCGAAGTACACGTCCGAGATCTCGACCTCGGGCGGCGCGGCCGGCGCCGGAGCCGGTGACGGTTCGGGAGCGGGAGCAGGAGGCGGCGGCTCCTCGGACGGTGTCAGAGGCGATTCGGCCACTCTGGTTTCCTCCATCGCGGGGGGCGCGGCGGGAGCAGGCGGCGTCTCAACGGCAGGTGGTGTTTCAGCAGGAGGTTCGGCGGGCATCGGAGGCGGTTCAACCGGTTCAACCGGGGCCGCTGCCTGCTGCTCCGGCGGGGCGGGCGGAGCCGGCGTCGCCGGTTCTTCGGGCGCCGGCGGTGGAGCTTCCGGCTCCGGCGCAGCAGCCGGCGGAGGTGCCTCGGATGGGGTTGAAGCCGTGACGAGACTTTGATCTTCGACCGCGGTTGAGACTTTCCTGGCGCAGCCGGGGGCCATACTGAGCAGGATTGCAAGACCGACGGCGAGCATCGGCGTGCACTTGGACGTGATGGCGCTCATGTCGCTCCTCTTTTGGGGGTGAACGGATCGAGCCCGCCTCCGATCGCGGCAGGGCTCCCTGTAGGTCCGCATTATACATAAACCCTTCTGTTGCAATAGTGAAATCTGTCCCGAGACAGGACGGCCTTTCGTGCTTGGATTCAGCCGCTCAACATCCGCTCGTCATGCCCTGCCCGCACGGTAGTTTTACAGCCCGGGCGATGTGAGTTCCGCCGATGTGAGCCGAGCTTCTTGAGCGATGCGAATTCGATGGCGCACGCTAACGGGTCCAGGTCACTCGGACGAAATCTTCATCCTCGTTATAGTGCAAATCCAACTCGCCATGGTGCGCGTGCTTCAGGGCCTCGCCGATCCGCCTCGGGAGGTGCGTGTCCGTGGTCGAAATGACGAACCCTTCGCGTTGCCGCTCCATACCCATGATGCGGGACAATGGGTGCTCCCCCTTTTCCTCGGTCTCGGTGTTGCGCACGATGCCCATCACTTCGTCGCGATGCTCGTCGAGAAACGATCCTTTCAAGGTCACCAAGCCTTTGGGATACTTGTCCCGTATGCGGTGACAGGCGGGGCAGATCACCTCCTCGGCCCCTGCCGGCTTGGCTCCCCAGGTCCACCGTCCTTTGTGAAACACGGCTCCGCATTCTGAGCACGCGGTCGGTTCCTTCAATTTGCCGCGCAGCTTGTACGTGTCGTGTTGATACTCCTGAACGGTGCGGTCTCTCCGCACCCCTTGACCGGTCGGACTTTTGGCTTGTCCTGCCATATGATTCCTCACCTTGGTTGAGCCGGCCGCGCTCACGAAGCCGGCGGTTGATGTTGCTGGGTCCGGAAGGCTTCCGCCGCGTCCAAGTGCCTCACGACGTCCGCATCTTCCACCTGCGTGAAATCGATGTAGGCCTGACCGACCGCGAAAAATCCCTCCGGAATTGAGAGCACAACCATTTCGTCGACAAGTCCTGTGGCCTCCTCGATTGTCTCTCGCGGCCCGACCGGCACGGCTCCGATAAGCCTGCTCGGATTCGAAGATCGGATCGCCTCGACCGATGCAAAAAAGGTCGCGCCTGTCGCGAGGCCGTCATCAACCAGAATAATGGTCCGTCCGGTCAGAACCGGGGCCGGTCGGCCTTTCCGGTAAAGCCGCTGGCGTCGGGCGATCTCGTCCCGTTGAACCTGAATGGCCGCATCCAAGTCCCGCTGCGACAGAGAATAGAGCGCGAGCGCCTCCTTGTTGTAGAACACCGTTCCGGTCTCCGCGACTGCGCCGATGGCATATTCCGGGTTGCCGGGCGCGCCCAATTTTCTGGTGATGAACACGTCTAACGGAAGGCGAAGGACAAGGCTTACCGGGAAGGCGACCGCAACGCCACCGCGCGGCAGGGCCAATATCAGGGCGGTCCGGTCGTCTCGATACCGTTCTAAACGTCCGGCCAATTGACGGCCGGCAGATTCACGATCTTGAAAGATCACCTGTGCCTCTCGCATGCCAACAGGTGCATCGGTAATGCCACGCAACTCTGGGGAAGGAGAGAGGCTGCGGGAGACCTGAATGAGGATAAATCTCAGCCGCCGACTGCCGTTGAGGCGTTTCGGGTCAGCGAGCAAAAACTCGGCTGTCGCCTATTACCCCAGGGGATGGTTTAGGAGTCTTCGCGCTGTGGATGCGGATCGGCGATGATCATCCCGCATTCCAAGCATTTCACCATCCCCGAATTCGGTCCGCCGGCATTGGCAATGTCATCAACCAGCCGGCTATGCAGGCAGGTATTGTTGTTGTTTTGCTGCTCATGAGGGAGAGGTTCGAGGGCATGGGGGCTCATGATGCACCTCTTAGAAGGAAAGGATCGCCAAGTCGGTACTATATGCCCCATGAAGAGGAAAGAAAAGAGCAAATTTGCCCACCGCGCTCAGGGCTGCGCGAGCTTGTTCCGGATGAAGGTCACACAGCCGTCGATCGTCGTCAACTCGGGATAGGCTGATTCGGGGATCTCGATTCCAAACTGCTTATGCAAGGCAACGATGAAGTTCAGAAAATCCATGGAATCAAGGTCCAATTGTTCCCGTACATTTCGATCAGGCCGAAGGAGAGCCAGATCAGCTTCGGGGGCGATTTCGCCGAGGAGGCGAAGAACCGTCTGTCGGACGTCGGCCTGTGAGGGAGTGGTCATAATCGCTCGGGCTCCTGCAGGAGGCGGTCGACCGCGGCGAGGTAGCGAGCTCCTCGATGGCCGTCGGTGACCCGGTGATCGGCCGACAGCGTAGCCGTCACGATCGGCCTCGCTTCGACCCTTCCCTCAACGACCCACGGCCGCTGCACCACCTGTCCAAAGCCGACCAACGCGACCTGGGGAGGATAAATCACTCCGTACACGGTTTCGACACTCTGCTCTCCGAGACTCGTGACAGTGATCGTCGGGTCCGAGAGCTCGGAGCTCCGCAGCGTCCCCGCCCTGGCACGTTTGACAAGATCCTGTAATTTCCGCATCAGGTCGCCGAGGCTCTGTCGATCGGCGTGATGCAGTGCCGGAGCCATGAGCCCGCCTTGCCTGAGCGAAATGGCGACGCCGACATGGATGGCGTCGCTCCGCACGGCCTCCGTGCCTTTCCACAAGGCGTTCAGCTCCGGGACCTCGCGCAAGGCTAGGGCCACAGCCTTAATCAACAAGACTCCGGGAAGCAAACGGTCCGCTACAGGCCGTCTCCCGTTTTCTTCCGCCAACCAGGCCATCGCACGGCCCAGGTCGATCGATGTGCCCAGATAATAATGAGGAATTTCCCGCTTGGACCGGGCCATCGCGGCCGCGATGACCTGCCTCATCCGCGTCTGGCGGTCGATCGCAGTGTCGGCAGCCGTTTCCTTCTTTTTTGCCGCCACGCGCTCCCCGCGCATCCGTTCGATATCGGCGCGCGTGATCGCTCCATCCGGTCCCGTGCCGGTCACGCCGGCGGGGTCCACGCCAAGCTCGCGCGCGAGTTGGCGCGCGGAAGGCGATATTTTGAGCCTGCCCGGCTCCGGTGTTCCAGCGGGGGAGGGTAGCGGGGTCGTCGTGACCGGCGGAACCGTCACTGACGGGGCGGCTGTGGAAGGAACCGCCCCCGAAGGCGGCGCTCCAACCTCGCCTTCCGTGCGGATGATCGCCATGACGCTGCCGACCGGCACCACTTCACCGGGCTTCACCAGGAGCTTCTCGATGACCCCGGCCGTGAAGGACTCAACTTCGATCGCCGCCTTGTCGGTTTCCACCTCGGCGATGATCTCGCCCTTGCCGACGCGTTCGCCCGGCTGCTTTTTCCAGGCGATCAACGTTCCTTTTTCCATGTCCGCCCCGAGGATGGGCATGACGAACTCAGCCATGTGGCCGCACCAATTGCCGGATGGTCTGAACGATCGTATCCGTTTGAGGAAGAGCCGCGTCTTCGAGATGCTTGGGGTAAGGGATCGGGACTTCGGCGCTGCACACGCGGAGAACCGGGGCGTCCAAATCGTAGAACGCCTCCTCCATGATTTGCGCGCTGATTTCCGCCGCGAAGCTTCCGGTACGCCAGGCTTCATCGACGATGACGGCGCGGTGCGTTTTGCGCACGGAGCTCAATACGGTTCGTATATCCAGCGGACGGAGCGCCCGCAGATCCACGACTTCCACTTCCATGCCTTCCGTGGCCAACCGGTCCGCAGCCTGCAGACACTTCCACAAGGACCCTCCGAACGTGAGGATGGATGCGTCGGTTCCCGTCCGCCGCACCGCGGCGGTGCGGAGATCCACTTGCTCCATACGTTCGTCCAGTTCTCCTTCCGTCGGATAGAGGAAGGCGTGCTCGAAGATCAGGACCGGATCCGGTTCATGGAGGGCGGCCAGCAGCATGCCCCTTGCGTCCGTCACTGTGGCGGGCGTCACGACCGTGATGCCGGGCACGTGCGCGTACCAGCCTTCAAAGCTGTGCGAATGCTGGGCCGCGACCTGCCGGCCGGCGCCCGTCGCCATGCGGATGACGAGCGGGACGCTGATCTGTCCGCCGGACATATGCCGCAGGGTGGCGGCGTTGTTCACGATCTGATCCAGCGCGAGCAGGCTGAAATTCACGGTCATGATTTCCACAATCGGTCTCATGCCGCCGAGCGCCGCGCCGATGCCGGCTCCTACGAACGTGCTCTCGGAAAGCGGGGTGTCGCGGACTCGATCCGGTCCGAATTCATCGAGCAGGCCCTTGCTGCACGCGTAGGTGCCGCCGTACTTGCCCACGTCCTCTCCCATGAGAAAGACACGGGGATCGCTCTGGAGCGCTTCCCGCAATCCGGTTCGGACGGCTTCGCGATAGGAAATCTTCGGCATATGATTTGTCGCTCGTCCCTCGTGAAGCGTATTTCGCGTGCATGCCGCGCGTGCGCTTTCTTGTCTTCTTTCCTCTCGCGCGCGTCGCGTCACGAATGACGATTCACGTTCGTTCGGTGTACACGTCCTTCGTGAGATCGGCCACCGGCTCCCACGGACTGCTTTCTGCGAAGGCCACGGCTTGCTCGATTTCAGCGGCAATCGACTCCTCCATCTTGGCACGGTCTTCCGCCGTGCAGCATTTCCATTCCCGGAGGACGCCTTCGTAGATCGTCAGCGGATCCCGCCGCTTCCACTCTTCCACCTCTTGCTTCGTGCGGTAGAGTTCCGCGTCATACATTGAGTGGGCCCGGAATCGGTACGTTCGATATTCAAGGAGATACGGTCCGTTGCCCTTCCGCACCAGATCCACGGCACGTCGCGTCGCTTCCTTCACGGCCAGGACGTCCATGCCGTCCACGGACTCCGCCGGGATGCCGTAGGCGTCCGCCTTCCGCGCAATGTCCGGTTGGGACTGATGCCGCTCGAGTGCCGTCCCCATGGCGTAGAGATTATTCTCGCAGAGGAAGACCACCGGCAGCTTCCACAGCGCGGCGAGATTCAACGATTCGTGGAATTCGCCTTCCGCCACCGCACCGTCTCCGAAGAAACAGGCCGTGACGCAGGACCGCTGCCGAAGCTTGTCGGCCAGGGCCAGTCCGACCGCGACGGGGAGCCCTCCGCCGACGATCGCGAGCCCTCCATAAAACCGACGCGCGGCATCGAAGAAATGCATCGACCCCCCGCGGCCGCGGGCACAGCCGGTCGCTTTGCCGTAGAGTTCGGCCATCAGCGATCCCATCGGAGTTCCACGGACCAGAGCATGACCGTGCTCCCGATACGTCGCAACGATGGCATCCTCCGCGAGAAAGACCGGCATCGCGCCGGCCGCGACCGCCTCTTCGCCGATATAGAGGTGCAAGAAGCCGCGAATCTTTCCGACGCTGTAAAGCTCCGCGCATTTTTCCTCGAACCGCCGGATGCGCAGCATGTGGGACAATAGCTGCAGCGCTTCGAGACGGGGGAGGGCGAGCGTCATGAGGCCTCCAAGGTCGAAGTATCGCCCTCGGGCAATCCCAATTCGCGGGCTTTCAACAGCCGGCGCATGATTTTGCCGCTTCTCGTTTTCGGCAGCCCGGGAAGAAACGTAATTTCCTTCGGAGCCACGACCGCCCCGAGACGAGCGCGCGCGAACCCGAGGAGTTCCCGCCGCAACGCGTCCGTCGGCTCCACGCCCTGCTTCAGCGAGACGAAGGCTTTCACGGTCTCCAGCGCGACGGGATCCGGCTTGCCGATGACGCCGGCCTCCGCCACGGCCGGATGCTCGATCAGGACGCTCTCAACCTCGAAGGGACCGATGAGGTGCCCGGACGTCTTGATCACATCGTCCGCCCGGCCGACGAACCAGAAATAGCCGTCGTCGTCCCGCTTCGCCAAATCGCCCGTCAGGTACCAGCCTCCGGCGAAACACTTGCGATACCGCTCCGGCTCGTTCCAGTAGCCGCGAAACATGGAGGGCCATCCGGGTCGCAGCGCCAGCTCGCCCTGGACGCCCGGCTCGCCGATTTCTTCGATCGCTCCGTCGTCATGCCTTCGAACGATTCCGGCTTCGATGCCCGGCAGAGGCCTCCCCATGGATCCGGGCTTGATATCCATCGCGGCGTAGTTCGCGATCATGATGCCTCCCGTTTCCGTCTGCCACCAGTTGTCATGAAAAGGCAAGCCGAACGCGCGTTCGCCCCACACCACGGCTTCGGGGTTGAGGGGCTCTCCCACACTCGCGAGAAATCGGAGACGTCCCAGATCATACTTGCGCGCCAGGTCGGCGCCGGCTTTCATCATCATGCGGATCGCCGTGGGGGCCGTGTACCAAACCGTGACCTTCTGGTCCTGGAGAATGCGGTACCACCGTTCGGCGTCGAAGTCCGCCTCGTCGACGATGCTGGTGATCCCGTTCGTCAACGGCGCGATGATGCCGTAGGAGGTTCCCGTCACCCATCCCGGGTCGGCGGTGCACCAAAAGACGTCGTCAGGATGGAAGTCCAGTGCCAACTTCCCCGTGATGTGGTGGGCCACCACGGCTTCGTGCACGTGGACGGCTCCCTTCGGTGTCCCGGTCGTGCCGCTCGTGAAATGAAGCAAGGCGATGTCTTCGGGTCCGGTTGCTTCGATGGCGAACGAGGATGCGGCGTCCGTCATCAAGCCTCCGTAATCCAGCGTTCCTTCCACCGAGGTCGACCGGCGGTCGTCGCCGACAAGCAAGACATGTTCGAGGCTTGGAACCGAGTCGCGAATTGCGGCCACCTTGCGTCGGTAGAGCGACTCGGTCGTAAGCAGGACTTTGGCCTGGCCGATCGTCATCCTTGCCCGGATCGGCTCTGGTCCGAAAGCTGAGAAGAGAGGGCAAAACACGCTGCGGTTTTTCAACGTGCCGAGCGCCGCGATGTACAACTCGGGAATGCGGCCGGCGAGCACGAATACGCGGTCTCCCGCGGCGACCCCCAGACGCCGAAGCACGGTCGCGAACCGGTTCGTGAGCACGCCCAGGTCACGGTAGCGGTATTCCTCGACCTCGCCCTCCTT